>CAXTBA010000024.1:0-50207 GCA_964242665.1 uncultured Hymenobacter sp.
AAAAAAAGCGCTGGCCTACCGGCCGGCGCTTTTTGGAGTTTTGGGTAAGGACAAGGCCAACCGCGCGGGGCTTTTTTTGCGTTGGGCCGGGCCCGCGGGTCCGCGCAACGGGCCCGTTTTGGGGGCTCGCGCTTTATATTTGACAAAACCGATGGTGCCAGCACGGGGTTAGCGAGGCTTGTCGGGCCCCCACAGCGCAGCCCTCAAAACCCAAAACTTCCCCCAATGCCTCCCCTGCCCAGTACCGGCGCGGCCCCGGCCGTGCAAATTCAGCAGTTTTACGACAAGGGCCTGGCCCACGCCAGCTACGCCGTGCGCAGCGGCCGCCAAGTGGCCCTCATCGACCCCGGCCGCGACCCCCAGCCCTACTACGACTTTGCCGATGAGCACGAAGCCAAGATCGTGGGCGTGATTGAAACCCACCCGCACGCCGATTTTGTGTCGTCGCACCTGGAAATCGCCGAGGAAACCGGGGCCACCATTTACTGTAGCAAGCTGGTGGGGGCCCTCTACCCGCACAAGAATTTCGACGATGGCGACCGGCTGCGGGTCGGCGTGATGGAACTGCACGCCCTTAACACCCCCGGCCACTCGCCCGACAGCATCAGCGTGCTGCTGATGGACGACCTAGCCCAAACCCGCGCCGTGTTCACGGGCGACACGCTGTTTGTGGGCGACGTGGGCCGGCCCGACCTGCGCGAGGACGCCGCCGTGGGCGGCCACTCCCGCGAGGCCCTGGCCGCCCAGCTCTACCGCAGCACCCGCAACAAGCTGATGACGCTGCCCGGCACTACCCGCGTGTACCCCGCCCACGGCCCCGGCAGCCTCTGCGGCAAAACCACCAGCCCCGACCTCGACAGCACCATCGCCAAAGAGCTGGCCACCAACTATGCCCTCCAGCCCATGTCGGAGCCGGAGTTTGTGCAAACCTTACTCGAAGACCAGCCCTTCGCGCCCAAGTACTTTGGCCACGGCGTGAAACTCAACAAGCTGGGGGCCAAGGGCTACGAAGACAGCGTGCGCGCCGTGCCCCACCTGGCCTCCGGCGCGGCCCTTGCCCCTGACGTGCTACTGATTGACACCCGTCCCGCCGCCAAGTTTCGCGCCAGCCACCTGGCGGGCTCCCTCAACCTGATGGACGGCGGCAAGTTCGAAACCTGGCTGGGCTCCATCGTGGGCCCCCAGGAGCCGTTTTATCTACTGGCCGATTCTAAAATTGCGCTGGATGTCGTGATTCGCAAAGCCGCCAAAATCGGCTACGAGGGCAACATCAAAGGGGCCCTGCTGGCCCCCGCCGCCTTGCCCGCCACCGCCCCCGAGGTGGACGTGGCCGCCGTGCGCCAGCACCCCGAGCGGTTCACCATCGTCGACATCCGCAACTACGCCGAAGCCAAAACCCCCATCTTCCCCAATTCTATTAACATCCCGTTGCCCGAGCTGCGCGAGCGGGCCCACGAAGTGCCCACCGACAAGCCCGTGCTGGTGCACTGCGCCGGCGGCTACCGCTCGGCGGCGGGGGCCAGCATTTTGCGTCACGCGCTGCCGGGCGCGGAGGTGCTGGATTTGGGGGAGGCGGTGGAGGGGTTTTGAAGGAGGATGCGGGAAAGTCTAATTTAAAAGTCGATGCTACATTCTTATAGAAGTGAAAAACCTGCCATTTTTTGTAGTTGAATTTTCTCTAGTAGCGTCGCCAGTAATTGCGATTGTATTAGCAAGCTCTACCAAACTTTATCATACCTCAAATAAGTTTAAATTTATTCCGATTTTATTTCTCATTCATAATCTATTTTATTATTTTGGCTATTCAATATGGGATGAATGTTTTGATTATTTAACATTTTTTCTTGAATATCTGGCGTTCTGTTCAATTGCATATACAACATTTAAATATAAGAAAGAGTGGAAAATGAAAACACTAGTTATCATAAGTAATTCTATTGTAGTATTAGGATTTGTTACTGGAACCGTTGGCTTTTTATTTGTAGCATTAACAACATCAGGCGAAGGAATTGATAAAAAATTGGATTTCTCCAGCGGTGAAAGTTCTTACGAGATGCGAAGATCCACATCGAGTTTTCCCACTTTATCTTCTACGAAATATACATTTAGGACTTATGAGGTATCAAACTATTTTCCTATTGAAAAGCTAATTGATACCACAATATTTTTTGACACAAAAACGCCATTAAGCATTGGTGAAGAAGGATTACAAATAATCATTAGTAGAAGCAATATGATAAAAAGTATTACTTTTAAATCAACAAATGGAAAATCTTTTTCCAAACGAATTAATTAATAAGAATCGTCAATATCAATCGTTGTTGACATTGTGATTTAATAGTGTATGCGCGTACTGCACACCGCCGACTGGCACCTGGGCCAGCACTTCCTCACCGGTCAGGAGCGTTTGAGCGAACAGCGGGCGTTTCTGGCGTGGCTGCTGGGGGCCGTGCAAGAACACGGCGTGGACGCGCTGGTGGTGGCCGGCGACGTGTTCGACACCACCACGCCCTCGCACGCGGCCCAGGAGTTGTACTACAATTTTCTGGTGCAGATGCAGGCCACCGGCTGCCGCGATATCGTAGTGGTGGGCGGCAACCACGACTCCCCCACCCTGCTCAACGCTTCGCGGCAGCTGCTGCGGCAGCTGCGCATCCACGTGGTGGGCGGCGTGCCCGCCGACCCCGCCGAGCAGGTGGTGGCCCTGGCCGGAACCAGCGGGCGGCCCGCGCTGGTGGTCTGCGCCGTACCGTTTCTGCGCGACCGGGACCTGCGCCTGGCCGTGGCCGGCGAAACTCCTGATGAGCGGCAAGTGCGCATCCGCCAGAGCATTGCCGGACATTACGCAGCCTTGGCCGAGGGCCCCGGCGTGCAGCGGCTGCGCGAGCAGGACGTGCCCGTGCTGGCCACCGGCCACCTCTACGCAGCCGGTGGCGCGGCCAGCGAAGGGGCCGAGCGCGACGTACACATCGGCGGGCTGGGCTCGGTGGGGGCCGAGCACTTTCCGGCCGTGTTCGACTACGTGGCCCTGGGGCACTTGCACCGGCCGCAGGTGGTGGGCGGACGGGAACATATTCGGTATTCGGGCTCGCCGGTGCCGCTTTCGTTTACTGAGGCCGACGACCGCCAGCAGGTGCTGCTGCTGGACTTCGCCGGGGCCGGCCCACCGCAGATTACGGTCCTGCCGGTGCCGGTGACGCGGCGGTTGCAGCGCTTCCACGGCACCTTGGACGAGGTAGAGGCCAGCATTTTAGCTTATGACAACGCTGCCTTCGAACTGGTGGCCTGGGCCGACGTGCAGGTGCGCTCCGACGAGGCCCCCGCCGAGGTGCAGCGCCGCGTGCAGGCCGTGCTCAAGGAGCGCGCCGCTCACGTGCAGGCCCCCCGCGGAGCGCGCCACCAGCGCGCCACCGAAGCGCCCGACGCCGCCACTGACCTTGCCGGCCCGCTGGAATTCCTGCACGAGCTGACCGTGAACGAAGTGTTCAGCCGGCGCGTGGCGGGCCTGCCGCCCGAGCGGGCCGCGGCGCTCACCGCCACGTTTGGCGAGTTGCGGCAGCTGCTGGCCGAGGCCGACCCGCAGGCCTGGGGCGGCGAGGAATCCGCCTAGCATAAAGCGCTAGCAAACTCAAGTACCAGCAGCTGCCCGGGGCCCCACGACAGGCGAAGGTCCGCCTATGAGCCGTTGCCACCGAAGTGCCGGCTTGATTTGTTTTTGGATGGGTGCCCGTGTAATTTGCTCCTCCTTATCACTAATTCATTCATAATGAAAAAACTCTTACTGCTTTTTGCCTTATTCGTGGGTTTTGGAGCCGTGCAAACGGTTCAGGCCCAGGCTGCGCTGGTTAACCTTTTCACGGCGGGCACAACCCTGGGCATTCGGGCCATCAAAAACCATAAAAAAACGGCCGAGGCGACGCCCGCCGACCAGGCAACCCGCGACAAAACCGCTGCCGCCAATGCCGCCGCGACCGTTGCGGGTGCCCCCAAAGAGCTTGTCCAGCGGCGCACCCCCGCCGATAAGCTGCCCAAAAAAGGGGCTGAACAAATCACTGCCCTCGAAGCCCAACTCGACCTTTGCCACGCCGCCATGCTGGCCAACCCTACCGGCGTCGTTTGCACGGCCGAGCAGTGCACGGCCATCCAAAGCGCGGCAGTAAGCGTGGCCCGGGCCCAATCGGGTTGGGATTTGCAGGCTTACCAGCAGGAACTGGCGTTCTATCAGGCCGAAGACGTCCGCCGCCAGCAGGCCGCCGCGCCCGCTGCCCCCGCCAACGCGCCTGTCAAGTAGCACCCAACTTTTGGAGCCGCCGCGCGACGGCAGTCACTTTAAGTCGCATACAAAAGCCCCCGCCGTACCGCATTCAACGGTCCAGCGGGGGCTTTTTTCGTGTAGCAGCTTACCGACGCTTTTTCCGGGTCAGCAGCCAGATGCCGCACGCTATTAGGGCCACGCGGGGGGCAATTTTCCAGGAGTGGTGCGAGAACTGCGCGAACAGCGCCATGCGCCCCACCGCGCTGCCGGCGATGGCCGGCATCACGGGTTGCAGGGCCCTCAACAGCTTGGTGGACAGGGCCACGCTGTGGTAAAGCACCGGCTTCTCCCAGCCTTGCCAAAACCCGCCGGGGTCGAGCGGTACCACCGCGCCCAGCCCGCCGCGCCAGCTCCAGCACCAGCCGGGCCCCCGTCAAACTGCCCACGGCGTCGATGCCCAGCAAGTCGCGTTCTTGCAAAAAAGAAGTCACGGCGTCGGCCAGCGTGCCGATGGCTGTGGGGCCCGCCAGCGGCGGTATTTTGCCGAAGCCAGGCAGGTCGACGGCGATGATGTCGCGCGCAACGGCCAGCCCGTCGGAGATGGTTTGCCAGGAGCGCCAGCTGCCGCCGATGCCGTGCAGCCACAGCAGAGGCCGGCCGGCACCGCGCCGTGCGTAGTTCATATTACTGGTTTTCAGCAGTATATAGATTTTGAAAATACCAGTTGTGCGGCCGGCGCTGCGGCCAGGGCCCCGGGCTTGCGGGCGCTGCCCGCTTAGCTTACCCGCGACCCGCCGCCTCGGTTGTGAACGGTCCGGCTTCTGCCACCGTTTGGCTCGGCATGGGGGCCAAAACGGCGGGCTGTGCCTTGCTTTTGTGGCCCAGCCGGCGGCGGCCGTACCTTCGGGAAGTATTGTGGGAAATCTGTTTGCATGAAAATCATTAGCGTCCACTTCGCCAACCTCAACTCGCTGCCGGGCCCGTTTCTGATTCGCTTCGACGCCGCGCCGCTGGCCGACACGGGCCTGTTTGCCATCACGGGGCCCACCGGAGCGGGCAAAAGCACGCTGCTCGACGCCATCGCCGTGGGCCTCTACGGCCGGGTGCCGCGCCACGACCGCCAGGTGGGCGAGATGGTGAGCCGCCACGCGGGCTTCGCATTCTCAGAGGTCGAGTTTGAGGTCCACGAAACCGATAACGACACCGGGGCCGTGGCCCGCGTGCGCTACCGCTCGCGCTGGGAAGTGAAGCGCAAGGTGCGCGGCGACGACAAGGGCGGCCTGGGCCAGGATGCCATGACGCTGGTGCTCAGCCCTTCGGGCACGGCCGTCGTCAGCGGCAAGGAGCTGGTGCCGGCGCGGGTGGGTGAGCTGTCGGGGCTCGATTTCGGGCAGTTCGAGCAGTCGGTGCTGCTGAGCCAGGGCAAGTTTGCCCGCTTCCTGCACGCGCCGGAAAAAGAGCGCAGCGCGCTGCTGGAAAAAATGACCAACGTGGGCATCTACTCGCGGCTGTCGGTAGCGGCGTTTGAGAAAGCCAAAGAGGAAGAGTTGGCCACCAAGCTGCTGCGCGCCAAGCTGGACGCCACCCGCCTGCTGACCGACGACGAGCGCGGGGCCCTGGAAACCCAGCTCGACGTGCTGCACCAAGCCGCCGAAGACCATCACCTGGAAAGCCAGGAGCTGGAAGTATTCCAGACCTGGCGCACGATTCTCGACCAGCTCGACCGGCAAACAGCCGACGCTACCCGCCAAGCCGAGGCTCTGCATCGCGCCGATGAGGCCCTGCAACCCGAGTTTGCGCGGCTGGCCGGCCACCTCCGCGCCAAGGAATTGGTCGCTCCGCTGGCCCTGGCCCTGGCTGCGGAAGAGGAACTTGAGCGCGACGCCGCGCAGCTGGGCAAGCTGAACGAAACCCTGCCGCAGCTGGCCCAAGCGGTGGAAGCGGCCGATGGCCGCCACGCTGCCGCCACGACCGCCCACGCCGACGCGCTGACCGAAGAAAACCGCCTGCGGCCTTTACTGGAAGAAACTGGCAAGCAAGATGTTGCCATTGCCGTGTCGCAGCAGGAACTTACCAAAAAACGGGCGGCCCACGAGCAAACCCAGCTCGCTTATGAGCAGGCACGGGCCGATCTGGCCCGGCAAGCGCAGGAAATACAGGGCCTGGCGGACAAATCGACCGCGCTCGACCGCTGGCTTATCGACCACAGCCCGGAGACGGACCTAAAAAACCAGCTCATCGCGCTGAACCGCGAAATCATTGATTTGCAAGGGGCCCAGCAGGAAACGGCGGTTCGGGAGGCGCGTTCTGAGGAACTGCGCAACACCCGGCGCGCCGCGGCCGCCGACCTGCTCCGCCAGCGCGGCCTCGAAGCCGACGCCCTGGCCCGCCAGCAGGCCATCCGGGACGAAGGCCAGCCCTGCCGCACCGAGCACGACGCGCTACTGCTGGGCACGACGGCTGCCGCCTTGGTGCAGCGCACCGACGACCTCACCGCGCACTGGCAGGGCTTGCAGTTGCTACTACCCAAGGCCGAGGCCGCCCGCGAGCACCAGGCCCGTGCCGGGGCCCTGGCTGCCCAAGCCGCCGAGGAGGCCCCGGCCCTGGTGACAGAC
Source organism: uncultured Hymenobacter sp. (assembly GCA_964242665.1). GTDB lineage: Bacteria > Bacteroidota > Bacteroidia > Cytophagales > Hymenobacteraceae > Hymenobacter. The sequence continues at coordinate 6,871 of CAXTBA010000024.1, forward strand.
GAAACGGCCTTTGCCCACCTCGAAACCCGCCATACCGATGCCCAGTTGCTGCTGGAAAGCTACCGGCGCGAGCTGCGCACGCAACAGGCCCTGGCCGACCTCAACGCCCACCGCCAGCACTTGCAACCCGGCCAGCCTTGTGCCCTGTGCGGGGCCTTGGAGCACGTTTTTGCCCCGGATTTCGCGGCCGAGGCCGACGAGCAGGAGCAGCGCGTGGCCCGGCAGCAGCAGGCCCTGGCCGCGCTGGACGACGACTTGCGCCGCGCCGCCCACGCCCTCACCCGCCGCCAGGCCGCGCAGCAGCAGCGCCAGCAGCTGCACGAACAAGCTGCGGAGGCCGCCGAAACGGCCCGCCGGCAGGCCGCCGCGCTGGCAGCCAGCCTGGTGCCCGGCCCGGCCCACCCCGCCGACCCCGACGCCGTGCGGGCCCTGCTGGCCGCCGCCACCGCCGAACAGTCCACCGCCATTGCCAGCCGCCGCCGCCTGGCGGTGCTCGACGAAAAGCTGGCCGAGCTACGGGAAAAATTCCTGAAAGCCGGCGAAGCCGCCACCGCCGCGCAACGCGAGATTCCGCGGCTGGTGGACCGGCAGGCGGCCACCGAAGCCGAGTTGAATAAGCTGGCCGGCGAGTTAGTTGACTGGCGCGAACAAGCCGATTTTTATCAGAGTGCGATCCAGGATTTTCTCCGGCCCCACCAACTTACGCTGCCCGCCCGGCCGCCCTACGACGGCGTGCTGGCAACGCTGGCGGAACGGGCCGATCTTTACGAAGCCCAGGCCAGCAGCCTGCAAACCGTGGGCGATGAGCTGCGGACGCGGCAAAACCAGTATAAAGTCCACGCCGAGCAACTGGGCAGCCGGGCCGCCCAGCTGGCCGCTGCCGCCCAGGCGCTGGCCGACGAGCAGCGCGCCCTCGACCAGCAGCGGGCCGCCCGCCAAGCCCGGTACGCCGGCCCCGACCCCGCCACCGAAGCCGAGCAGTTGCGCCAAGCCACGCACCAACTGGGTGAAGCGCTGAAGCACGCCCACGACCACCGGGGCCGGCAGCGGCAAGAGCTGGCCATCAACCAAAACGCGCAGGCCTCGCTGCAAGCCCAGCTGGCCGGGCACCGCGCGGCCCACGCGGCCCGCCAAGCCGAGCTGGCCGACGCCCTGGCGCAGGCCGGCTTCGCCGACGCGGCCGGGGCGCGGGCCCTGCTGCTGCCCGCCGCCGAGGCCGAGCGCTTGGCCCGACGCCGGCAGGAACACCTGACCGCACTCGAAGCCGCGCGCACCCTGCACGCCAAGCTCAGCGACGAGCTGGCCCAGCACCAGGCCGACGCCCTGACGCCACTGTCCGCCGCGGCCCTCGCGGCCCAGCTGACGGAGCTGAACAAGGCCGACGATGTTTTACAGCAAAAGCTGGGGGCCGTGAGCAACCAGCTGGCCCAGGACGATGCCGCCCGCCTGCTCCTGGCCAACGGCCTGCGCCAGCTCACGCTGCGCCAACAGGAGGAGCAGCGCTGGCAGGATCTGAGCGAGCAAATCGGCTCAGCGAAGGGCGACAAGTTCAGCCAGTTTGCCCAGGGCCTCACGCTCGCGCACCTGGCCCGCCTGGCCAACCTGCGGCTGCGCCAGCTCACGGGGCGCTACACCATCCTCAAAACGCCCAACCGCAACCTGGAGCTGCAAATTATCGACCACGACCAGGCCGGCACGGTGCGCCCGATGGCCTCGCTCTCGGGCGGCGAAAGCTTTTTGGTGAGCCTGGCCCTGGCCCTGGGCCTGAGCGAGCTGGCCGGCCACAAGGCCCGCATCGAGTCGCTGTTCATCGACGAAGGCTTCGGCACGCTCGATCCCGACGCCCTCAACACGGCCCTGGACGCGCTGGAGCGTCTGCAACATTCGGGCAAGATGATCGGCATCATCTCCCACGTGGCCGATTTAAAAGACCGCATCGGCACCCAAATCCGCGTCCAGCCCGGGGCCGGTGGCAATAGCACGGTCCACGTCGTGGGCGTGCTGGGCGACGCCACTTCGTGCGCCATTTAGCAGTTAGCGGTTAGTAATGAAGGACAAACTAACTGTTCACTAATAACTGATAACTGTCAACTGCTAACCGCCTTCACTTCCGCCCAGGTCCAGTATTTTTTGGGTTGAACATTGGCGTAGCCGGCACGAAAGAACGCGACCACTTCGCGTTCCATTGTTTCCGGTGCAATGGACGAAGCGTAAATCGGCCGATGATTGGGGTCGGCGTAGCGCTGGGCTTTGGTGAGCTTGCGGGGCCCCGCCAGGCGCAGCAGCGGGCCGGTATCGGTGAGCCCGTCGGCGGCCCAGGCCCGGCCGCTGGCTTCTAGTGCGTTGAGGCGAGCCGCCAGCGGGGCCAGCGCCAGGCGCGGGAGCGTGGGGCGGCTTTCCAGGTCAATCCAGGTAGTGTACTTGCACTCCAGCTCGTAGCGCTGGTCGTCGTACAAGCTCAGCACGACGTCGAAGCCCGCGGTGGGCCCGAATAGCGCGTAGTACGGCAGCGGCTCTGGCGTGCGGACGACGACCAAACCCGCATCTGGGTAATCGGTGCGCCGCGTGCCGGGGCCCTGCGCAATGGCCACCGCTTGGCGCACCCGCTCATATTCGGGGGCCCAGGTGGCACGGCCGGCTTCGGGGTTATTCAGAATATCGGCGAAGCGCGGCAGGAACCACGCGAATTTTTCGGCCGACGCCTCGTCTTCGCGCCGTCGCCGGGCGGGGGCCCCGAAGGGCTCGTAAAAGCGCGCCTTTTCTTCGGCGTTGAGCCAGCACACCAGCTTTAACGCATTTTCTGCCCCCGGCTGAGCGAAGTCAATTTCCCGAAAATCGCCCAACGTGGCCACCAGCCGCAGCAATGCCTCGTGTTGCAGGGCCAGTGCGGGATGCAGCAGGGCCCACACGCCCACGAAGCCGTCGATGTCGAAGTGATTGGCTGTCACAGCCGTGGCTTCCAGGCCCGGCGTTTCGGGGCGGTGCAGGGCCCGTAGCACCGAACCGGCGCTGGTATCGTCGCGCAAGGCGGCAGGGGTGGCGGCCCCGCGCCAGTGCGCCAGCGTGAGGGCCGCGCCCAGCCCCACGCTGTCGACCACGATGGTGGGCTGCTGCCGCAGGGCGGCGAAGGGCACGAAGCGGCGGTTCATGAGCCCAAAGAAAGCGTCGGGGACGTGCTTGGGTTGACGAAGGCCCCCGGCGCACGGCCCTTGCTCCCCTCACCCGCGGCCCCGGCGGTTGGTGATGCGCTCAACGCGCTGCTTCTTCACCCAGCGCAAGTAGGGTTGCAGTTCGGCAGCGGTGCGCAGGGACTCCACCGTGGCGTAGCCGCGGGCAAGGGCGCGGTTGCTCAGGAAACGGTGGACGCTGCTGTGGCAGGGCTGGCACAAATCGACGACGGGCCCGTGCCGGCCGCCCTCTTCGCGGGGCACGAGGTGGTGGCGCGAAGTAGCCTGCACTTCCCGCTCGCAAAGGCCGCAGCGCGGCGCGGCCGGCGCGGGCACCAGGGGCCAGGAAATGAGTAAGGAAACGCGGCGGCGGGGCATGGATATAACGCGGCCTTTGAACGGCCCGGCTTTGATTAAACCAAAATAATTACACCTGGGTTGTCCTATTTTTGAAAAGTTGAATAAAGTCCTTATCTTGGTCGCCAACTGGTCGTTGTGTCAACAAAGGTTGTGCCTATTAACATCGAATCTTTCAATTTTTTCTTTTCTAAAAACTATGATCCAAGTTCTTTACCCCAATTCTCCTCCTTTTAAGGCCCGCTGGGGCCAGTTATTCGGTGCGCTGGCGCTGCTGTGGGTAGCCGCCCCGGCCCCGGCCCAGGCCCAAACGTGGATGGTGAGCACCACTGCCCACGCCACGCTCGGCGTACTCGACAAGTACGGCCAACTGGGGGCCTACACGGCCACTTTTATCGTGCACAGTGAGCGCACCGGCAAGGACTACCTGCTAGTAAAGGCCATCGAAAAAGGGCAGAACGGCGTCGATGTCCCGTTTCCGAGCGAGGCCACGTCAACCGACTACTTTAAGGCCAGCACCGGCGAATCGGCCCCGGAAGCCCCCGGCCGCTACACTTGGGAGTGCATGGTGAACGGCAAAAAAGCCGTTGGGGGACACTTCGTCCTGGCCGAGGTTGGCAACGACGTGACGGTGATTGAGAAGGTGGCGGAGAAAATAGCGGAGAAGTAAAAGCCTTGATGCCCAACCGGTATTTTACTCCAGCTTCTTTTTTCTGCACAAAAAGCCTGGCCGTCCGCCAGGCTTTTTGCGTTATAGCGCCTGCCAGGTGTTCGCCACTAACCGCCCGTATCCATGCCCCGCAAGTCCTTCGCCGAACTCATCGACAGCCCGGGCATGCCCGTTTTGGTCGATTTTTACGCCGACTGGTGCGGCCCCTGCAAAACGATGGCCCCCATCCTGCAACAGTTCGCGGCCCAGCACCAGGGCAAGCTGCGCGTCATCAAAATAGACGTCGACAAGAACCCCGCCGTGGCCCAGCAGTACCGGGTGCAGAGCATCCCAACGCTGATTTTGTTTCGGCAGGGGCAGCCGGTGTGGCGGCAGGCCGGGGCCGTGCCCGCCGCCGAGCTGGCCCGGGCCGTGGGGCCCTTCGTGGGGTAAGGATTGGTGCCTGATTGTTGGGGCCTGGTGCTTGGAATGGGACATCACCCTCACTCCGAGCACCAGGCCCCAACAACCAGGCACCAACCAGCGCACTAGTTGACGCCGGCCAGCGTTGGGATGGGCGTACCTTTGGGGGCGCTTTGCTCTTGTGTCTATGCAATTGATTACGGTTGATTTACGCCGCTGGCCGGCGGTGCTATTCATTATTGGTTTATTGGTGTTTACTGCCCGGACCGGGGCCTGGGCCCAGGCCCGCTTCACGCTCAGCGGCACGGTGCGGACGGCCAGCGGCGAGGCCTTGCCCGGGGCCAGCGTGGCCGTGCCCGCCCTGAACACGGGTACTGCCGCCGATTCGGCCGGGCATTTTGCCCTGGCGCTGCCCGCCGGCCGCTACCAGGTGGTGGTGGCCTTCGTGGGCTACGAGTCGCTCACCCGCGACGTGAATCTGACCCGCAACCAGCGCTTTGTGTTTCCGCTCGTGGCCAGCGACAACGCCCTGGACGAAGTGTTGGTGCAGGGCAGCCAAACGCTGGAACAAAAGCTCAAAACCCCGCAGATGGGCGTCGAGCACCTCAGCATCCGCGAGGCCAAGCTGCTGCCGGCGCTGTTCGGCGAGGTGGACATCCTCAAAACCTTGCAGCTCAAGCCCGGCGTGCAGGCCGGTGGCGAGGGCACCAGCGGCCTGTTCGTGCGCGGCGGCTCGGCCGACCAGAACCTGTTTCTGCTCGACAACGCCACCGTGTACAACCCCAGCCACTTGTTTGGGTTGTTTTCGGTGTTCAACCCCGACGCCGTGCAGAGCGTGGACTTGTACAAGGCCGGCTTCCCGGCGCAGTTCGGGGGGCGGCTCTCGTCGGTGGTGGACGTGAAGCTGCGCGAGGGCGACCGGCAGCACTTCCACGTGGAAGGCGGGCTGGGGCTGATTTCGTCGCGCCTCACCGTGGAAGGCCCCATCAACAAGGGCAAGGGCTCGTTCATCCTGTCGGGGCGGCGCACCTACTTCGACGTTTTCACCCGCGCCTACAACCGCGCCAACGTCAAGCGGGAAGACTTTACGCCCATCCCCGACTACTACTTCTACGACCTCAACTTCAAGGCCAACTACGCGCTGGGGGCCCGCGACAACCTGTACCTGAGCGCCTACCTGGGGCGCGACGCGTTCGGCTACGCCAGCCCGGTCAGCGGCTTCGATTTTAATTTTGCCTGGGGCAACACCCTGGCCACGCTGCGCTGGAACCACATTTTCAACCCCCGGCTGCTGGTGAACACCACGGCCACCGTGACCGACTACCAGTACAACCTGACCAACAAGCTCGACCAGTTCTCGTTCGCGCTGGGCTCGGCCATCCGCGACTACGCCCTGCGCACCGACTTCGAGTACACGCCCAACGACCGCCACGCCTTCAAGTTTGGGGCGGCAGCCACGGAACACCGCTTCGGGGTGGGCCGCCTGCAAGCCGACTCGGGCGACGGCTCGGTGAACTTCGGGGCCAACGTGGCCTACACCGCCGCGGAGGGGGCCCTCTACGCAAGCGACAACTTCCGGGCCACCGACAAGCTGCAAATCGAGGGCGGCCTGCGCCTGTCGACTTGGCACAGCGGCACCAATAACTACGCCGGCCTGGAGCCGCGCCTCTCCACGCGCTACTCGCTCAGCGACAACATCTCGCTGAAAGCCAACTACTCGCTGATGTACCAGTACGTGCACTTGGTGACCAACTCGGGGGCCACCCTGCCCACCGACATCTGGTACCCGTCGCGGCTGTCGGTGATGCCGCAGCGCTCGCAGCAGGTGAGCAGCGGGGCGAGCTTCTTGCTGGGGCAGGGCAAGTTTTTGCTGACCGACGAGTTGTATTATAAGTGGGGCAAAAACCAGGTCGATTTCAAGGACGGGGCCCAGCTGTTCGTGAACCCCGAGCTGGACTCGGAGTTCTTATTTGGCAAGAGCTGGAGCTACGGCAATGAGCTGTACTTAGAGAAGAAAACCGGCCGCACCACCGGCTGGGTAGGCTACACCCTGGCCTGGGCCTGGCTCAACATTGGGCCCCAGCGCGGCACCAACGGCGTGAACGACGGCCGCGACTACCACCCCAACTACGACCGCCGCCACAACCTGACCGTCGTGGTGCTGCACCAGCTCAACACGCGCATCAGCCTCACGGCCAGCTTCATCTACACCAGCGGCAACCTCACCACGCTGCCGCTCGGCCGCTTTGGGTTTCAGGACATCAGCGGCTCAAACATCAACACCAACGTGGGCAACACCACCGGCGGCACCGACCCGCGGCCCATTCCGGTGTACCCCGACCGCAACTCGTACCGCCTCATCCCCTACCACCGCCTCGACCTGGGCCTGGTGTACAAGCTCCGGCCCACCCGCACGGGCGGCGGCCGCGACCTGACCTTCAGCATTTACAACGCCTACAACCGCCGCAACGCCTACTTCGACTACTTTGAAACCGTGCGCGACAAAACCACCGACCGCATCACCGGCTTCAAAGCACAGCAGGTATCGCTGTTCCCAGTTATTCCGTCGGTGACCTACAATTTTAAGTTTTAACCGCAGATTTTGGGGATTATGCGGATTTTTAGAACGGTCCGGGCAGCCGGCTTTTCGCTGGCTGCCCGGTAATCGCGGGGGCCCGATCAACAACGCGGCCGAGCAGCGGGCAGCCGGCAAAGAGCCGGCTGCCCGGGCCAACGAAAAGCGTTTTATTCATTATGAAGAACATACATTTTTTAATTGTGGGGGCCCTGGCACTGGCCGGCTGCGGCAAGTTTTCAAACGATCTGAACGTGGTGCTGCCCACCTACGACTCGCAGCTGGTGGTGGAGTGCTACTTGGAGCCGGGCGTGGTGCCGAGCCTCGCCGTCACGGAGTCGCAGTCGTACTTGTCGTCGGTGCTGCCCACGGTGCCCACCGATGTGACGGTGAACCTGTTGATGCCGAACGGCGCCTCGGTGCCGCTGTACTACAAGCCGGGCCAGGACCCGGTCACCAAAAAATTCTATACCCACATCGGCGATACGCCCCTGGTGGCCAAGCCCGGTGACACCTTCGGCCTCGATGTGCTCGACACCAAAAGCCGCCACGTGACGGGCACGGCCACTATGCCCGCCGTGGTGCCCATCGACTCGACGGCCTACAAGTTCAACACCTTGACCGGCGACAACCACAAAGCTTACTTCCTCACCTACTTCCAGGACCCGCCCACGGCCGACGACGACTACCGCTTGCAGCTGCACAAGGGCCTGCGCATTTACAGCAGCCCCGAGGTGGACCTGACCATCCAAGACCGCCTCACCAACGGCAAGCCCATCACGCTGGGCACCAGTTACCGCTTCCTGCCCGGCGATACCGTCACGGCCACCCTCTACCACCTCGACCCGGCCTTCTACCGCTTTCGCCAGTCCGTCACCGATGCCCGCAACGCCAACGGCAACCCGTTTGGCCAGCCCTCCGCCATTTACAGCACGGTTACGGGCGGCATCGGCGTGTTCACGGTGTTGGCCTACACCCGTCAAACGGTGTATTTGTCGAAGTAAAATTAGCTTACAGCCCCGCCACCACGGCCCGCAGCAGGGCCGTAAGGCGGGGCTCGGCCTGGGCCGCGGCGGCAAAAATATCGGCCAGCACCACGGGCTTGAGGTGGCCGGGCGAACACAAATCGGTGATGACCGAGGCGGCCAGCACCGGCAGGCCCAGGTGGCGGGCGGCAATGACCTCGGGCACGGTGCTCATGCCCACGGCATCGGCCCCGATGAGGCGCAGGTAGCGGTACTCTGCCGGGGTTTCGAGCATGGGGCCCGGCAGGGCCGCGTACACGCCGCGGCGCGTGGTAGCGGCCTGGCCCAGGGCCCCAGCTGCCGCCGCGGCGCGGGCCAGGAGGCCGGCGTCGTAGGGCGCGAACATGTCGGGGAAGCGGGGCCCCAGCGCGTCGAGGTTGGGGCCCACCAGCGGGTTGGTGGGCAGCAGGTTCAAGTGGTCGTCAATCAGCATGATGTCGGCCAATTGAAAGTCCGGGTTCAGGCCGCCCGCCGCGTTGCTCACCAGCAGCCGCCCGATGCCCAGCAGCTTCAGCACGCGCACCGGAAACACTACCTGGGCCATGCTGTAGCCTTCGTAGTAATGGAAGCGCCCTTGCAGCACGGCCACGCTTTTGCCGCCCAGCGTGCCCAGCACCAGCCGCCCGGCGTGGCTTTCCACCGTGGACAGTGGGAAGTGCGGGATGTCGGCGTAGTCGAGAGCATGGGATATTTCCACGTCATTTACCAGGGCCCCCAGGCCCGTGCCGAGGATGATACCGGTTGCGGGCCGGAAATTATTCGACTGGGCCTGGATGTAGGCGGCGGCTTCGGTTAGGTGTTCGTGCAACGGTTGGGGCCGGTTAGGGATCTGAAGAAATGAATAAAGCGAGGGGCGGCGCTACTTTTCAGCGAGCCGCTTTTGCAGGGCCCGGACCGTCATTTCCTAAGGTAAAGAGAAACCATCCTCTCATCATGAAAATTCTTTTACTGTTAGGCGGCCTGCTAAGCCTGAGCCCGGCCGCGGCCGCCCAGACACTGGCCGAAACACCGCCCGTCAAAAAGCACCTTGTCAGCGTGGGCGCGTTCGGCTTGGCCCCCACCATCGGGCTGGAGTACCAGCAGCGGCTGGGCAAGCACTTCGCGCTGGGCGTGCAGGGAGCCCGCTATTTCCGCGGAGATTACCCCGGCTACCAAGCGGCGCTGGTCGGGCGCTACTATTTCCGGGCCCTGGCCCCGGCCGGGCTTTACGCGCAAATTTCGGCGGGTTGCTACCGCCATCAGGCACAGGCAGCATCGGATTACCCTTTTTCACTGCCGCCCACCGTTTATTCCCAAACACTGAGCGGCAACGGGCTTGGCCTGGGCTTAGGATATCATTGGCTTTTGGGGCCCCGCTGGGTGCTCAACACCGCACTGGGCCTGAAATTTTATTTGCATGATATAGGCGCCAAAGGAGGCCCTAACTACGTCGGCGACTGGTACGCCACCGGCCAGCCCGGTTCTGTCCTCGACGGGCAGCTGAGCCTGGGCTATTCGTTTTGAGCGCCTGTGCTACTTCACTGTCAGCCGGTTGTTCGACTCGTCGGCATCCATGTAAATACCGTTCACCAGCTCCACCGTCTGGATGGCCTTTGCGCCGGGCAGGGCGATGACGGCCTGCTGCTGGTTGGCGTGCCACACGGCCGGCGACTGGTGTACGGTTTCGCTGCTGCCGTCGGCGTAAGTTACTTTCAGCGTGACGGGCACGGCAAAGCCGCCGATGTTGCGCACGGTCACGGCGGGGCCCTGGGCAGTTTTCGTCACTTGGTCGAGGGCCAGGTCGATGTAGTTGTTGGTGAAGAACCAGTTGTTGAAAAACCAGTTCAAGTCCTGCCCGGCGGCACTGCTCATCGAGTTGAAATAATCCCACGGAATGGGGTGCTTGCCGTGCCAGCGGGCCATGTACTCGTGCAGGCTTTTCTTGAATAATTCGTCGCCCAGCATGTCCTGCAAGGCCAGGTAGCTCAGCGAAGCCTTGCCGTAGGAATTGTTGCCGTAGCCGGCCTTGAGTTCGCTCGACGGCGTGATGACCGGCAGGTCCTCGGCCGTGCTGGGGTCGTGAATCCAGCGGTTCACCCGAAATTTCCGGTAGAAGTCGTCGGCCTTTTCCGCACCGTTTTCGGCGCGCCCAATCAGTAATTCAAACGTTGTGGCCCAGCCCTCGTCCATGAAAGCGTAGCGGCTCTCGTTGATGCCCATGTAGAACGGGAAGTACGTGTGGGCAATTTCGTGGTCCTCCACCAGCTGCGCGAAGGGCAGGTCTTTTTCGGGGCTGTCGTTCACCATCATCGGGTATTCCATGTCGGCAAAGCCCTGAAAGACCGTCATTTTTGGAAACGGATACGGCACGCCGGGCAGGTTGCGCGAGAACCAACCGAGCGAGTTCTGCCCGTTTTTCACGGCCAGATGGAAGTCGGCCGTCGAGTCGGCAAAGGCGGCCTGCACGCTGGCCCGGCGCTTGGTGGCGGGGTCCACGACCACGCTCGCGGCGTCCCATACGTAGTGGTCGCTCAGGCCCACGGTCACGTCCGAAATATCTCTGGCCGTCCACACCCAGGTGTTCGTAGGGCCTTGGGCGGTGATGTTTTTCTTGGCCAAATCGGCAGCCGTGGCGATGTGCAGCACGGCGTCGCTGGTCATCGACTTGGCCAGGGTTTTGGCATAAGCGGGCTGGAGCACTTGCTTGGGGTTTTGCAGCGTGCCGGTGCCCCACACGAGGTAGTTGGCCGGCACTTGCACGCGCAACGTGTAGTCGTTGAAATCGTTGTAGAACTCCTTGCTATCCACAAAATTCAACCGGTCCCAGCCGTTATAGTCGTCGTACACCGAGATGCGCGGGTAGAAATAGGCCAGGAAAAACGTGGTCTTATCAATCATTCCCTCCCGGCCGCTTTCGACCGAAATTGGGAAGTGCCAGGCAAAAGCCAGCCGCACCGAGTCGTGCGGGGCCAGCGGCTTGGGCAGGCGCACGGTTTTCCAGGTGGCGGGGCCCTGGCCGGCAAAAGGCCGTGCCTGGCCCGCCACGGCGAAGGAATCAATCGTCACGCCCGCCGTTAGGTAGTCGGGCGCGGCATCGCCTTCGCGAGCCGCGCCGGGCTGGTGGATGTTCTGAATCAGCCGAATGACGAGGCTTTTCAGTGTGTCGGGGCTGTGGTTGAAGTACGTAATCTTCTCGCGCCCCCGGATGTCGCGCGCCGGCGGCGCGGCCTGCACCGTGATGTCGTAGCGGGCCGTGTTCTGCCAGTACTTGGGCCCCGGGCGGCCGTCGGCCGCCCGCGTGCCTTTTTGGAACGCCTGCTTGATGTCGCGGGGCTGATAAAGGGTCTGGGCCCGAGCGGTTTGCGCAAACCATCCAAGCAGCAAGCCGATCACTAAAAAACTACGCATTTTTAAATTTGATTAAATAAAGGCGGTTGTCGTTCCGAACGCCGGGAGGAGGCTAGGCTGAGGGCCCCAGCTTCCTCCCGGCGTTCGGCGTGACAATTAATAACTAGCTACTATTTTATTTCCAATTCATACGGCAGCCGGGCTTGCACGCCGCTCATCGTCAGCAGTTTCTGGTACTGGGCGTAAGCGGGGTACAGGGGCCCCAACTTGGTTTTGAGGGCTGCCTGCACCTTGGCCTCGTCGTCGTCGTCGCTGGTGAAGCGGGCCAGGAAAGCATCTAGGGCCGATTTGCGGCGCGGCAGGCGCTGCACCTGGTAGTCGTCGGCTTTGAGACGTGCGCGGGCAGCGGCAATTTTAAGCGCGTCTTCGTAAGAGCCAAGTACATCCACGAGGCCGTTGGCTTTGGCGTCTTGCCCGCTCCAGACGCGGCCCGAGGCCAGGCGGCGCAGGCGTTCCACGGGCATGTGGCGGCCCAAGGCGGCCTTGCTCGTGAAGTCGGCGTAAATCAGGTCCACGCTGTGCTGCAAGGTCTTTTTCTCGTAGTCCGACAGGGCCCGGGTGATGGTGGGCAGGTCGGAGAACTTGCCCGTTGTCACACGGTCCACCGTGATGCCGAGCTTGTCGGCCAGCAGCGGCTGGATGTTGGGCAGCACCCCAAACACGCCAATCGAGCCGGTAATCGTGTTCGGGTGGGCCACGATGGTGTCGCAAGCCATGGCGATGTAGTAGCCGCCCGACGCCGCCACGTCCGACATGCTGGCGATGATCGGCTTCACCTTTTTGGTCAGCAGCACCTCGCGGTACACCACGTCGGAGGCGAGCGACGAGCCGCCCGGCGAGTTCACGCGCAGCACCACGGCCTTCACTTTATCGTCCAGCCGGGCTTTGCGGATGGCCTCGGCAAATTTGGTGCTCCCGATGTTATCGTCCGAGCCCTTGCCGGTCACGATGTCGCCCTCGGCGTAGATGACGGCGATGCGGTTGCCACTGGTGTTGCCTTCTTTTTCGGCGGCCTTGTCATCGTCAGCGTAATCGCTCAGGCTCACTAGGTTGGGCTTTTTGTCTTGGGCCAGCTTCAGCTTGCCGCGCAGGTAGTCCTGCACCTCATCGAAGTAGCCCAGCTTGGTCACCAACCTTAGGCGCAGGGCATCGGCGGCGTCGTGCACCAGCATTGAGTCGGAGATGACGTGCAGGCGGGCCACCGGAATGTTGCGCGCCACCGCCACTTGGGTAAGCATGTGGTCGTTGAGGGAGCGCAGGTACGACACGGTTTGCAGGCGGGCTGAGTCGGAGAAATTCTCCCGAAAAAACGGCTCGACGGCGCTCTTGAATGAGCCCACCCGGAAGATATAGGGCTGAATGCCGGCTTTGTCGAACAACCGCTTGTAAAACATCACCTCCGAACTGAGCCCGTTGAATTCCAGCAGGCCCTGCGGGTGCAAGTAAATTTCATCGGCCACCGACGAGAGGTAGTAGCTCTTCTCGGAGCACGTTTCGTGGTAGGCCACCACAAACTTGCCCGACTTCTTGAAGCTGAGCAACGCGTCGCGCACTTCTTCCAGCGAAGCCATGCCGCCCTGCACCAGGTCCAGGTTTAGCAGAATGCCCTTGATGTCGTCGTCGGTTTTGGCGCGGCCGATGGCTTCTTTCAGGCCCACCAGGCCCGTGGACGACTGCCGCCCGCCCAGCGGGTTGAAGTCGGCGGCCTGGCCGCGCTCGGTCAGCGGCTCGTTCAGCTTCAACTCCAGCACCGAGTTGGCGGCCACACTTTTAGTTTTGCCGGCGTTGCTGGCCGCGCCCACAATGCCGGCCAGTACCGCGATGCCGACGACAAAAAACAGCACCAGTCCCACCAGCGTGGCCAGAGTAAATTTAAGAAATTGACGCATAAAATCGCAGATTTTGCAGATTTGGTTAGATTCCCCCGACTCAAACGGCGCGATAAGCCGCTGCTAGAAAATCCGAGGCAAGATACAATGCCCCTGCCCCGACGAGCCACTGTGGGTGCTAATGTGGCACCGGCTTTCCCGTTCGACTATTAAACAGCCCGTTCTCGCTCAATCCATCTATTCCCAGGGGCCCCACAAAATCCGCGGAATCCAATAGATCCGGGACCCTGCGCGAATCAGTCAAGACTCGATCCCTCACGATCTGCGAAATTTGATAGAGCTGTGCAAGCTGCGATTTCAGTACCCGTACTTCTCGCCCCACCAGCCGCGCAGCTTTTCGCGGATTCGGGCTTCGGCGGCGTTCTGGCCGGGCTCGTAAAACCGGGTGCCGCGGAGGGCCTCGGGTAGGAACTCCTGCTCGGCAAAGTTGCCCGCGCCGTTGTGCGAGTACTCGTATTCTTTGCCGTAGCCGAGCTGCTTCATCAGTTTGGTGGGTGCGTTGCGCAGCGGTACCGGCACCGGAAACACGCCCCGGGCCCGCACCTCGGCCTGCGCCGCGCGGATGGCCGTATAAGCGGCGTTGCTCTTTTCCGAAGTGGCTAGGTAGATAACCGTTTGGCTGAGAATCAAATCCGACTCGGGCAAGCCGATGACTGTGCAGGCCTGGAAGCAGCTCGTGGCCAGCAGCAAGGCGTTGGGGTTGGCGTTGCCGATGTCTTCGGAAGCCAAGATGAGCATCCGCCGGGCAATGAATTTCACGTCCTCGCCGCCTTCCAGCATCACGGCCAGGTAGTAGAGCGCGGCGTTGGGGTCGGAGCCGCGGATGCTCTTGATGAAAGCCGAAATGACATCGTAGTGCATCTCGCCGCCCTTGTCGTAGCGGGCCAGGGGCCGCTGGGCCACCTGCTGCACCGCAGCGTCGGTAATAGTGACGACGCCTTTTTTGTCGGGCGGCGTACTCTGCACCACGATTTCGAGCAGGTTGAGCAGCTTGCGGGCGTCGCCGCCACTGAGGGCCAGCAGGGCGTGTTCCTCTTTTAATTTGACTTTTATTTGACTGAGCGCCGGATCCTCAGCCAGGGCCTTGGCTACGATGTCGCGCAGCGTGTCAGGGCCCAGCGGCTCCAGTACATACACCTGGCAGCGCGAGAGCAGGGCCGGAATTACCTCAAACGACGGGTTTTCGGTGGTGGCCCCGATCAGGGTGATGGTGCCGTTTTCGACGGCCCCCAGCAGCGCGTCCTGTTGCGCTTTGCTAAAGCGGTGAATCTCATCAATAAACAGCACCGTGCCGCGCTGCCGCTTGGCTCGGTCGATGACTTCGCGCACGTCCTTCACCCCGGCGTTGATGGCGCTCAGGGCGGCGAAGGGCTGCTTTAATTCGTTGGCCAGCAGCAGCGCCAGAGTAGTTTTGCCCACGCCGGGAGGGCCCCACAGCAGCAAGCTGGGCAGGCGGCCCGCGGCCAAATAGCGCGAGAGCACGCCCTGGGGGCCCAGCAGGTGGGGCTGGCCGGCGTAGTCGGCGAGGCGGCGGGGGCGGCGGCGCTCGGCCAGGGGCGCGTCGGGGCCCGGGCCGGGCGGGGGGCCCTGGGCGGCGGGCAGGTCGTCGGGAAAAAGAGAAGCCATAAGGCGGGAAAGAGCAAACTTTGCGGCGGGCCGCCAAACGATTGGAACGACCAATAGTTGTGGCGGCGCACGGCGGCGCGCCACAAAGTTGGCATACGCTGCTTTAGCGGTGAACGCCACGGCCCGGACTCATTCCCATGAAAAATCAATTCCGCGTCCACGCGGCACTTTTTTTGGTTGCCCTCATCTACGCGGGCACCTACAGCCTGGCCAAGGACGTGATGCCCCGCTACATGGGGCCCTTCGGCATCGTGACGCTGCGTGTGCTGGGGGCCACGCTGTTTTTCGCCCTGGCCAAGCGGCTGGCCGCGCCGACCGATAAAATCCGGGGCCGGGCCGACAACGTGCGGGCGGTGCTGTGCGGCGTGGTCGGCATCGGACTCAACCAGCTGCTGTTTTTTGCGGGCCTGAACCTCACGTCGCCCATTTCGGCCTCGCTGCTCCAAACCATTTCGCCCATCGTGGTGGTGCTGGCATCAGCCGTTTTACTGAACGAGAAAGTTACCATGCCGCGGCTGCTGGGCATTTTGGTGGGGGCCGCCGGGGCGGCCGCGCTCATCCTCAGCCGGCCGGCGCAGGCGGCTACCTACCCGCACGCCACGCTGGGCAACGTTTACATCCTACTCAACGCCACCGCGTTTGGGCTGTACTTGGTGCTGGTGGCCCCGCTCATGCGCAAGTACCACCCGTTCACGGTGCTCGGGCGCATTTTTTTGGTGGGGGCCCTGGTGGCGGTGCCCGTGGGCTGGCGCGATGCCCTGGCTGCCGACTACGCCCACTTCCCGCTCCACATCTGGGCCGAAATTTTCTACATGATTGCCTTCCTCACCATCCTGGCCTATCTGCTGAACAACTGGGCCCTGCGGTACGCCTCCCCCGCCCTGCTCGGCGTGTACATCTACCTCCAGCCGGTGCTGGCCGTGCTCATCGCCGTGGCCTCGGGCAAAGACACCTTCACCTGGGACAAGGCCGGTCAGGCCGCGCTCATCTTCGTGGGCGTGTGGCTGGTGAGCCGCAAACCCAAAGGGGCCCCGGCGCGGGCCGGGGTGCTGGAAGCGCAGGATTAATTGTCCCGGTTAATCAAATTCACCACCAGCGTTACCATCGTGTCTTTGTCTTCCGGCTTGCTTTCGGCGATGAGCAGCGTGAGGGCCACCAGGGCGTTGTCGGCCAGCCGGCGCGAGCCGTCGGGGTGGTACAGGCACTTATTCCGGTCGAGAAACCACACGAACAAAAAGGCCGCGATGCGCTTGTTGCCGTCCGAAAACGAGTGGTTTTTCACCACGAAGTACAACAGGTTCGCCGCTTTTTCCTCCACGCTCGGGTACAGGTCCTCGCCGCCAAAGCTTTGGTAAATCGTGCGCACCGAACTTTGAAACGAAGCATCCTTTTCCCGACCAAACAAGGCGCTGCCGCCAAACTGTTTGCGCAGGCCTTCCACGGCTTCTAGGCCGGCTTCGTATGTCAGCTCAAAAGGCTCGTCGGTGGCCGTGCCGCGCATTTGCAGGCGCTGGTGGTCGTACTGATCGAGCACGTCGAGGGCCCTGGCGTAGTCGCCCAACACCCGCAACAGGGCCGCCGACTGGTCGGTAGTCAATTCCTGATTGGTGGCCACTTCGCTTTGCAGCTGCACCAGCCGCTTGAGGTCGGCCAACTGGCGGGCGCTTTCGCGCAGGCGCTTGTCGTTCAGCGCGTAGCCTTGCACCAAATATTGCCGCAAGATGCCCGTGGCCCACTGCCGGAAGTGCGTGCCGCGCAACGATTTCACCCGGTACCCGACCGAGATGATGACATCGAGATTGTAATGTTTGACGTGATACTGTTTGCCGTCGGCGGCAGTTGTCAAGGAATCCTTGACAACTGAAATTTCATCCAATTCTTCTTCACGAAACAAGTTGCGCACGTGCAGACTCACGTTTTGTTTGGTCGTCGCAAAAAGCTCAGTCATCTGCGCCTGCGTCAGCCACACGGTTTCGTTGTCCAACTGCACTTCAAGTTGGGTGTGCCCATCGGGGGCTTGGTAAAGCAGGATGTTGTCGTTAGGGCTCATCAAAAAAATCGTTATTAAAGCAGCAAATAAAGGCGTTGAAAAACAGAAAGGCCCAGCTTATTCAGCCGGGCCTTTTCAATTAATAATCGGGGATTTCTACAAATGAATCACCTCGCCATAAGCGGCGGCCGTGGCTTCCATGATGGCCTCGCTCATCGTCGGGTGCGGGTGTACCGATTTGATAATTTCGTGGCCCGTAGTTTCGAGTTTACGGGCCACCACCACTTCGGCAATCAACTCAGTTACGTTGGCCCCGATCATGTGGGCCCCCAGCCACTCGCCGTATTTCTTGTCGAAGATGACCTTCACGAAGCCGTCCTTAGCCCCGGCGGCGCTGGCTTTACCCGAAGCTGAGAACGGGAATTTGCCCACCAAAATGTCGTAGCCCTTGGCCTTG
The DNA here is from genome assembly GCA_964242665.1 of uncultured Hymenobacter sp. Taxonomy (GTDB): domain Bacteria; phylum Bacteroidota; class Bacteroidia; order Cytophagales; family Hymenobacteraceae; genus Hymenobacter. The sequence continues at coordinate 24,416 of CAXTBA010000024.1, forward strand.
GCCTCGGCTTCGGTCAGGCCCACGCTGGCGATTTCGGGCGAGGCGTAGGTGCAGCCGGGAATGTTCTGGTAGTTGAGCGGCTCGGGGTGGTGGCCGGCGATTTTCTCGACGCAGATGATGCCCTCGGCCGAGGCCACGTGGGCCAGCGCGGGGCCCGGCACGATGTCACCGATGGCGTACACGCCGGGCACGTTGGTCTGGTAGAAGTCGTTGACGATGACGCGGCCGCGCTCGGTTTTAATGCCCAGCTCCTCAAGGCCAATGTTTTCAATATTGGTTTGGATGCCCACGGCGCTCAGCACGATGTCGCAGCTGATTTGCTCCTCGCCCTTGGCTGTTTTAATGGTCACCACGCAGCCGGGGCCGCTGGTGTCCACTTTGGTTACTTCGGCACTGGTGAGCACGTTGATGCCAATTTTCTTGTAGGACTTCTCCATCTGGCGCGAGATTTCCTCGTCTTCCACCGGCACGATGCGGGGCATGAACTCCACAATGGTCACCTCCGTGCCCATGGTACGGTAGAAGTAGGCAAACTCGACGCCGATGGCCCCCGAGCCCACCACCACCAGGCGCTTGGGCAGCTGCTCCAGGGTCATGGCCTTGCGGTAGCCGATGATTTTTACGTCGTCAATCGGGAGGTTGGGCAGCTGGCGGGCGCGGGTGCCGGTGGCCAGGATGATGCTTTTGGCTTCCACCGTTTCTTTGGTGCCGTCGGCCTTGGTCACTTCCACCTTGCCGGGGGCCAACAGCTTGCCGGTACCCGCCACGGTTTCAATTTTGTTCTTCTTAAACAGGAAGCTGATGCCCTTACTCATACCGTCGGCCACGCCGCGGCTGCGCTTCACGACGGCCCCGAAGTCGAAGCCCACGTTGTCGGCCGACAAGCCGTAGTCGGCGGCGTGGTGGAAATATTCGAATACCTGCGCCGATTTCAGCAGCGCTTTGGTGGGGATGCAGCCCCAATTGAGGCAGATGCCGCCAAGGCTTTCGCGCTCCACCACGCCCACTTTCAGCCCTAGCTGCGACGCGCGGATGGCCGCCACGTAACCGCCCGGGCCGCTGCCCACCACCACCAAATCAAATTGCAATGCCATAAAATGTTCCGAAAAGAAAAAGAGTGAGGTCGCCGCCCGGCCAGCACGCCGGCCGGGCCACAAAGATAGCCGCACGCCCCGGCACGGCCCCAAAACCCCAACAAGGGGCCTACTGCGCTTCGGGCAGGCAGCCATCGCCCAAGCGGGGCCGTACAAAGCGCGGCCCTGGCGCTACTGGCCGGGGCGGGCCCTTATTTTTGCCTTGCTTATGCGCACTCCGCTTTGTTTCCCGCTGGCCGCACTGGCGCTGCTGGGGGCCCTCACCAACTGCGCCACCACCACCGAAAAAGACCGGCCCGCCGGCAACGCCAGCGTGCCCATCGCCAGCCCCGGGACCGTCGGCGCGCCCCCCACCGATTCGGCTGGGGCCGCGCGCTCGGCCCCCGACGCTCGCGCTGGCGAGCTGGCCACTGAGGCTGCAGCAGCCAACGCGCTTTCGGCCCGCGAGGCTTCGGCCGAGCGCACGAAAGAGAAAAAAATGACCAACGCCGAGTACCGCCGGATGCTAGCCACCGCCGACCAAGCCCTCCAACGCAACCCCAAAGATCCCGCTGCCCTGCTCCAGCGCGCCAAGGCCAAAAGCTACCTCCACAATTACGCCGCTGCTCAGCTCGACTATTCGGCGGCCTTGCGCTACCAGCGTAGCAACCCCGATGTTTATTATAACCGCGGCGTGAACCACTTGATGTTGAAGCAGTACAAAGCCGCCACCGCTGACTTCGCGGGGGCCCTCAGGTACCGGCCCGACGACAAGGAATCGTTCTTCGGACGCGGCGTGGCCAAAATGCAGATGTACCAGTATAAGCCCGCCGTGGCCGATTTTACCCGTGCCATCCAACTCGACTCAACCTACGCCGACGCCTGGGAATACCGGGGCATCAGCTACGCCTCGTTCGACCGCCTGAAGGAAGCGCGCCGCGACCTGGAGCGCGCCACCCGCCTCAACCCCGACGCTGCCAAAAGCCTACGCCGCTACGTAGGCAACCAATAGCCTGCTGCTCGGCCCGGAAGGAGAGGCAATTACTTGATAAAAGGCCTGGCACTTGCCGCAAATGAAGCGGTAGTAAATCTTTATTGGTCTCCGTGATTTTTATAGATCCCCAACTTTTCTAAAAAAGCCGTGGGAACATTGATTGCCATACAAGGAAACTATTTTTTCAGGCTTTGAGGCCAAAAACTCATCGCAAGCCAATTTTACGCCTGGGTTTACGTCATAACCCGTATCGCCGGTCGATTTGTCGTGGTAATCCATTAACACGCAAACAGCTCCTTTACTCATTCGAGGGTACACGGATTGCAGGCAGTACAGCATGACATCTTTGTGCAGCGAATGGTCGCCGCCAAAGCCGCAATCGATGTGCACAAAGCAGATGCGCTCGGGCAACTGCTGCGGTATCGTTTCCTGAAAAAAGCCCTTGTGAATTACGGGCAGTGTTAAATCGTGCCTCTTAAAATTATTATTTAAAATATTCTCAATGTTGCCTTCGACAGTGAATTTTGTTTCGAAACTGTCATAAAGATGCAGCATTTTCTCAGATTCATGCATCTGAATAACGTGCTGAAATAACAAGGCGCACTCTCCCGTGAAACAACCCAATTCGACAACGTCGCCGGGTATTTCGTTGGTAATAACACCGTCCAGCAAGTGGTAATAATTTATTCTCTGCTCTACCGTGGTCATGTCCACCATCGGGTTGGGCATGGGCACGAGGTGGCAACCGGTTTTAAAAAGATCCAACCCCTTATTTACTACTTTCAAACCCTGGTTTCTAATATTTGCCAGCGACAATTTCTTTCTGGCGACTGGGGGCTCCGCAGAAATAAAAAAGTTATTCATGGAAAAAAGCTGAGATTTTAGGGTAAATCTGAAGAGTGCCGATTGTTCTTCGAAATCAAAAATATCAAAATTATAGTGGTTTACCTATAGCTATTCATAGGCTACAATTTATTTCTAGCCTAGACGCTTACAAAGATTTTCAGGGGCCCGTATTACCGACTTAGCGGCCGCCGAACAGCAACCGGAAATAGAAGCTAGGCTGCCGAAGCCGCTCGCGCAGGTCCAGGTCGATGAACATGGCCGACAGGGTTTGGGCCAGCGTGGGGTTGTTGGCGGCGCGGTTGGCCACAATGTTGAACAAGCTGGGGAAGCTGAGCAGCCGCTGCATGGCGCGGCTCAGGCGCAGTTCCTGCCAGAGGCGGTTGTACACGGCCTTGTCATAGTTTTTGAGGAACACAGAGCCAAAATCGGCTTTGGCCACGGCCTGCGCGGCCCAGTTGGCGGCGTGCCGGCCGCTTACCATGGCGTGCGAAATGCCCTCGCCCGAGAACGGGTCGATGAGCGAGCCGGCGTCGCCGAGCAGCAGGTAGTTGGGCCCCGACAGGGCCCGGCGCTTCGAGCCCAGCGGCAGGCCGAAACCGCGCACGGGCCCCAGCCGCTCGGCCTGTGCGAAGCGCGGGGCCAGCGCCGGGTGGGTAGCCAGAATCTCGTCGAGCCGCTGGCGCAGGTTGATTTTTTTGGCCGCCACGGCCTTCGAAAGCATGCCCACGCCCACGTTGGCCTGGCCGTCGGGCAGCGGAAACACCCACAGGTAGCCGGGCAAAAACTCTTCGATGAAGTGCAACTCGACGAAGTTGTCGGGGCTCATGCCCGTCACGCCCCGGTAGTAGGTGCGCAGGCCGGCGCAGTGGTGGGCGGGCTCCAGGGCGTGGCCGGCCACCTTGCGGGCAAACTCCGACTGGGCCCCGTTGGCCACCAGCAGCAGCCGGCAGGTGGCGATTTCCTGGCCGGTTTTGTCGAGCAGCTGCCAGCCGGTGGGCGTGCGCTCGGTGCGGGCCACGTCCACGTTTTCGCGGAAGTCGATTTCGGGCCGGCGGCGCACTTCTTCTACCAGAAAATTATCGAAATCGAGGCGCTTGGCCACGTGGCCGGCGGCGCGGTCGGTGGCTTTGTTGTAGTTCGGCTTGAAGGGAATGGCGAGGTGGCGGCCGTTGGGCGCGTAGAAATCGATGCCCCAGCTCGGCACCTGCGCGGGCAGGGCCCCCAGCTTGGCGGGCAGCGTCTCGTCGAGGCGCTTCAACTCCATCATTACCTTGCCACTCAGGGCGTCGCCGCAGATTTTGTCGCGCGGGAAAGCGGCGCGGTCCAGCAGCAGGCAGCGGTGGCCGGCGTTGGCCAGGTGCAGGGCCGCCGTGGCCCCGCCGGGCCCCGCGCCCAGGATGCAGATATCCATTTTTCTTTAAGCTGTTAGCTATTCGCTGATGGCTGTTAGCTTTTTACTAAACCAGCTTTTTGGCCCTGCAAGCTACCCACGAAAGCTAACAGCTAACAGCGAATAGCTAACAGCCAACACAGACTACCTTCGCCCCATGACTCAAACGCTTGCCGGAAAAGTGGCCCTGGTTACGGGCGCTTCCAAAGGAATTGGCCGCGCCATCGCGGCGCATTTTGCCCAACTGGGGGCCCAGGTGGCCTTCACCTACCTCTCGTCCGTCGAAAAAGGCCAGGCCCTGGAGGCCGAGCTGGCCGCCCACGGCACCAAGGCCAAGGGTTACCGTTCCGACGCCGCCGACTACGCTCAGGCCGAGAAGCTGGTGGAAGACGTGCTGGCCGATTTTGGTAAGTTGGACATCCTCGTCAACAACGCCGGCATCACCCAGGACGGCCTGCTGATGCGCATGAGCGAGCAGCAGTGGGACAACGTGCTGAAAGTGAACCTCAAATCGGTTTTCAACCTCACCAAGGCCGCCACCAAGCCCATGATGCGCGCCAAAACCGGCTCCATCATCAACATGACGAGCGTGGTGGGCCTCAAGGGCAACGCCGGGCAGGCCAACTACGCCGCCAGCAAGGCCGGCATCATCGGCTTCACCAAGTCGGTGGCCCTGGAGTTGGGTTCGCGCAACATCCGCTGCAACGCGGTGGCCCCCGGCTTCATCGAAACCGAAATGACCGACGCGCTGGATCCGAAACAGGTAGACGAATGGCGCAAGGCCATTCCCTTGAAGCGCGGCGGCTCGCCGGAAGACGTGGCAAAGGCCACGGCGTTTCTGGCGTCGGATGAGAGCAGCTACATCACCGGGCAGGTGCTGCAAGTGGACGGCGGGATGCTGACGTAAGGCAGTGACTACGCCGGAAGAACATGCAGCGCACAACGCAGAAGCTGAGAAAAAAATCATCAGCGACGTAGAACAGTACGGGTTCCACATTGCACAATTTGACGGCGATGGCTATTCGCCCAGTTTTGCCTATACAATTGGGTTATTTAAAACCTACGGATACCCGGAGCTTATTTGCTTCGGGCTAAACTTCGATTTATTGCGTTCGGTGCTTTGGACGGGCAAGGAGTTATTGGATAAACAGCCCGTGCCTGACCAAAGCATTGGCTATTCCGATTTTTTGGGAGACTACGATGTGCGTTTTTTAACCGTTGACAAAGGCTGTTACAAAGACTATTTCGGCTATGGCTACTGGTTTAACCAAAGCTGGGATTTTCCGGTCTTGCAAATTGTATGGCCGGATAAACAGGCATTTTTTCCTTGGGATGAGGGCTTTAATTCAAATTGGAAATGGGGTCAGCCACTGCTAGACCGCTCATTAGACTTCAAATTTCGAGAAGAACAGAATGTTGCGGTTTTTACTACGAGCCAAGTTTTGGAAGGCTTACCAATTTTGCGAGTTGTACACGATGCCGATGCCGATTGGCAATTTTTATGCGACACAACTTATGACGCGGCAGATTTAAAAGTTGTCGCACTTGAATCAATTATAAAACGCGACCCTACCGTTAATGAGTTATTTCAACTGAATTATGGTTGGCAAGCAATTAGAGAAGCAATTGGAGAAAAGTGGCAAAAGGAAGAGCACGAGATGGAAGATGAAGAAGCTGAGGATGAATAGATAACCAAGAAATGAAACGCTGGCTCTTACTCCCCGCATTGCTTCTAACGGCCCTCGCCATTACTGCTTATCCGCGCTTACAAAAACGCCTGCTCCGCTTCCAAAGCCGACGCACCGCCGAGGCCGCTACTACCCAAATAGGGCCCCAACTCCGCGACGGCGACCTGATTTTCCACGTCTCTCAATCGGCGCAAAGCCAAGCCGTTCAACTGGCCACGCACTCGCCGTACAGCCATTGCGGCATTCTGTACAAAAACGCTGGCTAGTGGCAGGTGTTCGAAGCGGTGCAGCCGGTGAAGCTGACGCCGTTGGCCGCTTGGGTGGCGCGGGGCCGGGGCGGCCACTTCGTCACGAAGCGGCTGCGCGACGCCGACACCGCGCTGACGCCGGGGGCCCTGGCGCGCCTTAGAGCGGCTGGGCAGCCGCTCTAAGGCGCAATTATGATTTGTATTTCGGCTGGTCCGACGACCGGATTTACTGCTCCGAATTAATCTGGAAAGTGTACGACCGGGGCCTGCACCGCCAGTTGGGGGCCCTGCAACACTTGCGGGATTTTGATTTGCGCAGCCCCGCCGTGCAAGCCAAGCTGCGCGAGCGGTACGGCAACCGCCTGCCGCTGGATGAAACGGTGATTTCCCCGGCCAGCATCTTCAACAGCCCCGAATTGGTGACGGTGGTGCGGCGTTGATTCTTACCCCACCGAAATAGCCCGAATTTTCTCCGCCGACAATTCGGCGAAATGGTTGATGACCTGGTCGGCCTGCCGCAAATCCTGTCCGGCCGAGTGCGGGCTGGCGTAGGCGATGCAGTAAATGCCGGCCGCTTTGGCCGCTGCCACGCCATTGGCCGAGTCTTCGATGACCACGCACTCCGACACCGGCGTTTGGGCCAGGGCGGCGGCGTGCAGAAAGATGGCCGGGTCGGGCTTTGAGTGCGCAAAGTCTTCGCCGCTGACCACGTGGGCGAAGTAGGGCCCCAGCCCAAACCGCTGAAACACCCGGCCGATGGTGGCCTTGGAAGCCGACGAAGCCAGCACCAGCGGCACGCGGTAGGCCCGCAGGTCGTCGAGCAGAACGCGCACGTTGTCGAGTAAATCCAGGCCGGCGTCGGCGTCGAATATCTGGTTGAATAGCTCGCGCTTGCGCAGAAGCAGCGTTTCCACATCCTGCTTCAGGCCGAACTGCTGCTGGAGGCGCTGGAACACGTTGCGGGTGGAAGAGCCCAGGAACGTGGCGTACTCCGCGTCCGAAACGGTGATGCCCAACTCGGCAAATTGGGTAAAAAAGGCTTGGTGGTGAATGGGTTCGGTGTCGATAATGACGCCGTCCATGTCGAATATCACGGTTTGAATCATGGGGCCGCTTACGAAGGTTGCGGGCAAAAGTATCGGGGCCGGCCGGGCTTTGCCGGACTGATTTTGCGCGGGCCCGCTGGTTGCCGCCGGCTCCGCGCCCGCCGTGGGACTATTTTTGCTCCGGGCCACGTTCTGGGGCCCGGGCCTTCTTTTTCCGCCGCTGCTTTTGCTTTCGACCCAATATTCCGCCTGGTTTTTTCCGCTGTGCCTGCTGGTGGGTGCGGGCTACGCCGCTCTGCAATACTCGGCCCAGGCGCCGTGGAGCCGGCAATTGAACTACGCGCTGGCCGCGTTGCGCTTTACAGTGGTGAGCTTTCTGTGCTTTTTATTGCTGGGACCGTTCGTGCAATCCACTACAACGCGCACCGAAAAGCCCACCGTGGTGCTGGCCGTCGACAACTCGCAGTCGGTGGAGTTGTTCGCCCCAAAAACCGTGCTGGCGCAGGCCACCGCGGGCCTGGGCCAGCTGGCCAAAACGCTGCGCGGCAAAGGTTTTGCCGTCGAAACGCGCACCCTGTCGCCCGGCCGGGCCCCTGGCCCCGATTCGCTGCGCTTCACCGCCGCCAGTACCGACCTCGACCAGCTTCTGACCGGCACCCGCGACGCCTACGACGGCCGCAACCTGGCCGCCGTGGTGCTGCTCAGCGACGGCTTGCCCAACCAGGGCCGCAGCCCGGCCAACGTCGATTATCCGTTCCCGATTTACGCCGTGGCCGTGGGCGACACCGTGCCCAAGAAAGATTTACGCCTTACCGATTTGGCCTACAACCGGGTAGCATTTAGCGGCAATAAGTTTCCGCTGGAGGCCGAGCTGGCTTTCGAAGGCTACGCCGGCGGCACCGCCACCGTGGAATTGCGCGAGGGGCCCCGGGTGCTAGACAGCCGCCGCGTGGCCCTGCCCGCCGGCCGCCGGCGCGTAAAAACTACGTTTCAGGTTACGGCTCCCGCGCCCGGCAAGCGCCGCTACGAGGTGCGCGTGGTGCCCCAGGCCGGCGAGTTTACGGCCCTGAACAATGCCCGGCCGGCTTTCGTGGAAGTGGTGAAAGGCAAGCTGCGCGTGCTGCTGGCCGGGGCCGCCCCCCACCCCGACCTCAAGGCGTTGCGCGCCGCCCTGCAAACCAACGACAACTTCGAACTAACCCTGGCCGTGCCCGGCGTGGCACCGCTCAAGCCGGGGGCCGATTTTGACGTGGCCATCCTGCACCAAATTCCGGCCCAAGGCGGGCTGGGCGACGATATTCTGGCCCAGGTACAGGCACGGCGCGTACCGGTGCTCTACGTCATCGGGGCGCAGTCGGACCTGGCGGCCTACAACCGGCTCGGCACGGGCCTCAGCATCCAGCCGCGGGGCAGCCAAACCGACGCTGTGACGCCGCTGCCCAACCTCAGCTTTACGCGTTTCGACACCGATGCGGAGGCCGCCCAGCGCTTCGCCCAATACCCGCCCGCGGCCGTGCCTTTTGGCGACCTGCGCCTGGGCCCCGGGGCCGAAGCCGCGCTATGGCAGCAGGTGGGCCGCGTGCCCACCCAGCGGCCCCTGCTGGTATTTGGGGGCCCCGCCGATGCCCGCCGCGCCACCCTGCTCACGGACGGCAGCTGGCAGTGGCGGCTCAGCGAAGCCGTGGCCCACGACGACCGCCCCGAGGCCTACGACCGCCTGATAGTGCGCACCGTGCAGCTCCTCACCCAAAACGCTCGCAAAAAGCGCCTCGACGCCTACCCTACTCAAGACGCTTTTGGCACCCAGGACGACGTGACGCTGGCCGCCGAAACTTACAACGCGGTGTTCGAACGCATTTACGACCAAAAAATCGACCTCACCCTCACCAGCGACAGCCAGCGCGTGCGCCGCTTCGCGTTCAGCAACGCGCCCGACGGCGCGCCCCTGCACTTGGGGCCCCTGCCGGCCGGCCGCTACCGCTACCAAGCCCGCGCCACTCTCGGCGGCCAGGCCCAGCAGGACGCTGGCGAGCTGCTCGTGCAAAACCAGCCCCTCGAAGCCCTCGAATCAAAGGCCAACCCGAACCTGCTGGCCCAATTGGCCCGCCGCAGCGGCCAACACCTTTACAACCCGGCGCAATTGGAAAAACTGACGCAGGATATTTTGAAGGCGAATTACAAGCCGGTTATTTCCAGCGACGAAGACCAGAAAGACTTAATTAATTTAAAGTGGATTTTCTTCGTGATTCTGGCTTTTTTGACGGTAGAATGGGCCGTGCGGAAATACTCGGGCAGCGTGTAAGTTGGCTAACCGCTTGAAGTGGCGATGCCTTCCAAAACGTGGTGGTGAGCTTGCGGAGGCACGACCACCTTTTATGGTTTTATTGGTTGCATCTAAAGCAAAAACTCCGGTTTTTACGTCTCAGCCGCCAATCCATTCCGCCATCTCCCGGAAAATGGGGCCGCCCTGATTGCCGCCGCCCGCGCAGGGGCCGCTAGCCCGTGCTGGGATTGCCCGACATCGTGGCTTTGGCCCGCCGTTAAACCACTCCTTTTTTGTGAATAAACCCTTAAAAATATCTCTCTTGACTGCTGGCGGTATCATCGGGGCCCTGTTGTTGGCGGCGGCGGCGTTCACCGGCCTCAGCCCGCAGCTGGGCGGCACGCCTACGAAGGCCGACCGGCTGCGCTTTGCGCAATCGGGGCACTACGTGGACGGCGAATTCAAGAACCTGATGTCCACGAAAGTCACCACTAAAGGCAGCACGGCGTCGGTGCTGTGGAATTTTATTTTCCACAAAAACCCGCGCGCCAATCCGCCGGGGCCCCTGCCTACCCAGCCGCTGGACTCGCTCGCCATCGTGGGCAAAACGCCCAACGCGGTGCGCGTGACGTGGTTTGGCCACTCGGCCAGCCTGGTTGAAATGGCCGGCCAGAACATCCTGCTCGACCCCATGCTGAGCGTGAAGATGGGCCCCGTGGGCTGGGCCGCGCCCAAGCGATACAACCCCAGCTTGGCCATCGCGCCCGAACAGCTGCCGCCCCTCGCGGCGGTGCTCATCTCGCACGACCATTACGACCACCTCGACTACCAGACCATCCGCAAAATCAAGGACAAGGTGGGGCATTTTTACGTGCCGCTGGGCATCGGGGCCCACTTGCGGGCCTGGGGGGTGGCCCCGGCGCGCATCACCGAGATGAACTGGGGCGACAGCGCCCGGTTGCCCGGCATCACGCTGCGTTGCACGCCCAGCCGCCACTTTTCGGGCCGGGGCCTCACCAATCGCAATTCCACGCTGTGGTGCTCGTGGGTAATGCAGGGCCCCGCGAAGCGCATTTTTTACAGCGGCGACGGCGGCTACGGGCCCCACTTCGCCGCCATAGGGGCCGCTTACGGACCGTTTGATTTGGCGCTGGTGGAGTGCGGCCAGTACGACCGCCAATGGGCTGAAATCCACATGCGGCCCGAGCAGAGCGTGCAGGCCGCCCGCGACGTGCGCGCCGCCGCCATGTTGCCCGTGCACTGGGGGGCCTTCACCGAGGCTAACCACGCTTGGAACGAGCCCGTTGAGCGGGCCACCGCCGCAGCGGCCCGCCTGCACCAGCCCCTTACCACCCCGCGCCTCGGCGAGCCCGTCACGCTGGGCCCCGGACCGCTGCCCCACGCCGCGTGGTGGCGCTAGGGCCGGGGCAACTTCCGCCGCAGCGAGGCGTAACCACAATGTAACCATCGCCTTAACGCCATGAAAATCTACTTTTCGTTTTGCCTGATCGCCGCCGTGCTGCTGCTGGCCGCGGGCTCCGCCACCGCGCAAACCACCATCCAAACCGATAGCCGGGGCGGGGCCGTCATCAACAGCAACGGCACCACCATCAGCAGCCGGGGCGGCAACTCCGCCATCAGCGCTCCGGGTACCACCGTTGCCGCTAATGCTTCCGGGCGGACCGCGCCCAGCCGCGCGCCGCGCCCTCGCGCCGGGGCCAAAACGTCGGGCGGCTCCGCCGTGAGCATCAGCGGCGACAACGGCCAGCGCACCATCACCTGCCAGGGCAACGACGTGACGGTAAATGGTAACCACAACGTTCTAAAACTACTCGGCACCTGCGGCACGCTGACCATCGTGGGCAATGAAAACGTGGTGCAGGCCGCCGCCGTGCGCCGCGTGAGCACGCCCGGCAACCGCAACGCGGTGCAGTGGAGCGGCCCCGCCCCCGCTGTGACGGACCTGGGCACCGGCAACGTGCTGGGCGCGGGCAAGTAACCTTTGGGGCCCCCGCCGTTGGCATTGGCCCGGCCTACGGCTTATTTTTCATGCGCTACCTTCTCTTCAACAAGCCCTACGAAGTCCTGACTCAGTTCACGGACGAGCACGGCCGGGCCACGCTCAAGGATTTTGTGCCCGTGCCCGGCGTGTATCCCGTTGGGCGGCTCGATTTTGACTCCGAAGGCCTGCTGCTGCTCACCGACGATAAGGAGTTGCAGCACCGCCTCAGCGACCCGCGCTACAAAGTACCCAAAACCTACTGGGCCCAGGTAGAAGGCACGGTTTCGGAAGCAGCCCTGGCGCAGTTGCGCCAGGGCGTGCTGATAAAAGACGGCCGAACGGCCCCCGGCGAAGCCACCGCGCTGCCCGAGCCGCCGGCGTTGTGGCCCCGCACGCCGCCGATTCGCTACCGCGCCAGCATCCCCACCAGCTGGCTGAAAATCCGCATTTCGCAGGGCATGAACCGGCAGGTGCGCAAGATGTGCGCCGCCGTGGGCCTGCCCTGCTTGCGCCTCGTGCGCGCCGGCCTGGCCGATTTAACGCTGTCCGGACTCGCCCCCGGCCAGTGGCGCGACCTTACGCCCGCCGAAGTGCAGCGGCTCCGCCAGGCCCCCTCGGTTTTCAATTAAAAATTAAAAAATGATGAATTAAAAATTTCTGCTCGCCCCGCATTTTTAATTCATCATTTTTAATTTTTAATTGAAAACCATGGCTGCCCCCCGTTTGCCGCACCCGGTGCGCCGCTTGCTTTTGCCTGGCTCGTTGGTAGCTTTTGGCCTGCTGAACGCCGTGGCATTTTTCCACGCCCGGGCCCTCACCCATTTTAGCACCGCGGCGGGCCCGCGCACCGCTTCGCCCGAAGAGTTGACGCCTGCCGCCCGGCTTTGGGTGCTGCTCACGGGCGTGCGCAACCCCCGCCCGGTGAACGGCCCGCCGCCTGAGTTTCCCTGCCAAACGGTGTATTTCGATGGGCCCAACGGCCGGCTGGCGGCTTGGTACGGCCAGCCGGTCGGCACGCCGCGCGGCACGGTGGCCCTGTTCCACGGCTACGCCGGTGATAAGTCGCGCTTGGTGGCCGAAGCCACGTTTTTTCGGGAGCTAGGCTACGCAGTGCTGCTGGTGGACTTTGCCGGCAGCGGCGGATCGGCGGGCGGGCGCACCACCGTGGGCCACCACGAGGCCAGCGACGTGGCCGCCGCCGTGCGCTGGCTAGGGGCCCGGCCAGCCGGACCAGGGCCCCTGGTGCTGTACGGTGTGAGCATGGGCGCGGTGGCCGTGCTGCGGGCCGAAGCGGTGTTGGGCGTGCGCCCGGCGGCCAATATATTGGAATGTCCGTTCGGCAGCCTGCGCCAAACCGTGCGCAACCGCTTCGTGGCCCTGGGCGTGCCGGCCTGGCCCCTGGCCGATTTGCTGGTGTTTTGGGGCGGGGTGCAGAACGGTTTCTGGGGGCCCGACCTTTCGGCCGAGCACTACGCGGCGCAGGTCGCCACCCCCACCCTGCTGCTGTGGGGCACCGCCGATGCCCGCGTGACCCGCGCCGAAACGGACGCCGTTTTTGCCAACCTTGCCGGGCCCAAGGTGCGCCACGACTTTGTGGGGGCAGGCCACGAGGCTTACTGTGAGCGAGATGCGGCGGCGTGGCAGCAGCAGGTGCGGAAATTTCTGGCTTTGCTGAAGTAGCGCGGCGGAGCAGGTCCGCGCGCTAATCTGCCCGATGCGCGGGCTGGCGGCGCGGTGTTGCTGCTACGCTGACTCGCTGGCAGAAAATAGGATTTCCAAATATTCAAACAAAGCCATCAAGTCCGGCTGACTAGCCATAAAGCGGATTCCGGTGACAAACTGTCACCAAAACAGGGCTGGTACGTAGCTTGTGAATAACGGTGAGCGCCCCCGGGCTGCTTATCTATTGACATTATTCACCTTAACCTGAACACCCCTCCCATGGGCAAAATAATCGGCATCGACCTCGGCACCACCAACTCCTGCGTGGCCGTGATGGAAGGCAACGAACCCGTTGTCATTCCCAACTCCGAAGGCCGCCGCACCACGCCGTCGATCGTCGCTTTTCTCGATAACGGCAAGGGCGAGCGCAAAGTGGGCGACCCGGCCAAGCGCCAGGCCGTTACCAACCCCAAAAATACCATCGCCAGCATCAAGCGCTTCATGGGCCGCCAGTTCTCGGAGGTAACGGCTGAAAGCAAGTACGTGGCCTACGATTTGGTGCCCGGCGCGAACAACACCGTGGCCGTAAAAATTGGCGACCGCAACTACACGCCGCAGGAAATCTCGGCGATGATTCTGCAAAAAATGAAGCAGACGGCCGAAGATTACCTCGGCCAGCCCGTTACCGAAGCTGTTATCACGGTGCCGGCGTACTTCAACGACGCTCAGCGCCAGGCCACCAAGGAAGCCGGGGCAATTGCCGGCCTCGATGTGAAGCGCATCATCAACGAGCCCACGGCCGCCGCGCTGGCTTACGGCCTGGACAAGAAGCACAAAGACCAAAAAATTGCCGTGTACGACCTCGGCGGCGGCACCTTCGATATTTCCATCCTCGAACTCGGCGATGGTGTATTCGAAGTGTTGAGCACCAACGGCGACACCCACCTCGGCGGCGACGACTTCGACCAGGTGATCATCAACTTCCTGGCCGACCAGTTCAAGTCGGAGAACGACGGCCTCGACCTGCGCAACGACGCCATGGCCCTCCAGCGCCTGAAAGAGGCCGCCGAAAAAGCCAAAGTGGAGCTGTCCAGCTCGAACGAAACCGAAATCAACCTGCCCTACATCACGGCCACGGCTTCGGGCCCCAAGCACTTGGTGGTGAAGCTGAGCCGCGCCAAGTTTGAGCAATTGTCCGACGAGCTGGTGCGCCGCTCGATGGAGCCCTGCAAAAAAGCGCTGCAAGACGCCGGCCTAACGGCCGCTGACATCAACGAAGTGATTCTGGTGGGCGGCTCGACCCGCATTCCCCGCATCCAGGAGGAAGTGGAGAAATTTTTCGGCCGGAAGCCTTCGAAAGGCGTGAACCCCGACGAAGTGGTGGCCATCGGCGCAGCCATTCAAGGCGGGGTATTGACCGGCGAAGTGAAAGACGTGCTGCTGCTCGACGTAACCCCGCTTTCGCTGGGCATTGAGACGATGGGCGGTGTGATGACCAAGCTCATCGAAAGCAACACGACCATCCCGACCAAGAAATCGGAAACCTTCTCGACGGCCTCGGACTCGCAGCCGAGCGTGGAAATCCATGTGCTGCAAGGCGAGCGGCCCCTGGCCAGCCAGAACCGCACCATCGGCAAGTTCCACCTCGACAGCATCCCGCCCGCGCCCCGCGGCGTGCCGCAGATTGAAGTGACGTTCGACATCGACGCCAACGGCATCCTGAACGTAGCCGCCCGCGACAAAGGCACCGGCAAGGAGCAGAAAATCCGCATCGAAGCCAGCAGCGGCCTCACCGACCAGGACATCGAGCGGATGCGCCAGGAAGCCGCCACCAACGCCGACGCCGACAAGGCCGAAGCCGAGCGCATCAAGAAAGTGAACGACGCCGACTCGATGATTTTCCAGACCGAGAAGCAGTTGAAAGAGTACGGCGACAAGCTGACCGGCGGCAACAAAACCGCCGTGGAAGGGGCCCTCGCCGACCTCAAGAAGGCCCACGAGAGCAAAGACCTCGGCGCGATTGACACGGCCATGACGGCCATGAACGCCGCCTGGCAGGCCGCCTCGCAAGAGATGTACGCCGCTGCTGGGGCCGACGGAGCCGGGGCCGGCCAGGACTTCCCCGGGGGCGACGGCCAGCCGCAAAACGGCAACGGCCAGCCCGCCGACCACGTAACCGACGTGGACTATGAGGAAGTGGACGGCAAATAAATCACTGATCAGTCGTGATTAACCGCGATTTTGCTGATTAATTTCGGCGCATTGGAAGGGGCCGGAAGCGTAATGCTTCCGGCCTTTTTTTGTGGCTTCGATTCATGTCTTTTTGTTTGCCAAGTCGGCTATTGATAACGGGCCCCGGGCTTGGTAATGAGCACGGCGGGCAAATGGGTTGCCAGGCAAACCGGGCGGAACAAGCGTAAATTGCTGCGTAGTTGGGCCCCCGGCCCTGCTTGCTCCGCCTCCTGTATGGATTCCGTCGTCATTGCTTACCAGAAATTTCGCTCGCCCGAAGCGGCCCAGCCGCTGCTGGCGCTGCTCGATGCGCGGCGGATTGCCTATGAGACGCACCACGCGCCGGCCCGCTTCAACGCGGTGCTGGGCACTACGTCGGCCGAGCAGTTTGTAGTGAGTCTGCTGCCCGAGGATTTTACGCGGGTGCGGCAGTTGGAGGAAGTCCAGGCCGCGGCGTCGCTGCCCGACCTGCCGTCGGACTACTACCTGTTTGGCTTCAGCAACCAGGAATTGTGGGAGCTGCTGGGCCAGCCCGACGCCTGGAGCAGCCACGACGTGGCCCTGGCCGCCCAGCTGCTGCGCGAGCGCGGCCAGGACGTTTCCGACCACATCCTGCAAAATCTGCGGGCCCTCCACACCGAGAACCTGGCCGCGCCCAACCCCCGCCCGACCGGCTGGATTGCGGCCGGCTACGGGTTGGCCCTGCTGGGCGGCGTGTTCGGCCTGGGCATCGGGTGGTCGCTGTGGCGCTACCGCAAGACCTTGCCCGACGGCCGGCAGGTGCCGGGGTTTGCCCCCGCCGACCGGGCCCACGGCCGGCGCATCCTGTGGCTGGGCGCGGCGGGCGTCGTGTTTTGGGTGGCGGTGCGGATTATGATTGGCTAGGCGGGGCTGCTTTGGGCATCGGCCAAGCCCTCTTTGATTCGTTCGCGCGCTTCGAGCCGGTCCTCGGCTTTAAGCGCTTCCAGCTCGTCGGTTTGTTCGCGCCAGCCTTCGGGCTCGTAGCTGAGGCGGATGTAGATGGGAAAGTGGTCGGAACCCATGTGCGTGAGGCGTTCCAAGTGCTGCAAGCGGAAGTGGGCCGAGTGAAATACGTGGTCGAGGGGCCAGCGCCACAGCGGATGGTTGGCGTGGAAGGTGGGCAGCGGGCCCCGGCCAATGCGCGGGTCGAGCAGCCGCGAGAGCCGACGAAATAGGTCCGAAGTGCGCGACCACGCCACGTCGTTGAGGTCGCCGGCCACGACGGTGGGGCTGTTGTGCAGCGCGATTTCGCGGCCCACCACCAGCAGCTCAGCGTCGCGGCGCACGCTGCTTTTGGCCTCGCCGGGGGCCGGCGGGCGCGGGTGCAGGAAGTGCAGGTTCACGGGCACCCCGTTGGGCAGCACCACCTGCCCGTGGAACGAGGGCACGTCGGCCTCCAGCAGGTAGCGGATTTCGGCCTGGCGCAGCGGCAGGCGCGAAAACACCAGCATGCCGTAGGTGTTGGGCAGCGGGGCGTGGTAGGTGTGCGGGTGGGTGTGCTCGACGCTTTTGAGTTGGGCCAGCCACCAGGCATCGGTTTCGACGGCCAGCACTACGTCGGGCTGCCGCAGGCGGATGTGGCCCAGCAGGCGGGCCGCGTCGCGGTTGTACATCAGCACGTTGCTTACCAGCAGGCTGAAGTGGTGGGCATCGTCGTCGGCCGGGCGGGCGGCGTCGGCCACCTGCTTGCGGTGCAGCGGCGTGTAGGGCCACACGCGGTAGCCCTGGTAGCCAACCGCCGCCAGCAAGCTGCTCACCAGCAGCGCCTGCCAGGGCCCCGGCAGCGGCAGCGCCAGGGCCCCGACCAGGCCCAGGGCCAGCGTGGCCACGATTTGCAGGCGCGGAAAATCAAAAATCCGCACCCACCAAGCCGTTTGGCGCAGTAGCGGCAGCAGGGTGGCCAGCAGGGCCGACGCGCACAGCAGCCACGTGAGCCACTGCGCCAGGGTAAGCAGGAAAATCATTGCGGCAAAGATAGAGGGCCGCTCAAGCTCGGCTCATTCGGCCTTCACCCGGGGCCCTACCTTTGGGGCATGCAAATTCTGTTGGCCACGTTCACCACCCTGTTTTCGATCGTTAATCCCTTCGGGGCCATGCCGGTTTTCCTCACCCTCACCGACGACGAAAGCCGCTCTGACCGCCTGCACGTGGCCCTGCGGGCCTGCCTCTACATGGTGGCCATCCTGAGCGTGGCCTTTTTGGGCGGGCAGTACATCCTCAATTTCTTCGGCATCAGCATCCAGCACCTGCGCATCGCGGGCGGCATCCTGCTCATGCGCTCGGCCTTCGACCTGCTCACGCCCGGGGCCAACCGCGACCGGGTGGGCCCCGACGCCCTCGAAGAAAGCAAACTCAAGGACGACGTCAGCTTCACGCCGCTGGCCATGCCCATGCTCTCGGGGCCCGGCTCGATGGCCCTCTGCATCGGCCTCATCCGCCCTTCCTATACCGACAAGGCCCTGACGCTCGTGGGCTTTGCGCTGGTGGCGCTGGCCAGCTTCGCGGTGCTGGCCTCGTCGCTGCGCCTCACGCGCGTCCTCGGCAAGCCCGGCATGGCGGCGCTGTCCCGCATCATGGGCTTTATTACGCTGGCGATTGGGGTGAATTTCTTTGCTACGGCCATCGGGGCCCTATTTCCTGGCCTGAATCACTGATTTTAACTGATTAACCGTGATTTCGCTGATTTTTATTTTTTATTCTTCGATTAAGCTTTTAATGCATGGTTGACGAAAAATACTTATTTTCTAGACTTACTGAGCAGGTTATTGGTTGTGCTATGCGGGTGCATAGCGCGTTAGGCAGTGGCTTTCCGGAAATTATTTATCAGCGTGCTTTGGCCCTGGAATTGGAAGCAAGTGGTGTCAGCTTTGCTCGGGAGCGGGAGCAGCCTGTGTATTACCGCGACGTGCGCATCGGCTCCAGAATCGTTGACTTCTTGGTCCAGGATGCGCTGCTCATTGAATTAAAGGCAGCTTCGGAATTAACAGACAGCAACTTTTCCCAAATTATCAATTACCTCACCGCATTCAAACTTGAAGTTGGACTGCTAATCAACTTTGGTCAAAAAAGCTTGCAATACCGTCGCTTCATTAAAACCAAGCCGCAATAACCAGCTTTCATTCGTATCCCGTCAAGAAAACTTCCGCCAGGAAATCAACGGTTAATCAGCTCCAACAACGATTAATCAGCGAAATCACGGTTAATCAGTTAAAATCAGTGATCAAGAACGACCTCTACCTCCGCGCCGCCCGCGGCGAAGCCACCGAGCGGACGCCCGTGTGGCTCATGCGCCAGGCCGGCCGCATCCTGCCCGAGTACCGGGCCCTGCGCGCCCGCCTCTCCGGCTTCAAAGAGCTGGTGGAAACGCCGGCGCTGGCCGCCGAAGTCACCCTTCAGCCCGTCGATGCGCTCGACGTGGACGCGGCCATCATCTTCTCCGACATCCTGGTGGTGCCCGACGCGATGGGCCTGCCCTACGAGATGGTGGAGGCCCGGGGACCCCTGTTTCCCAACGTCATCCGGTCGGCAGCCGACGTGGACCGCCTGCGCGTGGCCGACCCACACGAGCACCTGGGCTACGTGCTGGAGGCCCTGCGCATCACCAAAAAAGCCCTGAACGGCCGGGTGCCGCTCATCGGTTTCGCCGGGGCCCCCTGGACGATTCTGGCCTACATGGTGGAGGGCCACGGCTCCAAAACCTTCAGCAAAGCCCGCCGGATGCTGTACCAGGAGCCCGCCCTGGCCCACCGGCTGCTCGACAAAATTACGGCCACGACCATCGCCTACTTGCAGGCCCAGGTGGAAGCCGGGGCCCAGGTGGTGCAGGTGTTCGACTCGTGGGCGGGCATCCTACCGCCGGCGCACTACGCCGAGTTTTCGACGCGCTACATCGGCCAGATTTGCGCGGCGCTGGCCCCGCTGGTGCCCGTCACGGTGTTTGCCAAGGGCGCGTGGTGGGCCGTGGCAGACTTCGCCGCCATGCCCTGCCGCACGATAGGCCTCGACTGGACCGAGAACCCCGCCGCCGTGCGCCGCGTGGCGGGCGACAAAACCTTGCAAGGCAACCTCGACCCCTGCGCCCTCTACGGCACCCGCGACCAGGTGCGCGCCGCCACCCAGGCCATGCTGCGCCAGTTCGCCGGAGGCCCCCACATCGCCAACCTCGGCCACGGCGTGTACCCCGACACCGACCCCGACAGCGTGCGCGTGTTCGTGGACACGGTAAAGGAGTGGCGGGGGTAAGCTCAGGCAGGGCCGTTTACTTTTCTTCGCTAACGCTATGTCCGACATCGCCGACGCCTACGACCAGTGGGCCGCCCAGTACGACACTAACCAGAACAAAACCCGCGACCTCGAAGGCCACGCGCTGCGCACACTGCTGGGCAGCATCGAACGGCCGCTGGGCCGCGTGCTGGAAATTGGCTGCGGCACCGGCAAAAACTCGGAGTGGCTGGCGGCGCGGGCGCAGCAGGTGCTGGGGGTTGATTTTTCGCTCGAAATGCTGGCGCGGGCCCAGGCCAAGGTGACGGCCGAGAACATCAGCTTCCAGTACGCCGACATCACGCGGCCCTGGGAATTCGCAACGCAAAAAATCGACCTCGTTACGTTCAGCCTTGTGCTGGAGCACGTGGAAGATTTGCGCTTCGTGTTCGGGCAGGCCTGCGCCAATACCAAGCCGGGCGGACTGGTGTACGTGGGCGAATTGCACCCTTTTAAGCAATACCAGGGCAGCCAGGCCCGCTTCGACACGCCCGCCGGCCGGGTGGAAGTGCCGGTACACCAGCACCACGTAGCAGAGTTTTTCCTGCTGGCCAAGGCCGCCGGCCTGCACTTGCTGGACCTGCGCGAGTGGTTCGACGAGGAAGCCCCCACCGCCCCGCCGCGCATCCTGACGCTGTTGTTTCAGAAGATGCAGGTGGTGTCGTAAGGCCCCGGCATTTCAAAAAATCTAACCCATTTCCGCTCTTGGAAAATCCTTTTATTCCGCTGATTTCCGATTATGGCTTCAAGGCCACGTTTGGCAACGAGGGCAACAGCTTGTTTTTGCGGCGGGCCCTGCAAGCCCTGATTCAGCTGGACACGCCCATCGCGGCAGTCACTTTTTTGCCCAACGAGCTGAACCGCCTCAACAAAGACAGCCGGGGCGGCGTGTACGACCTGGCGTGCACCGACGAAAATGGACGGTATTTCATCGTGGAGATGCAGTTGAGCGAGTACCCGGAATTCATTCAGCGGATGAAGTTTTATTCGCTCTACCGCTTCAACACGCTGGTTAAAAAAGGAGACTACACGTTTGAGGGCCTGCCGCGCATCTATTGCATCGGCATTCTGGCCACCGTTATTTTCCCCGCGATTGCTGCCTACCACAATACGGCCGTGCTACGCAATGAAACCGGCGAACTGATGGACGACCAAACCGTGTTCATTACCGTTGAATTGCCTAAATTCGACAAGTCCGCCGGCACCATCGCCTCCGACCTCGACAAACTGCTCTACACCATGAAAACGCTGCACAAGGCCCCCGCCGACCCCATTCAGTGGCCCGAGTTCTGGAACGAGGACTGGATTAAAATTGCCATGCAAGAGCTGGACCGCCGCAACATGGACCCCGAAGAGCTGCTGCAATACGAAATGACGCTGGCCACCAACGCCCACATCGTGCGCAACGCCCGCAAACAATTAGAAAAAGCCGAGCAGGACGGCCTGGCACAAGGCCTGGAGCAAGGCCTCGAGCAAGGCCTCGAACAAGCCGCTACTGCCACCGTCGAGGCACTGCTGAAAATGAACCTGCTAACGACCGAGCAAATTGCCGCCGCCGCCGGGACGTCCCCGGCGTTTGTCGAGGGCATTCGGCAGAAGGGCAGCCGGTAATTTATCGGCCGCCACAAAGTTTGTTTGCTCTACATGGAGGTCAAAAACAGTAACGGGGCCCTGCTCGCCGAGGGCGACTCGGTTACGCTCACCAAAGACTTCAAAGCGAAAGGTTGGTCGTTGACGCTGAAGCGCGGCACGCTGGTGAAAAATATCCGCCTCACCAACTCTTCCAGCGAAGTTGAGGGCCGGGTAACAGCACGATGGTGCTGAAAACGGAGTTTTTAAAGAAAGCTTAATTTCCGTTCTTTCCATGGGCGGGCACGGCCTGGCACTGAATCCCCGCGGCCTGTGCTTCTGCCAGCAGCCGCTGTTTCTCGATGGGCACCACGCCCACTTGCTCGCACACCAGCCCGCCGCCCAGGTTGGCCAGCGCGGCGGTGAAGGCGGCGGACTGGCCCAGGGCCACGCACAAGGCGGCGATGCTGATGACCGTATCGCCGGCCCCCGACACGTCGGAAATGGTGCGCAGGTGGGCCGGCAGGTAGGTTTTTTCTTCTCCCTGCTGGGCAAATACGCCGTGCTCGGAGAGCGTCACCAGCACGACTTCGGGCGTTAATTTTTCCCGCAACCGGGCCACGGCCGCCTCAAAGCCCGGGCGGTCGGTGGCGGAGTCGCCGAATTCCAGCATCAGGCCCTCGCGCAACTCTTTCAGGTTGGGTTTAAAAAGAGTGCAGTGGCAGTAGGCCAGAAAATTCTTTTTCTTGGGGTCGACTACCGTGGGGATGCCGCGCTGCCGGGCCCGCGCAATGCAGGCGGCAATGATTTCCTCGCGCAAAACCCCTTTGTCGTAATCCTCAAAAACCACCACGTCGGCGCGGGCCAGCAGGTCGTCGTAGGCGGCGAGTACCTGGGCTCTTTCGTCGGCGTTGAGGTCGGTTTCCACTTCCGAATCGATGCGCAGCAGCTGCTGGCCGTGGGCCAGGATGCGCTGCTTCACGGTGGTGGGCCGGTGCGGGCTGCGGATGAGGCCGGCGGTGGGCAGGCCCCGCTGGCGCAGCAGGTCCAGCAGTTGGTCGCCGCCGGCGTCGGTGCCAATCACGGCGCACAGCAGCGGCGTGGCCCCCAGGGCCTGCACGTTCAGGGCCACGTTGGCGGCCCCGCCGAGGCGGTTTTCGGTGCGGGCCACGTGCACCACCGGCACCGGGGCCTCGGGCGAGAGGCGCGTGGCGCGGCCCCACACGTAGGCGTCCACCATGACGTCGCCGACGATGAGGACGCGCAGGTTATCGAAAGCGGCAAACAGGTCGGATAAGGTCATTGCGAGCAGCGCGGCGGGCGGAACGGGCCCGGATATTATTTCGCGCAAAGTTTCGCAAAGTTGACAAGAAGTTTCGCGAAGTCTTTTCAGAGCTTCGCCAGGCTCCTTTTGATGCGCTGAAATGCTTCCACCAGCTTGTCGTCGGCGGCGGCGGTGCTGAAGCGCATGCACTGCGGGGCCCCAAAGGCATCGCCCGACACGGCGGCCACGTGGGCGTCGCTGAGCAGGTACAGTGCCAAATCGCCCGAGTTTTGGATAATCTGGCCCTCGGGCGTGGTGCGGCCAAAGAACGCCGACACGTCGGGAAACACATAAAAAGCACCGCTTGGCGTGGGCGTCACCAGGCCGGGAATGTCCTGGGCGATGGCCAGCACCAGGTCGCGGCGGCGGTGGTAGGCGGACACCATCTCGTCGGCGCTGGCGTGGCCCCCGCGCAGGGCGGCGGTGCCGGCTTTTTGGGCGATGGAGCAGGTGCCGGAGGTAATCTGGCCCTGGAGCTTGTCGCAAGCCGAGGCAATGTCGGCGCGGGCGGCAAGGTAGCCCAGGCGCCACCCGGTCATGGCGTAGCCTTTGGAGAAGCCGTTGACGGTAATCACCTGGTCTTTGATCTCCGAAAAACGGGCCAGGCTGTAGTGCTCGCCCACGAAGTTGATGTACTCGTAAATCTCATCTGCCAAAGCATATACCTGCGGGTGGCGGGCCAGCACATCGGCAATTTCGCCCAACTCTTCCTTGCTGAAGACGGCCCCCGTGGGGTTGCACGGCGAAGAATACATGATGAGCTTGGTGCGGGGCGTGATGGCAACTTCGAGTTGCGCGGCCGTCACCTTGTAGCCGTTTTCGAGGGGCCCCACCAGCGGCACGGGCACGCCCTCAGCCAGCTTCACCATCTCCTCGTAGCTCACCCAATAGGGCGAAAACACGATGACCTCGTCGCCGGGGTTCACCAAGCTCAGGAGCACGTTGGCCAGGGCCTGCTTGGCCCCGGTGCTCACCACGATGTTGGCGGGCTGGTAGTCGAGGTCGTTTTCGGTGCGCAGCTTGTCGCAGATGGCTTGGCGCAGCTCCAGCGTGCCGGGCACCGGCGTGTAGAAAGTAAAACCGTCGTCAATGGCCTTTTTGGCGGCGTCCTTGATGTATTGCGGGGTCTGAAAATCGGGCTCGCCGAAGCTCAGGCTGATAACATCAACGCCCTGCGCGGCCAGCTCGCGGGCTTTTTTGGCCATGGCAATGGTGGCCGACTCGGTGAGGGCCAGCAGGCGGTTGGAAAGCGGCGACGCAAGGGCAAGTACTTCGGGCATAGCGAACAGCAGAAGGTTTAGGCAGCGCAAAGGTATTGGTTGGGCGGGGCCCAACACCGGCCCTTGCCTCATTTTTTCGGCGCGGCGGGCCCCACGGGCTGCCCCAGTTGCCGCCAGCAGCGCCACAGCACGCCCAGGTCCTGCCCCGGCGCATAGTCTTTGGCGTAAAGCAACTCCAGGTGCCGCTTAGTGCCCTCGCCAAGGAGCGCGGGGGCGTCGGGGGCGGCATCGGCGGGCGAGAGCACAGCCGGCCGGGCCGGGGCCGGGCCGGGGGTGTGGCGCGGGCCCACCCACGTAGCGCGGCCCAGCAACACCGCCCCAGCGTTGCGAATAAAGCCCTGCCGGTCGAGTTGAAACCAGCCCACGGCGGGGGCCAGCAGCAGCAGCGCGGCGGCGCTTAACACGTCGAGCAGGCGCTTGGTGCGCGCGGGCCCCGGCTGGTGCAGGCTCAGAGCGATGTCGAGGGCGTAGTAGTCGCCGGGCGCGTCCTTCCGACTGCTGCCGATGATGTAGGCGCTGGCCTCGGGCAGAATTTTGTAAGCCACCGGCGGCACGGTGGGCAAGGCCAGCATCAGGCCAATGATTTGGCTGGCGGGCAGGTCGCGCCCGCAAAAAATCAGCTCGTTGAGGGCGTAAAGGCGCACCAGCTCGGGCAGCTGGCGCGCCGCGCCCAGCCGCTCGGCCGGCGCGCTAGCGAACCGGCGAACCGGCGAACCGGCAAAGCGCTGCGTGAGCGCAACGGCTGCCGGCCCGGCAATGGCTTCGGGGCCCACGTCCACGTAGCCGATGACGCGGGCCGGCACCGCGGCGGCTTCGAGCAGCTGGCGCACGCGCTGGCTTTCAGCAGCCGAGCCCACGATGGCAATATTTTTGGGTTGCCGCTCGCCCAGACGCAAATTTTTGTACTTTATATAGTGAGCAGCTAGCTGCCGGCCCACCAGCGCCGCCAGGGCCCAGGCCCCGCCGAGGACGATGAGGGCCTTGGAAAACCGCCAGGCGTCGAGAAAATTCGATACCGCCGAAATCAGCACCGTGCCCACGAAGATGCCCCGCGCCAGGCGCGCCACCTTCACGGGCCGGTCGTAGCCGCCGCTGAGGTAGGCCGTTGCCAGCCAGACGGCGACGTACACCGGCACGGCCACCAGCATGTATTGCGGCGGGTAGGGCCCCGGCGCGTACTTATTGTTGTTCTCCCAGTACTCTTTCAGGCAAAAGAGGCCGCCGTAAACCAGGCCGGCATCGAGCAGAAACGGCGCAACATGGCGAGCCAAGCGCCCAAGTATAGCGGCCCCGGCCCGCAGCCAGATGGCCCCGTTTATTAGCAGCGAAAGCAGGCCCGCCTGTCCTGGCGCGAAGTGCTTGCGGGCAAATATTACCATCGCCCGGTAAAACACGAACACGTAATTTACGCTGGCGCGCTTGGTGCTCTCGCCCTTGTAGTGAATGATGCGGGCCTCGGAGAAATAGTAATTTTTCCAGCCGCCCAGCGAAAGCCGGTACGAGAGGTCGATGTCCTCGCCGTACATGAAATAGTCTTCATCGAGCAGGCCCACCTGGTCGAGGGCGGCCTTGCGCAGCAGCATAAACGCGCCGCTGAGTACGTCGACCTCGTGGGTTTGGTCTTTATCCAAAAACCCCAGGTGGTAGCGTCCGAAGGTGCGCGAGTTTGGCAGCAGGTAGCTCAGGCCCAACATTTTGCAGAGGGCCACGGCGGGCGTAGGCAGTCCGCGCTTGCTTTCGGGGAGGAAGCGGCCCTGGCCGTCGAGCATTTGCACGCCCAGGGCCCCACCGCCGGGGTGCGCGTCCAGGAAAGCGCAGCAGGCCCGGAAGGCGTCTTCTTCCACCACCGTGTCGGGGTTGAGCAGGAGCTGGTACTGGCCGGTGGCGCGGCGCA
>CAXTBA010000025.1:0-47777 GCA_964242665.1 uncultured Hymenobacter sp.
CCGTGGCCCCCGCGCGGCCGGCCCGGCCCGCGCCGCCGCCCCGCCCGCCGCGGGTGCCGCGCAGCTGGAGTATCTTTTCGTTGCTCGACCGGGTGACGAGCGTGGACAGCCTGTTTCGCGAGGGGCTGCCGGTGCGCTACCTGCCGCACTTGCTATTCGTGATGCTGCTCGTGCTGCTCTACATCGGCAACACGCACTACGGCAACCGCATGAACCGCAACATCCAACGCCTCAAACAGGAAACTGAAGACTTGCGGGCTGATTATACTACCTTGAAATCGGACTATATGGAGGCCAGCAAGCAAAGCGAGGTGGCCCGCAAAGTAGCGGCCTTTGGACTGGTCGAAAGCTCGTCGCCGCCCTTCCGCATCCAGGTGCCGGCCGGCCACCTCGACGCCGCTGCTTTGGAATTGATGCCTGTGCTGACGGCCGACACGTTGGCCGCCCGCGCCGACCGTGACTCGCTGGCTGCCCAGCGGGCCGATGCCCTGGCCGGCCGCCGCCGCTACGCTGCCACGGCCGCTGACGGGGGCCCTGAAATCATCGCGGCGCTGGTGGACGATTCGACCCAGGCCGCTGCTCCGACTTCCAGCCAGCGGGCTGTTAAAAAAGTAATCGTCAAATCGAAAGCTAAAACAAAATCAAAGCCCGACAACAAGAAATCAGTACAAAAAAGTACAACTAGGCATAATAAGCAGATGGCTGGTGTTCAGTCGCGTAGTTCGCACAACCATGAAAGGCAGCGTTAAAAAGTCGATTGTGACGCGGGTGCGGCTGGCCTTTCTAGGGGTGGCCGCTTTTTCGGGTCTCATCCTGTGGAAGGCCACGCGCATCCAGTTCCAAGAGGGAGCCAAGTGGCGGGCCCTGGAACAGGAGCGGCGCATCAGCTACCAGCCGGTGCCGGCCACGCGGGGCAATATTTACTCTGACAACGAGAGCATTATGGCCACGTCGCTCCCCTTCTATCGGGTGGCCTGGGACCCGGCCGTGGTGGAGGAATCGGTGTTTTTGGGCGGGGTCGATTCGTTGGCCTGGCACCTGTCGCATTTTTTTGGCGACCGCAGCGTGGAGGAGTACAAGCGCCGCCTCACCAACGCCCACAACGCCAAGGAGCCGGCCCTGCGCTACATCCGCCTAAACCCGCGCCAAATTAACTTTCAGGAAAAAAAGATGCTGGCCCAGTGGCCCATTTTCCGGGCGAAACGCAACCGCGGCGGGGCCATTTTTGAGAAAGTTGACAAACGGTTCCGGCCGTTTGGGGGCCTGGCGCAGCGCACGGTGGGCTTCGTGAACGAAGACCAGCACGGGGCCGGCCTGGAGTTTACGTTCGGGCCCAGCCTGGCGGGCAAGGCCGGCGAGGCGCTGTTTGAGCGGGTGCCGGGCGGCGTGAAGCCGCTCTACGACGGCACCGAAATCAAGCCCCAACCGGGCTACGACATCAAAACCACGCTCGACATCAACTTGCAGGACGTGGCCGAAAACGCGCTCTACAAGTCGCTGGTGGACAACAACGCCCAGTACGGCTGCGTGATTCTGATGGAAGTGGCGACCGGCGAAATCAAGGCCGTGGCCAACCTGGGCAAGGCCGCCGACGATACCTATAAAGAGGACTACAACTACGCCTTCGCCGACCAGGGCCGCACCGAGCCGGGCTCGACGTTCAAGCTGGCCTCGATGATGGCCCTGATGGAAGCGTTTCCTGAAATCAAGCTCGATGACATGGTGGACACCGGGCCGGGCCGCATGGCCATCGGCGGGGCCGTGAAAACCGACTCGCACGCCAACGGCCGCATCACGGTGCAGCAAGTGTTTGAGAAGTCGAGCAACATCGGGGTGGCCCGGCTGGTGCAGGAGCACTTTGCCGGCAACCCGACGCAGTACACCGACTACCTCAAAAAATTTGGCCTCGACAAGCCCTTGGGCTTTCAGATGAGCGGCGAGGCCCGGCCCTACGTGAAGGACCCCACCGACCGCAGCTGGAGCCGCACTTCGCTCTCGACCATGAGCATCGGCTACGAATTGAAGCTGGCCCCGCTGCAAACGCTGGCTTTCTACAACGCCGTGGCTAATAACGGGGTGAAGGTGGCCCCGATGATCGTGAAGCAAATCAAGCAGGCCGACCAGGTAGTGCAGGAGTTCGCGCCCCGGGTACTGATTCCCAAAATCTGCACCGATGCCACGCTGCGCAAGCTGCGGGCCATGATGGAGGGCGTGGTGGCGGAGGGCACGGCCCGCGCCATCCAGCCCAAAGACTACACCATCGCCGGCAAAACGGGCACGGCCTGGAAGTTTAAAAACGGGCACTACACGAAGATGTACTCGACGAGCTTCTGCGGATTTTTCCCCGCCGACAAGCCCAAGTACAGCTGCATCGTGGTGGTCGATTCGCCGAGCAAGGGCAACTGGTCGGGGGCCGAAGTATCGGCCCCCGTGTTTCGCGAAGTGGCCGACAAGTGCATGGCCCGCGATCTATTGAGCCAACGCCCCCTGCTGGCCAAGGCCCGCCTGAACAAAAGCCGCGTGCCGCTGGTGCGCGCCGGCATGCAGGACGAGCTGGCCCTGGTGTGCCAGAAGCTGGGCCTGGCCGGCAATACCCAGGCCACCGGCGGCGAAGAGTGGGTGCGCGCCGCGTCCGACACGGCCTTCCACGCCCGCACCGTGGCCCTGGTGGTGAACCCCGTGCGCGCCGGCCGCGTGCCCAACGCCCGGGGCCTTAGCCTGCGCGACGCGCTGTTCCTGCTTGAGAACCGGGGCCTGCGTGTGCGGGCCCTGGGTACGGGCCGCGTGCGCGAGCAGAGCCTGCCGGTGGGGGCCCCCTTCCGGTGCGGCGACGCCGTCACCCTCACGCTGGTTGAAACCGGCCCCCGCGACGACGCGCCCCGCGCCCTGCCCGCCCCCGCGCACACCGACTTGGCCGAAAACAAGCTTTTGACTCCTGCCGACCCCGAGCCGCTGGCGGCCCGGGCCGAGTCGGTCAAGATCAAACCCGCGAAGGCCGTATCCACTGCGGCTTCCGCCTCAAAACCAGCAGCTGCCAAACCCAAAACTAAACCCGATGGCAAAGCCAAGCAGGCCAAGCCCAGGCCTGCCACCGTAGTTCAGACAGTCAAAACCCGCCTCGATGCCAATAAACCGAAAAAATATTCGCGCAGTGATCAGCGCCCCTCCGCTTAAAAAATGGTGAGCTTCTCAGCCTCTGTCAGCGCAAAATCTTTTTGCTTTGCCGTCCTTAGCTGCACTTTGGCAGCGCGGGACCGCACCCAAGCATCTCGGCCAGCCTAAAATAGCAACCGTGCCCGCAGACTAATAAGCTGAACGTGATGAAAATTTATTTCTCCGCTGTCAAAGAGACTGAACTCAACGCATTGCTGTCCGCTCGTGTGCAACGCAGCACTCACACGCTTACCGAAGACCCAACTGCGGCCGACTTGATTCTCTTCATCGGCAACTTTAGCACGGAACCCCTTGGGCTTACTGAGCACCCGTTGTACCGTGCGCATCACGAAAAATGTGCCGTTTATACCGAGGACGATACCTACCTGCCCCTCGTTCCAGGCGTTTATTGCTCAGCGGAGGGCGATGACAGCAGCCGGGCCGGGCGTGTCTTCAGCTTCTCTTACGTTTCTGCCAACGGCCAACACGCTAATGAGTATGTATCCCCGCTTGGCACGGACAAACGGTTCCTCTTCACGTTCCTTGGCGGCAGCACTTCCCTGCTGCGTAAACGCCTTTTTAATCTCCGGTTCAAGCGCCCTGATGTAGT
This sequence comes from uncultured Hymenobacter sp., assembly GCA_964242665.1. Taxonomy (GTDB): domain Bacteria; phylum Bacteroidota; class Bacteroidia; order Cytophagales; family Hymenobacteraceae; genus Hymenobacter. The sequence continues at coordinate 3,764 of CAXTBA010000025.1, forward strand.
TATTGAGAACACCAGCACTTACCACCACTGGGACCAGGCCCAATCCGGCCGCGAAGCGCGCCAGCAGACGTATGCCGAAACCCTCGCTGCTTCGCACTTTGTTCTCTGCCCCCGCGGCGCGGGTGCCGGCAGCATCCGTCTTTTCGAGGTGATGAAGGCCGGCGTCGCGCCAGTCCTGATATCGGACGGGTACGTTTTGCCCCCTTACGTGCCCTGGAATGATTTCTTGTTGCGCATCGCCGAAAAGGATATTGGCAGGCTGCCCGAGTTGCTCGAACCCCACCTTGCGACGTCCGCCGAACGGGGCCGACTCGCCCGCGAAGCCTGGCTTCACTACTTCGCTCCAGAGAAAGAATTCGACTTCATCGTCGCGGCGTGCAAGATGGCTTTGCAACACGGACCTCCGGACGAAGCCAGTTTTCGCGGTAAGCAGGCCCGCATTATTTCAAGCGCAGGACGCCGCCGCAAACTGCGCTCTTTCGCCCGCAATCTGATTTTAAATGTGCTAAAATTTCTCCGTATCAAATCGCCGTACCAAATGAACCGGTAACTAAGCCCTTGCGCAGATTGCACGTAGCCATAACGCGCCGGCAATTTTTGTCCACGCTTGGCACGCCCAGGTAAAAACCTTGAATCAGGATTATTAACGTCCTTTCACTCTGGCTGGCTGGTTTGCCACGCCGAGGGCCCCAGCGCACCGACCACCTCTGCCTGCGTCAACCGAAAAAGTGTATCGGCAACGTTTGATGTCCAGCGTTCTGGACCACCAATTAATACAAAATCTTGATTTTCCTTCCGCTCTTTTCTTTGCTCGCCGATGTGGCCGTGCTCCAGCAGCACGGGCCCGCCGGCGTGCCCATTACCGGCCTTGCCCTCGACTCGCGGGAAGCCGGGCCGGGGCTGCTCTTCTGCGCCCTGCGCGGCACGGCCACCGACGGCCACAAGTACATTGAAACCGCCGTGGCGCAGGGTGCGGCGGCCATTTTATGCGAAGAGCTGCCCGCCACGCGCAGCCCGGGTACGGCCTACGTGCAGGTGGCCGACAGCGCGGGGGCCCTGGGCCTGGTAGCGGCGGCGTTCTACGGACATCCGTCGCGCCAGCTCAAGCTGATTGGCGTGACGGGCACCAACGGAAAAACTACCTGCGCCACGCTGCTGCACAAGCTCTTGCGCGAGCTGGGCTACCACGCCGGCCTGCTGAGCACGGTGCAGAACCAAATCGACGAGGAAGTCATTCCCGCCACCCACACCACGCCCGACGCCATCCGCCTCAACGCGCTGCTGGCCCGCATGGTAGCCGCTGGCTGCACCCACGCCTGCATGGAGGTAAGCAGCCACGCCGTGGCCCAGCACCGCGTCACGGGCCTGCGCTTCGCGGGCGGCATCTTCACTAACCTCACCCACGACCACCTCGACTACCACGGCACGTTTGATAATTATTTAAAAGCCAAGAAAGGCTTTTTCGATGCGCTGCCCAAAACGGCGTTTGCCCTTACCAACGCCGACGACAAGCGCGGGGCGGTGATGCTGCAAAACACCGCCGCCCGCCGCGAAACCTATTCGCTGCGGGGCGCGGCCACGTTCCGGGCCCGCCTCGTCGCCAACGAAGTGCACGGGCTGTTTCTCGAAATTGACGGCCGCGAGGTGCAGTTTCGGCTGATTGGCGTGTTCAACGCCTACAACCTGCTGGCCGTGTACGGGGCCGCCGTGCTGCTGGGCGAAGACCCCACGGAGGTGCTCACCGTTCTTTCGGGCCTCAACACGGCCCCCGGCCGCTTCGAGCCGGTGGTGTCGCCGCGGCAGCGCATCACGGCCATCGTCGATTACGCCCACACGCCCGACGCGCTGGAAAACGTGCTCCAGACCCTGCACCAAATTCGGCGGCCCGAGCAGCGCATCGTGACCGTTGTGGGCTGCGGCGGCAACCGCGACGCCGCCAAGCGCCCCGTGATGGCCGCCCTCGCCGCCCGGTTCTCTGATAAGGTCCTGCTCACCTCCGATAACCCGCGCTTCGAAGATCCGCTCGAAATCCTGGCCCAGATGCAGGCCGGCGTGCTGCCGCCCGACGCCGCCCGCGTGCGCACGCTGCCCGACCGCCGGGCCGCCATTCAGGCCGCCGTGGCGTGGGCGGGGCCCCAGGACATTGTGCTGGTGGCCGGCAAAGGCCACGAGAGCTACCAGGACGTGCAGGGCGTGAAAACGCACTTCGACGACAAAGAGGTATTGCTGGAATTATTTGAAAGTTTGAACAAGTAAAGCGGCTGTTTATTCCGTTTTGCGCCTTTTTGCCTATGCTGTATTACCTGTTTCGCTACCTCCACGAACATTTCCATGTGCCCGGTACCGGCGTGTTTCAGTACACCACGTTCCGGGCCGGCCTGGCAGTGGTGGTGTCGCTGCTGATTGCCCAAACCTTCGGCCACCGCCTCATCCGCGTGCTCCAGAAAAAACAGGTGGGCGAAACCATCCGCGACCTGGGCCTGCAAGGCCAGAACGAGAAAAAAGGCACGCCCACGATGGGCGGCCTCATCATCCTGCTGGCCATTTTGGTGCCGGTAATTTTGCTGGCCCGGCTCCGCAACATCTATATCATTCTCATGCTGTTGAGTACGGTTTGGCTGGGCCTGATTGGCTTTCTGGACGACTACATCAAGGTGTTTCTTAAGAATAAGGAGGGCCTGAGCGGGCGCTTCAAGGTAATGGGCCAAGTAGGCTTGGGCGTGACGGTGGGCTGGGTGCTGTTCTTCTCGAACGAGGTGACCGTGCGCCAGTACCTGCTGCCCAACGGCACCCTTTCGGAAGTGGATGCCAGCAAAGTGTACCACGACATCCACCTGATGATTACCACCGTGCCATTCATGAAAAACAACGAGTTGAACTACGGCGACTTGTTTGCCAACGCGGGCACGTTTTTCAACGGCTTGTACAGCCTTTTCTACATCCCCATCGTTATTTTCCTGATTACTGCCATTAGTAACGGGGCCAACCTCACCGATGGCCTCGACGGATTGGCAGCGGGCACTTCGGCCATCATCGGCGTCACGCTGGCCATTTTCGCCTTCGTTAGCGGTAATGCATTGCTGGCTGATTACCTGGATGTGATGTTTATTCCAGATTCGGGCGAGCTGGTTATTTTCTGCACCGCGTTCGTGGGCGCGTGCATCGGATTCTTGTGGTATAATTCTTATCCTGCCCAGGTATTCATGGGCGATACTGGCTCACTGGCGCTGGGCGGAATTATCACGGTGCTGGCGCTGATTGTACGCAAGGAATTACTCATCCCTATTCTCTGCGGGGTATTTATTATCGAAAATCTGTCGGTAATTGTGCAGGTCGGCTGGTTCAAATACACCCGCCGCAAGTATGGCGAGGGCCGCCGCCTGCTGCGCATGTCGCCGCTGCACCACCACTACCAAAAACTTGGTTACCACGAATCCAAAATCGTGTCACGCTTTTGGATCGTTGGTATTCTGCTGGCCGTCATTACCTTAGTTACGCTAAAGTTGCGTTAAAAACTCCGTCAAATTCCCTTTTCATTCTCCTCTAAACTCTGTGCGAAGTTCAATTGTAATTCTTGGAGCGGCCGAAAGCGGGGTAGGGGCGGCGCTGCTTGCGCAAGCCAGGGGCCACGCCGTGTTCGTGTCCGACCGGGGCCCCATCCAGGCGCACTACAAAGAAAAACTATCCCGGGCCGGCATTGCGTTTGAAGAAAATCAGCACACGCTGGAAAGAATACTGGCTGCCGACGAAATAATTAAAAGCCCCGGCATTCCCGAAAAAGCGCCGGTAATTCAGGCCCTGCGCGAAAAGGGTATTTTCATCATTTCCGAAATAGAATTTGCTGGCCGCTACACCAACGCCAAGTGTATTTGCATTACCGGCACCAACGGCAAAACCACCACCACGCTTCTTACCTATCATTTGCTGAAAGAAGCCGGGCTGAAAGTGGGCCTGGCCGGCAACGTGGGCTACAGCTTGGCCGAGCAGGTAATTGCCGACGAACACGAATACTATGTGCTGGAATTGAGTAGCTTCCAACTCGACGACATGTACGACTTCCGGCCCTGGATTGCCGTGCTGCTCAACATTACACCCGACCACCTCGACCGCTACGACTACTCGCTGGAGAAATACGCCGCGGCCAAAATGCGCATTGCCCGTAATCTTGATAAGGATGGTTATTTTATTTATAACGCCGACGATGCGCAGATAGCAGGCGCTGTGCAGGAGGTGGACAGCGCTATGGAAAATAAATTACCGTATCACGCGCTGCCATTTACCATCGAGCCGCCGGTTGCCGGAATGTTAAGAGCGGCCCAGGCTTTCGGTAATTATATAGAAATTTATTGCCCCGTCGACACCAATTGGCCCGAGCAAATTAGTCTCGCCAACTCGCCGCTCATCGGCCGGCACAACGTGCAGAACATTGCGGCAGCGGCCTTGGCCGCCCGCGTAGCCGGCCTGGGGCCCCACCAAATTGAGCAGGCCCTGGCCACCTTCCAAAATGCTGACCATCGCCTGCAATTGATAGCCGAAATCGACGGCGTTAAATTCATCAACGACAGCAAAGCCACCAACGTGGAAGCCGCCTGGTACGCTCTGGATGGTGTGCAGCAGCCGATTGTGTGGATTGCTGGCGGCACCGACAAAGGCAACGACTACGCGACGTTGCAGCCGCTGGCCCTGCAAAAAGTGAAAGCCCTCGTTTGCCTGGGGCTCGACAACGCCAAGCTGCGCGCCGCCTTCGAAACCGCCGTGCCGCACCTTGAAGAAACCCGCAGCATGGCCGATGCCGTGCGCCGCGCCAGGGCGCTCGCCGCGCCCGGCGACGTGGTGCTGCTCTCGCCCTGCTGCGCCAGCTTCGATTTATTCAAAAACTACGAAGACCGGGGCCGTCAATTCGCCGCCGCAGTGCAGGAATTGACACCTTCTGAGTCTGCTTAATCAATTATAATCTGCAAAATCTGCGATTCTATGGAAACCACTTTTCGTCCCAACTGGCTTCAGCGCAACCTCAAAGGCGACCCCATTTTGTGGGCCATCGTGCTGCTGTTTTCCGTCATCAGCATTGCCGTGGTGTACTCGGCCACCGGCACGCTGGCGTATAAAAAGAGCGACGGCAACACCGAGCATTTCCTGTTCAAGCACACCAGCCTGATTTTGGTGGGCCTGGGGTTCATGTACTTAGCCCACCGCGTCGATTACCGGCACTACTCGCGGCTGTCGCTCTACGCGCTGCTGGTTTCGGTGCCGCTGCTGCTGTTTACGTTTTTTGTGGGCGGCACCACGCTCAACGACGCCTCGCGCTGGCTTACCATCCCGGTCATCAACCAAACGTTTCAGCCGTCGGATTTGGCCAAGCTGGCGCTGATTTCGCACCTGGCCAGCATGCTCAGCCGTCGCCAGCAGCACTTGCACGACTTTAAATCAACGCTGCTGCCGGTAATGCTTTGGGTGGGCGTCATTTGCGGGCTAATTATTCTTAGCAACGCGTCCACGGCCCTGCTGCTGTTTGCCACCTGCTTGCTGCTGATGTTCATCGGCCGGGTGCCGCTCAAGCAAATGGCCGTGATGGTGGCCATTGGCGTGGTGGTGGGCGGGGCCGGCCTGGCTTCTGGGCAGCGCTGGAAAACGGTGCAGTCGCGCATCGAGAGCTTCTCGAACCCCGACAAAAAAGTGCCGTTCCAGCTCGAGCACAGCTACATCGCCATCGCCACCGCCGGCATCGCCGGCAAGGGCCCCGGCAAAAGTACCGAGCGCAACATCCTGCCCCATCCGTACTCCGACTTCATTTTCGCCATCATCATCGAGGAATACGGCCTCATCGGTGGGGCCGTGGTGCTATTGCTTTACTTGGCGTTCCTGTACCGGGGCCTGAAAACGGTGATGAACAGCTACGGCGCGTTCGGGGGCCTGCTCTCGGCGGGCCTGAGCTTCAGCTTGGTGCTGCAAGCGCTGGTGAACATGGGCGTAGCCGTGGGCCTGGGGCCCATTACCGGCCTGCCGCTGCCGCTGCTGAGCATGGGCGGCACGTCGCTGATTTTTACCGGCATCAGCATCGGCATCATCCTGGCCGTGAGCCGGGGCGAGCCCGAAGTGCGCCCCGTAGCAGGCTCCGACCCGGATGCGCCCCGTATCCCGAAAACAGCTGTGAGCTATTAGCCGCTAGCTGTTAGCTTTCTTCAATTACCATTGCACAAGCAGCTATTAGCTAATAGCTCACAGCCAACAGCTTAGTTATGCGTATCATCATCAGCGGCGGCGGCACCGGTGGGCATATCTTTCCGGCCGTGGCCATTGCCAACGAGCTGCGCCGCCGGTACCCCGACGCCGTTATCCTCTTCGTGGGGGCCAGCGGCCGCATGGAGATGACGCGCGTACCGGAGGCCGGCTACGACATTGTGGGCCTCGACATCAGCGGTTTGCAGCGCCGCCTCACGCCCCAAAACCTGCTGTTTCCGGTAAAGGTGTTCCGCTCGGTGCGCAAGGCGGGGAAATTGATTGAAGAATTCCGGCCCGACGCGGTGGTGGGCGTGGGCGGCTACGCCTCGGCCCCGGTGCTGCTGGCCGCCGCCAGCCGTGCCATTCCGTCGCTCATTCAGGAACAAAACTCTTATGCAGGCTTGGTTAACAAGCTGTTGGCGCGCCGGGTGGGCCGCATCTGCGTGGCTTACGACGGCATGGAGAAATTTTTCCCCGAGGATAAGATTGTGCTCACCGGCAACCCGGTGCGGACTGAAATCGTCGGGGGCGACCGGGCCGAAGCTTTGGCGTTCTTCGGCCTCGACCCCGCTAAGAAAACGCTGCTCGTGGTGGGCGGCAGCCTGGGGGCCCGCACCCTCAACTTGGCCACGGCCGCAGCCTTGCCAAAACTGCAAGCGGCTGGTGTGCAGCTGCTTTGGCAAACCGGCAAGCTCTATTTTCCCGAAGCCGAACAGCAAGCCGCTCCCTACGCGGCCGACCATTTATACGCTCACGAATTTATTCGCCGCATGGACCTGGCCTACGCCGCCGCCGACGTGGTGGTGAGCCGCGCCGGGGCCCTGTCCGTGAGCGAGTTGTGCCTTACTGGCAAGGCCAGCATCCTGGTGCCGTCGCCGAACGTGGCCGAGGACCACCAGACCAAAAACGCATTGGCCCTGGTTAGCAAGGGAGCCGCCGTGCTCATCACCGACGAACACGCGCCCGAACGTCTTTACGAAGAAGCCCTGCGCCTGCTCGCCGACCCCGAGCGCCAGCAGCAGCTCAGCGAACGGGTGCGGGAACTGGCCCGGCCGGACGCCACGACGGCCATCGTTGATGAATTATTAAAATTAATTAAAAATTAAAAATGAGGAATTAAAAATATTTTTATTGGTAATAATTGCTCTGATTAAAATAAAAATGGATACAATTCCATTTTTAATTCCTCATTTTTAATTTTTAATTCGAGTTTGGACCAGTTCCCCTACGTTTTTTTCCTCGGTATTGGCGGCATTGGCATGTCGGCGCTGGCGCGCTGGTTTCGGGCCAACGGCCACCAGGTAAGTGGCTACGACAAAACCGAAACGCCGCTCACGCAGGCCCTGCAAGCGGAGGGAATTGCCGTGCACTACGCGGACACGGTAGAAAACATTCCGGCCGAAATTCAAAATAATAAAACAAAAACTCTGGTGGTGCTGACGCCTGCCATTCCGGCCGACAGCCGCGAATGGGCCTGGCTGCGCGCCGAAGGGTACGACATCCGCAAGCGCAGCCAGGTGCTGGGCGTGCTCACGCAGGGCCGGCGCACGATTGCGGTGGCCGGCACCCACGGCAAAACCACTACCAGCAGCATGGTGGCCCACCTGCTGCACCACGCGGGCCACGACGCCGGGGCCTTTCTGGGCGGCATCGCCGTGAACCTGGGCAGCAACTTGCTGCTCCCGCAGTCGCCCGGGGCCCCCGTGGTGGTGGAGGCCGACGAGTACGACCGCAGTTTCCTCACGCTGCACCCCGACGTGGCCATTGTAACCAGCACCGACGCCGATCACCTCGACATTTACGGCGACCAGGACGCGCTCATTGCGTCGTTTCGGCAGTTTGTGGGGCAAATCAAGCCCAGTGGCACGCTGCTCGTCAACCACACGGCCCACCCCAGCGTGGCCCTGGCCGCACCGGCGGGCACCCGCGTTATCCGTTACGGGCTGGCAGCCGGGCCGGACGCCGACTTATTTGCCACGAATATCAAGGCCCAGGGGCACGCATTTTACTTTGATTTGCACGGCCCGGTGGGGGCCGTCGCCGGACTGGCGCTGGCCGTGCCCGGCTTTCACAACGTGGAAAACATGCTGGCCGCCGGGGCCGTGGCGCAGCTCGAAGGCGTGGCCGCCGCGCCGCTCACGGCTGCCGTGGCCGCTTACCGGGGCGTGAAGCGGCGGTTTGAGTTCGTGGCGACGGGTCCCAGCGGGCAGGTGTACCTCGACGACTACGCCCACCACCCGCGCGAAATCGAAGCGTTTTTGCGCTCGGTGCGCGCCTTGTACCCGGGGCGGCGGCTGCGCGTGGTGTTCCAACCCCACTTGTTTACCCGCACACGGGATTTTGCTGAAGGGTTCGCGCGCAGCTTAAGCCTTGCGGATGAGGTGATTTTGTTGGATATTTACCCCGCCCGCGAATTGCCGCTGCCCGGCGTCACGTCCGAAATCATTTTGGCCAGCATCACCAGCCCGGTAAAATCCATTCAAACGAAAGCCGAAGTGCTGGCTTCTGCCAGAATCGATGACATTGAAATACTGGCCACTGTGGGGGCCGGCGACGTTGACATGCTGGTGCCGGAATTGAAATTAATTTTTGAGGAGCGGTGGAACGCTGATTTATCGTTCTGAGCGCGGTGAGGAACCTGGGATCGAAGCAGGCCCAATTTCTTTGCTGCGTTCGAAACAGCAACCCGCATCTTTGCATAAAATTTAATTATTTGAGCAATATTTTTAATTTAGTTGATTTGCCAATTTCCGGCTGTTTCTATGCACCGCACAATCCGTAATTTTTTGGTTGCTTTTGTTTGCCTGCTGGTGCTGGGCGCGCTGGGCGTTTTTGCCGCGGTGCGGCAAGCCCACCGCCCCGTTGGGGCCGTGGACGTGCGCGTTACCAACGAATCTGATAATTATTTCATCAGCGAGCAAGGCGTGACGGCACTGCTTACCAAAGGCGGGAAGGAGCCAGTGCTGGGTACCCGGCCCGAGGGCCCCCGCCTGCGCGAACTGGAAGCTCGCCTTGCGGCCCACCCGTTTGTGCGCACTGCCCAAGTGTACCGCGACCTGGCCGGCGACCTGCACGCCGACGTGACGCAAAACCTGCCCATTGCCCGCCTCACGCACCCCGACACGCGCCTCGATACCTACGTGGACGCTATAGGTAAGCCGCTGCCGCTTTCGCCACTCTACACGGCGCGGGTGGCCACGGTGGCCCGGCCGGGCGGGGCGGCCTTACCGGTCGGTTTTTTCCAGGACAGCACCGGGCAACGCTACCTGGAATTTCTCCGCTTCGTCGACGAGCACCCTTTCTGGCGGGCGCAAGTGGCGGAAGTAGCGATTGGCACCGATGGGCGGCTTTCCTTCACTCAGCAAGTGGGCGACCAGCGCATCGAATTCGGGCCACCGGACAACATTCCCGAAAAATTCGCTAAGCTTATGGTATTTTACCGCCAAATTCCATCAGTACTCGGGTGGGATACTTACCACCGCGTGAACGTGGAGTACCAGAATCAAATCATTTGCGAATAATAATTCGCTGATATATAGCTACATTGGGCATCTGTCCGCCATCTTTTCTTCCCGCCCCCACTGCTTTCGCCAGGCACCCCTCTCATGCAACAGGATAAAATCGTCGTCGGGCTCGACATCGGCACCACAAAAATTTGCGCCCTGGTGGGCCGCAAAAACGAATTCGGCAAACTCGAAATCCTGGGCATGGGCAAAGCCGTGTCGGAGGGTGTTTCGCGGGGCATCGTGCTCAACATCGATAAGACGGTGGACGCCATCCGGCGTGCCATCCGGCAGGCCGAGGAGCAGTCGGGCATCAGCATTGGCGTGGTGAACGTGGGCATCGCCGGGCAGCACATCAAAAGCCTGCGCCACAACGGCAGCATCACGCGCAACTCGGCCGACACCATCGGCCCCGACGACGTGAACCGCCTCACCCAGGACATGTACCGGCTCGTGACGCAGCCCGGCTCGCAAATCATCCACGTAATGCCCCAGGACTACAAGGTGGACTACGAGGAGGGCATTGTGGACCCGGTGGGCTACGAGGGCGTGCGGCTGGAAGGCAACTTCCACATCATCACGGCCCAAAGCACGGCCATCAACAACATCAACAAGTGCGTGACCAAGGCGGGGCTGGAAATCGCCGACCTCATTTTGGAGCCGCTGGCCAGTTCCATGTCCATCCTCTCGGAGGAGGAGAAGGAAGCCGGCGTGGCCCTGATTGACATCGGGGGCGGTACCACGGATTTGGCTATTTTCAAGGACGGCATCATCCGCCACGCGGCGGTGCTGCCGTTCGGGGGCAACATCATTACCCAGGACATCAAGCAAGGCTGCAACGTGGCTCCCGGCCAAGCCGAGCAGTTGAAAGTGAAGTTCGGCAAGGCCATCGCCGAGGAAGCCAGCGACCACGAAATCGTGAGCATTCCCGGCCTGCCCAACCGCCCGCCCAAGGAAGTTTCGCTGAAAAACCTGGCCTACATCATCGAGGCGCGCATGTCGGAAATTATGGAGCTGGTGTACGCCGAAATCTACCGCATGGGCCTGCACGACCAGCTTTCGGCCGGCATCGTGCTCACCGGCGGCGGCTCGCAGTTGCAAAACCTGGAGCAGCTCACCGAATACATTACCGGCTTGGACACCCGCATCGGCTACCCCAACCAACACCTGGGCAAGAGCCGCATCGAGGCCGCGAAGTCGCCGATGTACGCCACCACCGTGGGCCTCGTGCTCTCGGGCTACCACGGCTTGGAGGAGCGCAGCCCGCGCTCCCTTTTCGACGAAGAGCCGGCGGCCTACGTGGTGCCGGCGGCCCCGCTGGTACCCGTTGCGGCCCCGGTAGCTGCCGTGCCTGCGCGCCCGGTGGCGGCCCCCGCCCCGGCCCCCGAGCCCAAAAAAGAACCCAAGGAGCCCGGGGCCGCCAGCCGCTTTTTCAAGGACATTTTAAGCCGCACCAAAGGGCTGCTGATTGACGATTACGACGATAAATCTTACTAAGGCTAATTGTGAATTACGAATTACGAATTGTGAATTGCTCGGTCATTATACCGATTGATTCGCGAATTCATAATTCATAGTTCATAATTCATAATTAAAAGTATGAATTACAAATTCGATATTCCTGCCCAAACAAAGTCCATCATCAAGGTGATTGGGGTGGGCGGTGGTGGCTCTAATGCCGTGAAGCACATGCACAAGCAGGGCATCAAGGACGTAGAGTTTATCATCTGCAACACCGACCAGCAGGCCCTGCAAAGCTCGACGGTGCCCAACAAGCTCCAGATTGGAGTGGACCTGACCGAGGGCCTGGGCGCGGGGGCCAAGCCCGAGCGCGGCCGGCAGGCGGCCCTGGAAAGCAAGGAGCAAATCCGTGAGCTGCTGAACCAGGGCACCAAAATGCTGTTCATCACGGCCGGTATGGGCGGCGGCACCGGTACCGGCGCGGCCCCCGTCATTGCACAGGTGGCCCAGGAGCTGGGTATTTTGACGGTGGGCATCGTAACGGCTCCTTTCTTATTTGAAGGGAAGAAGAAGCGCTTGCAGGCTGAAGAAGGCATCAAGGAGTTGAGCGCGCACTGCGATACGGTGCTGGTGATTCTCAACGACAAGCTGCCCCAGATTTACGGCAACCTGACGATGAGCGCCGCTTTTGCCAAGGCCGACACGGTGCTGACCACGGCCGCCAAGTCGATTGCCGAAATTATTACGGTGACGAGCGACGTGAACGTGGACTTTGAGGACGTGAAAACGACCATGAAGCAGTCGGGGGCCGCCGTGATGGGCAGCAGCATCACCGACGGCGAAAACCGCGCCCGCCGCGCCGCCGAGGAGGCCCTGAACTCGCCGCTGCTCAATAACACAGACATTCACGGGGCCCAGAAGATTCTGCTCTCCATCATGTCGGGGGCCGAGCACGAGCTGGAAATGGACGAGCTAACGGAAATCACGGAGTACATCCAGGACAAGGCCGGGCAGGACGCGGAAATGATTTTCGGCCACGGCGTGGACGAGACGCTGGGCCAAAGCATCCGCGTGACGGTAATTGCCACGGGCTTTGCCCGCGAAGCGCACACCATCACCACGCCGGGCCAGCGCCCCGCCGCGGCCCCCGAAGCCGCCGAGCGCCAGCCCGAGCCGGCGGCCGATGCCGCCGGGGCCCCCGCCGCGCCGTTCGTGCCCAGCTTTGGTCCGCCAGCGGCCGAGCTGGCCCGGGTGCGCTTCGACTTGAACGGTCCTGCCGTGCCCGGCAACGCACCCGCGCTAACGGGCCAGCCCGCCACTACGCCCGGCGAACCGGTACTGCTGCCGGCTAACGGCACGACGGCCCCCGTTCGCCCGCGGTCGCTCGACGCCCACGCCGAGGAGCGCCGCCGTCGCTTGCAAGAGTTGAGCCACGGCCTGCCGCCCGACGCCGTGACGCAATATGACGCCCCGGCTTACCTGCGCCGGCAAGTAAAACTGGAAACCGTGGTGCCCAGCTCGGAGCAGAATATTTCGCGCTTCAATTTGTCCGACGACAATGAGCTGCTGGGCGACAACCGCTTTCTGCACGACAATGTGGACTAACACCCTTCTGTTTTTGACAACGCAAAGCCCGCCCCGAATGCATTCGGGGCGGGCTTTGCGTTGAAAGAGCAGGTAAGACTTACTATGCGATTTGGTTGGCCGCGCCGGCCGGCACGTAAGAAACCCGGTGCTTCAGGCGGTCGAGAGGGGCTTCCAGCCACGCCCAGGACGCGGCGGCCATTAGCAGTAGCAGCGGCGTGAGCACCAGTATCGTGGGCAATGGGCCTAGTAAGCTGGCCCGTAGGCTTGCATCGGCGAACAGATGGTACACGGCCCGCTGGTAGAAAACTACCAGCGGCAGGTGGTAGAGGTAGCAGCCGTAGCTGCGCAGGCCCACCCATTGCAGCGCGGGGTGCAGCAGCAAGCTGGGGCGCTGCCCGGCGGGCGGGCGGGCGGGCATGTTCAGCACCCAGTTGAGGGTGAAGAAAACGGCTGCGCCGCCTACGCTGGGGTACACGAGCAGCCATAGGGTATGGCAGTCGGTGAGGTGGGTGAGCAGCCACAGGGCCACCCAGGCCGCCCAAGCCAGCGCAGCCCACGGCCCCCGCGCCAGTCGGTGGGCCCAAGGCCGGCGCTCAACCAGCTTTAGCAGCGCGCCGAGGGCGAACAGGTCGAGGGAGCTGGGGAAGAGCAGGAGCGTGAGCCCGGCTCCGTGCCCAGCGCTCCAGCCGATGCGGAACAGCAGGCTGGCCCCGGCCAGGGCCAGCAGGCCAGCCCCGCGCCGGCCCACCACGGCCAGTAGCGCCGGCCATAGCAAGTAAAACTGCTCGTCGACGGCCAACGTCCAGTAGTGGCCCACCCCTTCGCCCCAGTGGTGCAGGCGGTAGAAAAGCACGTTGGCCGCCGGCAGCAGAAACCAGGCCGGGTACTCGCGCAACGTGGCGAGCGGCAGCAGCGCCCCAAGGGCCAGCGCCAGGTAATAAGCCGGAATAATGCGTAGCACCCGCCGCAGATAGAACGTGCGCAGCGGACGCACCCAGCGGCGCACGGGGCCCTGGTACAACCCCTGCTTCCAGGCAATGCCCGAGATGAGATAGCCGCTGAGCACGAAAAACGACATGTTGCCCACCGCGCTGATTGGGAAGGCCGGTTGCAGCCAGTGCCCCAGCACCACCGTTGCCACGGCCAGCGCCCGCACGCCGTTGAGCGCCGGACGGTATCCCGACGGCAGGCTGCCGGGAACGGTGGGGCCCCCGGAAGCCGGCGCGGCGGAGGTGGTGTCGGACGAGGAAGGCACGGGTTAGCGGAACAAGGTCCGCAAAGCTAAAACGCCAGCAGCGCCGCCGCTTGCTCGTGCAGCAGCTGCGCGAGCAGCGGGGTGGCCAGCTGCCCTTCGGTGGCCAGCTCTTTGTCGATGAACGGGAGGCGCACCCGCTGGGGCAGCACGGCCGAGTTCAGGTACATCAGCACGTCGGTGAGGTGGCTCAGGGCCGGGCCGCCGCCCTGGCTGCCGGTGCCCAGGCCCACCAGGGCCACTTTCTTGCCGCGCAAGCCGGCGCGGTAGGGGAGGCCGTCGATGAACACTTTCAGGGCCCCCGGGAACGAGCCGTTGTACTCGGGCACGAAGAACACCACCTTGGCGCTGGCGTCGAGGCGGGCCGCGAGGCGGTTGAACGCATCGTGCTTGCCCGTGTTGTGGTACAGGGCCTCTTCCAGCGCGTCGGCCGGCAGTTCGGCCAGGTCTAGGAACTGGGTTTCGGCCCCCAGCGCGTGCAGCAGCGGGGCGTAGAGGGCGGCCACGCGGCGGGCGCGGGAGTTGGGGCGGTTGGTGCCGACGAGCAGGGTAATCAAGGTAGGAGCGAAGAGAGGGAAACGTGTAAAAGCTTGCTAAACCGGCTTTGCCCCCGTTGGTTGCGGCGCGGCGGGCCCCCGGTACGCGGCAAGGCCCGCCACCGCCGCCAGGCACAGCGCAAACCACGCCCAGGGCAGCCGTAAATCGAGCACCGACAAACTGCCAAATACCAGGGTTGTGCCGATGCTGGCCAGGCCCTGGAACGCTTGGTTCAACCCAAAAATCTCGCCCCGGTCGGCCGGGGTGGTGCGGCGGGCCAGCAGGCCTTCGAGCAGCCCCTGGATCAGCGATAAGGTGAAGCAATCCAGCGTAATCAATACATAAAACATTGCTTTGGACGTGCCCATCAGCCCGTAGCCGAGCAGCACCGGCAGGCCCAGTCCGGCCAGCCACACAATGGCGTGCCGTTGGTTGATGCGGTCGGCGAAGTAAGTGTAAAATAAGTAGTTGATTCCCACGCTCAGGGCCCCAAAATACATGAATTGGTACGAAATGGCGCGCGCGTCCAGGTGCAGGGGCCCCAGGCTCTCGAACGGCACGAAATAAAAATAATACCCCGTGCTGCCCGTGAGCGCTACCTGCGTGAGCACGATGCGCCGGATGCCGGGGTTGCCCGCATTTTTGGCTTGCAGCCGCGCCCAGAGCGTGAACGGGTTGACGGTGCGGGCCAGCTCGGCGCGCAGCTCGGCCCCGCGCACGGCGTTGCGTCGCGGGCTGGTTTCGGGCAGCCAGGCGCTCAGCAACACGTTCAGCGCGGCCAGCGCCACGGCCAGGCGCACCACCACGTAGGCGGCTTGTTGCCCGTCGGGCACCCGCAAAGCCGTGAGCAGCAGGCCGGACGCCATGGGGCCCAGCACGAAGCCCAACGAAATGATGGCTCCCTCAATGCCCAGGTTACGAAACAGCCGCCCGGGAGGCGAAATATCGGTGATGGCCGAACGCACGGTAGCGTACATGCCGTTGGTGAGGCCGTCGGACGCGCGATTGGCGAAATAGAGTCCCGCCCGCACCGGCAGCAGCAACACGTTGGCCAACAGCGTGCCCACCGCCGACAAGATAAAAATCGGCCGCCGCCCGTAGCCGTCGCCCAGCCGCCCCAGCAGCGGAGCCGAAAACAACTGCACCCCCAAAAATAAGCCCGTGCCCACCGCTAGCCACCATTGCGGCTCGCGCAGCCCTCGCACAAACTCCGGCAGCACGGGCCCCACCGCCGCCCCCACTACCACATCCACTAAAATGATGGCGTACAGCAGCGGCAAGCGGCGGTCGGTCGGGAGAAGCACGGCGCAAAAATAGCAGCGCCGGGCAACGCTACTGCGGGAGGGTTAGCTCGCGGAGCACCGCACGACTTCGCACGGCCGGTCGCAGTTGAAAGCCCGCTTTATTTTTCCCCGCACAGCACCAGCGCGCCGTAGCCGAGGGCGACGTTTCCGTCGGGGCACTGCCGGCTAACGCCGGCGAAGGTCTGGTCTTTGATGATGGCTTGGGTGGCTTCGTCGGCCTTGCTCATCGCCGCGGCGATGGGGGCCCCCACTTCGTTCATCATTTGCCAGTAAACTTCAGCGGTTCCGTACTCGGCTTTGCCAGCTATTGCCTGCTCCGTTACTTTCCCGAACCCCGCCTGCCGAAACAAACCGGCCAGCAAGCCGGGCGCGGCGCAGCGGAACATCCCGGGCGCACCGGGCGGGGGCGGGGGAGAAGCCACGTTGTTGGCGATGGCCCCCATAATTGTTGTTACCCAGGAGTTTTGCTCCGGCGGGCCCCACACGGCGGCGGCCAGCCGGCCCCCGGGCTTCAGCACGCGGTACATTTCGCGGGCGGCCAGGGCCATGTCCGGAAAAAACATGAAGCCCATCCGGCAGCTGATGGCGTCGAAGCTGGCATCGCCAAAAGGCAGCTCGCACACGTCGGCCGGCCGGGCTTCGTAGTTCAGCACCCCGCGCTCGGCTGCTTTGGCCTGCGCAACGGCCAGCATTCCCTCGGAAAGATCGGTGCCGATGACTTTGCCGCTTTCTACGCGCGCGGCAATCGTTAGCCCCGGCTCGCCGGTACCGGTGGCCACGTCCAACACCACGTCGGTGTTGTGCAGGTTCAGGCAGCGGATAATTTCGTCGCCCTCCGGTTTGAGAAACGCCATATTAAAGGTGTCCCATTTCTTCCAACCGGGCGAAACCTTATCCCAGGAGTGCTTTTGCTGTTCGCGAATCTGTTCGAGTTGTGTTTCCATAACCAAAGGCAGCAAAGTAAAATGAACAATCCCGGGGCCTTCGCGCCACCAGGCAGCAGGTACCAAATCCTAAGTCAGAACTAAAAATACAATTAAAAATATTATCAATAATATACTATGTATTATCAAGGACAAGGAGCTGCCTCTACATCGGTGAACTTGTTCAACAGCGCATAAAAAAAGCGCAACGGTTGCCCGTCGCGCTTTTCCACAAAGTAGTCGGTGTCTCTACGCCAGGTTGTTCGACGTGGCCTTGGCCGACAGGAACTCGCGGTTCAGGATGGCAATGTTTTCGAGCGAAATGCCCACCGGGCACTCGGCCGCGCACGAGCCGATGTTGCTGCACGCGCCGAAGCCTTCCTTGTCCATCTGGGCCACCATGTTTTCGACGCGGGTTTTACGCTCCACGTGGCCCTGAGGCAACAGCGCCAGCTGCGACACCTTGGCCGACACAAACAGCATGGCCGAGGCGTTTTTGCAAGCCGCCACGCAGGCCCCGCAGGCAATGCAAGTCGCTGCTTCGAACGCCCGGTCGGCGATGTCTTTCGGAATCGGAATCTCGTTGCCGTCGGGGGCCCCGCCGGTGTTCACGCTCACGTAGCCCCCGGCCTGAATGATGCGGTCGAAGGCCGAGCGGTCCACGCTCAAGTCCTTATTTACCGGGAAAGAGTTGGCGCGCCAGGGCTCGATGGTGATAGTGTCGCCGTCCGAAAACTTGCGCATGTGCAACTGGCAGGTCGTGGTGCCCTTCTCGGGGCCGTGCGAGCGGCCGTTGATGAACAAGTCGCACGAGCCGCAAATGCCTTCGCGGCAGTCGTGGTCGAAAGCCACCGGGTCCTGGCCCTGGTGCAGCAAGTCCTCGTTGAGCACGTCGAGCATTTCCAGAAACGACATTTCGGGCGAAATGTCTTTTACTTGGTACTCCACGATTTTACCCTGCGATTCGCGGTTGGCTTGCCGCCACACGTTCAGGGTCAGGTTCATCGGTTTAGCGTTGGGGTTGGAACCGGCCATTTTTTTTGAATTATAAATTATAAATTATAAATTATGAATTGACTTAAAGCAACACCAGTTAATTGGTTGGTTTGAAGAAAGCAATTCATAACTCATAATTTATAATTCAAAATTTATAATTTACTTATAGCTGCGCTGGGTCAGCTTCACGTTTTCGAATTGCAGTTCCTCTTTGTTGAGACGCTCGGGCTGGTCTTCGCCCATAAACTCCCAGGCCGCCACGTAGGCGTAGTTTTCGTCGTCGCGCAGGGCCTCGCCCTCGGGGGTTTGGTACTCTTCGCGGAAGTGGCCGCCGCAGCTCTCGTTCCGGTCGAGGGCATCGTCCACCATCAGCTCGCCCAACTCGATGAAATCGGCCACGCGGCCGGCTTTTTCCAAGGCCTGGTTCAGCTCTTCGTTGGTGCCGGCCAGCTTGAGGTCCTGCCAAAACTCGCGCTTCAGCTTTTGAATCTCGGCCTTGGCGTGCCGGAGGCCCTCGGCGGTGCGGGCCATGCCGCAATATTCCCACATGATGTGGCCCAGCACTTTGTGGAACTGGTCGGGCGTGCGGTTGCCGTTGATGCCGAGCAGTTTGGCCGTGCGCACCTGCACCGCCTTGTCGGCTTCGGCAAAGGCGGGGTGGCTCGTGTCCACAGGCTTGGGGGCCGTGCGGGCGAGGTAGTCGCCGATGGTGTACGGAATCACAAAATAACCGTCGGCCAGGCCTTGCATCAGGGCCGAGGCCCCGAGGCGGTTGGCCCCGTGGTCGGAGAAGTTGCACTCGCCCATGGCGTACAAGCCCGGGATGGTGGTTTGCAAGTTGTAGTCAACCCACAGGCCGCCCATCGTGTAATGCACCGCCGGGTAGATGCGCATCGGCAGCTCGTACGGGTTCTCGTCGGTGATTTTCTCGTACATGGCAAACAGGTTGCCGTACTTCTGGCTCACCGCTTCGGCCCCGGTGCGCTTGATGACGTCGGCAAAGTCGAGGTACACGGCCAAGCCGGTGCTGCCCACGCCGCGGCCTTCGTCGCACATCTGCTTGGCGTTGCGCGAAGCCACATCGCGCGGCACAAGGTTACCGAAAGCGGGGTACTTACGCTCCAGGAAGTAGTCGCGGTCGTCTTCCTTGAGGTCGTTGACCTTGATTTCGCCCTTGCGCAGACGCTCGGCCAACTCCTTGGTTTTGGGCACCCACACGCGGCCGTCGTTGCGCAGCGACTCCGACATCAGCGTCAGCTTCGACTGGTATTCGCCCGACACCGGAATGCAGGTGGGGTGAATCTGGGTGAAGCAGGGGTTAGCGAAGTATGCGCCCCGCTTGTGGGCGCGCCAGGCGGCAGTCACGTTGCAGTACATGGCGTTGGTGCTCAGGTAGAACACGTTGCCGTAGCCGCCCGTGGCGAGCACCACCGCGTGGGCGGCGTGGTTTTCAATGGCCCCCGTCAGCAAGTTGCGGGTCACAATGCCCACGGCTTTGCCGTCGGCCACCACCAAATCCAGCATTTCCGAGCGGGTGTGCAGGCGAACTTTGCCGTAGGCCACCTGCCGGCTCAGGGCCGAGTAGGCCCCCAGCAGCAACTGCTGCCCGGTTTGGCCGCGGGCGTAAAACGTGCGGCTTACCTGGGCCCCACCAAACGAGCGGTTGGCCAGCAGCCCGCCGTACTCGCGGGCAAAGGGTACACCCTGGGCCACGCACTGGTCAATAATCTGCACCGATACCTGGGCCAGGCGGTACACGTTGGCTTCGCGGGCGCGGTAGTCGCCGCCCTTGATGGTGTCGTAGAACAGGCGGAACACCGAGTCGCCGTCGTTCTGGTAATTTTTGGCCGCGTTGATGCCGCCCTGGGCCGCGATGGAGTGGGCCCGGCGCGGCGAGTCGTGGTAAGTGAAGGCGTGGACGTTGTAGCCCAGCTCGGCCAGCGAGGCAGCGGCCGAAGCGCCGGCCAAACCGGTGCCCACCACAATCACGTCGTATTTGCGCTTGTTGGCGGGGTTGACGAGCTTAACGTCAAACTTGTGCTGGTCCCATTTCTCGGCCAGGGGGCCTTCGGGAGCTTTTGAATCCAGAAACATATTTATTTCAGGGCGAGCGTGAGGGAATGGACCAGCGGGGCTACGGCCGACGTGAGGTGGCCTTTATCGTCGGTAAACAAATAGAAATACAGCGGCATGGCAGCAAACGCTGCCGACACGACCACGGCAAACGCGTAGCCAGCGCCTTTGATAACCGGCGTGTACTTGCGGTGATTCAGGCCCAGCGTTTGAAAGCCCGAACCGAAGCCGTGCCACAAGTGGTAGCCCAGCGACACCTGCGCCGCCACGTACAACAGCACGTACCACCACACGTGGAACGACGAAACGACGGCCATGTACAAGTTGTCGTAGCCGCGAATTTCGGCGTTGTCGCCGCCAATCGGTTCCAGGCCCCCGAAGCGGGCGCGCCAAAAGAAGTTGTATAGGTGTACCAACAGGAAAATTAGGATGATGCTGCCCAGCAAGCCCATGTTGCGCGAGGTCCACTGCGAGTTTTGCTCGGCGTGGCTCACCACGTATTTCTGCGGACGGGCCCCTTGGTTGCGGCGCGTGAGCAGCAGCGCTTCGTAGATGTGAAACCCAAAACCCAAAACCAGGCCCCATTCGATGGTGCGGATAATGGGATTGGTGCCCATGAAGTGCGAATACGTGTTGAACGCCGCCCCGTTATCGTGCTTGAACAACTGTAGGTTGCCCACCAGGTGTACCACCAGAAACGTGCAGAGAAACAAGCCCGTAAGGGACATGACAATCTTGCGCCCGATGCTACTGGAAAAAGTTTTCGATATCCAACTCATAAAACGGTCCGCGCGGCGGAGAAATGGTAGGTTTGTGCTGCCCAAAGGTAGGGCCGGAGGGCCAGCCGGGCAAAAAAACGGCCCGGGTACCGTCCTGCTCTGGTAACAGTGAATTTATCGGCGAATACCTTCGTTTGCCGCGTGGCGGGGCACCCAGACAACCCTCAAAGGCAAAAAAAAGTTAGCTTAGCAGACCGGTTTATTACGGGCCCCGGCGGGTAGGCCGGCGGGCGTCCTTTTTCAACGAACAACGATGACGGCACTTTTCATGACTTGGCACAATTGGCGGCTGGCGGGCCTGGGGCTACTGCTGGCATTGGGGGTGTTGCTGCCGGGTACGGCATGGGCCACGCACATCCGCGCCGGCCAGATTGAGTCGAAGGTGGACACTACAGCTGCTCACAACCCGCGGCGGGTATTTTTTAAGGTTACTATTTACCAAGACCTTACGGGTGCTGCCGACCAGGGCCAAGTCACACTGTATTTCGGCGATGGCACTTCGCAAACCGTGGACCGCGTAACAGGACCAAATAGAAACCAGTATGCACCACTTCCAGGCAGTCCTGAGACGGGCATTGACATTTTTTACCTGGACCACACTTACCAGGCGACCAATACCTACAACGTCAGCCTGGTGGAAGATAACCGCAACAAGGATATCATAAACTTTCTTGGTACCCCGTCGGTGGGCCAGCCTTTTTACGTCAATTCGGTTATCCGGCTCGACCCCGGCCTGGGGCTCAACCACAGCCCGGTGCTGCGCACCCCGGCCGTCGATAAAGCGGGTCAAAACCAGGTGTTTGTGCACAATCCGGGCGGCTACGATGCGGACGGTGACTCGCTGGTTTACCACTTGCAGGCCTGCCAGCAGGCCCCGCCGGTAGGCAGCAACAACAAGCCCATGCCGGCCGTCATCGCTGGCTTTGTGTATCCGAACGAAACGCCAGGCAACGCCGGTGCTAAACAGGTGGCTTACGGGGGCGTGCCGGCCCCGCGTATAGGAGATTCATCTATTTTTGTACAAGATCTGCACACGGGCCAGATTACCTGGAACGCGCCGGCGCAAATCGGCATCTACAACGTGGCCTTTCGGGTGGACGAGTACCGGCGAGGGCAATTCCGTGCGGTACTGATTGGGACTGTGGTGCGGGATATGCAGATTATTGTGGTGGCTACCAATAACTTGCGGCCCATCCTCAAAATCCCCAACGATACCTGCGTAGTGGCGGGTACTACCCTCAGCCGCGCCATTACGGCCGTTGACGGGTCAGGGCCCGGCAGCGCGGCCCCCAGCGAGGTAACGCTCACGGCTTATTCAGGAATTATTCCACCGGCTACGTTTACCCAAACCACTAAGGGGCCGCCCACTGCCGTGGCCCGGTTCGTGTGGCCAACGCAGTGCAGCAACGTGGCCAAAGAACCGTATTCCATCGTTTTTAAGGCGCAGGACACCCCCGCCACGCCCTCCGACCCGCCTTTGGTTGACGAGCAAGTGTGGCGCGTGACGGTGGTGGGGCCCCCGCCCCAAAACCTGGTCGCCACGCCCGTCGGCAACCAAGTAACGCTGACTTGGGACCGCTACACGTGCACCAACGCCAGCTTCATCCGCATCTACCGAAAGGAAGGGCAGTCGGGCTTTAAGCCGGGGCCCTGCGACACGGGCATCCCCGCCTCGGCCGGCTATACGCTGGTGGGCTCGGTGACGGCCGACTTGTCGGCTTTCAAAGACGACAACGGCGGCCGGGGCCTGGAGCGGGGCAAAACCTATTGCTACCGCATCTATGCCGACTTCCCACTGCCCGCGCTCGGGGCCAGCATTGCCTCGGCTGAGGCCTGCGCGACGTTCGTGGGCTCATCGGCCCGGCTCAAGAACGTGGACGTGGACCAGACCGGCCCCGCCGGGCAGATTACCGTGCGCTGGTCGCCGGCCAAGCTCAGCACCACGCAGCCGTTGAGCACGCCTTCGGGCTACCGCCTCTCGCGGGCCGTGGGCCTGAACCCCGCCGACGCCGCGTTCGCGCCGGTGCGCACCGATCCCTTCGCCCTTATCGATTCGGTGTACGTTGACGCTAACCTCAACACCGCCGACAACCAATACACCTACAAGCTGGACTTATTCTACGCCTCGGCAGCCGGCAGCGCCACGGAAGTGGTGGAAGCGCAGGGCACGGCCAGCAGCGTGCGCACCACCGCCGTGGCCAATGGCTTGGCCAAAACGGTGGCCGTGAGTTGGACCTACCAAGTGCCCTGGAACAACGCGTTGAAGCCGGCCCTGGTGTTCCGCAGCCCCACCGCCACCGGCGCGTTTGTCCAGGTGGGTTCGGTGGCGACGACGGCCACCGGCGGCAGCTTCCTGGACAAGGACTCGACCCTGGTGAAGGGCAACACCTATTGCTACTATGTGCAGACCACGGGCCAGTACAACCCGACGGGCTACCTCAGTGCGCTGATCAACAAGAGCCAGGTGGCCTGCGTGACGCTGATTGACCAACCCTGTGTGCCGGTGCTGTCGCTGGCCCCCGCCAACTGCGACAGCCTGGCGGCCCTGCCCAGCTTCCCGGCCGACAACCAGCGCTACACCAACTCGCTGCGCTGGACGCCGGGCACGCTGCCCGCCGGCTGCTCGGCGGCGGTACGCTATTACCGCATCTTCTACCGGTCCACGGCCGACGGGCCCCTCACGCTGCTCGACTCGACCGCGACGCCGATCCTGAGCTACGTGCACCGCAACCTGCCGGCCCCCGCCGGCTGCTACGCCGTGCAGGCCGTGAGCACGGGCGGGGTGCGCAGCGCCCTGAGCAACGTGGTGTGCCAGAACGAGTGCGTGTTTTTCCTGCTGCCGAACATCTTCACGCCCAACGGCGACGGCATCAACGACATTTTCCAGCCCAAAACGGCCAGCCCGCTGCGCAGCGTCCACTTCCAGGCGTTCAACCGCTGGGGGGTGAAGGTTTTCGAGAACACGACTACTTCCCGGATTTTTATTCGGTGGGACGGCAACGGGGCCCCCGGCGAAACCACGACCAACGGCAAGGTGTCGGACGGCATTTACTACTACTTGGCCGAAGTAGAATTTGCCGACGCGGCCGATACCCACCGCACCTACAAAGGCTGGGTGCAGGTGGTGCGGTAAGCCCCGCGCCGCTTCTTTTTGAATTCCGACGATTAAAAACAAAAGAAAGGGGAAGCCATTGGCTTCCCCTTTCTTTTGTGCCAACCGCGCTTTGTGTGCAGCTTGCGGCTTTATTTGGCAATGCCGCCGGTTCCCGGGGCCGTCCTCAAAATCTGTGTAATCCGTTAAATCTGCAAAATCTGTGGTTCAAACAGCTGTTATTTTTCCTGGCCAGGGCAGCCAGTTTCCGGGCATGGCCCGCGAGCTGTTCGCGCACAGCGACGCCGCCCGCCAGCTCTTTACCCAGGCCAACGACATCCTGGGCTTTTCGCTCACCGAGCTGATGTTCAACGGCTCCGAAGACGACCTGCGCCGCACCGACGTGACGCAGCCCGCCATTTTCGTGCATTCGGTGGCCCAGCTCGTGGCCGTGCCCGACCGGGCGGTGGGCATGGCTGCCGGCCATTCGCTGGGCGAGTTTTCGGCCCTGGTGGCGGCCGGCGTCCTCGCCTTCGCCGATGCCCTGCGGCTGGTGGCCCGCCGCGCCCAGGCCATGCAGGCTGCCTGCGAGGAGCAGCCCGGCACGATGGCCGCCATCCTGGGCCTGGCCGACGATGTGGTGGAGCGCATCTGCCAGGAAATCAGCGCCGACGGCGACGTGGTGGTGGCCGCCAACTACAACTGCCCCGGCCAGCTGGTGGTGTCGGGCACGGTGCGCGGCATCGAGCTGGCCTGCGAGCAGCTGAAAGCCGCCGGGGCCCGGCGCGCCTTGCCGCTGCCCGTGGGTGGGGCTTTCCACTCGCCGCTGATGCAGTCGGCGGCCACGGCCCTGGGC
The DNA here is from genome assembly GCA_964242665.1 of uncultured Hymenobacter sp. Taxonomy (GTDB): domain Bacteria; phylum Bacteroidota; class Bacteroidia; order Cytophagales; family Hymenobacteraceae; genus Hymenobacter. The sequence goes on from CAXTBA010000025.1 coordinate 28,348, forward strand.
GCGGCCATCGAGAAAACGACCTTCAGCGAAGCCCGCTGCCCCGTGTACCAGAACGTGGACGGCCGCCCCCACCGGGCCCCCGCCGAAATCAAGGCCAACCTGCTGGCCCAGCTTACGGCCCCCGTGCGCTGGACCCAATCGGTGCAGCAGATGGCCGCCGACGGGGCCACCGACTTCGTGGAGTGCGGCCCCGGCAAAGTGCTCCAGGGCCTGGTGAAGAAAATTGTGCCCACGGCCACCGTTGCCTCGGCGCAGTGAGGGCAGGCGCACCCGGTGCAAAGCAAGTGCAGCTCCGGTTTGCCGGGGCCGTCGCCCTGGCCGCCGCGGTGCTGCTGGGCCTGTACCTGGCGCTGAGCACCGGCGGCTTCGGCGGCACCGGCGATTCGTACAGCTACCTGGCCGCGGCCCGCAGCCTGCGCGCCAGCGGCCGGCTGCTGGGGCCCGACGGGCTGCCGTACCGCCTGTGGGGCCCCCTGTACCCCGTGCTGCTGGCGGGGGGTGGCTCCCCCGCCGCGCTGCGCTGGTTGCACGGGCTGGCTTTGCTGGGCCACCTGGCCCTGTGGAGCGGGGCTGCCCGCGGCTTGCTGCCCGGCCGCCGGGCCTGGGTGCTGCCCCTTTCTCTGGCCCTGAGCACGGCCGTGCTGGTGCCGGCCAAGTTTGTGTGGGCGGAAACCGTGTTCGCTTTCCTGGCCGCGGCTTACTGCGTCGCCATCGCGGCCTGGCTGCGCACCAACCGCAGCGCCTGGCTGGGCTGGGCCACGCTGGCCGGCGCGCTGCTGCCTTTGCAGCGCACCTCCGGGGCGTTTCTGCTGCTGGGGGCCGGGGCGGGCCTGCTGCTGGGCGGTGCCTGGCGCGAACGAAACCGCTGGCACTTGGTGGCCCACGGCTTCATCTGCACGTTTGGCTTGGGGCTCTGGAGCGCCTACACCACATTCGGGGGCCCGGCCAGGAACCACCCGGCCGGCGGATGGGGGTATTTTTTCGGTTTGCTGGCCGATTACGGGTTTGTCCTGTTGCGCTGGTTCGTTCCGCTGGCCGCGGGTTGGCGCGAAGTATCGCCAGCCTTTGTCTGGGTATTGGGTTTGTTGGGCTTGCTGGCGCTGCTGTGGCCTGTGGGCGCGTTCCGGCCCAGCGGGTTGCACACCCCGGAAGGAGCGCTGCGAGTGTTCTGGTGGATGGCGCTGGTTTACGTGCTGTGTCACGCGCTGGCCGTCAACCTAAAACTGGGCATGCCCGGCGTGTACGATGCCGAGCGCTACCTGGCCGCGCTGGCGGGCCCGGTGCTGTTGCTGGCGCTGGCGCGGTGGCCCGCCGCTGGCCCCGCCCGCTGGCGGCAGGCATTAAACGGTTTGGTGCTGGCTGCCTGGCTCGGCTACGCGGCCCTGCGCGCGGGGCATAACGTGGCCGAGCTGCGTCACCGCCCGCCCCAGCCGTGGCCTGCCCTGGTGGCCATTGACCAGCGCTAGCACCGTCCGGGCATCGGCACGCACCCCACGCCCGCACCCCTGGCCCAACAGTAATTGGCTCAGCTTGCCTCTGCGGCTGCGCCGGGCCACGCGCGCACGGCCAGGGGGTCGGGGCAGGTGCGCAGCAATTCGCCCATCGTTTGGTGCAGTTGCGGGTGCATCGTAGCCGCGGCAATCTCGGCCAGCGGCACCAGCGCGAAGCGGCGCAGCGGCAAGCGCGGATGTGGAATAGTTAAGTTTGGTGTGCTGACAACGAAATCATCATACAAAAGAATGTCCACGTCGAGCGTGCGGCTGCCCCAGCGCTCGTGCCGCTCGCGGCCAGCGGCGGCTTCGGTGGCCAGGCAGTGCACCAGCAGCGCGGCTGGGCCCAATGCGGTGCGCAACGCCACGGCTTGGTTGAGGTACGCCGGCTGGTCGGAGGGCCCCCAGGCAGCGGTTTCGTAAATGCCGGACAAGGCCCTGACTTCGCCCACAGCGGTCAGGCCGGCGCGTGCCTCTTGCAGGTAGCCGGCCCGGTCGCCGAGGTTGCTGCCCAGCAGCAGGTAGGCCAAGGCCGGCGTGCTCACGGCAGTTGCGTGAAAAAAGCCGCCGTGCGTGCGGCCACCAAGCCCGCCGGCTCGGGCATGGCCGCCCCCGGCCAGGGGTGGGCCCCGCCGAACATGTGCGTGCCGCCCGGCACCAGCAGCAGCTCGGCGTCGGGCTTGGCGGCGCGCAGGGCATGGGCGGCGGACAGGGGTACGGTTTCGTCGGCGTCGCCGTGTACTATTAGGAGCGGTTGGGGCAGGCGCTGCGCCACGTTGGCCAAGATGTCGAGGCGCGGGCGGTTGGCCGCGTAGTCCTCCACAATCTGGTAGTACATGGGCAGGTCCTGGCCGGTGCGGGTATTGGGCACCAGCAGCGTGCCGGTGCGCCGCCATTCGTCGAGCATCGGCTGCGGCCAGCGCTGGTCGATGTCTGCGATGGCGGCCCAGGTAGCCACGGCCCGCACCCGCTCGTCTTCGGCGGCTTTGAGCAAAGCCAGGGCCCCGCCCCGGCTGTGGCCCACGAGGTACAGGCGGCCCAAATCCAGCTCGGCCGGGGGCAAGGGCGGGGCCCCGGGCGCGTGCAGCGCGCTGATCAACTGGCCCACATCGTCCAGCTCTACGCTGAAATTATTCCGGCCGAAAGCGTCCAGGTCTTCCAAATCGCCGGTGCCGCCCACCACCACGCCGTTGTGCGACAAATTCAGCTTGACAAACACAAAGCCTTGCTCCGCGAAAAAATCGGCCACCCGCGGGAAATGGCCCCAATCCTTGAATCCTTTGAACCCGTGGATGAACACGACCACGGGCTTGGCGCGGCCATCGGGGCGGTAGGTGGCGTCGGCGTCGAAGGCCCGGCCGTGGCGCAAGCCGGTGAGAATGAAGGAAGCGTGGGCAAGCATGGCGCGGGGCAGGTAAAAAGCAAGGGCAACGGCCGGAAGCCGGCAGCGCCCGGCGCGGGCGGCCCCCGCAAGTAAGGCATTGGCGGCGCAAAGGTTTTGCCGGCCCAGCGGCCCCGGCCTCGGCGGTTGTGCCGTATCATTGCCGCGCCATGCCGCAGCTTCTTCCCGTTTCCCTCGACCAGATTCAGGCCCCCATCGCGGCCGAAATGGGCGAGTTTGAGCACAAATTTCGCCAGTCGATGCGCACCAACGTGCTGCTGCTCGACAAGATCATGGGCTACATCGTGAAGCGCAAGGGCAAGCAAATCCGGCCGATGTTCGTTTTTTTTTCGGCCCGCCTGGCCCTGCCCGACGCGGCCGGCCCGCTGCCCGAGGCCACGTTCCGCGGCGCCACGCTCATCGAGCTGCTGCACACCGCTACGCTGGTCCACGACGATGTGGTGGACGAAAGCAACTACCGCCGGGGCTTTTTTTCCATCAATGCCCTCTGGAAGAACAAGATTGCCGTGCTCGTGGGCGATTACCTGCTCTCGCGGGGCTTGCAATTGGCCTTGGCCCACGACGATTTTGACTTGCTGAAAATCGTGAACAACGCCGTGCGCGAGCTGAGCGAAGGCGAGCTGCTGCAAATTGAGAAAGCCCGCAAACTGGACATCACGGAGGACGTGTACTTCGAAATCATCCGCCAAAAAACCGCCTCGCTCATCGCCTCCTGCACCGCTGTGGGGGCCGCCTCCGCCGGGGCCGACAAGGAAACCGTGGAGCGGGCCCGCCTTTTCGGCGAGAAGGTGGGCATGGCTTTCCAGATTAAAGACGACCTGTTCGACTACGGTACGGCCGCCATCGGCAAGCCGGTGGGCATTGACATTAAGGAGAAAAAGATGACGCTGCCGCTGATTTACGCCCTTCAGCAAGCCGGCTGGCTCGAAAAGCGCCGGATGATTTTCAACGTCAAAAACAACGAGGGCCACCGCGAGCGGGTGCAGCAGGTCATCGAGTTCGTGAAGCGCTCGGGGGGCCTGGACTACGCCATCGCCACCATGAAAAAGTACCGCGACGAGGCCCTGGCCATCCTGCATACCTTCCCGGATTCGGCCAGCCGCACGTCGTTGGAGCAGTTGATTAACTACACAATAGAGCGGGAGAAGTAAAGGCGAGCGGCCGGCTTTTCGCCGGCCGCCCGCTAATCGTTGCGTCGTTGCGGAGGGCCCTGACGGTTAGCGGGCGGCCGGCGAAAAACCGGCCGCCCGCCCCGGACGATTTCAACTACTCCTTCAGCGGGGCCAGCTGGTAGCTGACGGTGCCGGGGGCCACGTCGCTCACTTTGAACTTCACGCCGTCGAAGGAAGCATCGACTTCCAGCGTGTGAATCACGCCGCAGCCGGGGCACTTCACTTCCTCGATTTCGTACTGCTGGGTGTCGGCCAGCGAGTCGGCCATGGGGTCGGGGGTGGGCACGCCGAGCAGGTCGGTAAAGACTTCGGTGTGGCAATGGTTGCACTCAAACTTGAGGCCCACGGCGCGGCCTTGCAATTCTTCGAGGGGAGCGTTTTGGTCGGGCTTCTGGGCAATCCACATACGGTAATCGGTTTGGTTTTGAAAAAAGAGCGGGCCCCAGCGAAGGGGCGTAAAAGTTTACGCGGCGGCCCCGGAAAAGGATGGGCCGCGGGCAATGTACCTTCGGGACGCGGCCCAGCCAGGGCGGCTTTGGCGTTATGATGGCTGACGATTTGGGGGCCCGCCCGCGGCCGGCCCTGCCCCAGGTGCCGCGTTGGCAGTCGGTGCGCAGCTCGCTGCGGCTGGTGGCCGACCCCATCGGGGCCCTCGACGCCGTGCACGCCGGCTACGGCGACACGGCGCGGCTCTACATCGGCGGGGTGCAGCCCAGCGTGCTCACCCGCGACCCCGGCTTGGTGCAGCACGTGCTCCAGAAAAACCACCGCAACTACGCCAAATCGAAGTTTACGCTCGGCTTTGCGCGCTACGTGGGCCAGGGCCTGCTCACCAACGAGGGCCCCGACTGGCTGCGCCAGCGCCGGCTCATTCAGCCCGGTTTCCACCGGCAGCGGGTGGCGGGCCTGGCGGGGCTGATGCAGGAAATCGTGGCCGACACGCTGGGGCCCCTTGCGCGGCAGGCCGCCGCGGGCGGCGGCACCGTGGCCGTGCCCGCCCACGCCCTGATGACGCGGCTCACGTTCCGCATCATCGCCCGCTCGGTGTTCAGCACCAGCTTTGCCGAGGCCGAGCTGGACCGGCTGGCCCAGCTCATCACCGACATTCAGGCGTTTTACGTGCGCACCATCCGCCAGCCGTACCTGAACGGGTGGCGGCACCTGCGGGGCGAGTTTCGCCGCGCCGACGCCCTAACGGCCGAGCTGCGGGCGCTGCTAGGCCGCTACATCGCGCAGCGCCAACAGGCCAGCGCCGCCCCCGGGGCCCCCGCCCCGCCCGACGACCTGCTGCAAATGCTGCTCGACGCCCGCTACGAAGACACCGGCGAGCCAATGGCCCCGGCGCGCCTGCTCGACGAGGCCCTCATCCTGCTCGTGGCCGGCCACGAAACCAGCGCCAACGCCCTCACCTGGCTGCTCTACCTGCTGGCCCACCACCCGGCCGAGGCGCAAGCCATCCAGGCCGAAACCGCCGAAGTGCTGGGCGACCGGGCCCCCACGTTTGCCGACTTGCCGCGCCTGAACCGGGCCCTGTACGCGGTGCAGGAAACCATGCGCCTCTACCCGCCCGCTTGGATGGTGGACCGCGTGGCCTTGGCCGACGACGACTACCAGGGCCTGCGCATTCCCAAGGGCACGCTGTTTTCGCTCTACCTCTACGGCCTCCACCACGACCCGCAGCACTGGGACGAGCCGGCTGAATTTCGGCCCGCCCGCTTCGCCCCCGACGCGCCGCGCCCGCTGGTGCCCTTCGCCTACGCGCCCTTCGGCGGGGGCCCCCGCCTGTGCGTGGGCCTGCAATTTGCCCTCACCGAAATGCAGCTGGTGGCTTTGGATCTGTTGCGGAAATTCGACGTAGAATGGCCCGACGGCCAGCCGCCGGTGGCCAAGCAGCCGCTCATCACGCTGCGGCCCCGGGGCGATTTTCAGGTGCGGCTGCGCTTGCGGTAGCGGCGGGGCCGCTCAAGAAACGGGAAGGCAGCCCGGCTAAGAAAAATTGTTGAACGTGCGGGCTATCCTGGACCAAAACCATCGAGCGGCGGCCCCCGGCGCAATACGGTTTTCCAGTTGAGCACACTACCACGCGGAACATTTACTGCTGAACGGGCTTACCGTACCGTTTTGGTGCCTTTAACGCTGCTGTCGGTTTGCAGAAAACCACTGGCCTAGCCGGAGTAAGCCGACCAGCTTACTCCGGCTAGGCCTTGGTCAGCAAAAAGCCCAGCCATTTCCCGGATGGCTGGGCTTTTTGGTAGTCGGTTTAAGCAGTTGCCAGCTTTCTGGGCGCGTCTCAGCGAGTAATTTGAATGTGGTCGCTGAATGCGTTCTGGCCTTCGCCTACGCGCAGGTTGTAGAGGCCAGTGGGCAGGTCGCGCACATCGAACACTGCCTTGCCCTGCTCGCTTTTTTTGGTTTTGACCTTCTTGCCATACATGTCGTAGAGGTCGGCCGTGAATAGCTCCTCGGCCTTGGCTAGTTGGGCGTTGGCTTGCAAGCTGGTCGGCGCTGCACCGGGCTGGTTGGCGGTGGCGGGTGTCACCGTTAGCTCCGTACTGGCCGGGTTGGGGGTAACCATCATGCGGAAGGGGGCCGGGATGAAGTTCCAGTGGCCCACCACGCCGCAGCCACTGGTGGCGTTAGTAGCAGTAGCCGTGATGGCAACGCCCGTGCTGGTGGGCATATAGAAAGAGGCCGAATTATTACCGGTCTTGGTAACAGAGACAGCAGCCGTGGTTGTGAACGTAAAATCATAGGGTGCATCCACGATGATGTTCACCTTGTCGGGCCCCGCCGGATTGTTCGTTTGCAGCGGCGTGCCGGAGTCGCTGAAGTAGGCACCGACGGCGTAGCGGCCCGCCGGCTCACCCGGCCCCACCGGTACGCTCACCGATAATTGAGTATTGCACGGGCCTATGGTGACTGTTACTGTGCCAGTACCGCCAGCAGCATTCGCGGCGGCGGTTGTAAATGTGGGCCCCGAGCCAGAAGTAACTGTGAAGAAAGAAGCTGGGGTGGCCGACCAGGTAATTATCGTACTGGCCGGTGCGTTGGGGATGGAGAACGTAGCCGATTGACCGGCGCACAAGCGCTGGCCGGCAGGTAAAGTGCTGGTGATGGCGAGCGGGTTGCATTCAGTAGAGCAGTAGCTGCTAGCGAAGGGTTTATTTTCCATCACGTCGTACATCCACTCCCCGTTGCGGGCCGTGAACGTGAGGTGGGGCACGTTAAAATCGGTGCCACCGAATAGATTCGTTTGCTCTTGCGCTATAAAACCGTTCGTGCTGGTACTGCTGAAGGAGGCAACGTTGTTGATATACTTTGCAGATAGGGCAGGAGGAATAAAGTCGGCGATGTCGAGGGCGCTGGCCGGCGATACAAAGCTGAACCGAGTGCGCAAGACATACTGATAAGAAAATAAAGGGCCTAGCCAACCGGGGAACCGCCAGGGATGACGTTGGGGCCCCCCACGGTCGGCTCGGTGCTACCCGCTGCCCCATCAAGTGGCAACAAGGCAGCAGGGCACGAGAAATTCTGACGCGTCAGCGTCACGTGAATGGGTATAAAACGCAGGATTCTGATTTGGGTGTAGAGGTAGAGCCCTGACACGCGGGCCGACTGGCTGCCACTGGGCAGCGCATTGAGGACAACCTCGCCGCCAAAGCCGGGAACGTGTGACAGGTATGATTGAATAATGTACCCCAATACCCCGTTAAAAGAACTGCCCGACGCCCGAACCAGTTCGGTGTAGGGAGGAAAATGAGGTGGTCTAATTACGCTGGACAGTTTAGGGCACTAAGTTGAAGAAGCTGTTGATGAGTGTGATACGGGGTCTGGTAGTCGATGCTGGAGTGTAGGCGCTCGTGATGGTAATAGTCAAAATAGTCGGCCACGCTGCGCTGCGCGTCGGCCAGGTCCGCAAAAACGGGCCGCTCGCGGACTTCGAGGACCTCTGTTTTGAGGCGCGACCAGAGACTTTCGGCTTGCGCATTATCGTAGCAGTCGCCGCGGCGGCTCTGCGAGCGCACCGCCTCGTGGTCGTGCAGCAGTTGCTGGTAAGCGTTACCGCAGTACTGCCCACCGCGGTCGGAGTGCACGAGCAGCGTTGGCGTAGGCGACTGGGCCCAAAAAGCGCGCTGCAAGGCGGTGGTAATCAGCTCCTCCGGCATCGTGGCCATGACGTGCCAGCCCACCACCTGCTTGCTGACCATATCCTGGTAAGCGCACAGGTAGGCCCGGTCCCCATTAGCCAGCGGTAGATAGGTGATATCACTGACCCATACCCGATTAGCTTGGATAGGCTTGGGCTGGTCGAGCAACCGGTTCGGGGCGCAGCGCAGCCCGTGGGTCGAGTCGGTCGTGCGCGGGGTAAACGCCTTGGGGTGCAGCGCGTGCAGGCCTCGCCGCCGCATGGCTGCCCGCAGGCGCTGCCGCCCGACGCGGTAGCCCTTGCGGCGCAAGGCGACCTGTAACCGGCGCGTGCCGTAGCGGCGCTTATGCCGGCCAAACACCTTCACCAGGGCCTCTTCCCAGGCCGGGGCACCTTGCACTACTGCCTGTTGTTGAGCTTGTTGCCACGCATAATACCCGCTAGCCGGCACACCGAGCACCTGGCAAAGCCAACGCACCGGGTGGTATTCGCGCTGCGCCTCGATAAAGCGATAGCGGCTCATAGCTTGTCGGTCACGGAGAAGATGGCAATGGCTTTTTTTAAAATGTCCAACTCCTGCGCCTGGCGCCGCGCCAAGGCCCGCAGCTGGCGCACTTCGGCCGCCGTGGCCGGGTCTAAGTCTGCTCCGCGAGCAGCGGCCGCTGGCGTGAGCGCCTCCTTTTGCCACTTGTAGAGCAGCTTGGGGTTGATAGTCAAGGCGCGGGCGGCGGCCTGCGTCGAGCGGCTTTCACCAGCTAGGCGCAGGGCTTCGGCCCGGAAAGCGGCATCGTAGCGCCGGCGTTTAATAGGTACAGGGCTGTCTTTCATGACAATCGAAAGATAAGACCCTATTCTGTCCAGATTTACCCGACCACCTCAGAGGGTTAAAGGGTGTAATCGAAGCGGCCTTGCGTAATTTTGATAGTATCACAGCCGGGTTGGTAAAGCTTGAAATTGAACGTACCGGAAACGATGCCTGCCTTCAAGTCGAAGCGAGTAAGGGTCAAGCTACCCGTTCGATAAGTGCCAGGGGTAGAATAGCTTTGTAAATTACAGGGAGCAGTTAAACTAGTGTCGAAATAAGAAATCCCATTATCAGGAGTAGAAAAAGGGTAGATACCAATCTGAGCAATATTTACCGCACCAAAAATGATGCTCTGAAAGGTGCTGCCACTAGTATAGTGGTAGCACTTAATCTGTAAAGCCCCACCGTGATAACCAGAGTCGTAGGTTAGAATAAAATTGGGGCGGCCATCGTAGCCGCTGGGTGTCCAGGGCTGGCCGTTGAGCAGGCAGCCGAAGGTGCCAGCCCCGGTCTGCGTGGCGGGCGGGAGCTGCTCGGCGGGAGCCGGGGCCGCGTCTTTCTTACAGGCCAGCAGCCCCAACTGCAGGGCCAAAAGAAGGTAGCGTTTCATGGCAGGAGTGGAGAAGTGAATAATTATAGCTGTTTGTTGGAGCGCCCTTACTTAATTGTTGCGCCGCTAATTCGGATAAGAAATGCGGCTTTTTTTAATGTCGGTAGTCAATCCTCACCGGCGAACAGTTGAGTAATTTTGAGCAGATTGTCTTTGTCTGTTTTCCGATCTCGCTGGTAAAAGTCGATTCCTTTCGCTCAGCAAAAAAGGACACTATGCCCGTAATTGTGACATCGCGAATAATGTGAAATGAATGCTAAAACGGCATTTTTGGCTGAAATTTCGCTAAATATTTATATTAATTATATATAAATATATTTTTTACTATATAAAAAGATAATGATTTGTGACATTGACCCATTTCAAATGTGGCAGTATTTTCCGTTGCCTGAGATAAGGCTTGCTACCCGTTAGTTTCTAGGGGTGTCACACGGTGGTAAGTTTCCCCAGATGGCTCCGTAAGCTGATGCATTTACGCCGTCAAATGGTACGTGAGCACCGGCGGGAAGGCGTGCGTGGCCACGGTTTCGGCAATGCTGGCGCGCAGGAAGCGGCTCAGGCCCGAGCGCGCGTGCGTGGGAATCACTACCACGTCGGCCGCCACGCGCTGGGCATACTCTTCGATGCCGGCGCTGGTGTAGTCGGCGTCTACTTCGGCGGTTACACAGTTGGCGAGGTGGTGCTGCTGGGCAAAGGCGTCCATTTGCTGCTGCGCCACGTGGCCGTTGCCGCCCGAGGCCACGTGCAGCAAGTGCAGCGTTGCATCAGGGAAAACGGCTTGCACCTGGCGCAGGCCGTCGAGGGCCCCGGCGGCATCGGCCGAAAAATCGGACGGAAACACGATGGTCTGCACGTTAAAACCCGCTTGTGGGTGCTTCACCGTGAGCACCGGGCACGGGGCTAGGCGGATCAGGCGCTCGGTGGTCGAGCTCACGAAGAAGTGCTCCACGGCCCCGTGGCCGCGCGCGCCCATCACCACCAAGTCGATGTCGTGCCGCTGAATGGCCGTCAGGATGCCGTCGCCGACGCGCGCCACTTCCACCTCGTCGTGCACCGGCACGCCAGGGGCCAGGCGGGCGGCCTCGTCGCGCAGGGCGTGCAGGCGGCGCTTGGTGACTTCCATCAGCTTGATGACGAAGATTTGGTCGATGCTGTGGCCGCTCACCGGCCCGCCCACGGTGCTGAAACTGCCCGATGCGCCTTCGGCCGCTTCCAGCACGTGCAGCAGCGTGACGCGGCCGCCCGTGTGCTGCGCCAGCCGCACGGCCACTTCGAAGGCGTGGTGCGCTTCGGGAGAAAAGTCGGTGGTAACCAGGATGTTCTTCATGGCCGAAACGGGTAAGGGTGGGTGGGAAAACGGTCGCGCCGAACGCCGGCCGTTGACAACGGCTAGCGTTTGATTAGTAATATACTGCGAATATTTCCTCATCCTCCCCGGGCGTCTTTTGGCCGGTGGTTTCCGCCTATTCTTTTAATAATTTGTCCACTTCCCGGTTGAAAGCCGCCGTTTCTTCGGCGTAGTACTTGCCCGTGCCGGGGCCGCTGAAGCCGGTGTGAATCTTGCGCACCGCACCTTTCTTGTCGATGAAAATGGTAGTGGGAAAACCCAGAAAATTGGCCAGCTGCGGCATCGACTTGGCCACCGAATCCTTGTTCGACACGCCGGCCACGGCCAGGTCGTAGCCGATGTTGTAGCGCTCCTTCAGCTTGCGCAGGCGGGCAGCGGCTTGGTCGTACTCGGGCATCCGCTCGTAGCCGAGGCCGATGATTTCGACGCCGCGCTGCTTGTTTTTGTCGTACCAAGGGGCCAGGTAGGCGGTTTCGTCCATGCAGTTGGGGCACCACGAGCCCAGCACTTGCACCACTACCACCTTGCCGCGGTACTTGGCGTCGGTGGGGGAGACGCTGCCGCCCTGCGCGATGCTCGGAAACTTGAAATTCAGCCGCGACTCGCCCTTGCGCAGGTAGGTGAGGGTATCGGCGTCGGGCAGCTTGGCCTTGGGGTCGAGGGTAGCCGTCCAGGTTTCGTGGCTAGACTTGCCGGAGTAGAAGTCGCCTTTTATTGTTTTAATACCTTTAGCGTTGTCTATGAAGCCGTCAAATAGAAATGCATGGCTACCATCGAAAGTACTTAATAACAGATGTAATGTTCTGTTTCTTATTGCAATTGCACCATTTAAGTAGCGATAATCCCCAGTTGTGGTTAGAAAAGTCCCTGTTAAAGTGTTTGACATAGTATTTATAAACTTGTCTTTAAAAATTCCGACTGCTGGATAGGTTTTGCCTTCACTGTCCTTAAATAATGTCTTGTAAGTAGCTCCATTGAGCAATTCTTTATATGTTACTGGAAACTCCCCAATAAGCGACTTATTATTATTGTCTGAACCGTCATCATCATCAACCAGCATTTGCTCGCCTGCCGCAGCCACCAGCGGCACGCGGTAGGGCCCCTTGGCGTCGTACTTCACCCAGTTGCCTTTGAGCTTGCCGGCCCCGTCAGCGCGCACCACCAGGGCCGCGTCGAACACGTGCAGCTTGATGGTGGCCGAGTCGCCGGCGGCGGAAATTTCGGGGCAGCGCAGGCGCTCCTCGCCGTTCAGGCCTTTGTTGATGAGGTACACCACGGGCTGGCCGGCTTCGGTTTTCACTTCAAATAGGAACGGGATTTTCTGGCCCTGGGCGCTCAGCTCGCCGCGCCAGGGGCCCGGCGTGAGCAGCGACGCGGCCGAAACCCCGCCGCTCGTGGCTTCGGTTTTGGTGGAATTGGCCTGGCAGCCCGCCAGGGTTAGCACGGCCCCGACGAGCAGGGCGAGCGTGGTATTCTTCATGGTGACGATTAAAAAACAAACGTGAATCCTGCACAACCCGGGCCGGGCCAAGTTAGTTAAAAGACCAAGCCCGGCGGCTAAATAACGGCCGCCGGCCGGATTAGGCGCAACCTGACCGGTTATGCTACATTTGCACAACCACTCTTTATAACACTTCTCCTATGGCTTTCGACCTGGAAATGATTCGCGGCGTGTACGCCGGCATGGGGGCCCGCATCGAGGCGGCCCGCGCCGCCGTGGCCCGCCCGCTCACCCTCACCGAGAAAATTCTTTACGCCCACCTCTTCGGCGGCGACGTGAAGCAAGCCTACGAGCGCGGCGTTTCCTACGTTGATTTTGCCCCCGACCGCGTGGCCATGCAGGACGCCACCGCTCAAATGGCGCTGCTCCAGTTCATGCAGGCCGGCAAGGCCACGGCCGCCGTGCCCAGCACCGTGCACTGCGACCACCTCATCCAGGCCAAAGACGGTGCCACCGAGGATTTGGCCGAAGCCAACACCGAAAATAAGGAAGTGTACGACTTCCTGGCTTCAGTTTCCAATAAATACGGCATCGGTTTCTGGAAGCCCGGGGCCGGCATTATCCATCAGGTAGTGCTTGAAAATTATGCCTTCCCCGGCGGCATGATGATCGGCACCGACTCGCACACCCCCAACGCCGGGGGCCTGGGCATGGTGGCCATCGGCGTGGGCGGCGCGGATGCCGTGGACGTAATGGCCGGCATGGCCTGGGAATTGAAATTTCCGAAGGTGATTGGCGTGAAGCTGACCGGCAAGATGAGTGGCTGGACTTCGGCCAAAGACGTGATTCTGAAAGTGGCCGGCATCCTCACCGTGAAGGGCGGCACCGGGGCCATCGTCGAGTACTTCGGCGAAGGCGCTGATAGCCTGAGCGCCACTGGCAAAGGCACCATCTGCAACATGGGCGCGGAAATCGGGGCCACCACCTCCGTGTTCGGTTACGACGAGAAGATGGGCGACTACCTGCGCGGCACCGGCCGCGCCGAAATTGCCGAAGCCGCCGCCGCCGTGCGGGCCCACCTGCGCGCCGACGACGAGGTGTACGCCCAACCCGAAAAATTCTACGACCAGCTCATCGAAATCAACCTCTCCGAGCTGGAGCCTTACGTGAACGGCCCTTTCACGCCGGACGCCGCCTGGCCCATTTCGGAGTTTGCCGCCGCCGTGCGCGAGCACGGCTGGCCCGAGAAGCTCGAAGTCGGCCTCATCGGCTCCTGCACCAACTCCAGCTACGAGGACATCACCCGCGCCGCGTCCATTGCCGCGCAGGCCGTGAGCAAGGGCCTGCACGTGGCCGCCGAGTTCACCATCACGCCCGGCTCGGAGCTGGTGCGCTACACCGTGGCCCGCGACGGCCTGCTCGACACGTTTGCCGAGATGGGCGGCGTGGTGCTGGCCAACGCCTGCGGCCCGTGCATCGGCCAGTGGGCCCGCCACACCGACGACCCCAAGCGCAAGAACTCCATCATCACGAGCTTCAACCGCAACTTCGCCAAGCGCAACGACGGCAACCCCAACACCCACGCCTTCGTGGCCTCGCCCGAAATCGTGACGGCCTTCGCCATCGCCGGCGACCTCACTTTTAATCCCCTCACTGATACGCTGCCTGGCACCAACGGCCCCGTGCGGCTCGACGAGCCGATGGGCGTGGAAATGCCCCCCCGCGGCTTCGCCGTGGAGGACGCCGGCTTCCAGGCCCCCGCCGCCGACGGCAGCGGCGTGCAGGTGCTCGTGGACCCAACTTCCGACCGCCTCCAGCTGCTGGCCCCCTTCAAGCCCTGGGAAGGCACCGACCTCACCGGCCTGCGCCTGCTCATCAAGGCCAAGGGCAAGTGCACCACCGACCACATCAGCATGGCGGGCCCTTGGTTGAAATACCGCGGCCACCTCGACAACATCTCCAACAACATGCTCATCGGGGCCACCAACGCCTTCAACGGCGAAGCCAACTCGGTGCGCAACTTCGCGGTGCAGGGCGACGGCTACGCCACGGTGCCGCAGTCGGCCCGCGCTTACAAGAGTATGGGCACCTGCACAGTGGTGGTGGGCGATGAAAACTACGGCGAAGGCAGCTCGCGCGAGCACGCCGCGATGGAGCCCCGCCACCTCAACGTGCGGGCCGTGATTGTGAAGAGCTTCGCCCGCATCCACGAAACCAACCTGAAAAAGCAAGGCATGCTGGCCCTCACCTTCGCCAACAAGGCCGACTACGACCTGATTGAGGAAGATGCCCTCATCGACATCCTCGGCCTGACCACCTTTGCCCCCGGCCAGCCCCTGCAAGCCCGCCTGCGCCACTCCGACGGCGACACCGACCTCATCACCCTCAACCACACCTACAACGAAGGCCAAATCGCCTGGTTTAAAGCCGGCTCGGCCCTGAACCTGATTCGCCTGAAAGAAAGCGGCGTAGCCGTGTAATTTGGTTGATTTGTAGCTTTTGCACTAACGGCCGCCCCAGAATTCTGGGGCGGCCGTTGCGTTGCGACTCGTCGCGTAACTAAGTCTACGTGCAGTGAACCGCATTATTTCATTCTCATGAGAACATCCATCCGCACCGCCGAGCACTACACCTGGGGCAACAATTGCGACGGCTGGCACCTGCTGCAAAGCGCCTCGCTCAGTGTGATTCAGGAGCGAATGCCTCCGGGCACTGCAGAGCAGCGGCATGTGCACGGCCGGGCGCAGCAGGTATTTTTCATCTTGTCTGGGGAAGCCACGTTTGAAATAGGGGAGGAAACCGTGCGCGTGACGGCAAATGAAGGCCTGCACGTGCCGCCGCATATCCCGCACCGCATCATCAACCCGGGGCCCTGGGAATTGCATTTTCTCGTTATTTCGGAGCCTCGAGCTCACGGCGACCGGGTTAATCTGTAGCGCTGGCCAACAGCAAGGTTTCCCACGCCGCGAAATGCTGCATCCGGTAGCAGTCCATGGCCGTGGTGCCGAATTGCTCGATGAATTTGTAGTTGGCCAGGGCCCCACGGCGGCCCCGATGACGGGCGCGAGTTGGGCCATTTTGGCCAGGTCGATGTAGTCGCGGTACTACTGCTGGAAGGCGCGCCAGGCTTGTAGCTCGGCGTGGGCCTGCTATTTCTCGGAAGATATGCGCGAATAGGGGTGGGTAAGCTTGCGCTAAGTTGTGCTGGTTAACCGCTTGGCTTTGGTGCGTTAGAACCGGCACCGAAACGGGGTAACTTTGCGCAAATCAAGTTTAGGAACCATTCCATGCACCTCATCGCCAAGCTATTAATTGGGTTCGTTGCGGTTGAACACTTGTACATTCTGTGGCTCGAAATGTTCGTTTGGACCACCAAAGGGCGTAGCGTTTTCAAATCATTTCCCGCCGAGCTGTTTGAGCCCACCAAGCGCATGGCCGCCAACCAGGGGTTGTACAATGGGTTTTTGGCTGCCGGCTTGCTGTGGTCGTTATTAATCGCCGATCCAGCCTGGGGCCGGTACGTGGCGGTGTTTTTCCTGGGATGCGTGGTGGTGGCCGGGGCGTATGGGGCCCTGACGGTGCAAAAAAGTATTTTCTTCAAGCAGGGCCTGCCGGCAATAATCGCCTTGGCGGCGGTGCTGCTTGCCTGAAAACAGCTTTTATTGGCCCGGCTCTGCAATGCCCAGGGCCCCCAGCTGCTCGCGGTACTTCCCGTAAATTACCCGTAAGTCGGCGTTGTGCTGGGCCGCGTCCACGCCAATGCTGACGTTGCTAGCGTGGAAGCGGTGGAGGTGGCTGATGTGCGGGCACACCACGGGCAGGCGTCCGGCCAGCAAAAAGCGCACGTACAAATCCAGGTCTTCGGCCATGGCCAGCTCGCCGTCGTAGCCGCCTACTTCGTCGCACAAGGCCCGGCTGAAACAGACGTTGCCCTGCACGAAGTTTTCGGCCCGGAAGATGGCTTGCAGCATGGCTTGCGGCGTGTCGAACCGCCAGGCGTAGTAGTCCTCGTTGGGCAAGTAGCGGCCTTGCTCGTCCACGCGCAGGAAATCGGCCACCAGCCACGGCCGGCCGGGGTGGGCGTCAATTTGGGCCGCGTAGTGGTAGAGCGTGCGCTGGAGCAGAATGTCGTCGTCGTCGAGCGGCACGAGCCAGGCGTCGGGGGCCGCCGCCTGAATGAGCTGGTTGCGGGCGTAGCCGGCGAGCCGGCGGGCGGGGTCGTGCCAGTGGCGCAGCGGGGGCCCGGGCTGGGCCGCGGCCTCGCGCAGGTAGGCGGCGGTGCCGTCGCGCGAACCGTTGTCGAACAACAGGTGCTCAAAGGAAAAGTCGAGCGGGGCGCTGATGCTGGCCCGGACGCTGGCCACGGCCTCGGGCAGCAGCGCGCGGCGCTGGTGGGTGGGGGTGATGACGGCAAAATGCATGGTAGGGGCCTTGTTCGGCCAAAGCAGCAAAAGGTTGCAAAAACGGGCGTGGGGCCCTGGTACCGATTGGCCGGTTTCTGCCTTACTTGCCGCTTCATTGGTTCCTCACTCACTTTCTTTTTCGCTGCCATGTCGCCGCAACAACAACCGTCGCCTGCTTTTATCGGTGCTTCCTGGGTCGCTTTGGTGGCGGGCATGGCGGCCTTCGTCGTGGGGCTGTGGAACGCCACGATGGGCCTGAACGAAAAGGGCTACTACTTCACCATTTTGATGTACGGGTTGTTTTCGGCCATCTCGCTGCAAAAAAGCGTGCGCGACCGGCTCGAAGGCATACCCGTCACCAACATTTACTACGGCCTGAGCTGGTTTTCGACCCTGCTGGCCGTGCTCCTGCTGGTCATCGGCCTCTGGAATGCCACGCTCACGCTCAGCGAAAAAGGCTTCTACGGCATGTCGTTTTTGCTGGCCTTGTTCGCCGCCATTGCCGTGCAGAAAAACACGCGCGACGCCCAGCGCTCGGCTGGCAGCAGCCCGCTCTAAAGCGTGGCCACTTGCGCGGCCCGGGCTTCGCGGGGCTTTTGCACCAAATAATAGTACAGCAAAATGCCCAGTCCGATGAGGAAGGGCACCAGCGCCAGGTGCTTGCCGGTAACGCCCAGGGCCACCGGTACGGCGTCGAACTTGAAGAATTCGCTGGCCATCCAGTACGAGTTGGCGGTGATCCAGAACACGATGGCCAGGTTGTGGGCCAGCTCCGACTTGAGGTTGCGCGTGCGCCAGGCAATGACGATGGCGATGCCGAGCGTGGGCGCGACCATCAGCAGGCCGAGCGTCTTCCAGATCATGCACCAGCTGATGTCTTTCAGAAGCCAGAACAGGATGTGGGTGTTTTCCATTTTCCGGTACGCGGCCGGAATGCTGTACGTTTCTTCTTTTTCGGGGGCGGGCATGGGCGCGGTAAAAGGCCAAAGGTAGGGCCCCGGCGCAGGCATTTTCCGGGCTTGAGCGTCGTGTTTTTGTCCCCACTTCAACCCACACATGACCCGAGTTCTGCGTAGAATAATAAGGATTACCGGCTACGCGCTGGTGGCACTGGTGGCCGTCGTGGGCCTGTATCTGGGCGCGGCCTACGGGCTGGCCCGCATCCCGGTGGCCAAGGCCGACCCCGCGGCCCCGGCCGATATCGAGATTTTTATTCGCTCCAACGGCGTGCATTCCGACCTCGTGCTGCCGGTGAAAACCGCTCAAATCGACTGGAGCCAGCAGCTGCGCTACGACCACACCCAGTCCAACGACCCTGCGTTTGACTATGTGGGCGTTGGCTGGGGCGACAAAGGCTTTTACCTCGACACGCCTACCTGGGCCGAGCTCAAGGCCAGCACGGCCATTCGGGCGGGGTTTTGGCTGGGCACCACGCTCATGCACGCCACCTTCTACCGCACCTACAGCGTCCTCTACACCTGCAACACCTGGACCAACAACGCCCTGAAAGTGGCCGGCCAGAAGGCCTGCCTCTGGACGCCCCTTGAAGCGGGTATCTTTTACCAGTACGGCCAAACCGGCAAGCCGCCCAAGGGCGTGGCCGAGTAGAGGGCCCTGGGCCGCAAAAAAAAGCCCCGCCGGCCACTGGCCGGCGGGGCTTTTCAAGAATAATACGTTTGAAAGGAAAAGTTAGTTGAGCCACACTTCGGCCACTTGCTCGAAGCGGTAGGCGGCGAAAGCCCCGTAAGGGCGTTCGGCGTAGAAACCGAGGACGTGTACCTGCGGTTTGCCGGTGCGCACGTGGGGCAACACGCGCACGGGGTACACCTGGCCAGCGGCGGGCCAGTCGCCGATGTAGTCGGCGGGGCGGTGGTCGGCGTTCACGCAGCGGGCGAAAAGCTGCACGGGCGCGGGAATCGGGAGCTTGACGTTAGACATGCCCAAAGATACGAATTTTATTATAAACTAAAAAGGTTGGCAGTAAAATTTATTGCCTCATCCGTAATTTATTCTTCGCAAAGTGATAAATCAGAAATATATTTCGCATGAAATTGCACAATAATAAGCTGCTGTTTGGTTCGATTACCATTTTCAAAAGCGGCTTGATTGCTAATGAAAATAGGCGCGATGCGCACCTGAAATAACGATTGAGAGCTTGTTCTTGGCTTCGGTATCGCCCTCGGCGGCGGGCTTGTGGCGCGCCTGCCCGAACTTGCCGCCATGAAAACTACCGCGCTGGCGCTGCTCTGCCTGGCTGGGGCCGCCCGGGCCCAGGGCCCCGAAAACCTTGTGCGGTACGCCCACCCGCTGGTGGGCACCCAAAAGATGGGCCACACCTACCCCGGGGCCACCGTGCCCTTCGGCATGGTGCAGCTCAGCCCCGACACCGACACGGTGAGCTATGCCACGCCCGACGGCAAGTACAACCCTGACGCCTACCGCTACTGCGCCGGCTACCGCTACGACGACCCCACCATCGTGGGCTTCAGCCACACGCACTTCAGCGGCACGGGGCACTCCGACCTGGGCGATTTTCTGGTGATGCCGTCCGTGGGGGCCCTGCGCCTCAACCCCGGCACCGCAGCCCGGCCCGGCAGCGGCTACCGCTCGCG
>CAXTBA010000026.1:0-46255 GCA_964242665.1 uncultured Hymenobacter sp.
TTCGTGCCCGCCCACGCCTACCTCTGGAGCGCGCACGACGTGGTGAACCACCACTTCCGGCGCTATTCCCGGCAGGGCTTGGTGCGGGCCCTGGCAGAAGCCGGCTTGCCGGTGCGGCGCAGTTCGTTTTGGAACGCTGCCATGTACTTCCCCACGGCGGCTCTGCGGCTGGGCAAGCGGCTGGTGCGGGGCCCCGCCGCGCCCGAAAGCAGGCCCGGCGACACCGGCGACCTGCATCACTTTCCTGGCCCGGCCAACCGCCTGCTGCTGGCCTGGGTGAAGGCCGAAAACCGCCTGCTGCGCCGCCTCAACCTGCCACTGGGCGTGAGTGTGTTCGCCCTGGCCCAGAAGCCCGCGCCCGCGCCGGGGGCCTGACCCGAGGCCCGGGGCCGTTTTTTTAACTTACCCGCTCACTTCTTTCCCTGCCCGCGTGGAGCTGTCCGTCATCGTCCCCATCTACAACGAAGAAGCCAACATCGCCGAGCTGTACCGGCGGTTGCTGGGCGTGCTCGAGGCCATGCCCCTGCTGGGGAATTTCGAGCTGATTTTCGTGAACGACGGCTCGCACGATGGGTCTTTGCCTTTGCTGCTGGCCCTGGCCGCGCGTGACGCCCGGGTGCGCTACATCGACTTCAGCCGCAATTTTGGGCACCAGATTGCCGTGTCGGCGGGGCTCGACCGGGCCTTGGGCGGGGCCGTGGTTATCATCGATGCCGACTTGCAGGACCCGCCCGAACTCATTCCGCAACTCTACCAGAAGCTGCGCGAAGGCTACGAGGTGGTGTACGCCAAGCGGCGCTCGCGGCAGGGCGAAAGCTTCGGCAAGCGCCTGACGGCCCGCTTGTTCTACCGCGTCCTGACCAACATCACGCACATTTCTATTCCGGTCGACACCGGCGACTTCCGCATCGTTTCGCATAAAGTGGTGCAGGGCCTGCGCCTGATGCCGGAGCAGAACAAGTTTTTGCGCGGCCAGATTTCGTGGATTGGCTACCGCCAGACCTGCGTAGAATACGACCGGGCCGAGCGGGCCGGTGGGGCCACCGGCTACACTTACCGCAAGATGGTGCGCCTGGCCCTGGATGGCATCACGGCTTTCTCCGACGCGCCCCTTAAGGCGGCCACGCTCAGCGGGTTTGTTGTGTCGGGGGTAGCGTTTCTGGTGGTGCTCTACACGCTCTATGCCCGCTTCGTCACCCACGACTACCAGCCGGGCTGGGCCTCGCTCATGATCAGCATCCTGTTTTTGGGTGGCGTGCAGCTTATTTCGGTCGGCGTCATCGGCGAGTACATCGCCCGGCTTTCGGCCAACGTGCGCCAGCGACCGCTCTACCTCATCTCGGCTACCAACACCGTGCCGCCCGCCGAGCTGCCGGGGCCCAGCAACTCAGGGCTGGGCCTGTGAGCTGCCAGGCAGACGAGGGCCCAGGCAAGCTTTTTTTCGATGCCTGATCTTTGCCCAAACGGCCGAATTTATCACGGACAGTGCCGCGTCATAAGCAAGCTACGCCTTGAACAGTCCGTATTTGGCGATGCAGTAGATGGCACGGCAGCCGTCGCGCCAGCCAATTTTCTTGCCTTCGGCGTAGGTACGGCCGTAGTAGCTGATGCCCACCTCGTAGAGGCGCACGCCGGGCACCCGCGCCACCTTGGCCGTGACTTCGGGCTCGAAGCCGAAGCGGTTTTCGCGCAGGTCCAGGCCCTGAAGGATGTCGCGCCGGAAGAGCTTGTAGCACGTCTCCATGTCGGTCAGGTTCAGGTCGTTGGTTAGATTCGAAAGGAACGTGAGCACGGCGTTGCCGACGCTGTGCCAGAAAAACAGGATGCGGTGCGGCTGCCCGCCTACGAAGCGCGAGCCGAATACTACGTCGGCTAAGCCCTTCAAGACGGGTTTAATCAAGAGGTTGAACTCTTCCGGGTCGTACTCCAGGTCGGCGTCCTGCACGACGACGTAGTCGCCGGTGGCCTCGCGGATGCCCGTGCGCAGGGCCGCGCCCTTGCCCTGGTTCACCGGGTGGGCGAGCAGGCGCAGGCCCAGTTCGGGGTAGCGCCGGGCGTAGGCCTGGACGGTGGCGGCTGAGTCGTCGGTTGATCCGTCGTCAACCAAGATAATTTCCTTGGCGATGCCGTTGGCAAGTTGCAACTCGCGCAACGCGTCCAAGACCCGATGGACGGTGTGCGCCTCGTTGTACACCGGAACGATGATGGACAACGTGTCAAATTTGGCCAAAACAGGCGGTGATCAACATACAACAAAAAGAGAACTGCTAATAACCCAAGTTGCCGGATAGCGCAGGGACAAAAAAGCCTGTTCCGGTAGAGAGCCGCCAAGTTTGAGGCGTTCGATCACACTCGCACCTATGCACCGCGACAGAACAGACCGTGGCAATGTACTGCTTCATCAACGATTTCTTGCGCCACAGCCGCCCTCAAGACGCTGTTCCTGGCCCTAGGCCAGCACTTGAAACGCCTCAACACCCCGACCTGCCACGCCACCGACTCGTTTCCGGCCGCCAGCCAATCAGCCGGCGGGGGCCCTGGCGGTCAGCGACACGCCTTTGTACGCCGCCGGCCTCGATCTGGGCAGCATTGGCTGCCCAGATCGAGGCCGGCGGCCGGATCGCGGGTTTTGGTCGGCATCCTGCGGCCTTGCTTGTCCAGCGCATACAGCTCGGCGTGGGCTGTTTCCGAATCCAGCAGCAGGTGCTGCCGCAAACTGGAGATCTGCCGGTAATGCATGAATTTTTCGCTCCGGTCGGCGTTGGCAGTCAAGGCCAACAGGACTTCTACCAGCAGGGTCGGGTTGAGAATTATGTCGGTTTTTTGTTTTCATTGAACGCGGGCAGACCGCAAACAGCTTCTTAGTCAAGTTTGGGTACACGTAGGCGCTAGCACTTAAAGCCGCTGGCGCTGCCCACCGCTGAGCACTGCCCGCCACGCAGTTGCCCGTGCAATGCCCTCATCAGGCTAGCGCAACCGCGGTTGTGGGCGAAGCTAGTCCCCGCCATTACAAGAATCTTCCCTTGGGGATATTCGCGCTTGAATGCCGTTTCCCGCTCTAAACGCAGGTAGTCGACGGGCAAAACGTGGGCGGCCGCAGCCGTTTCGAAAGCGGGGAAGCCCGTAAAAAAGCGGGGATCGGGGTTCCTCAAAAATACAGCGCACGCCGCACCTCTGCCAACGCCCGCCCGCTGCCTTACCTTTGCGGACTGAAACCCTGCCGGCCCGGATGCCCCACGCTGCCCCTGATTTTTATGCCCACCCCACGGCCGTGCTCGACGAGGGCTGCCAGGTGGGGCGCGGCAGCCGCGTGTGGCACTTCTGCCACGTGTGCCCCGGGGCTGCCATTGGCGAAGATTGCAGCCTGGGCCAGAACGTGTTCGTGGCCGACGGCGTGACGCTGGGCCGCAACGTGAAGGTGCAGAACAACGTGAGCCTCTACGGTGGCGTGGTGTGCGAGGACGACGTGTTTATCGGGCCCTCGGTGGTGTTCACGAACGTGAAAAATCCGCGTAGCGCCGTGCCCCGCCAGGGCCCTGGCTATTACCAAACCACGTACCTGGAAAGGGGCGCGACGGTGGGGGCCAACGCCACCCTCGTGTGCGGCGTACGGCTGGGGCGCTACGCTTTCGTGGGCGCGGGCAGCGTCGTCACGCGCGACGTGCCGGCCTACGCCCTGGTGTACGGCACGCCCGCCCGGCCCCAGGGCTGGATGAGCGCCTACGGCCACCGCCTGCGCTTCGACAAGCAGCGGCGCGCCACCTGCCCCGAAAGCGGCGAAGTGTACGAGCTGAATGGCTCGGTTGTTAAGTTGTTAAATGATAAAATGGCTTGATTGTCTGATTGTTGATGGCTGATTATTTGCCGGCTTTAAACGCGCTGCCGCAACGCCCAACAATCTAACTATCAGCAATATAAACAATTAAAAAGAATGTACGACCAATTATTGCGCAAAGAGGCCACGCTGGCCGTTATCGGTCTCGGCTACGTGGGCCTGCCCATCGCTCTTGAATTCGCCAAGCAACTCAAAGTCATTGGCTTTGATATCAATGCCGGGCGCATCGAGCAGATGAAGCAAGGCATCGACCCGAGCGGCGAGCTGGAAAAGAAGGATTTTGAGGGCTGCGACATCACTTTTACCGACTCGCTGGACGTGCTGCGGCAGGCACGGTTCTACATCGTGGCCGTGCCCACGCCCATCGACGAGCACGCCCAACCCGACCTCAAGCCGCTGCTGGGGGCCTCATCGTCGGTGGGCAAAGTGCTGAAAAAGGGCGATTACGTGGTGTTTGAAAGCACCGTGTACCCCGGCTGCACCGAAGAAGACTGCATTCCGGTGATGGAGCGGCTCTCGGGCTTGAAATTCCCTAACGACTTCAAGGTGGGCTATTCGCCCGAGCGCATCAACCCCGGCGACAAGGAGCACACGCTGGCGACTATTATCAAGGTGGTGGCCGGCTGCGACGCGGAAAGCCTCGACGTGGTGGCCAAGGTGTACGAGCTGGTGGTGGCGGCCGGCGTGTACCGGGCCAGCAGCATTCAGGTGGCGGAGGCCGCCAAAATCATCGAAAACACCCAGCGCGACGTCAACATCGCGCTGATGAACGAGCTGTCGATGATCTTCGACCGCATGAACATCAACACCTACGAAGTGCTGGAAGCCGCCGGCACCAAGTGGAATTTCCTGAAGTTCTCGCCCGGCCTGGTGGGCGGCCATTGCATCGGCGTAGACCCTTACTACCTGACCTACAAGGCCAAAGAGTTGGGCTACGACGCCAAAGTCATCCTTTCGGGCCGCACCACCAACGACAACATGGGGGCCTACATCGCCCGTAAAACGGTGCAGATGATGATTAAGAACGGCAAGGACGTGTCCAAGAGCCGCGTGCTGGTGATGGGCGCGACTTTTAAGGAAAACGTGGAAGACATCCGCAACTCGCGGGTGGCCGACGTGATCCAGGAGTTGAAAAACTTCTCGGTGAACGTGGACATCGTGGACCCCCACGCCGATTCCGACGACCTGCTCCACGAGTATGGCTTCCGCCTGACGGCCAACGACGACGTCCGCACCGACTACGATGCCGTCATTGTAGCCGTGGGCCACCGGGCCTACGCTGCGAAAGACGAGGCCTACTTTCAGTCCATTACGGCCGAAAATGCCGTACTGGTAGACATCAAGGGCCTGTACCGCAACCGGGTGCAAGACCTGCACTACTGGAGCTTGTGATTTTAGCTATTAGCTATTAGCTGCTGGCTGATAGCTTTAATGTTAAACGAAAAGCTATCAGCCAGCAGCTAATAGCTAATAGCTTAAAAATGAAAAAGATATTAGTTACCGGCGGCGCCGGTTACATTGGTTCCCACACCGTGGTAGAGCTGGCCCAGGCGGGCTACGAGCCGGTGATTATCGACAACTTCAGCAACTCGAAAGAATCGGTGCTGGCCGGTCTGCACGACATTTTGGGGCGCGACGTGCCTTGTTACGCCGTTGACTGCGGCCACGCCGAGGCACTGCGCGAAGTGTTCCGGGCCGAGAAAGACATTCAGGGGGTCGTTCATTTCGCGGCATTTAAGGCAGTGGGCGAGTCGGTGCAGAAGCCACTGGCCTACTTCCAGAACAACGTGGGCTCGCTGCTGACTTTGCTGAAGGTAATGCCCGATTTCGGCGTTGAAAACCTGGTGTTCTCGTCGTCGTGCACCGTGTACGGCATCCCCGACGCGCTACCCGTGACCGAGGCCACGCCCACCAAGCCTGCGTCGTCGCCCTACGGCCGCACCAAGCAGATGTGCGAAGACATCGTGCACGACGTGGCGGGGGCCGCCGACAATAAGCTGCGCACCATCCTTTTGCGCTACTTCAACCCCATTGGGGCCCATGCCTCGGCCAAAATCGGCGAGCTACCGCTGGGCGTGCCCAACAACCTGGTGCCCTTCATCACCCAAACGGCGGCCGGCTTGCGCGAGAAGCTGACCATTTTCGGCGACGACTACGACACAGTGGATGGCACCAACGTGCGCGATTACATCCACGTGGTGGATTTGGCCAAGTCGCACGTGGTGGCCGTGCAGCGGCTGCTGGACAAAAAAGCCAGCGACATGGTCGAAACCTTCAACATCGGCACCGGCCACGGCAACTCGGTGCTGGAGGTCGTCAAAACATTTGAGCAGGCCAGCGGCCAGCAGCTCAACTACGCCATCGGGCCGCGCCGCGCCGGCGACGTGCCCGCCATCTACGCCGATGCCACCAAGGCCGCCGAAGTGCTTGGCTTCCAAACCGAAACCTCGCTATTCGACTCGCTGGCCAGCGCCTGGAAATGGCAGCTTTCTTTAGCTGCTAGCTGATAGCTATTGGCTGTTGGCTCCCTTTCTATAAGTAGAATAATGGTTGAACAAAAGCTAATAGCCAACAGCTAAAAGCTAAAAGCTACAAAAATGAAACTCATCATCACCGGCGGGGCCGGCTTCATTGGTTCGCACGTGGTGCGGCTGTTCGTCACGAAATACCCGGATTATCAGGTCATTAACCTGGACGCGCTGACCTATGCCGGCAACCTGGAGAACCTGCGCGACATCGAAAATGCGCCTAATTACCGCTTCGTGAAGGGCGACATCACCGACCAGGCGTTTGTGGATGAGCTGTTTGCCCGGGAGGAGCCCGACGCCGTGATTCACCTTGCCGCCGAGAGCCACGTGGACCGCTCTATTACTGACCCGATGGCGTTCGTGAAAACCAACGTCATCGGCACGGTGAACCTGCTGAACGCGGCCCGCAACCTCTGGCAGCCGGGCGGCTACGCGGGCCACACGTTTTACCACGTGAGCACCGACGAGGTGTACGGCTCGCTGGATTTCGGCCCCGAGATGTTCACCGAAACCACGTCTTACGACCCCCGCTCGCCCTACTCGGCGTCGAAGGCGGCGTCGGACCACTTCGTGCGGGCCTGGCACCACACTTATGGCCTGCCCATCAAACTGAGCAACTGCTCGAACAACTACGGCCCCAACCACTTCCCCGAGAAGCTGATTCCGCTGGCTATTCACCGCCTGCGCACCGGCCAGCCGGTGCCCGTGTACGGCAAGGGCGAAAACGTGCGCGACTGGCTGTTCGTGAAAGACCACGCCACGGCCATCGACGCGGTGTTTCACCAGGGCCGGGCGGGCGAAACCTACAACATCGGCGGCGTGAACGAGTGGCAGAACCTGAAGCTGATTGAGTTACTGTGCGACGTGGTGGATCAGAAAACCGGCCAGGGCCCCGGCACCTCGCGCAAGCTCATCAAGTTCATTACCGACCGCGCCGGCCACGACATGCGTTACGCCATCGACTCCGGCAAAATTATGCACGAGCTGGGCTGGAAGCCTTCGGTAACGTTTGAGGAGGGCTTGGCCGAAACCGTGGACTGGTACTTGGCCAACGAGGAATGGCTGACCAATGTGACCAGCGGGGCCTACCAGGAGTACAACACGAAGCAGTACGGTATTTAATTATGAATTATAAGTTATGAATTATGAATTGATTGGGGCTCAAGGGCCTGTCTCGTTGCCATTTGTAATTCATAATTTTTAATTCATAATTCATAATTAAAAGAAGAATGTACGATACCCCTTTCCACGACCGGCCGCTGTCGGACCTTTCCTTTCTTGTCACCGGCGGGGCCGGCTTCATCGGCTCCAACCTGGTAGAATACCTGCTGAAGTACGGGGCCAAAAAAGTGCGTACGCTGGACAACTACTCTAACGGTTTCCGTAAGAACCTGGCGTTGTTTGAGGGCGACCCGACTTTGGAAATCGTGGACGGCGACATCCGCAACGCCGAAACGTGCGCCGCCGCTTGCGCGGGCATCGACGTGGTGCTGCACCAGGCGGCCCTGGGTTCGGTGCCGCGCTCCATCAAGGACCCGGTCCTGACCAACGACGTGAACGTGGGCGGCTTCGTGCAGGTGCTGGCGGCCGCCAAAAACGCGAGCGTGCGGCGCTTCGTGTACGCGGCTTCGTCGAGCACCTACGGCGACCACCCCGGGCTGCCCAAGGTGGAAGACCGTATCGGCAAGCCGCTTTCGCCCTACGCCGTTACGAAGTACGCCAACGAGCTGTACGCCGACGTGTTTGCCCGCACTTACGGACTGGAAATCATTGGTTTGCGCTACTTCAACATTTTTGGGCCCCGGCAAGACCCCGGCGGGGCCTACGCGGCCGTAATTCCGCTGTTCATCGATGCCATTCTGCAAAACCAGGCCCCCACGCTGAACGGCGACGGCGGCCAGACGCGCGACTTTACCTTCGTGGAAAACTGCGTGCAGGCTAATATTAAGGCGGCGCTGACCACCAACCCGGGGGCCCTCAACCAAGTGTACAACATCGCCGTGGGCGACCGCACCTCGCTGGTGCAGATGTACGACATCCTGCGCGAGGAGGCCGGCTCGGATTTGGCCCCGAAGTTCGGCCCCGACCGGGCCGGCGACATCCGCGACTCGCTGGCCGACATTTCCAAAGCCGGCAACCTGCTCGGCTACGCGCCGCAGGTGCGCATCCGCGAAGGCTTGCGGCAGACGTTGGACTGGTTTAAAGCCAACCAGGCGTTTATTCAAGAAAGGGATTGAGCTTTAGCGCAAAGTCTCGCGAAGTTTAAAATTAAGTTTCGCGGAGTTTGTGCCAGCAGTTCTGACGATAAGCTACTTAGCGAAACTTAAATTTTAAACTTAGCGAAACTTAGCGCGAATGAAAGGAATTATCCTCGCCGGCGGCTCCGGCACCCGGTTGCACCCGCTCACGCTGGCCGTGAGCAAGCAGCTCATGCCGGTGTACGACAAGCCGATGATTTACTACCCGCTCAGCATCTTGCTGATGGCGGGCATCCGGGAAGTGTTGATTATCACCACGCCCCACGACCAAGCGCAGTTCCAACGGCTGCTCGGCGACGGCAAGAACCTGGGCTGCGACTTCCAATACGTGGTGCAGGCGGTGCCCAACGGGCTGGCGCAGGCCTTCGTGCTGGGGGCCGACTTCATCGGGCAAGACTCGGTGGCCCTGGTGCTGGGCGACAACATCTTCTACGGCGCGGGCCTGGAAGATTTGTTGAAATCGAACCGCAACCCCGTGGGCGG
The DNA here is from genome assembly GCA_964242665.1 of uncultured Hymenobacter sp. Classification (GTDB taxonomy): domain Bacteria; phylum Bacteroidota; class Bacteroidia; order Cytophagales; family Hymenobacteraceae; genus Hymenobacter. Next base: position 9,105 of record CAXTBA010000026.1, read on the forward strand.
CGTGGTGTACGCCTACCACGTGCAGGACCCCGAGCGCTACGGCGTGGTGGAGTTCGACGCCGACAAGCGGGCGCTCAGCATCGAGGAAAAACCGGCCAAGCCCAAGAGCAACTACGCCGTGCCGGGCCTGTATTTCTACGACAACGACGTCATCGAAATTGCCCGCAACTTGCAACCCAGCCCGCGCGGCGAGTACGAAATCACGGACGTGAACCGGGAGTACCTGCGCCGCGGCAAGCTGAAGGTGGGCATCCTGGGGCGGGGCACGGCCTGGCTTGATACGGGCACGTTTGAGAGCTTGATGGAAGCCGGTGAATTCGTGCGCGTGATCGAGCAGCGCCAGGGCCTGAAGGTGGGGGCCATCGAAGAAATTGCTTACCGCCAGGGCTTCATCACCGCCGATGAACTGCGGGCCCTGGCTCTGCCCCTGCGCAAAAGCGGCTACGGTGACTACCTGCTGAACCTGCCCGAACAACTGGTGCTAGGCGAGCAATAAGCGCGTTGCGCACGGCCCCGTATAGCGGCGGGGTCGCCGGCACAACCCGCGCCCCGGGGCCCTGAGTAGGGCTCAGGGCGCGGGTTGTGCTTAAATTAGCCGTACGAAATTGTATCCTACGCCCTGTACACGTGTCTTTTGCGTGTTTTTATCCAACCAGCGGCATTATCCGCTGACCCGCTATGAATATTACCGTTTTACGCATTGCCCTGGTGGCCGCCGTATTTTTGGCAGCCCCCGCGGCGCAGGCCCAACACGCGCTTTGGGCTGCCAAATTGGTGGCCGTGTCGTCGCAAAAAGCTGAAGGGAAGGAAGCTTTTTCGCCCCAGCAAGTGTTGGGCCCGCCCAATGCGCTGCCGCTGGGCCAGGCCAGTGACAAAGCCTGGATACCGCGCAAGGAAGGCCGCGACGAATTCATCGAGGTGCGCTTTGCGCGCTCGGTGCTGGCGCAGCAAGTGACGATCATCGAAAATTTCAACCCTGGCTCGGTGACGCGCATCGAGCTGATTGATACCCGCGGCGCGCACCACGACGTGTACGCGAACGACAACCCCGGCCCGCTGCCCGAGCTCTACCGCACCCTGGAGGTGAAAGTGCCCCCGGCCACCCCCGCCTACCGCACCGTGGGGGCGATAGTGCACCTGAACACGGGCAAGGTGGAAGGCGTGAACCAGATCGACGCCATTGGGGTGGCCGACGTGACGCAGACGATGGTGAAGAAGGAATTTAAGGCCCCCGACGCCAACGCGGCCGCCGTGGCCCGCTTCGACTCGTCGCTCGTGAACCTGGGGCCCAACGTGAACGGCCCCTACGTGGACACGCACCCGGTGATTTCGCCCGACGGCCGCACCCTGTATTTCGCCCGCCAGGACCATCCCGGCAACGTCGGGGGCCGCAACGACCCGCAGGACGTGTGGTACTCGGCTTTGCAAAGCGCCAGCGCCAAGGCCTGGGGCCCGGCCAAAAACATGGGGGGCCCCATCAACACGGCCGGCTACCCCAACGGGCTGGCATCGGTGTCGGCCAACGGGCAGCGCGTGCTGCTGCTGGGCCACTACACCGCCGAGGGCCTAGTGCCCAAGGGCCCCAGCGTGTCGGAGCACCGCCCCGGCGGCTGGTCAGCCCCGGTTGATGTGAACATTGAGGACTTCTACAACAACGACGACGAGCACGCCGACTACTTTCTCGCCACCTCGGGCAAGGCCCTGCTGCTGGCCGTGGAGCGCACCGACGGCCTGGGCTCGCAGGATTTGTACGTGTGCTTTCCCAAGCCCACCCCGCCCGGCCAGCCCGTGATGTGGAGCCGCCCGCTCAACCTGGGGCCCAACGTGAACACCAAAAAGCCCGACTTTGCCCCTTTCCTGGCCGCCGATGAAAAGACGCTGTATTTCGCCAGCGAGGGCCGCGGCGGCTACGGCAAGTCGGACATTTTTTACTCGAAGCGCCTCGACGACACTTGGACGAATTGGAGCCCGCCCCGCAACTTGGGCAGCGCCGTGAACTCGGCCGACTTTGATGCTTACTACACCGTGTCGGCGGCCGGCGACGACGCTTATCTGGTCTCGACCCGTAACGGCACCGGCGGCTCAAAGGACATTTTCCGCATTGCCCTGGCCCCCGCTTTCAAGCCGGAAGCCGTGACGCTGGTGCGCGGCCAGGTACTCGACGCGGCCACCAAGAAGCCCATTAAGGCCGTCATTCACTACGAAAACCTGCTGACGGGCGAGGAAATCGGCACCGCCGAAACCGACCCTACCGACGGTTCCTATACCATTGTGCTGCCCAGCGGCGTGCAATACGGCTACCGGGCCGAAGCCGCCAACTACATCGCCGAAAACGCCAACCTCGACGTGACGGCCCGCGACAAGTACTCCGAGCAAACCCAGGACCTGTACCTGGTGCCCTTCGCGGTGGGCCAGAAGGTGAAGCTCAACAACATTTTCTTCCAGCAGAGCAAGTACTACCTGCGCTCCAGCTCCTACCCCGAGCTGTCGCGGCTCATCCGCATCCTACGCGACTACCCGGCAGTGGAAATCAAAATCGGCGGCCACACCGACAACCAAGGCGAACCTGCCCTCAACCTCAAGCTCAGCCTCGACCGCGTGAACGAAGTGCGGAAGTATCTCATCAGCAAGGGCATCACGCCTTCGCGCATCACCACCGAGGGCTACGGCGGCACCCAGCCCGTGGCCAGCAACGACCAGGAAGAAACCAGGGCCCTCAACCGCCGGGTCGAGTTCACGATCACGAAGAAGTAAAATCCAGAGATATAGAGACCACAAAAACGGTCATGCTGAACGCAGTGAAGCATCTCTCCCGCTGAGTAATCCAATCGATGGAGTCACTCAGCGGGAGAGATGCTTCACTGCGTTCAGCATGACCGTTTTATAGGGCCAACTAAAACCTTACTTGTCCTTCTTTGTCAGGTTTTTACCTAAGTCTTCCACTTGCTTGAGAAAATCGTCAATATCGGTGTCGGCGTACACGCCGTAGGCCGAAGCGATGGTGCCCTTCACGCCGTCGTTGGCTTCGATGGCATAGAGAATGGACGTGTCGTCGGGGTTGCTTTCGCCCTCAAAGCGGTAGAAGTCCACAATGGTCACTTCGTCGGGGGTGTAGCTTTTGCTGGTGGACGGGTCCAGTGTGTGCAGGCGACCGTCGGTTACCTTAAAATCGTGGATGTAGCCGTCTTTGGTCAGCTTATTTTCAACGTTAACGAGCGAACGTTCTTCTTCTTTGTCTTGCATGGCGAGGGGCGTGTGGGAGTGAAAGCAAAGCCCCGCCGTGGGGCAGTGGCTTGGCAGCTATACGGGCCCCGGCCAGCCATGGGTTACCGCGTAAGCTTCAAAGCCGCTCCCCGGCCGGGTTCAGCGGCCAGCGTGGGCCTCAATGGTGCGCTGGAGGCGGTCTACGTCGATGCCGCCGCAGGCCCCGCAGCCCTTGGCACAGCCCACTTGCTCTTTCGAAAAAAAAGCGCGCCAGAAGCGCCGGCCCAAAAAAAACAGGGCCCCCAGCAGCAAAATGGCCGTAAGAATGTATTGGACTAGCATAGCGAATTTAGAACGCCAGAGGCTGGGCAAAAGTTTGCGGAGGGGGCCTTAGGCTACGTTTGGCGTGAATATTCCAATTTTATGGCTGATTTTAGTGTGCTTGGCATTTTAAAGCTGACTGGATCCGTTCGCCGAAGTGGAATTCAGGTTGCTTCACGTATCGTAAATAGTCGTTGCTAACACGTGAAATGTTGGTTTTATTCATTTGAAACGTTCTCTTAAATTGCCAGCCTCTTGAGCATCTTTTCCTTACGTCTTTGGGTAAACACTTTTGCCCAGGCTACTATTATCGCATCATAACCCCCTGACGCCTGCTTTTCTGTTTCCGTCAAAGTGACCAGAAGTAAGACTGGTGTTTCGCCTTTGGTGGTCCAAGGCAATACATTGTCGTTAAAGAAATTGCTTTTAGGTTGAAAAGCGGTGCCTGTACTGCCCCCATAAACGAAGGCGATACGCTTATTTATAAAGTCAAATCCTTGACGCTGAATTTGTAGTAGTGAGTCCAAGAAGTGCCCTTCCTGCTCAGTCAGGGTCGGATTGTCATCTAATCCCAAGCTGTTCTGTGATTTCGCTTGATTAAGCACCGAAAGTGCAAAGAACAGGCTCAGCAGAATTCGCATAATGCAATTATTAGGCAAACAGAAGTGTTCATTACTTTTTCTAGTAGGAGCTGTTCACTCGAAAAAACACTACATTGGTAGTGATATTGCAAATGGCCAAAAACCTCCCTTATTCTGCTCAGTGTCCGGGAAGCAAGCTTATATTAGCCAAGGAGCTACATCCAAACGGATAGCGTAAGCCCCGCTACACCCAAAACTCCCGAATCGTGGCCTGCATCTCCTCGTGCAGCAGGCCGTTGCTGGCCACTACTTCGCGGCCGAACAGCGGGTCGCCGTCTTCTAAAAACTGCGTGACGCGGCCGCCGGCTTCGGTCACGAGCAGCAGGCCCGCCGCCACGTCGTAGGAGTTGATGTTAAACTCGAAGTAGCCGTCGAAGCGGCCGGCGGCCACGTAGGCCAGGTCGGCAGCGGCCGAGCCCAGGCGGCGCAGGCCCTGAGTGCGCTGCATAAAGCTGCTCAAAATCTGCAGATAATCGTCGAGCTTGGCGAACTTGCTGAACGGAAACCCGGTGGCAATAAGGGAGTTGCCGAGCGTGGGGGCCCCCGTGACGTGGATCGGCTGCTCGTTGCAGAAGGCCCCGTGGCCCTTGGCTGCCCGGAAGCTCTCGTCGCGGTTGGCTTCGTGCACCACGCCCACCACCAGGTCGGGGCCGTGCAGCAGGGCCACGCTCACCGAAAACACCGGCAGCCCGTGGATGAAGTTCGTGGTGCCGTCGAGCGGGTCGATGATCCAGGTAAACTCCTGGCGCTCGGCCGGGGGCCCGGCGGTGCCCTCTTCGGTGATGAAGCCGGCGGGGGGCAGAATTTCGCGCAGGCCAGCCACCAGGCGGCGCTCCGATTCCTGGTCCACGTGGCTCACCATGTCGTGCAAGCCCTTGTGCTCGATGGTGTTGGGGTCGAAGGTTTTGGCTTCTTGCAGGATGAACCGGGCGGTTTCGCGGCACAGGGCCGCGACCTGGTGCGAGAGGGCGAGGTAGTCGGTCATTTCAGAGACTTAAAACGGAAAATTTGGAGTTTGGATAAAATAAGCCGTCCTGCTGGGCGTGCCGAAGCCTCTCTCCCATTTGGCAATACAACCGATTGGTTTATTGCTATGATAAAGGTGCTTCGACACGCTCAGCAGGATGGCCTATGGGTTGCGTCTTAGGCCTTGGCCTTGCAAAGGCCCAGACTATCGTCCACCCGAGCAGCAGTACGGCCAATGCTTGCGCGCCGCGCCCGATCCATTCGCCCACACGGGTATAAAACGTCATCTCACTGTTCAAATGCACGGTGGCACGGCTGGCGGTGGGCACCCAGGTGGGCGCGAGCTGCGTGATTTCGCCTTTCTGGTTGATGAAGCCGGTGAAGCCCGTGTTGGCGGCGCGGGCAATGTCGCGGCGGGTTTCGATGGCGCGCAGGGCCCCCAGGCGCAGCAGTTGGCGGTAGCCGGGCGAATCGTGCCACCAGGCATCGTTGGTGACCAGGCCCAGCAGGTTGGCCCCGCCGCGCACGTACTCGGCCACGAAGTCGCCGTAGATGGACTCGTAGCAAATCAGGGGGCGAACAACCAAGCTCGGGGCCCCGGGCACGGCCAGCAGCTTCGTTTCGGGCCGGGTGCCGTAGCTGCCTGTGGTGCCGCCCAGGTCGATGTGGGCGATGAGGGAAGTGAGTAGCGGCGGGATTTTCTCGACGCCCGGTACCAGTCGCTCTTTGTGGTAGAACTGCACCGGGGCCGTGGCGCTGGCGAAATACGCGGCCGCGTTACATACGTCGTAGTAACCGGCGTCGTCGCGGTAGCGGGCCGTTTCGCTGGCCGCTTCTTTATCGGGATACGTGACGATGCTGGTGATGCCCGTGACCAAGGCCACGCCCGGGTGCTGCCCCAGCCACGCCCGGATGCGCTGGATTTTGGGATTGGCGTTGATGCTCTGTTCCCAGTAGTACTCTTCCAGGCTGGTTTCGGGCCACAGCACAAGTCGCGTTTGGGGCGTGAGGTGCTGGGTACTGAGGTCGAGCATCCGCGTCAGCTGCTCGTCGTAGGAAATGAAGTTTGGCGCGCCGGCGAATTTCTCAGTGTAAGGGTCCACATTGGGCTGCACGACCACGACTTCGGCCGCAGGGCCCTGCTCGTGGTAAGCATGGCCGATTAAATAGGAAAGGCCCAGGGGCAGGAGGAGAGTTAAAGAAGGAATTAAAAATTGAGAATTAAAAATTAAAAATGAAGGCTTTTGAGGGAGCAAAACTTCCCTTTTACTCTCCCTGCTTACCTCTTCATTTTTAATTTTTAACTCATAATTTTTAATTAAAGCATAGAACAGCGTCAGATTCACCGCCCACACCCACACCGAGCCGCCCAGGAAACCCGTGTACTCGTACCACTGTACCCACCGCGGCACTGCTGCAAAGCCGTTGCCCAGCGTGAGCCAGGGCCAGGTGAGGTCCCAGCGCAGGTGCAACTGCTCGAAGGCAATCCAGTAAACGGGCAGCGCCAGGTAGCCGATGCGGGGCCCCAGGCGCTTCTTGGTTTGGCGGAAGGCCATGAGCGGCAGGCACATCAGTAGCGCGTTCAGGACCACGGCGGCGATGCCGGCGGCCAAGTCGGCGTAGCTCACCCACCAAACGGTGAGGGCATTCCAGAGCACCAGGAATAGGTAAGTGCAAGCAAATACGCGCTTTTTACGGGCCCCTTGCTGGGTAAGCTGCCGCTCTAGGAGCAGGTACGGCACCCAGCCCACGAACAGGCCCAGCGGCCAAACCGTGGCGCTCGGCGACCAGCCGGACCAGAGCAACAGGGCCCCCAGCGCAGCCAGCACGGCGGGGTGCCGCCACGGGCTAATCTTCGCCAAACTCGTCGGCGCTACGGTCTTCGTTTTCAGCATCTTGTTCTTGTTCTTCTTCCTCTTCCAGTGCGTAACGGCCGGCGCGGCCTTCGCGCGCGGGCGGGGTTGGGTTACCGGCCACCACCAGCACGATTTCGCCCTTGATGGTTGCCCGGGCCCCAAAATCGGCCCCGAGGCTGCCCAGCGTGCCGGTCACGGTTTCCTCAAACAGCTTGGTTAATTCGCGGCTGACGGACGCCGGGCGGCTGGCCCCGAACACTTCGGCGAGCTGGGCCAGGGTTTTCACCAGCCGGTGCGGCGACTCGTAAAAAATCATCGTGCGCGGCTCGAGGGCCAGTTCGCGCAGGCGGGTCTGGCGGCCTTTTTTCACAGGCAAAAACCCTTCGAACGTGAACCGCTCGGCCCCGAAGCCCGACTTGAGCAGGGCCGGCACCAGGGCCGTGGGCCCCGGCAGGCACTCCACGGCCAGGCCTCGCGCTAGGCACTCGCGCACCAGCAGAAACCCGGGGTCGGAGATGCCCGGCGTGCCGGCGTCCGACACGAGGGCCATTTTTTCGCCGCGCTCCAACCGCTCCAGCAGGCGCGGCACTTGCTGGTGCTCGTTGTGGAGGTGGTAGCTGAGCAGTGGCTTTTTCAGGCCCAAATGCTGGAGCAAGCGGCCGCTCACGCGGGTGTCTTCGGCCAGCACCAGATCGGCTTCGCCCAGGATGCGGATGGCCCGCAGGGTGATGTCCTCCAGGTTGCCGATGGGCGTGGGCACAAGGGTAAGGGCGGGGGCAACGGGCATGAAGCAAAGGTACGGGCAGTTACCAGTGAGCGGTGAATAAGGCCGTCATGCTCACCGTTCACTAGCTCAAATGCCGCGCCGCCACAGCGTCGATGGCGGCGGCTAGGCGGTGGTCGCGCGGGGTGACGGTGTTATGGCGGTCGTGGGTGCGCAGGCGGAATTCGACTTCGCCGTACTCGTTGCTGAACCACGGGTGGTGGTCGAGCCGCTCGGCCTCGGCGGCTACGTCGGTGAGAAAGGCGAAGGCCGCCTTGAAATCCGCGAAACGGAAGCTGCGACAGAGGCTGTTATCGACTTCGATCCACATGTAAAAATCTGATCCAAAGTTAAATGCGAATTTATTGGTCGGCTGGCGTGCCGGCGCGGCACAACCCAAACCATCAAACCAAAGTACACATTGTAACTAGTTAACACCCTCGCTTTTCATTCGAAAAAATGGCCATCGACCCCAACAATCGCCCCATCCGCGTCATCAACGACGACACCACCAACGAGGAGATGGAGGCCGGCCACCACATCCCCAACGCCGACCCGCCCAAGAACGACGACGCCCGCGGCGGCTTCGGCAACCGCGAAGGCAAGCAGGGCTACGGCTCCGACACGGCCGGCGGTGAAACGGCTCTTGGCGTGAACGAAACCGCCGACGACATGGCCCCGCCCCGCGACAACATGCGCTCCGACGACGAGGGCCGCCCCAGCTTGCCCAACCAGGACATGCCCGACCCCAGCACCTACGACGACGACCCCGACTTAGTGGCCGTGCACAACCCCGGCGGCCCCGTGGACGAGTTGGATGCCGACGACCGCCGCAAAGGCCCTGACGAGATGGAAAACCCCAACTCGCGCGTCGGCATGGGCGAGATGGCCCCCCGAGCCATCAAGCCCATCACCGGCACCGACACCAACGCCGAGCTAACTGATTTTGACGCCACTGACACGGCCATCGACCAGTAGAATTCTTTTTCTTGTAAGCAGTCCGCCCCTTCCACCCAAACTTAGCCCGCCATGCCTAGCCACCACAACAACCAGAAGGACAGCGAAAACCCCGACAAACGCAACCTCGAGGGCCATTCCAAAGCCGATGCCCTGCCGGTCGATGATTTGAGCGAAGCCGAGGAAGACCAATTGGAGCAAGACGCCCTAGACGCGGGCACAACCCATCCCAACCGGGGCCACGACAAGCCCAGCATCGACAAGCCGGCCTACGACTAACCGGTGATCTTGTCGGCCGAAAGGCCGCCATGCTGAACGCAGTGAGGCATCTTTTCCACGCAAGTAATTATAGTTATTTACGCGGAAAAAATGCCTCACTGCGTTCAGCATGGCGGCCTCTTTGTTTTTCTCGCTCGTCTCACATCAGCCAATCAATTCGGCTACGATTTTGGCCGAGAGCAGGCACAGCGGAATGCCGCCGCCCGGGTGCACCGAGCCGCCGCAGAAATATAGCCCGTTGAGCCGGCCCGAAAAGTTGGGGTGCCGCAGAAACGCCGCCAGCGGGTTGTTGCTGGAACTGCCGTAGAGGGCTCCGCCGAACGACGACGTGTCGGCAGCAATGCCGGGCGGCGTCCACGTTTTTTCGGCTTGTATGAGCGGCTCGATGTCAGTGCCCAGGGCCCCGGCGAGCTTAGCCAGCACGACGCGGCGGGTTTTTTGGGTTAATTTTTCCCAGTCTTGGCCTTCGTCGTGGGGCACGTTCACCATTACGAACCAATTTTCGTGGCCGGGCGGGGCATCGGCGGGCGTCTTTTTGGAGGTGACGTTGACGTAGACGGTTACGTCGTCGGCCACGGTTTTTCGGTCGAAAATGGCTTGAAATTCCTGACGGTAATCGGCCGAAAAGAAGATGTTGTGCAAGTCCAGCTCGGGGAATTCACAGGCGATGCCCCAGTAAAAAATCAGCGCCGACGACGAGCGCGGCTGGGCCAAAGTGCGCTCGGGGGCCGGCTGGTGGGGCAGCAGGCGGCGGTAGGTCGGCACCACGTCCATGTTGCTCACTACGAGGCCAAAGTCGTAAATATCTTGCCCCGTGCGCAGCCCCGTTACGTGCTTGTCGGCCACCAAAATTTCCTCTACCGGCTCGTCGAACCGAAACTTTACCCCAAACTCTTCGGCCAGTCGGTGCAGGCTGGCGGCAATGGCGTGGATGCCACCTTCGGGGTAGAATGCGCCGATGCCGTGCTCCAGGTGCGGAATCATGCTGAGCGTGGCCGGGGCCTGGTACGGGTCGGAGCCGTTGTAGGTGGCGTAGCGGTCGAAGAGCTGCACCAGGCGCGGGTCGGCGAAGGCATTTTCGTGGCGCTGGTGCATGGTGCCAAGCAGGCCCAGGCGGGGCAGGGCCCCCACGGCCTTCAGCGTTGCGGCGCTGAAATAGGTACCTGCTTTGTGCAGCGACTTATGCAGAAACGTACCCGCCGTGGCATCGTAAGCCCGCCCGCTGCGCGCCAGAAACTGCGTAACAGCCGCGGCGGGGGCCCCCAGCTTTTCTTCCACCTCGGCGGCAAATTTGGCGGCATCAGCCCAGGCCGAAAGGCGGGTGCCATCGGCAAAGAAGTAGTTGGTAATCGGGTCGAGCCGATCGTAGCGGAAGTAGTCGGCCGGCGTGCGGTGGGCGAGGCGAAAAATATCGTCCACCAACTGCGGCAGCGTGAACAGCGAGGGCCCCGCATCGAAGCGGTAGCCGCCGGGCAGCGCAAACTGGTGCATCTTTCCCCCAAACGTGGGCCCCGCCTCAAACACCGTGACCGAGTGGCCAGCCACGGCCAGCCGCACGGCAGCTGCCAGGCCCGCTACGCCCGCACCGATGACGGCAATGGGTTGCTTCATAAATTCAGGCGCTTATTCTTCAAAAACTACCTTGGCCCTATGAACAAGCCAAGCGTGTACCTGGATACTTCCGTCATCAACTTTCTATTTGCCGACGATGCCCCCGAAAGACAGGAAATAACCACTGAATTTTTTGCAAACTTCGTCCGGCTGGGGTTGTACGACGTATGCGTATCAGAGTACGTAGTGGATGAGATTCAGCAGACGCCGGACCGGACGCATCGCCAGCGGCTACTTCAGGCGCTTGAGGATAATTATGTTACGATTCATTTGGTGCCCGATGCCCGCGAGATAGGCGCGCTGGCGGAACATTACCTGCGCACCGGCATTCTGCCGCCGGCCAAGCTGTACGACGCGCTCCACGTCGCATATTGCACCGTCTGGCGAATCGATTATTTGGTCAGCTGGAATTACAAGCATTTGGCCAATGTGAACCGGGAGCGCCGTATTTTAGCTTTAAACAATGAGCTAGGCTACCTGCATCCGTTTCGCATCATCACCCCATCTGAACTCACTGGTTATGGCGATTAAAGAATCGAAAGCCCAACTCGAAGTGTGGGCTTGGAAAGAAAGGGCGCAGGCTTCCTTAGAGCATTTGCCAGCGATGCAGGATAAATTGGCGCTCATTCACGAGCGGACCCGCGAACTGGTTGCCGAATTGCGGAAATCTCACCGTAGCACCCCACCCAACGAGGCCACGCCGCCGTCTTCCTGACGCCGGCTTTCGTCGCGGGCTGGCGTGGCCTACTCCACCGCCAACACCAGCCCTTTCAAGTACGCGCCTTCGGGATGGAACAGGCTCACCGGGTGGTCGGCGGGCTGGGTGAGGCGGTGCAGGATGCGGGCGGGGCGGCCGGCTTCGATGGCGGCGGCCAGCACGGCACCTTCAAATAACTCGGGGCTAACCACTTGCGAGCACGAAAACGTGAAAAGCAGCCCGCCCGGGGCCAAGTGTGCGATGCCGGCCGCGTTGAGGCGCTTGTAGCCCATGAGGGCGGCGTGGCGGGCCCCCATGTGCTTGGCAAAGGCGGGCGGGTCGAGCACGAGCAGGTCGTACTCGGCAGGGTGGTTTTTGAGGAAGCCGAGCACGTCATCGGCGTAGGCGGCGTGGCGCTCGGCGTGGGGGGCGAGGGCGGCGTTGCGCTCGGTGAGGGCAATGGCCTTCTTGCTCGAATCGACGGAATGCACCGTTTCGGCCCCGGCAGCCAGGGCGTACACCGAAAAGCCGCCCGTGTAGCAGAACGTGTTCAGCACGCGGCGGCCGGCGGCGTAACGGGCCAGCAGGGCCCGGTTGTCGCGCTGGTCGATGAAGAAGCCAGTTTTCTGGCCCGTTTCCCAGTCGATGGAAAACCGGTGGCCGTTCTCTGTCACGAGGTGCTCGGGGCCGCTGCTTTCGCCGAAAAGGTAGCCGTTTTTGGCGTCGGGCACGGCGTTGCCGGGCACGGTTTCGGCGCTCTTGTCGTAAATGGCGCGCAACTTGTCGCCGAACACCACTTGCAGGGCCCCCGCAATTTCGGGGCGGGCGCGGTACATGCCCACGCTGTGGGCCTGCACCACGGCCACGTCGCCGTACACGTCGATGACGAGGCCGGGCAGGCCGTCGCCCTCGGCATGAACCAAGCGGAATACATTAGTGTCGGCCGCACCCGTCAGCATCAGACGCTGGCGCAGCTGGTAGGCATTGGCCAGCTTCCGCACCCAGAAATCAGGCGTGGGCAACTCGGCATCGGGTCCAAAATCGAGCATGCGCACGGCGATGGAACCGCCCCCCGAGAAGTGGCCCACGCCCAGCAATTCGCCGTCGGCGGCCCGCACTTGCACGGCATCGCCCTCGTTTGCTTCGCCCTGCGTCCGGGCAATGGCCCCCGAAAATACCCAGGGGTGGCGGCGGCGCAGGGAGTGGTCTTTTCCGTTTTTGAGGACGAGGGTGGCGGGATTTAGCATAGGTCCGCAAAGTTACGGCCTGCTATGTGCCAACTTCGCGGGCCGCTTCCATCCGACTGTTTCACTTCCTTAAGCCCTGCCCCGTGCCCGCCAGCGTTGCCATCGTTGATTTCGAGCCGGCCCACCTGCCCGCCTTCCGGGCCCTGAACCATGCGTGGATTACGCGCTACTTCGCCCTCGAAGCGCCCGATCATCAGGTGCTCGACGATCCGCAACGCTATGTACTGGACCCGGGCGGCCATATCCTGATGGCCGTTTACAACAACGAAATCGTGGGCACTTGCGCGCTCATCAAGGAGCACGAAGGTGTGTACGAGTTGGCCAAAATGGCCGTTTCGCCCGCCGCTCAGGGCCTGGGCATTGGCTGGGCCCTGGGGCAAGGCATTCTGCAAAAAGCCCGGCAGTTGGGAGCACACCGGGTTGAATTAGTTACGAATTCAAAGCTGCTGCCAGCCATAGCACTCTACGAGAAGCTCGGTTTCCGGCACGCGCCGCTGAAGCCCACGCCCTACCAGCGTGGCGACGTGCGGATGGTGCTGGACCTACCCGCTGCCAACTGAGCTACCGGAACCAGCGCCGGTAAATGGGCTTGCGCCAGGCAAACTGCGCCCACATGGCCGGGTACAGCAGCGCGTCGAGGGCACGGAAGGCGGTGCGGTACTCCAGGTTGTCCACGATGACGCTGCCGCCGCGGGGCCCCGGCTCGATGAGGTGGCGGTGCCGCCAGTAGCGCAGCGGCGGGGGCAGCCGCTGGCCTTCGTCCACGAAGTAGTGCGTGCCGTCAGGCAGCACGCCGTCGTCGGTGATGAGAGAGGTCCAGGGCAGTTTTTTCACCAGCGTGTTCAGCTCGATTTCTACCACGTCGCCGGTGCGGCTGCCGTCGTAGCGCACCAGTTTCAGCTTCGGAAAAGGCGGGGCCAGGGCCAGAAACAACTCGCGGGTGAAGCCGGCCAGGACCTGGGCAGGGCCCTGGCCCACGGCGGTTCGAAGGATAACGCGCATAAGCTGCTTACGCCGGCAAAGGCATTTAGTCTACCCGGTACGCATTGATTCAACGGTCATTGCTGGCCATTGCCTCACAGCAGCAGCACATCGATGCGGTGAGCATGCACCATATTCAGGCCCTCCGACCACGAGAAGACCGTAAAATTGCCGTCTTGTGAGGCCACTAGGGCCAGGGAATCGCGCTGGTCGTGCACAAACTGGGCAGCGGCCAGGTGGCGGGTGCCACCGTTTTGGGCCGCGTGGGTGCACACGGCGGAACTGCCCACCACGGGCTCGGTCACAATTAATTGTTCTACGGGCGTGCTGTCGGCCGCCCGCGTCACCTTGGCCCCAAAGGCCAGCAGCTCGTACTCCTGCGTGATGACGGTAGCCCCGTCAACGGCCGTGAAGCCGCCCACGATTTCGATGGCCCGCAGCGCCGCTTCGGGGCCCTCGGGCGCGGCGCGGTCCACGGCCGCGGCAATGCCGGTATAGGCCGGGCCCACCGGATAACTCAACGGCTGCACGATGGACGCCTGCCACCGCGCCGTGCCGGGCGGCACCACCAGCACCAACCCGCCGCGGCCATGGGCCCGCATGGCGGTGGCCAGTTCCACCAGTACGTCGAGGCCCCCGGCGGCCCCCGCCGGGGCCGGAATGCCGGGCAGCGAGGCGCGCAGCACCGGGAAGTCGGCCAGGCCGGCGTTTTCCTCGTCCACAATGCGGATTCGGTCGCCCCGCAACACGGCCACGTTCACGAACTTACCGAAGCCGTCGGCCCGGCGGTGCTTGGCCACCAGCAGGCCGGGCTCCACCACTTCCAGCACGAAGCACACCGGCGGGATGCGCGTGGCGGCCCCCCACAAGTACAGCCCGTCGTCGTCGTGCCACACGCCCAAATGCACGCCCGGGTGCTCCACGGCCGGCGCCAACTTAATGAGGGCCTGCGGCGTGAGGCGCGGCCGGTGCCCAAACACCAGGGGCCCCGCGGCGTCGGTGGGCGGCAGCAGCGCCAGCGAGATGCGCGGCGGCCGACCTTCCTCGCGGCGCAAGCTGGCCCAAAAAGCCACGTCAATCACGGCTTCCATAAGGGCCGCCGGTGGCACCGGGGCCAGCTCGGCCCCCAGCCGGCGGGCGGCAGCCAGGTGCTGGATGAAGTGGGTTTCGAGGGCAGGGGCCACCATGCGGGCGGCCAGGTACGTGGGTTCGGAAAGCATAAGGGAAGAAGGCCCCGGCGGGGCCCCAAGAAAATAGCAACCGCACGGGTCCGCTATGGTTCGCCGCACGCGGCCCCTTGGATTGGCCTAATTGGGGCCCCGGGCAGGCTGGGCCCGCTTCAATGCGGCGCGCCCGTTGGCGGTAAGTCGAAGCGGGTGTATTGGTTGTTGAGGTAGTAGGCCCCGTAAAAGTTGATGCGCCCGTCGTTCATCACAATGGCTCGCAGCCCCCCGGGTTTCGCCGTACTGGCTTGGTAAAACACCGGCTCAAAATCCATGAGCTTGAAGGTGTCCATCGTCTTCTCCAGCTTCCAAGTGCCCGCTGTGTCGGTAGTGACGTCGGTGGCGATGGTGCTATGGTACGAGAACGTGCCGTTGCGGCGCAGCACTAGGCTAGCGCGCCCCGGTGGCAAATTGCTAGCAGCGTCTGCCCAGCCTGTATCCGGCGGGGGCGCACCCGCCTGCGCATACCGCCCAGCCACGGCCTGATAAACGCTGTCTTGGTGCTGCTGCAAGGCAACTTTGTACTGAGCATCCCTTTCGCGCTCATAGACCACCGACGCTGCTCCTCCCGCCAAGACCAGCACCGCCACCAGCCCAACCAGGGCGGCCGGCAGCAACAGCAGCCCGGCCCCCAGCCAGTGGACGACCAAAGCTGGCCCCGGCGCGGCGCGCAGGCACTTCCACTGCCGCAGCCCGGCTCGCGTCAGCCGCCACAGCAAAACTGCTGCCCCAAGGGCCACGCTGCCTGCGGCGATGGCAATGCCCACGCCCACGGCTTGCATGAACGGGCTGTCGATAAACTCTAGCAGAACGGAGCGAACCATTAGCAACGGCTTAAATATGCACAATCACGAGCCCCGCCCTACCCCAGCAGCTCCTCAATGTCTTCCCGCGTGAGGTGTTTCACCACGGCTTCGTCGGTGCTGATGAGGTCGCCGACCAGGTTGAGCTTGCGCTGTTGCAGGGCCAGGATTTTTTCTTCCACCGTGTGCTGGGTGATGAACTTGTAGACGAACACCGGCCGCTGCTGCCCGATGCGGTGGGCCCGGTCCACGGCCTGGGCCTCCACGGCAGGGTTCCACCAAGGGTCGAGCAGGAACACGTAGTCGGCGGCGGTGAGGTTGAGGCCCACGCCGCCGGCTTTGAGGCTGATGAGGAAAATTTGCAGCGACTCGTCGTCCTGGAAGCGGGCCACTTCAGCGGCCCGGTCGCGTGTGTTGCCGTCGAGGTAGGCGTAGGGCAACTGGCGCTCATCCAACGCGGCGCGCACCAAGGCCAAGTGCTGCACAAACTGACTGAACACCAATACCTTGTGCCCTTCGGCCACCACGTTGCGCACCATGCGCAGCACCTCGCGCAGCTTGCCCGACTCGTGCGTATAGGTGCTGTCGGCCAGGCGCGGGTGGTTGGCCATCTGGCGCAGGCGCGTCAGGCCCTGGAGCAGCAGAAATTGGGTGCTGGCGGGGCCGTGCTCGTCGAGGTTTTGCAGGATTTTGTTGCGGTAGAAGCTCTTGGTTTCCTCGTAGGCCTGGGCCTGCTCGGTGGTCATTTCGCAATAGCTGAGCTGCTCGGTTTTGGCGGGCAGCTCCTTGGCTACCTGTTCTTTGTGGCGGCGCAGGATGAACGGCTTGATGAGTGCGTGCAGGCGACGGGTGCGGCTTTCGTCCCGGTTCTGCTCGATGGGCTTGAGGAATTCCTTCCGGAAGAACGCCTGCGTGCCCAGCAGCCCGGGGTTGATGAACGACATCTGCGACCACAAATCCATCGTGCTGTTCTCGACCGGCGTGCCCGTGAGGATGAGGCGGTGCCGGGAGCGCAGCTGCCGCACGGCCTGCGAGGTGGTGCTCGACGGGTTTTTGATGGCCTGCGACTCGTCCAGAATCACGTAGTCGAAGTTGTAGCTGGCCAGCAGCTCCGTGTCGAGGCGCACGATGCCGTAGCTGGTCAGCACCACGTCGTAGTCGGCAAACTGGGCCACGTCTTTGGTGCGGTAGGTGCCCGTGTACACCAGCAGCCGCAGCGCGGGCGTGAACTTGCGGGCTTCGTTCAACCAGTTGTACACCAGCGAAGTAGGCAGCGCCAGCAGCGACGCCGCGCCCTGGGCCGCCCCGCTCTCGGCCCGCTGCTGGAGCATGGCCAGCGCCTGGATGGTGTTATGTGTAAGGATAAAATTGTCCGTTACGTACAGATGATCAGGCGCATCCACGGCGATGCACTGCGCCGGCATCGTGCCCATCGGCTCGATTGTTTTAATGCCGCGGTAGGGCTGGTACTTGGTTTTAGGCCGGTACAATACTGCTTTTCGAGTCAGCCGGAAGGGCTGAATATGCGGTGGCAGGCTCAGCGTGAGCGTGTAAGCGAGTTGGCCGGTCCGGCGCTCGCCCTTGTGCGTGTAAGAAGGCGTTTTTTTTGACTGCTTCACTGTACCGCCCAGCGATTGCACCAAGAAAGTGACCCCTTTTATCAACTCAGTCGAAACAGAGGTGAACTGGCACGCATCGCCTTGTGCCGACACGTAGCCGTCGGAGTCCATCAGGCCCTGGAGCATGGCCAAGCGTGTCGCCGCGTCGTTGAAGAGGTAGGCTTCGGGAATGAATTTGTTTTTCGAGCCCATGCCCTTCAGGCCCAGGGCCCCAATGTGCTGCATCAGCGCGTTGGTGGACCGGCCTGCCGCGCTGTTAACGAATGTGTAATCGCAAGTAGCCCTTTGCCGACGCATAGCCAGGCTTGGGGGCAATCCCTGAGCCACGTAGTTCACGATTTCCGCATCGCCTGTCGAGAGTCGGATGCTATGCTGGCGAAAACATCCATCCCCGAGCAGTAGGCCCATAAAATAGGGGTCAACCGGCACGGGCTGCGCGGCCAGCGCCACTGGCTTTACCATCGGAATGAACCACTTCGTGTTGCCGTGCTTGTCGTGCAGGTTGCCCGCCAGTTCGTGCAAAGCTTTCACTTTATAGGAATGGCCCCGATGCTTCTGCACCGCGCTTTGCACGGCCCAAAGGTGGTCGGCGCAGCACTCGGCCGTAGAGCCGTCGGTGAACGTGACGCGGAACACTTCCTTTTCGCCCTGCGGATACACGCCCGTTACCCGCGAGGCGAGGCCCTGGGAATTGATAACAGCATCGCCCACTTGCATGCCGCCCATCTGCTTCCAGCCGCTGGTTGTCAATACATTAGCGTGCAGCGGCTGGGCTTTTCCAAGCCCCATGTCGTCGGCCAGGCAGCCGCCGAAGTGGTAGTCTTGCACAAAGCGCAGCCAGTTGTAGCCGGCCTTCTGGTAGGGGCGCAGCTCGCCGCGGAAGCCCACGGGCAGCGGGTGGTCTTCCACTTCGGCGAAGTCGCGCAGCTTTTCCAGCTTGCGGCCCATCGTCACAGTGGCCAGCTCGTTGCTTTGCAGGTCGGCCACCAGCGAGAGGTGGTGGCGGCGCAGGGCCAGGGTTTCGTCTTTTTCCTCGGCGAAGGCAAACAGCTCCAGGTAGTCGGTGAACCACGCTTCGGGGATGATGGCGACCTGGCCGTTGGGCAGCCGGAACTCGCGCCGCCGCTGCAAGATGTGGCCCCGCAGCCGCACAAACGGCACCGCGATGTCGCCAAAGTAAACCGTGCCGCGCACGTCGAACCAGTCGCCGGCTTCCTGAATGCCCAGCTCGACGCGCACCGGCCCCAGGAAGTAAGGCAGGCTGGCCCCAACGGCCGGCTCCACGGCAAAGCCCTCGGCGGCCAGGGCCTCGGCGTGGTCGTGCAGCCACTGGAAGGCCGCCACCCGGTCGAGGGCCACGCGGCCGTCGGGCAGGGCCAGGCCCCGGGCGGCCAGCGCGGCCACGGCGGTGTGCTCTTCGTCGGCGCTGCGCAGCAAGCGGTGGAAAGTGTAGTTGCCGTCCTGCTGCTCCAGGCGCACGCTCACGCGCTTGCCGGGGTCGAACGGCACTAGGGCGTCGCCGTAGCGGAAGCCCAGGTCGAAGTACAGGCGGTCGGGGCTGGGCGTGGCGGCGGGCTTGGGCTGGGGCACGCGGCCGCGGCGCGGGGGCCCCGGCGGCCGCTCGGGCACGTCGGACGCGGCCAACACGGGCGGCACGTCGCTGAACGTGAGCCGGGGCCGCGCCCGGTAGCGGTCCGTCACCACGGCAAATCCCACGCCCCGGGCGTGCACATCGAACGCCTCCATGAGCGGGGCCACGAACTTCTGGAAATAGCTGGCTTCCACCTGCCGGGGCACCACGATAAATTTCTTGTTCAGAAAAGGTTGCAGCTTGCGGCCGTCCACCTCGTTGCGAAAAGAGTACAGCACGCCGTCGAGCAACAGCCACGCCGGCTGCTGGCACACCAGCAGGGCCCCCTTGTACTGGAAGTCCAGCCGCTGGGTCTGGTACTGGATGGTGGGGAAGTAGTGGGTGCCGTCTTCGTTACGCCGGAAGTGAAACAGCACCGAAGCCGGCACCGGGGCCAGCGCAATCTCGCGCCAAGTGGGCTCGCCGTCGCGCCCCATGATGAACACGCGCTTGCCGTGCAGGCGGGCCAACACGGCGGCCATGCGCGCCTGCACGTGGCGGCCAATGGCGTCCTGCAAGGGCTTGTCGCCCCGTTCAGCGTGGTAGGTTTTCAGGAAAAAGTCGGCCGGCGCGATTTTTCGGGGCCAGAACTCCTTGATGACGGCTTCCTGCTGGAGCTGGTCGCACAGCTCAATCAATTCAAAATCAACCGCATCCAACCCCCCGGCAAACTCGGGCGCGTTGCGGGCCGAAGCCGTCTGGTGCAGCAGCGTGAGCTGGCCCTTGGGCCCGCGCTGCACCAGGTAGGCCGCAAACAAGTGGCCCAGGAACTCGTGCTCAAAGAGCGAGTAAACGATTTGAAAAGATTCGGTAGACGATACTTTCATGGGCGGCCACGGGAAGCCGCAAGTTAGGGCCCCGCGCCGATTCACACCGCACATTTCAAAGACTTTATGTCATAAAAGCGTACTAATGAGCCTAGTGCGGAGCTTATAGACGCAGAAATCCTACAGGTTGTCGCGCAGCACGAGGCGGCCGGCGTTCAGGGCCGGGCGGATGCTCACGGCCAGGGTGATGAGCACGATGGCCCCGCAGGTGAGCAGGATGTCGGAGAGCTTCATTTTCACGGGGTAGGCGTCGACGATGCTCGTGGCCATGCCCATGCTCACCAGCCCGAAGCGCTGCTGGGCCCAGCAAATGCCCACGCCCAGCACCAGGCCCACCACTGCGCCCACCAGCGCCACGATGGCCCCCACGCCCAAAAAGGTCCGGCGCACGGTTCGTTCGGTGGCCCCCATGGCCAGCAGCACAGCAATGTCCTTTTTCTTGTCGATGACCAGCATTGAGAGCGAAAAGAAGATGTTGAGCGAGGCGATGAGCAGGATGAAGGCAAAGGTGATGAACACGAACAGCTTCTCAATTTTGATGGCTTTGAGCAGGCTCACGTGCTGCTCGTCCGAGTCGAGCACCGTGAAACGGGGCCCCAGCTTGTGGCGCAGGGCCTGCTTCACCTGCTCGATCGTGAAGCTGTCGCCCACCTTCACGTAGAGGCCCGTGCGGCGGGTGCCGTAGCCGAGCAGGTGCTGGGCAAAGCGCAGCGGCACAAACACGTAGCTGTCGTCCATGTGCTGCTCGATGAGGAACACGCCGCCGGCTTGCAGGCTTTCCTCGTTGAAGGCCTTGCTGGGGTCCATGCTCAGGGTTTTGCGGCCGTTGTTGCGCGGGTAAAGCATGCGCAAGGGCGTGAGGCCGTTTTTGAGCGTGATGCTCAGCTCGTGCTGCACGCCGGCCCCCACCAGGGCAAAGTCGAGGCTGTCGCGGTGCAGGCGGTGGTCGCCTTCGCGGATGCTCACGTCGATGCCGCTCTGGCCGAAATAATTTTCCGTGAGGCCGCGCATTTTTACCACCATCTGGCGGTCGTGGTACTGGAGCAGGGCGTTGTCCTCAATCACTTCCGTGAGCAAGGCCACGCCGGGCACGGCCTGGATGCGCTGCAAAAACGCGGGCGTGACGGCGAACGACTTGCCCCGCGTGGCCATGACCACCAAGTTAGGGTCGGACTTGCCGTAGAGGGTGCGCACCAGGTCTTCGAGGCCGTTGAAGACCGAGAGCACGATGATGAGCGACATGGTGCCCACCGCCACCCCCACCATCGAAATGTTGGAGATGATGGAGATGATGTTGCGCTTCTTCTTCGACAGAAAATAGCGCCGGGCAATGAGGAAAGGAACGTTCACGGAGCAGACGAGCGGGCCAAAAGCGAATTAGCCGGCCTTGCGCAAAAAGCCGTCCATGAAGTCTTCCGGGCGCATGAAGCGGGTTTTGTGCTGCATCATCGTCGGGTCGGGGGCCTGCTCTTGCTGGTCCAGACCATCAGCTAGCGGCTCTCGTGGCTTTTTCTGCCGATCCAGCGGGTCATTTGGTGGTTGTGCCTGTTGAGATTCGTCGGGGCCGGCCATGAGAGAAAAGCGGGAAGGAGCAGAAAAACGGTTCCACAAGATACGAATTTGCCGGAGCAAGTGCCCCCGGGGCCCTACTTCCAGGCCTTCACAACCAGGCCCGTGCCCGAGTCGTGGGACGTGCGGGCGTCGAGCCAATTCAGCACCAGGCACAACGGGAATACTATGGCGTAGTAAAACGGCAGCAGCACAAAAAACAGCCGCGACCGGCCCAGCATCAGAATCGGATATTTCATGCTCAGTCGCCAGGAAATCTGGCCCGGCTCGCCGTAGCTGTAGCGGGCCTCGATGTGCTCGAAGCCGGCCGTGCGCAGCTTTTGCTGGATTTCGTGGATGTTGTAGCCGTCGCGCACGTGCTCCTCGATGAAGCTGCTCTCGGCGTCGTCGTGCACGTCGGACCCGCCCTGGTCGCTGGGCGTGGAGATGAGCAGCAGGCCGCCGTCTTTCAGCGAAGCGTGGATGTTGCGGAACACCTCCACGTCTTCCACGATGTGCTCCATCACGTCCACCGACAGGGCCAGGTCGAAGCTGTTGGGCTCCTGGTACAGCACCAGGTCCTGCACGGCAAATTGCACGTTAGGCCGGCCAATCCGGCGGAAGAAGCGGTTCGAATCGGCCACCTGCTCCTCCTTCACGTCCACGGCCAGAATTTGCCAGCGGCGGCCCAGGCTGCTCAGCCAGTAGCTGTACTGGCCGTAGCCGGCCCCCGCGTCGAGGATGCTGAGCGGCTCCTGGGTGCGGCCCCGGGCCCACTGGCGCAGCTCGCGGTGCACGTGCCAGGTGCGCAGCAGCAGCAAATCAAGCAAGTAATAAAACAGCCGGCGCAGCCCCGGGGTGCGGTTGAACACCTCGCCGAGCGTCTTCTTAATCGGGTCGTAGTACAAGGGGTAACTCTGGGTGAATGAGCGAAGGAACGAATGGGTGAAGGATTTAATGGGTGAGAGAGGCGTAGGAAACCCTCCTGCCCATTCACCCATTCACTCCTTCACCCGGTCACTTATTGAAAAGGCGCGGCGCGGCCGGTGCGTCGGGGCCCTCGCCGTCGGCGGTGGGCAGAGCGGGCGGGATATTGAGCTGGCCGAGCACGCCGTCCATGTGGGCGGCGTAGGCGGCGCTGTCGTCGTGGAAGAACGTAAGCTCCGGCACCACGCGGGCCGTTTTGCGGATGCGCTTGGCCAGGGCCTGGCGGATTTCCTTGGCGCTGTCGCGCACCAGGGCCAGGCGGGCGTCGGCGTCGGTGCTCAGCAGCAGGCTCAGGTACACGCGGGCCTGGCCCAGGTCGGGCGTCACCTTCACCAGGCTGATGCCCGGGGCCAGCCCGCCGCCGAACAGGTGCGGCAGGTCGCGCTGCAACACGGCGGCCAGCTCCTGCTGGAGCAGGCTGGCCATTTTTTGCTGTCGTTTGCTTTCCATATCGTTTGCAAATAGTGCGCAAAGGTACGCCGGCGGAAAGGCGGGCGATGCGGAGAGTATCAGGAACGCAGCGTTGCGGCCGGCGGCCGCCCGGCGGGGCGGCGAATACCTTTGCCCGGCCAACTTCGTCTTCTGTCCTTACTTTTCCCTTTAATCGCCGTGCTGCGCTTTTTCCGAAGCTCATTGCCCGCCCAGCTGCTGGTGCTGGTGGCCCTGCTGCTGGCCCTGCGCCTGCCGCTGCTGGCCTTGCTGGGCTTGCCCGTTACGGCGGGCGAGCTGGCGGCGCTGCTGGTGGGCGAGCGGGTGCACGGCGGGGCCCTGCCCTACCGCGACCTCTACGACGGCACGGCCCCGCTGGCCGCGTACCTGTTCGCCGGGCTTGACTGGACGGGCACGCGGCCCGTGTTTTTGTACCGGGCCCTGGCGCTGTTCTTACTACTGGTGCAGGCCCTGCGCCTCAACTTCGTGCTGAACCGCGCCGACGTGTTCCCCGACCGCGGCTTCTTGGTGGCCCTGGGGTACTTGCTGCTGGGCAGCCTCAGCACCGACCTCGACGCGCTGTCGCCGCTGCTGCTGGGGCACACGTTCGTTGTGTTCGCCCTCAGCGGCTTGCTGCCCACTTCGCGCGAGGGCTACGACAACCGCCGCCTGTTCCGGTCCGGGTTTCTGATCGGGTTGGCGGGGCTGTGCTACCTGCCGCTGGTGCTGTTCGCGGCGGCGGGGCTGCTGGCGGTCATCATCTTCGCGGCCAACGCGTTTCGCAGCTTCTTGCTGCTGCTGTGCGGGCTGCTGTTTCCTTACGCCGTGGCCGCCACGTACTTCTTGTACGTGGCGGCCCTGCCCAATTTCGTGCGGTTCCACCTCGCGCCGGGCTGGCACAGCTTCGGCACCGGGGCCGCCGACGGCCTGCCGCTGGCCGTGCAGCTCAAGCTATTGGCGTTGCCGACAGCGGTGCTGCTGCTGGCCGTGGTGCGCGGGCTAGGCACCCCGCTGGGCCCCGTGTTTCAGGCCAAGTTCCGGCAGCTGATGGTGGGCTGGACGCTGGTGGCGCTGGCCGTGCTGGCGGCGGGCCGGGGCGTGGCCCCCGGCTCGCTGGTGCTGCTGCTGCCGCCGCTGGCCTACTTCGGGCTGTTTTTGTGGCAGAAGGACCAGCCGGCGTGGGCCCCGGAGGTACTGTTTCTGGTGCTGGTGGGGGCCGTGGTGGTGCTGCGCTACCGCACGCTGGTGCCCGGCCTCGCCAGCGCCCTGCGCCTGCCCGCCGAAAGTGCGTTTGCGCCCCGCCCCGCCCCCGGCCTGGCCAGCCTGCACGACCAGCGCGTGCTCATCCTCGGGCCCGACCGCCGTGCCTACCTTACCAATTACTCGGCCACGCCTTACCTCGACTGGAACCTGGCCTTGGCCGATTTCGACTACCTCGACCAGTACGCCGCCGTGGTGCGCATCGGCCGGCAGGTGGGGGCCGCCCCGCCGCCTTACATCCTCGACCAAAGCCGATTGCTGCCGCAACTGCGCCACCTGCTGCCGGGCGTGTTCGGGCCCTACGAGCCGGCAGGCCCCGCCGGGCTGTACCGGCGGGACCCGCTCGTCAAATAACTACCTAGGGATGCTTGGGCGCGCTGGTTTCACTTCACCAGCAGGCTCTTTACGGCCCCGGTTTGCTTTTCCACCTCGAAAGCCGCCCGGTTGGGCATGCGCTGGGCCCAGTCGGTGCGGGGCACCAGCACTTGCCAGTACGCCCCCAGGTCGGTGGCCCGGGCCGAATCGACAACGTAAAGCGCGGCGTTGGGCTGGTCTTGCAAGTACCGGCCCACGGCGGCGCGGGCCGCAACGGCCGTGGGGGCGGCAATGGGGGCTGCGACAGGGGCGGCGGGCGGCGGGGCCGGCGTACCCGTGGTGGCAACGGGCGTCTGGTGGCAACTGGCGAAAGCTGCACCAGCCATTAACAGAACAAAAAAGGTTTTTTTCATGCTGCGAAAAAAATAAGACGGAAGGCCCGCGCAAAACAGGTCTCGGAAAAACTGCCAGACCGCCGCGCGCCCAGTTAGCTGACGGGCGGGCCGACGGCCGTGTTGGCGGCTTCGGCGGCTCGCTCGCGGGCCAGCTTCTCGTTGAGGCGGGCGGCGTCGCCGCGGCGCACCACGCGGGCAATGTGAATGCTCAGCTCGTAAAGCAGCAAGATGGGAATGCTGACGATGACTTGGGCCGTGAGGTCGGGCGGGGTGATGATGGCCGCAATGATGAGAATGACCACGATGGCGTGCTTGCGGTAGAGCTGCATGATTTCGGGCGTCACCACCCCGGCTTTGGCCAGGAAGAACACGATCATCGGCAGCTCGAATACCAAGCCGCACGAAAGCGTCATGGTGGTGAGCGTGCTCAGGTAGCTCTGCAAGTCAATCTGGTTCTCGATGCTGGCGTCCACCACGTAGCCGGCCAGGAAGTTGATGCTCATGGGCGCGGCGAAGTAGTAGCCGAACAGCACGCCCAGCACAAACAGCACCGACACAAAAAACACCGCCCCGCGCGAATTGCTGCGCTCGTGCGGGTACAGGCCGGGCTTGATGAAGCGCCACAGCTCCCAAAACAGGTACGGAAAGGCCAGCACGCAGCCCACGATCACCGACGTGCTGATGTGCATCGAAAGCTGCCCGCTCATCTCCCGGTTCTGGATGATGAAATTCACGTGGTCGGCGCAGGGCTCGGTCGAGCCGAAGAGCTTGCCCATCTTGCAGAACATCTGGTAGGTCCAGAAATCGGCGCGCGAGGGGCCCAGGATTAGCGTGTGGAAAAGGAAGCTTTTGCAGAAAAAGGCAATCGTGGCAAACACCACCACCGAAATCGCCGCCCGGATGACGTGCCAGCGCAACGCCTCCAAGTGGTCGATGAATGACATTTCGTGCTGTTCGCCCAGCGTTGGTTGTGGCTTCAAGGAAGGAATGAGTGAATGAGCGGGTGAGTGAAGTGCGGGAGATACGATAAAACAGCGCGCGTGGAGCCAGGGCCGAGGGCCCCGTCCATTCGCTCATTCGCCCCTTCACTAATTAAGCAAAAAGCGGGTAGTCTTGCAGCCAGGCGTTTACTTGCTGGCGCACGCGGCCCAGGCGGGTGTCGTCGGCGTGGTGCATCAGGGCCTCGTCGATGAGTTCCACGATGCGGCCCATGTCGGCCGTGCCCAGGCCACGGGTCGTGACGGCCGCCGAGCCGATGCGCATGCCGCTGGTCACGAACGGCGACTTGTCGTCGAACGGCACCATGTTTTTGTTGATGGTGATGTCGGCTTTCACGAGTGTATTCTCGGCCAGCTTGCCGGTGAGGCCCTTCGAGCGCAAATCAATCAGCATCAGGTGGTTGTCCGTCCCGCCCGAAATAATGTCGTAGCCCAGCCCCGTGAAGCCGGCCGCCAGGGCCTGGGCGTTGGCCGCCACTTGGCGGGCGTAGTCGCCAAAATCGTCGCTCAGCGCCTCGCCAAAAGCCACGGCCTTAGCGGCAATCACGTGCTCCAGGGGCCCGCCCTGCGTGCCGGGGAACACGGCCGAGTCGAGCAGGGCCGACATGGGCCGGATTTCGCCCTTGGGCGTTTTCAGGCCGAAGGGATTGTCGAAGTCCTGGCCCAACAGGATGAGGCCGCCGCGGGGGCCCCGCAGTGTTTTGTGGGTGGTAGTGGTTACGATGTGGCAATGCTGGAACGGGTTGTTCAGCAAGCCTTTGGCGATGAGGCCGGCGGGGTGCGAAATGTCGGCCAGCAACAGGGCCCCCACTTCGTCGGCAGCTTCGCGCAGGGCCCGGTAGTCCCAGTCGCGCGAGTAGGCCGAAGCCCCGCAGATGAGCAGCTTGGGCCGTTCGCGCCGGGCGATTTCCTTCACCTTTTGCCAGTCGATGAGCCCGGTTTCCTTTTCCACGCCATAAAAGCTGGGCTGGTAGAGCTTGCCCGAAAAGTTGACCGCCGAGCCGTGGGTGAGGTGGCCGCCGTGGCTCAGGTCGAAGCCCAGAATCTTATCGCCCGGTTGGAGGCAGGCCAGCATCACGGCGGCGTTGGCCTGGGCCCCGGAGTGGGGCTGCACGTTGGCCCAGGCCACGCCGAACAGCTCCTTCACGCGGTCGATGGCTAACTGTTCGACCTGGTCAACTATCTCGCAGCCACCATAATAGCGCTTGCCGGGCAAGCCCTCGGCGTACTTGTTGGTGAGCACCGAGCCCTGGGCGGCCATCACCTGGTCCGACGCATAGTTTTCGGAGGCAATCAGCTCCAGGCCGTGGGTCTGGCGGGTTTTTTCCTGGTCGATGAGGCCGAACACGGCGGCGTCGCGGAGGCGGGCAGGGGCGGTGGTTTGCATGGCCCAAAGGTACAATAGGCACCACGCCCCGCCTACGGGACCCGGCGGGCCCCCGGTGCCAAGCTCAACGGCGTCGGCCGTTCGCAAATTAATTCTATCTTCGTTAAATAGTACTAGTTTATCTATATCATAGTTAATTTAATAACTATTAATCGTCTTTAATTTATATTTTTATGCCGACGCCTCTCGCCGAAGTTCTGCTGCACCTGCGCATCGGCAATCAAAAATTTCTCGTTGACTTTTATCAGCAGCGCCGCGACGTGTTTGGGCGCTGGGCCCTGCGCGAGCACCGGCTGGGGGCCCACGCAGCGCACACTTTGCTGCAAGGCGCGTTGCTCGATTTTTACGACCAAGTGGTGGACGGCCGCCTCACCCGCCTGCCCGCGGACGTGCCGGCGTACGTGAACGGCCTGGCCGAACAGCGGCTGGCCGCCGGCGGCCAGCCGCTACCCGCCGACGAAGCCAGCCGCCGCCAGCTGCGCCTGACCGATTTCCACCGGCTGGGCCCCGAAAGCCGGCGGCTGCTGACGTACTTCTACTTCCACGGCTACAACTTCGTGCGGATGAGCGGCAAGCTGGGCTTTGCCAACCCCGCCGTGGCCCGCCGCCAGAAAAGCCTCTGCCTGCGCAAGCTGGTGGAGTTGGCCGCGCCGCCCCACGACTTCCGCGCCCACCTCGACGAGTTGGAGCGCTTCGCTGACGGGGCGCTGGACGAAGCCGCCCAGGCCGCTTTTGAGCGGCGCCTGGCCACCGACGACGCCCTGGCCGACGCCCACGCCGCCTATGAGCAGTTCGCCGCCGACCTGCGCTGGGCCGCTGGGCACGACGCCCTGCGCTCGCGTCTGCAATTGATTGACCACCACCTCGACCAGCGGGGCACTGCGCTGGCCCGGCTGCGGCACCGGGCCCGCCACCAGCGGCGCTGGCTGGCTTGGGCGGTGGCGGTGCTGGCCGTAGCTATGACCGCCGGGGCGGGGTGGTGGGCCACCCGTCGGGCACAGCCGCCCGAAGCTTGGGCCAATTACTACCGCCTCGACCCCACGTTTCCGCTCACGCCCGCCCAGGCCCGCACCCGCCCGCTGCTGGCCCAGGCCCTGGCCGAGTACCGCGACGGCCACTACCCCACCGCCCTGCACACGCTGGGCCGCCTGTCGCCCGGCCAAATCGGGGCCGACACGCTGAGCTACTACCGGGCCCTGTTCCTGTTGCAAGCGGGCGAAACCCAGGCCGCCCAGTCGCCCTTGCACCGCCTGGCCCTGAGCGGACCGCTGGCGCGCCGCGCCCGCTACCACCTGGGCATGGCCTACTGGCAAGCCCAGCAGCCCGCCGCCGCCCTCGCCGCGCTGCGCCAGGTAGCAGCCGACTCGCTCAACCCTTACCGCGCCAGTGCCCAACGCGTGCTGGCCGCCGGCGTGCTACGTCCCCGCCCGTAGCCGGCCCAACACAGCGGCCGGCGGGTACGTATGCAACGGACACCTTTTTTCAACCCACGCCATGGCTACCACCACCAACACCCCGAAGCACACCGACCCCGCCACCAAAAACAAGGAGAAACAAAACGAGACAGACACCACCGACAAGCCCAGCGGCAAGAAAGTGAAGACCCAAAAAAAGTAGGCCTTGTTGCCTGCTTGCCATCGCCGGGGCCCGGCTCGTACCCACGAGCCGGGCCCCGGCGTTTTTCCGGGGCCCGGCGGCCGGCCGGGGCCCCGGCCACAAAAGGGGACTTTCTTTGGAGGCGCTGGGCAGCGAACAGGCTTACGCCAACGACAGGAATTGGCAAATAAGCTGGCGGGGCTTTTATTTTAAATTTCTTGGTCAGTAAAGCAGTTCCGCGGATGAAAAAGATTCTGTCCTTTTTTTTGTTGTGCGTCAACTTGTTCGCCCAGGCCCAGCAGCGCTACGAGTTAAATACCGGCTGGGTATGCCGAAATATCAAAGAGGTGGAGGGCGACGGCCGTCGGCTCTCAACGCCCGCTTTTGCCACGGCGCAGTGGCTGCCGGCCACCGTGCCCGGCACGGTGCTCACCACGTTGCTGAACAACCAGCGCGTGCCGGACCCCTTCTACGGCATGAACAACGAGCGGATCGCCGACATTTATAAAACCGGCAACGACCACTACACTTATTGGTTCATCAAGGATTTTACCGAGAAAGCCGCCGGCAACGAGCAGGTTTGGCTGCAGTTCCGGGGCATCAACTACAAAGCCGAAATTTACCTGAACGGCCAGCACGTGAACCTTGCCCCCCACGTGGGCATGCACCTGCGGGCGCAGTACAACATCACCCGGCTGCTGGCCGCCAACGGCAAAAACCGGCTCGCCGTGCTGGTGTACCCGCCCGATTTCCCAGGCAACCCAAACGGAGGCCAGGGCGGCGACGGCACCATCGCCAGGGGCCTGACCACCCAATATACCGCCGGTTGGGACTGGATTCAACCGGTTCGGGACCGCAACACGGGCATCTGGGACAAGGTGACCATCGAAAAAACCCGGGGCGTCAACGTGCAGAATGTGCACGTAATTACGCTGGTGCCGGGCAAGCGCCTGCCGGAAGGCCCGCAACGGCCCGCTGTTATAAAAGTGTCGGCGGAAATTAATAACCCGTCGAGCCAGGCCGTAACCGGCGTTTTGCAGTACCAGATTGCCGGAAAAACAATTAGAAAACAATTAACGGTTGCACCCAACCGCGTTACGGAAGCGAAGCTGCCGGATTTAATTCTGGAAAACCCGAAACTGTGGTGGCCCAACGGCTACGGGCCCCAAAACCTGTACGATTGCCGCGTGCAGTTCATCAGCGCCGGCCGAATAGCCGACGAAGAACAATTAAAAGTCGGCGTCCGGCAGGTTGATAACGCGTGGAACGAGCAGACGAAAAGCATGGGGGCCTACGTCAACGGGCAAAAGATTTTCATCAAAGGCGGCAACTGGATTATTTCTGATGCCATGCTCCGCTTCAGCGCGGCCCGCTACGACGCGGAGGTGCGCTACCACCAGGACATGAACCTGAATTTAATTAGAATCTGGGGCGGCGCCATCGTGGAACGGCCGGAATTTTACGACGCCTGCGATAAGTATGGCCTGCTGGTATTCCAGGACTTTTGGTTTAGCGGCGACTGCAACGGCCGGTGGGTGGATCCCCAGAAAAAAGACGACCAGTGGACGCGGCGCGGCTACCCCGACGACCACCGCCTGGCACTGACGGCGCTCGAAGACCAAATCAAGCTCGTCCGGAACCACGCGTCGCTGGCGTTCTGGTGCGGCGGCAACGAAATTACTCCACCCGAAGACATCCTGGGGCCCCTGCGCGACGATATTTTGCCGCGTTTGGATGGCACCCGCAAGCTGTTTGCCTTCTCGAACAGCGACGAGATGTCGTACAACACCCTCGGTGGCAACGGCGATGGCCCCTACGGCATCCAGGACCCCAAAAGCTTTTGGGCGACGCGGACTTACCCGTATAATTCGGAAGTGGGCTCCGTGGGCACCGGCGATTATGCGTCGCTGGAGCGGTTTATTCCGCAGGAGAACCTACTCGCGCCGCGGTCCAAAAGCAAGCCGGATTCGGTGTGGGATTACCACAAGTACATTCCTTACGACGAGCACGTTGACCGGTACGGCAAACCTAAAAACGCCCGGGACTTTGCCATGAAAGCCCAATTGGTGAACTACGACCAGTACCGAGCCCTGATGGAAGGGTTTTCGTCGCACATGTGGGAGTGGTACACGGGCTCCATCATCTGGAAAACCCAAAACCCGTGGACGGCCCTGCGCGGCCAGATGTACGACTATTATTTGGACCCGAACGCCTGCTTGTACGGTCTGCGCAAAGGCAGCGAGCCGCTGCACATCATGCTCAGCCCGCTCGACAGCATGGTGAGCGTGGTAAACAACGGGTTTTCAAGCCGAAACAGCCTGATGGTGCAGGCCAAGGTATACGACATGGACGGCAAGGAATATTTTTATTCGCAGTCTTTTAATTCGGTGGAGCCGTCCTCCGTCCGCAAGTTCTTTTCGCTGAATAATTACCTCGCCAAGCTAGGAAAAAAAGAAGGCGTGTTCGTGTCGCTGCGGCTGCTCGATGAAAAACAATTAATTCTGAGCGAGAACCTGTACTGGCTTCCGGGCAACGACGGCAACTACGCTGGCTTACAGCAATTAAAACCGGCCCCACTAAAAGTCGAAGCAGCCGCAAAAGCGGCGGGCAAGCTGGAAATAACCCTGCGCAACGGCCCCGGCAACCCGGTGGCTTTTTTCAACCGCGTGGCGTTAATTAATAGCAAAACCGGCAAGCGGATCTTGCCGGCTTTTTACAGCGACAATTACGCCAGCGTTTTGCCGGGAGAAAGCAAGACCATCACGGCAGAATACGTGGGGCCCCAGCCGGATTTGGCGGTAGAGGTGTACGGCTGGAACGTGGAAGCGCAGCGGGTTGCAATCAAATAGATTGATTTTCGTGCGGCAGTATATAGCTGAGCTTTCAGTAATTGCTCACGACTTGGTCTATTGAATGTGCAAATCGAGGAAATCGCGCAGAGGCTGGATGGCCGGGGCCGTCAGATTCCATATGTCTGCGTTCTCAAAAAATTTCTGCCCGCCGTCTTTGTGATGCCGTTTCCACTCATCGCCCGTCAAGGGCATCACGTTCACGTAATCGTAAATGCGGCGCTTATTTGACGGCGCATCGTAATATGGCTCACCAGCCGCATCAAGAAACTGACGTAAGCAGGTTTCGTAGCCGTCGTAGCAATCCATAACGCGCTGGTGCGCCGGCTGAGTCAATTGCAACAGCAATGTTTCGAGTTCGCCGTCCTGCCCAGCCTGCGGAAACAGGAATACTGCCGGGTTTGAGTCGTAAGCATTTACCACTGCGCGGATGGCCGCCGCCCGCTTTATCTGGCCGCCGCTCGGGTATTTCGCATCGTCATAATCGGCGTCGAACACAATTAAGTTGCGCCCGCCCGAATCGTTGGCTTGACGGAATAATGCATCCGATTCGACTAGGTTGGTCCAGCCATTGGTGGCCAGCAGCAAAACGGTGTCGCCGCTGGGCTGCAACGTCAGGTAGGTAGTGGCCCGCTTGGCTTTTCGGGTCGGGTCAGGCCGCACGTCTTTCAGTTGCCGAAGCAGCACCAGCACCAAATCGTGGTCGTCGTTGCCCTCCACGAAAATATTGAATTGTCGAATTGCCACGTAGCGCGTCGGTTAATTGCGAACCTCTACGCCGTGCTCCAACGCAAATTCGAGTTGTGAATAGCCGTAGCGGTAGCTGCGCACGGTGTCGTCGTCGGCCCGAATGAGCGTGTAGGCAGCTACATCGTCGCGATAGTCAGAATTTTCTTCCTCGTCTAGTACCCAAGTAAGGTGGCGCAGGGCTTCGGCGCTGTGCGTGGTAGCGAATAGTTGCACATCGTACTTGCGGGCAGCCTCTAACACCCCCTGCCACAAAATGCGCAATGCGGAGTAATGAAGACCGTTATCAATTTCGTCAACAATAACAATTCCACCTGTTGTGCTAGCAATGGCTGCTACAATAGTTAATAATCGCTGTATCCCTTCCCCCAACAGATTGATTGGTGACAACATAGCAAACTCCTTACCCAAGTCAATATGAATTTTACCTTTTGCATCAAGGGAAAAAGCAGTAATGCGGGCATCAATTCGCTGAATAACCTTTATGAGGGAATCCCCCTCCTTATTAAGTGTCAGTTCAGATAGCTGTTCACTAAGCTGTTCAAGGTCTATAGTAGTTGAAAGAAAGTTTGCTGAATGACGAGAATCTATTTTTTCGGGCAAACCCTCCTCCATAAATGCTTCGGCACCATCAGATATTGGGTTATATTCCATTTCATCATCTCGGTTGCGCATCATCGCAAAAGTATGGCTGGGCTTATTTGTCCCTACCCAAATGCGAACCAACAGTGGTTTCCGCTCTTTGCGCCGCTGTCTTATAGTTTGTTCATTTGGAAAACCAAGTTGGAATCGACATTTACTAGGTCCACGTCCTGCACCATTGTAAGAGGCTCCGACCCGCACCTCATTCCGAATATCAAACTTGTAAAAGAGAGACCGAAAATCTTGTTCGGTTTCTTCTATACCACGCATATACTCAAGAGCCTCAAACCAATCTGCTAATTCTATTCGTGTAAGTATATAGAGTGCCTCCAACACCGTCGTCTTCCCCGAATTATTCTTGCCGACCAGCAAATTCACCCGCGCCAGCTTCTCCAGCTTCAAATGTTTCAGGCTGCGGAAATTTTCGACCTCAAAGGATTCCATTAACATAGCAAAGCCGCCCCCCGGTTAGGCGGAGGGCGGCTTAAAGGTCGGCTAAAAAGCGGAAAACCGGGGCTAAGCGGACGTGCTGGGTGCGGCCAGCGTTTCCTTCGGCTGCTGTGCGGCGTGTACCCGCTGGCCTACGGCGGCGGCTTCGTACTGCTGGCGCTTGGCCTTGGCAGCTTTGTAGAGCAGGCGGCCGGTGCGCATGACTTTGCCCAGCAGCGCGTCGAGGGCCAGGTAGTCGGCGTCTTCGGCCGTGGTGGCGGCGGTGTTGGCGTTGAGGGTCGAGTTCTGGGCGGCGTTGTCGGCGTCGAGGGCGGCGTGGAGCTGGGCCAAAGCGGCCAGCTCGGAATCCGGGTAGCCCTTGGTTTTGAGCGCGGGCAGGTTGTCGGCGATGGCCTGCCGCAGGGTGGTGAGGGCGCGGCTGGCGGCTTCGGCGTCGCGGGCGTCGAGGCGCTCGCGCAGGCGCTTGAGGCCGAAGTTTTTGGCCGGCACGGTGAGGCCGGCGGCCGGAATGAAGCCCAGGCGGATGTCAAGGCGGTCGAGCAAGGGCTTCACGGCGTCCATGTTTTGGTAGAGGCGGGCCGTCACCTGGGCCCCACCGCCCGTGCGCAGGGCCCCACCGGTAGCGCCCTGAATGGCCTGGAGCCGGGCTTGCAGGTCGGCTACGAAAGCAGTATCAAACTCGGCAGGGGCTACGGCCACAAAATCGGCTTGGTCGAGCAGGAACGAATCGCGCACGAAGCCAGCGGCCGTGTACATATTTTCTTTGGTGAAACGAAGACGCATCGCGTAAGCTGGAAAAAATAAAAAGCGGCCCCAATGGCCGCCGGGCTGCTAAAGTACCGCCTATTACCTGCGCCGTAGG
The DNA here is from genome assembly GCA_964242665.1 of uncultured Hymenobacter sp. Classification (GTDB taxonomy): domain Bacteria; phylum Bacteroidota; class Bacteroidia; order Cytophagales; family Hymenobacteraceae; genus Hymenobacter. The sequence continues at coordinate 43,195 of CAXTBA010000026.1, forward strand.
CGGGCGGCGCGGCCAGTGGGCCGTCCGGCCCCGCCCGGACGCTGTCCGGCCCCGCTACCGGCCGGTACGGGCTTGCCGGGCGGCCGTCCCGGCTTGTTCGGGGGCCGTCCAGCGGCGGTTGGGGTCAGTCCTGAGCTGCTGGAAGGCTGTCCGGGGCTACCGGGAGCCTGTCCGGAACTACTGAGAGGCTGTCCAGCGGTAGTTGGGGGCAGTACGAAGCAGTTTTCATGCCTCCGCCCCCGCCTTGTCCCTAGTGCGCTTGCAGCCAGTTCCGCCCGCTGCCTACTTCCACTTCCAGCGGCACGCCACGGGGCAGCAGCAGGGCCTGGGTCATCAGCTCCTTAATTTTGGGGGTGATGTACTCGACTTCTTCCTGCACGGCGTCGAACACCAATTCGTCGTGGACCTGCAAAATCATGCGGGTTTTCAACTTTTCCTTGCGCAGCCAGTGGTAGATGTTGATCATGGCCAGCTTGATGATGTCGGCGGCCGTGCCCTGGATGGGGGCGTTGATGGCGTTGCGCTCGGTGTAGCCGCGCAGCGTGGCGTTGCGCGAGTTGATGTCGCGCAGGTAGCGGCGGCGCTTGAGCAGCGTTTCGGCGTATTCCAGCTCGCGGGCCCGGTTGATGCTCTCGTCCATGAACTGCTTCACCGACGGGAATTCCTGGAAATAGGTCTCGATGATGTCGGTTGCTTCCTTGCGGCTAATGCCGATGCGCTGGGCCAGCCCGAAGGCCGAAATGCCGTAAATGATGCCGAAATTGACTGTTTTGGCCTTGCGCCGCATTTCGGCGTCCACTTCGCTCAGGGGCACCCGGAAGACTTTGCTGGCCGTGCTGCTGTGCACGTCAATTCCTTGGCGGAAGGCTTCGATCATCGTCGCGTCGCCCGAAAAATCGGCCATGATGCGCAGCTCCACCTGCGAGTAGTCGGCCGCCAGCAGCACGTGCTGGTCGTCGCGCGGCACGAAGGCTTTGCGGATTTCGCGGCCTTTTTCGGTGCGAATGGGGATGTTTTGCAGGTTCGGGTTGGTGCTGCTTAGCCGCCCGGTGGCCGTCACGGCCTGGTTGAAGTTGGTGTGCACGCGGCCGTCCACCACGCTCACCAGTTGGGGCAGGGCCTCCACGTAGGTCGAGCGCAGCTTGCTGAGCTGGCGGTATTCGAGGATGAGGGCGGCAATGGGGTTATCGGCCGCCAACTGGCTCAGGATTTCCTCGCCGGTGGCGTACTGGCCGGTTTTGGTTTTCTTGATTTTGCCGCCGCCCACCTGCATTTTATCAAACAGCACCTCGCCTAACTGCTTCGGCGAGCCGATGTTGAACTCTTGCCCGGCTTCCTGAAAAATCTGGCGTTCCAGCTCCGTCACGTAGCCCTGCAATTCGGCCGAATACTCGCCCATCGCCACCGAGTCAATCTTCACGCCCTCGTATTCGATGCTGGAAAGCACCGGCACCAGCGGGTTTTCCACCGTGTTCAGCAAGTTCAGCAGGCCCAACTCCTTCAGCATCGGCTCGAACACGTGCTTGAGCTGCAAGGTCACATCGGCGTCTTCGCAGGCGTAGTCTTTCACCAGGGCCGGGGCGATATCGGCCATCGTAATTTGCTTTTTGCCCTTGGGCCCTATCAGGTCGGTGATGGGCACTGGGGCGTAGTGCAGGTAGGTTTCGGCCAGCACGTCCATGTTGTGGCGCATGTCGGGCTCGATGAGGTAGTGCGCCAGCATCGTATCAAACAGGGGCCCCGCTATTTCTACCTTGTAATGCCGCAGAATGCTGAGGTCATACTTGATGTTCTGGCCGATTTTGAGAATGTCCTTCGCTTCGAAAAACGGGCAAAACTCGTCCACGATGGCCTGGGCCGCTTCCAAATCGTCGGGTGGCACGGGCACGTAGTACGCCTCGCCCGGCCGGTAGCAAAAGCTCAGGCCCACGAGCCGTGCCGTCATCGTGTCCAGCCCGGTGGTTTCGGTGTCGAAGCTGACTTCGGTTTGGCGCAACAAAAAGTGCAGCAGCGACTTGCGCCGCGCGGGCGTGTCCATCAAGTGGTACTGGTAGGGCACGTCGGCCAGTTGGCGGCGCGGGCCGGCGGGGGCCCCCAGCCGACCCGTTTCGCCCTCTTCCGCGCCGATGGCCACCGCCGCCTCTTCGCTGTTGCCGAAGAGCGACGCCTGGCCGCCGGCCGCCGGTTTGGGCCGCCGGGCCCCGGTGGTGCCGGGCTTGGCCAGGCTGGCCGGGGTGCGCGGGGGGCCCCCGCCGAGCACGCGGGCCGCCAGCTGCCGGAACTCCAGCTCGTCGAACAATTCGTGCAGCCGGGCTTCGTCGGGCGCGTCGAGCACCAGCTTATCGGCTTCGAAATCGAGCGGCACGTTTACGTGGATGGTGGCCAGCTCCTTACTCAGCAAGCCCTGCTCGGCGAAGTTGCGCACGTTTTCCTGCTGTTTTCCCTTCAGGTCGTCGGTGTTGGCGATCAGGTTTTCGACCGAGCCGTACTTCTGGATGAGCGTTTTGGCCGTTTTCTCGCCGATGCCGGGAATGCCGGGGATGTTGTCGCTCGCGTCGCCCTGCAAGCCCAGAATATCCGTCACCTGCTCCACGCGCTCAATTTCGAAGCGGGCCAGCACGTGGGCCACGTCCAGCACCTCGGCCGCGTTGCCCATGAAGGCGGGCCGGTAGATTTTGATGTTCTCCGTCACCAGCTGGCAGTAGTCCTTGTCGGGCGTCATCATGAACACCTCAAAGCCCTGCTTTTCCGCTTTTTGGGCCATCGTGCCAATTACGTCGTCGGCCTCGTAGCCTTCCAGAATCAAAATCGGAATATGAAAGGCCTCGATGATCTGCTTGATGTAGGGCACGGCGATGCCGATGTCCTCGGGCATGGCTTGGCGCTGGGCCTTGTAGGCCGGAAACGCCTCGTGGCGGAACGTCTTCTTGGGCCCGTCGAAGCACACGCCGATGTGGGTGGGCTTTTCCTTTTGCAGCACTTCCACCAGCGTGTTGGTGAAGCCCAGCACGGCCCCCGTGTTCATGCCCTTGGAGTTGATGCGCGGGTTTTTGCTGAACGC
>CAXTBA010000027.1:0-43040 GCA_964242665.1 uncultured Hymenobacter sp.
TTGCCTTTTTTGCCCTTGCGCCCGGCCCGGCCGCTCACCTGCACAAACATCTGGTAGGCCCGCTCGTGGGCCCGGAAATCGGGGTAATGGATGATGCTGTCGGCGTTGATGATGCCCACCAAGCTGACGTTGGCGAAGTCGAGGCCCTTGGTCACCATCTGGGTGCCCACCAGCACGTTGGTGTTCTGCCTTTCGAAGTCGGAAATGATTTGCTGGTAGGAGTTTTTGGCGCGGGTCGTGTCCAGGTCCATGCGCTGCACGTTGGCCTGGGGCAGCATGATTTTCAGGTCGTCCTCTATTTTTTCCGTTCCGAAGCCCACCGTTTTTACGGCCCGGGAGCCGCAGGCTGGGCACTTGGTCACCATGCTGTCGTGGTAGCCGCAGTAGTGGCACCGCAGCTCGTGGCTGTGCTTGTGGTAGCTCAGGCTCACGGCGCAATTCGAGCATTTGGGGATCCAGCCGCAGTCGTCGCAGGCCACCACCGGGGCGTAGCCGCGCCGGTTCTGGAACAAAATCACCTGCTCCTGGGCCCCCAACTTGCGCTCGATTTCGCCGAGCAGCTCGGCCGAGAAATGGTTGTGCATCGTTTTCTGGTCGCGGGCCTTGCGGGTGTCCACCAGCACCATGTCCGGCATGCCCGCCTCGCCGAAGCGCTTGCTGAGCGTGACCAGCCCGTAACGGCCCTGGCGGGCCTGGTAGTAGGTCTCCACGGCCGGCGTGGCCGAGCCCAGCAATACCTTGGCCCCCTGAAAGTTGCCCATCATCAAGGCCACTTCGCGGGCGTTGTAGCGCGGGGCGGGGTCGTACTGCTTGTAGCTCGACTCGTGCTCTTCGTCGACGATGATCAAGGCCAAATCATCAAAGGGTAAAAATACCGCTGAGCGCACGCCCACCACCACCTGGAAGCGGCCGGCCAGCACGCCGTTCCACACTTCCACCCGCTCGTTATCCGAGAATTTGGAATGATAAACGCCTAGCCGCGTGCCGAATACGCGCATCAATCGGGTCACAATCTGGGCCGTGAGGGCGATTTCGGGCAGCAGGTACAGCACTTGCCCGCCGCTGCCCAGGGCCTGCTGGATGAGGTCGATGTAAATCTCGGTTTTGCCTGCGCCCGTCACGCCGTGCAACAGGGCAATGTCGCGCTCCCGGAAGTGGGCCATAATCTCGTCGCGCGCCGTACTCTGGGCCTCCGTCAGGTCGAAATTGGGCTGCACGGCCGCGTTTTCATCCAGTGGAAAGCGCGACACAATCTGATCGAACTGCTCCAATACGCCGTTCTTAATCAAGGTGTTCACGGCCGAAGCCGACAGGCGCGGACTGCTGGTGAGGGCCGCTTTTTCGAGGCCCCCGTGGTTGGCGTGCTCGTTTTGCGCCGGCACCCGTTGCAGGTAATGCAGCAACACGTCGAGCTGCTTAGGCTTGCTTTCCAGCGCGCTGAACAACTGCTCGATGGCCCCTTCGGCCAGGAAGCGGTGGGCCATGCGCACCTTTTTTAGCACCTTGGGCGCGTACTTGTCGGCGGTGTGCTCAAAGAGAAAAATCACGTCCTTGTGCATCAAGGATTTGATGACTTTATGAAAGGAGCTAACGCCCAACAGGTCGCCTACTTCGGTAAACGTCAGGGCCTTGCCATCGCTCACCACGCCCAGCGCATCGATGATAAGGTCTTCCTGAACCGTGAGCGGATACTCGTTTTCCTCGCGCGAAAAGCCGGGGTGCAGTTGGATGCGTGACTCGGAGCTGAGCTTGAGGGCCGCCGGCAGGGCCGCGTTTATCACTTCGCCCAGCGTGCACATGTAATAGTCTGCCATCCAGCGAAACAGCTTGAGCTGCGGTTGGGTAACCACAGGCGCGTCGTCGATGAATTCAAGGATGTACTTGGCCTGGTAGTTGGCCGGCGGTGTCTCGTGCACGGCGGCCACAATGCAGCTCAGCGTCTTCTTGGCCCCGAACTGCACGATGACCCGCCCGCCAATCACTACGCTGTCGTTCAACTCGAACGGCACGCGGTAGGTGTAGAGCCGGGGCAACGGCAAGGGCAAAATCACGTCCACGAACAGCGTCACCCGGTCGGGAACGTTGGCCGGGGTCGGCGAAACAAAATCAAGTGCTAAAGTCAAAACGTCGGCAGGGTAGGGGCGAATAGTAAAGATAGCTAGGCTGCGGGGGCCCCAGGTAGCGCTAGCTGCGGTTTAAGCGCCGAACTATTGGCTAGCGAATAGAGTGAGTCTGCGACCCACAGCCGCGCAGTGGCCATGCTGTACCGCACCGTTTAGGGCCCCACGCCTGATTACCACTTTGTAACGGCGAGTTACAAGCTCGCTCCAATCGAGGGCCGACAGTTCGCTGCGCTAAACCGCGGCCAGCGCGGTTTGCGCATCGACTACGCTTTGAACCGGGGCCAGGCAGGCGTAATGGCGGCACACGTAGATGTCGGTGTGCCCGGGCCGGGCCGGACGGTGCTGGAGCAGCGGCAGCGGGCCGGTTTTGGTGGCCCCAGCCAATACGGTATCGAACAGAAAGCTACGGCTCAGTTCGCCCCGAAACGCATCGGCTTCGTGCCCCACGATGGCAATTTCTGGCCCGGGGTGCAGCAGCGCCGCGTACAGGGCCGCCCAGTTGCTGAGGTGCTGGGGCTCCTTCACCACCAGGGCCTGCACCTGGGCCAGCATGGCGGCGGCTAGGTCCACGTAGTCGGCGCGGTCGAGGTGACGGCCCAAGCGGCGCAGGTTGTGGGCCATCACGGAGTTGGAGGCCGGTATTACGTTGTCGAACAGCTCTTTCTTGCGGGCAATGAGCGGCTCGGCGCTGCTATCGGTGTAAAAAAACTGCGTCTCGGCGGGGTCGAAGAATTGGTCCAGCGCGTATTGAGTCAACTCTTCGGCCTTACGCAGCCACTGTTCAGCAAACGTCACTTCATACAAGCCGATGTACGCTTGAATAACCAGGGCATAATCTTCCAAAAAGCCACTGATGTGCGCTTTGCCCGCCTTAAAAGTGCGCCACAGCCGAGGGCCCTGGCGCAGGTTCTTTTCGATGAAAGCCGCGTTGCGCTCCGCCATAGCCAAAAATTCGGGCTCGCCAAAGGCCCGGTAGGCATCCATGAGGCCCTGGAGCATCAGCGCGTTCCAGCCAGTGAGAATTTTGTCGTCGAGGCCGGGCCGCACCCGCCCGGCGCGGGCGGCCATAATTTTCTGCTTCCAGCCCGTCACCAAATCGGCCAGGGCCCCGGGAGTAAGCTGGTGGGCCGCGGCAAAGTCCGCGTCGGCTTCGCGGCGGTGCAGAATGTTGTGCCCGTGTTCCCAGTTGCCCTCTTCGGTGCAGTTGTAGTAGTCGGAAAATAACGGCTCCTCCGGGCCAATGATGGTCCGCAGCTCGTCTTTAGTGAAGACGTAAAATTTGCCTTCTTCGCCCTCGCTGTCCGCGTCGAGCGACGAATAAAAGCCGCCGTCCTCGCTGGTCAATTCCAGCCGTACAAACTCCACGGTGTCGTACACCACGCCGCGAAACAGCGGCTCGCCCGTCACCTGGAAAGCTTCGCTGTAAAGGCTTACGAGCTGGCCGTTGTCGTACAGCATCTTTTCGAAGTGGGGGGCCAGCCACTCGCCATCAACCGAGTAGCGGGCGAAGCCGCCGTGGGCCTGGTCGTAAATGCCGCCCCAGGCCATTTCGCGCAGCGTAAGCACGGTTTGGGCCAGGGCTGCCGCGCTGCCGGTTGCCGCGTGGGCCCCCAGCAAAAACCGCCAGATGCTGGGCATCGGAAACTTGGGGGCCCGGTTGGTGCCGCCCCGTTCCCGGTCGAACTTCAAGCCTAAGTTGTACAGCAACAGCTTAAAATCGTCGGCCGACACCCCAGCGGTGGCCCCGGTGGCCCCATATTTTTCCAGCTCGCTGGCCCCGATCGCCGCCACAAACCGCGCCGCCGATTGCTCCAGTTCGTCGCGGTGCTCGCCGGCGTAGGCTTCGCCGATGTTGGCCAGCAGCTGGTTCCAGTTGGCCCGGGGGAAGTAGGTGCCGCCGTAGAACGGCTTGGCGTCGGCGGTGAGAAATACGTTCAGCGGCCAGCCGCCCTGTACGCCCATGGCGTGCAGGGCGTCCATGTACACCTGGTCCACGTCGGGCCGCTCCTCGCGGTCCACTTTAATGCACACAAAATGTGTGTTCATTATCGCCGCTACGGCTTCGTTTTCGAACGATTCGCGCTCCATCACGTGGCACCAGTGGCAGGCTGCGTAGCCAATGCTCACCAGAATCGGCTTCTGCTCGGCCTGGGCGCGGGCCAGCGCCTCCGGGCCCCACGCGTACCAATCAACCGGGTTATAAGCGTGTTGCAGCAGGTAGGGGCTGGTTTCGTGGGCGAGGCGGTTGGGGGTGTGGGGGGCCATAAAAGAATCAGGAACAGCGCAACGGATAAACAACAAACCCGGCGAACAAGGCCGGGTTTGAATAAATGCCAGACTACGCCGGGTTTTCGCCCGCATCCGGCGGGGCCGTTGCCTTCTTTGCGCGCGGTTTGGCTGGCCGTTTAGCTGCTAAAGGAGCCGGAGCCGCCGGAACCGGAGGCGGTGGCGTGGGGGCCGCCGCGGTTTTTGGGGACTTACGGCGCGGCGCAGGCGTTTTTTTGGCCGGTTCTTCTTTGGCCGGCTCCTTGACTACCAACGTGGCCGATGAGCCCCGCATGCGCCCGGCAGCCACGCCGGCCGGCCGGTCTGCTCTCAACTCTACGGCCGGGATTGGCGTTGGCACCGTTGCGATTGAAACCACTGCTCTCCTGCGGCTTGTCGGAGCGGCCGCTGTTCGGGCTGGCGCGGCGGGGGCCCCTTCGGCCGCTGCCGGAACTGCAGCATGTGCTGGTGTTGCCGTAGCTGCCGTAGCCTCACCGACGGGGGTAGCAAACAACGGTTTTGCTTTAGGAGATTTTCTTCGATTGAAGACTTGCTCAGTGCCAAGTTCAATCGGTGTCGAAGGAGTTGGCAACGATTCGGGAGCAGCAAGCTCTGCTACGGCGGCCGAAGATTCCGTGGGCGGTTCAACTGGTGCCGGCCCGCTGGGCTGGGCGCTGCTTTCCCCGGCGCGCTCACGGCCCCGGCCACCGCGCTTCACAGGCACCGATTTGGTAATGACGCTCGATTTGCGGCCTTCCGGCTGCGGGTTGCGCGGCGCGGCTACCTGGGCTGCTTCAACAGTCGCGTCAGGTTCGTTGGCCGAAAGCTTTCCTGCGTCGTCGGTGGCGGCTAGCTTCGCGGCGTTTTTGCGGGCCGTGCGCTTGGCTCCGCCTCGTGAGCGGCGCTTCTTATTTTTCGCTGGCTCGGTTTCGACACCCTCAATCGTGAGCAGTTCAGCGGCTTGGCTAGTAGCTAGCGCGGGTGTGTCTGCTACCTCAGGCACTGGTGGCAATGCTTCTTCGGTACCAGTAGCGAGCGGTGCAGTTGCGTGGGGGGCCTCATCGCGGCGGTTGCGTTCTGGCCGTTTGTTGCGGGCTGCCCGTTGCGCCCGAAACTCTTCAGGCGATAGGCGAGGGGTCCTGTCGGGAACTGCGGTTAGCTGCTCTGGCGGCGTAGTGGCTTCCGCCAGACCCGCGTCGGCACCGATATCAATTCGCTCTTCTGCATTGGGCTCCGGTTCAACTACAACGGCTGCGGCAGGTACAGGCAGTGCTGCCAGTCGCGCATCCACTTCGCGCAGTTCGGCAGCCACGTTCACGCGTTGGCGGCTCAGGCGTTCCAACTGTTCGCGTGTGGTTTCCAAGAACCTGCGGTGCTCGGGTGCGGCAGGGTTCAAGGGCCGGTGGCCCAGGGCCTGGCGCACCCCTGCCAACTCTTTCCGGAAACGGCCAAAATCAGCATCGAAGTAGGTGCGGGCAAACTTCTCCCAGATATAGTCTTGTGCCACTTCCGATGGATGCAGCATATCGGCAGCATAAAATCGGTAGTCGCGCAGGTCGTCGGTCAGCAACTCGTAGGCCGGGAAATAGCTTACATCGGGCAACAGCTCGCTCAAATAATGGCAGGCCACACGCAGCACCGACTTGCTCACGGCGTTCAGTGGCAGGGTATCGCGCAGGTGGCGCACCGGGCTCACCGTCAATACAACGCGGAGCTTGGGGTTGCTGCGCCGCAGGTAGGCATGGGTTTCGGCCAGGGAACTAATGATTTCGTCGGGCGTGAGCAGTTCTTTCTCAAATAACTCGGCGGGCATCTTGTGGCAATTGCTCACCAGCTCGCCTGTTTCGCGCAGGCGGTAGGCCCAGGCGGTCCCAAGCGTGAGGAGCACCACGTCGGCCCCACGCAGAAACTCGCCCATTCGCCGCACCGTCTGCTGTATGTCGTGCAGCAGCTCGACCGGCGAGGCTGCGCCTTGGCTGCCGTGCAGGTCGTAGCTCTGCCAACGGCCCCGGGCTTCCACCAGGTGCTGCTGCCAGTCCACGTCTTCCCCCAGGGCCGCCCGCAGCAGCCGGGCGGCAGCCAAGGGTTGAAACACCGTGCCAAAGGGGTTCACGAGCACATTTACTTTATCGGCAGCCAGCCGCGCGCCGATGCTATCGGCAAAGCAGGAGCCCATGGTGAGCACCCGCGCCGTTGGCGGCAGCTGTTGCGCCACCGGCGCAATTGTCAGTTCAGTTCTAAACATCAGAGCAAAAGTAGCCGTCCGGCAACATTAAAAAATAAAAGGCCCCACCAGTACGGCAGGGCCTTTGCAAACCAGCATCTATCCCAGACTATTCGGCGACCACGCGGAAATGTACCGTGTGCTTCACTTCCTTGTGCAAGCTCAGCGTAGCGGTGTAGTCGCCAGCAGCCGAAGGCTCTTGGTCGAACGAGAGGCGCTTACGGTCCACGTCAACGCCTTTAGCTTTCAGGGCCTCAGCCAGCTGCAAGGTGGTTACGCGACCGAAAATCTTGCCGCTCTCGCCAATTTTGGCCGGGATGTCCAGCACCATGCCGCCAATCTGGTCGGCAACGGCTTGGGCGTCGCTCTTCACTTTCTCAGCTTTGTGTGCAGCTTGGCGCACGTTCTCAGCCGTGATTTTCTTGTTTGTCTTATCGGCCAGGATGGCCAGGCCCTGCGGCAACAAGAAATTGCGGCCGTAGCCCGACTTAACGGACACGGTGTCGTTTTTGTAGCCGAGGCCCTTAACGTCGTCTTTGAGGATGATTTCCATTGATGGAGAAATTATAAATTATGGATTATGAATTATGAACGAACACCAGCGGCTCGTCAGAATTTATAATCCATAATTCAAAATTTATAATTTATTTCAAGGCGTCGGCTACGTACGGCATCAGGGCCAGGTGGCGGGCTTTGGCTACGGCCTGGGTTACTTTGCGCTGGAACTTAAGGCTCGTGCCCGTGAGGCGGCGGGGCAGCACGCGGCCCTGCTCGTTCACGAATTTCAGCAGGAAGTTCGGGTCCTTGTAATCCACGTACTTGATGCCGTTCTTCTTGAAGCGGCAATATTTCTTGCGCGTGTCCACCGGCTTGTTCATAGCCGAGCGGTCGTTGTTGCGGTTGTTCGAGGGCGTTGCCATATCTCTGTTAAAGTTATTGTGCTACGGCTTCGGTTTCCTTGGCAGCTTTTTGCTGGTTCATCTCGCCGTTGCGGCGGCGGCGGTTGTAGTCCACGGCGTGCTTATCAAGCACCGTGGTCAGAAAGCGGATGATGCGCTCGTCGCGGCGGTAAGCCAGCTCCAACACATCAACGATGTTGCCCGAACCCGTGAACTCCAAGCAGAAGTAATAACCAGTGGTTTTCTTCTGAATGGGGTAGGCCAGCTTGCGCAGGCCCCAGGCTTCGGTGGACAGAATGTCGGCGCTATTTTCCTTAAGCACCTGGGTGAACTTCTCGACCGTCTCTTGCACCTGGCTCTCGTTCAATACGGGGGTCACGATGAAGACCGTCTCGTAATTTCTTACTTCCATTACGACGGGGTGAAAATTGGTGAAAAAATTTTGATTGGGGCGCAAAGGTACTTGCTTTAGACCAGAAAGCCAAGCGGTTGTTAGCTTTTGCCCACCAGCATCTATTTATTGGGTGAAGCCTGAACAAGTTGCCCTGCTTTTTTGTCCAGATCATAGGCGTTTGCACACAAGAAACTAGAGGGCGACGAGCGGTTTAGACCACCAGGTAATCTAGTCCAGTTAGCCAAATAAGTGGCATTCAAATAAGAGCATTCTTCTTATTTAGTTGCATTCCAAATAATCCTCTATGGCCGTTTCAAGGCCTATAAACCCTCCCTGGCTTTTGCTGCCCGCGAATCGTATCTTACCTTTGTGGCCCTGAAATGCCCCCGCGTTTCGTTATTTCTGCTTGTTTTCGTATGAATAGCAACCGACTAAGTCCGTTATCTCACCTGCTGCTGGTTTTGCTCCTCACGTTTACCGGGGCTCAGCACACTTCCGCGCAAAGCACAGGCACCAGCAATGCTACCGTTAGCAAAGTCGGTGTCACCCCCGGTGCGACTGCTGCCGCTACCCCAGCCACTGCTGCCGCGCCAGCCGCTGGCGGCGGCGATGCTGCTGCTGTGCAGGCCGGTGATGCTCTGTTCAAAGCGAACTGCACCCAGTGCCACGCTGTAAATGAGCAAGTGGTGGGCCCGGCCCTGGCCGGCATCAGTAAGCGTCGCCCCATCACCTGGATTATTCCCTGGATTCATAATTCGGCCAAAGTGGTGGCCAGCGGCGATGAGTACGCCGTCGCGCTCTACAACAAGTTCCAGAAGCAGCAGATGCCCAGCTTCGCGCTGTCAGACAAGGAAATCACTTCGATTGTTGCCTACATCACTTCGCAAGAAGGTCAGCAGGCTACTGCCACTACGGGTGGCGTTACCGCCCAAAATGCTGGCTCAACTGATGGCCAAACAGCAGGCGCTGCTGATGCAGGCTCAGGAAAAGCAGTTGATATCCTCCTTATTGCCTTGGTAGTGGTACTGATTGTGATGGTGGTGACCCTCATCATCATCGGTAACCTGATGAAAGACGTGTTGCGGGGCCGTAAAGACCTTGACGGTCGCGACACCGAGATTCTGGAGCAGCGCTTCGACTGGGGCAAGCTTTATCGTTCGCCCGTGCTGCGTGGTATTGTGGGCGTGGTGTTTGCGCTGGTACTACTTTACGAAGGCGTGCAAAGCGTGATGGCCGTGGGCCTGACCCAAGGCTACCAACCCACCCAGCCCATTGCCTTTTCGCACAAGTTGCACGCCGGTGAGCACCAGATCAACTGCGCTTATTGCCATACTTCGGTTTACAAAGCCAAGTCGGCCAACATTCCATCGGCCAACATCTGCATGAACTGCCACTCGCAGATTAAAACCGAATCGCCGGAAATCAAGAAAATCTATCGCGCTATCGAGCGCAAGCAGCCGGTGCAGTGGGTGCGCGTCCACAACTTGCCCGACTTAGCTTATTTCAACCACTCGCAACACACGCAGGTGGGCGGCCTCCAGTGTCAGACTTGCCACGGCCCCATCCAGAATATGGAAGTGGTGTACCAGTACTCGGCTCTGACCATGGGCTGGTGCATTAACTGCCACCGCGAGACTCCTCTCAACACCAAAGGCAACGCGTATTACGACAACCTCGTGAAGCTGCACGATACCAAGAATGCCGGCGCGCCTTTCACCGTATCGTCAAACGGTGGCACGGAGTGCTCGAAGTGCCACTATTAATTAGATAAAAAGAGCTGGAAGCTGGTGGGAACAAGTATTTGTTCTGCTGTAGTTTCCAACGCTTCACTCGCTGCCTTGCACAGAAGCTTACGTAAAGATTCTTCTCAGCTTATAAATTCAAGTACCTTGTGGCCATTGGGCTTTGCATAGTCAAGCTCCAATTCCACGAGTCCCTAAGTCCCCGAAAATGAAGTACTGGAAAGGAATTGAGGAACTGGAAAGCACTCCGGAATTCATGAGCACGGCTTTCGCCGAGTTTTTGCCTGTGAAGGAAAGCCACGAAAGCAAGGATGCCACGTCGGCCCCGCGCCGCGACTTTTTGAAGTTGATGGGCTTCGGAGTGGCGGCCGCTACGTTGGCTTCGTGCGAAGCTCCAGTGCATAAAGCAATTCCTTACCTGAATAAGCCGGAAGAAGTAGATCCTACCATTTCCAACTTCTACGCTTCAACGTATTTCACCGGCGCTGACTACAACGCTGTATTGGTGAAGGCCCGCGATGGCCGGCCGATCAAGCTCGAAGGCAACCCAGAATCGCCCATCACCCGTGGGGGCCTCTCGGCGCGTGCCCAAGCAGCGGTGCTGGATTTGTACGACACTGCACGGCTTCAGCACTTTGCCATCAAAGGCGAACGAGCCGAAATCGCCGAAGTGGACCGGCAGATCCGCGCCAAGCTTGCGGCTACGACGGGCAAAATCGCGATTATTTCGCCGACTATCATCAGCCCTAGCACTAAGAAGGCCATTGCGGCCTTTGCCGCCCGCTACAAGGCCACCGAGCACGTCATGTACGATGCATATTCGGCCAGTGGCTTGCTTCAGGCTAATAATGGTTTATTACCCAGCTACGATTTCAGCCGCGCCAACGTTATCGTGAGCCTAGGGGCCGACTTTCTTGGCACCTGGATTTCGCCGGTGGAGTTTGCGAAGCAGTACGTCAAAAACCGCAAGGTGAGCAGCGACAAGCGTACCATGTCGCGCCATTTTCAGTTCGAAACGGCCATGTCGCTGACGGGTTCCAACGCCGATGTGCGCGAATCCGTGAAACCCTCAGAGTTGGGGGCCATAGCTGTGGCGCTGTACAATGCGGTGGCAGGCGGAGGCGTTGCGCCTTCGTTTAGCAATCCGCGCGTGGCCCCGCAATTAGCCAAGGCTGCTGCCGAATTGAAGGCCAACCGGGGTGCCAGCCTTGTGGTGTCTGGCTCGAACGATCCTGCCGTGCAGGCCCTTGTGACCGCGCTTAACCAAAGCCTTGGCAACGTCGGAACGACCGTTGACCTGACGGCCCCCAGCACCGTGCGCCAAGGCGACGATGCCCGCATGGCTGCCTTGGTGAAGGAAATGAACGCCGGTACAGTGGGTGCGGTAATCTTCTACAATGCCAACCCGGTGTACAACCATCCGTTGGCTGCCCAGGTTAAGTCGGGTATTGCCAAAGTGCCGTTGAGTATTTCGTTCAACGACCGCTTGGACGAAACGGGGGTCCTCTGCCAGTATACTACGCCCGACAGCCATTGGCTGGAATCGTGGAATGACTTCGAGCCAAAGCGGGGCTTTTTGAGCCTGTCGCAGCCGGCCATTACCCAGATTTTTGCTACCCGCCAAGCGCAAGAAAGCCTGTTGCACTGGGCCGGCAACAACGAGACCTACTATGATTTTCTGCGCAACAACTGGCGCGGCGTACTCGGCGGCGGCAATTTTAATGCTGCTTGGGACAAGGCTGTACATGATGGCGTAGCTACTGGGTCGGCCTTGCCGCCGGCTCCTACCATGCTAACTGCTGCTTTAAGCCCTGCTGAAGCTGTATCACGCATTAACGGTACTTCCAGACCTGCTGCTAATGCGGTAGAAGTGTCGATCTACGAGAAGGTTGCCTTGCCCGCCAGCGGCACTGGATCCAACAACCCGTTCCTTCAAGAGCTGCCCGACCCGGTTTCCAAGGCTACCTGGGGCAACTACTTGGCTGTGCCGCGAGCTATGGCGGTGGCCAACAAATGGGAGCAGGGCGATGTCATCAAGATAACGGCCCCCAACGTAGCTCCGATTGAGTTACCGGTGCTGGTACAGCCCGGCCAAGCGGCAGGTACCGTCAGTATCGCGCTAGGCTATGGCCGCACTATGAGCGGCAAGGCTGGGGACGGCGTGGGTGCCAACGCAGCACCGCTGCTAAAAACCGCACCGGATGGCGGCATCCTGTATGCTACGGTGGTGACGCTGGAGAAGACTTCAGCCAAGTCCCCTATTGCCCAAACCCAGACCCACCATACCATCATGGACCGCCGCCAGGTGGTGCAGGAAAGCACGTTGGTCAAGTATAAGGAAAATCCCAAAGAGGTAACCGAGTACGAAAAAGTGTACACGCCTGACGGCATGGAGAAGCCTAACAAGGTGTCGCTGTGGCAAGATTACCAGTACAATAACCACCATTGGGGCATGGCCATCGACCTCAACTCGTGCATCGGCTGCGGCTCGTGCGTGTTGGGGTGCCAAACCGAGAATAATATTGCTGTAGTTGGCAAGCAGCAGGTCATCAACCGGCGCGAGATGCATTGGATGCGCATCGATCGTTACTACTCTTCGGACCACCACGAAAATGAGTTCGACGCCAAAGGTAAAGTAGCAACTTACAGCGCTATGGAAGATCCTTCGGACAACCCGCAGGTGATCTTCCAACCCATGATGTGCCAACAGTGCAACCACGCTCCGTGCGAAACGGTGTGCCCAGTCTTGGCTACCACGCACAGCTCGGAAGGTTTGAACCAAATGACCTACAACCGTTGCATAGGCACCCGCTACTGCGGCAACAACTGCCCGTATAAGGTTCGTCGCTTCAACTGGTTTTCGTACTATTCGAACGAGAAATTCGAAACCGTTAACAGCCACATGTTTACTGACCTTGGCCGGATGGTGCTGAACCCAGATGTGACTGTGCGGGCACGCGGCGTGATGGAAAAGTGCTCATTCTGCATCCAGCGCATCCAGTTAGGCAAGTTGGAAGCCAAGAAACAAAAGCGTCGTCCCAAGGACGGTGAAATAGTATCGGCCTGTGCCCAGTCGTGCCCTACCGATGCCATTGTATTCGGAGACATGCGCGACCCTACTACCCGCATTAGCCAGCTATTGCGCCGCGAAGATGGGGAGCGAGCCTTCCATTCGCTCGATTCCATCAACGTACAGCCTAATGTGACGTATCTGACTAAAATTCGGAATTCGGCATCAGAGATGTTTGGCCCAGAAGAAGCGGTTTAATTGCGTCAGAATACTGTGATATTTTTCAGTACCTAAGCCCCCAATATCCTTTATGCAACACGTATCAGCCATTCGTGAGCCGCTCGTTACCGGGGGCAAAACGTTACACGACGTGACCCAGGATATCTGCTACCAAGTGGAAGCCAAGCCCAACATTCGTTGGATTGGAGCCATGAGCGTGGCATTGTTCTTTCTAGGTATCTTCTTCTACTCTGTTTACCGTACCCTTTGGTACGGCATCGGCGAGTGGGGCCTGAATAAAACTGTCGGATGGGCTTGGGACATCACCAATTTTGTATGGTGGGTAGGCATTGGCCACGCCGGTACTTTGATTTCGGCGGTACTGCTGCTGTTCCGCCAAAAGTGGCGCTCGTCCATCAACCGGGCGGCTGAAGCTATGACGATTTTCGCGGTTATCTGCGCCGCCATGTTTCCGGTGTTGCACATGGGTCGTCCGTGGCTAGCCTTCTACGTATTTCCGCTGCAAAACACGTTGGGTTCGCTGTGGGCAAACTTTAACTCACCGCTTCTTTGGGACGTGTTTGCCATCTCAACCTATTTCACTGTGTCATTGGTGTTTTGGTATACGGGTTTAGTACCTGATTTTGCTTCTATCCGCGACCGGGCCAAGGGGCCTATCGCCAAGTTTAGCTATTCAATGCTGAGTTTCGGGTGGACAGGATCGGCGAAAGCGTGGTCGCGCTACGAGACGGTATCACTGATTCTGGCCGGTGTTTCAACTCCGCTGGTACTTTCGGTGCATACCATCGTGTCGATGGACTTTGCTACGGCCATAATTCCTGGATGGCACACGACTATTTTTCCGCCATACTTTGTGGCGGGTGCCATTTTCTCCGGGTTTGCAATGGTGCTCACGCTGATGCTAATTACCCGCGTGGTCTTCAAACTGGAAGATTACATCACGCTGGAGCACATCGCCCTCATGAATAAAATCATGATGGTGACTGGGTCAATCGTAGGCGTAGCTTACATCACCGAATTCTTTATTGCTTGGTACTCACAAGTGGAGTTCGAGCAATATGCATTCCTTAACCGTGCCACGGGGCCGTACTGGTGGGCTTACGCCACAATGATGACGTGTAATGTGATTACGCCCCAACTGGTTTGGTTCCGCCGGGTGCGTTACAGCATTGTCCTCACGTTTATTCTTTCGATCATTGTCAACATTGGCATGTGGTTCGAGCGTTTCGTGATTATTGTTACCTCGCTGCACCGCGATTATTTGCCGTCGAGCTGGGCAATGTTCTCTCCCACTATTATTGATATTGGAGTGTATGTTGGTACGCTGGGTCTCTTCTTCACGTTGTTCTTGCTATTTGCCAAGTTCTTCCCAGTCATCAACATGGCCGAGGTAAAGGCTATTCTCAAGTACACCGTTGATAACGGCCCCACTTATAGCGGTGACCACGGCCACCATGTTGTTCCTGCCACTACCCACACTACAACTCCTGGTGTGCCTGCTTCGGCCCCTGTAACCTACGACAAGCATGACTAAGCGCTTTGCTCTCGGCGTCTTCAACGACGAAGACGTGCTCCTGAATGCCATTGATAATCTGCGCGGCGCAGGGGTTAAGATATATGATGTCTTCTCGCCCTATCCGGTGCACGGCATCGACGACGCGCTTGGGATTGAGCGTTCACGCCTGCCTATCGCTGCCTTTTTTTATGGAATGTGCGGGCTGGCATTTGCGCTGTGGCTCCAGATTTATACGTTAGGCTTCGATTGGCCGATGATCATTGGCGGTAAGCCACACATTGCTTTACCCGCCTTTATTCCGGTAGCTTTCGAGTTGACAGTGTTTTTCACCTGCCACGGTATGGTGATTACCTTCTACATTATCACTGGGATGTACCCACGCTTTAAGACTCCGGTGATGGATGTACGCTCGACAGATGACAAGTTTGTGATGGCTATTGAGTTAGACGAAACTAGCTCGGCAATGCCAAAATTGACCCAACTGTTGCGCGAAAATGGCGCATCGGAAGTCAATCAGAAAGAAATGACCAAGAAATAATGACGCATCCGTTGAACCTGAGTCTGCGCGTATCGGCGCTACTGCTGTCGTTGGGGGGCCTGGCTTCGTCCTGTACTCCTCAAGCCGATAGTCCTGGTGTGGAATACGCGCCGGAGATGTACGAGTCCATTCCATATGAGCCGTTGCGCCAAACAGGCTACAACACAATCAATTCATTTGGTATTAACGAGCGTACGCCGCCAACCGGCACAGTGGCCCGGGGCAAGCTGAGCTACTACGACCACATCCCGAAGGATAGTGTGGGTATTGCCGAGCGTACCCTGCACAATCCGTTTTCCTATACAAAGGCTAACCTTGAAGAAGGACAGCTTCTGTATTCGCGATTTTGCCAGCATTGTCACGGTGAGCAAGGTAATGGTCAGGGGCCGGTGGGGCTTAAATTCAAGGGCGTGCCAAACTATGCCACCGGTTATTACGCCAAGATGAACGACGGTCACATCTACCACGTCATTGAGTGGGGCCGTAACCGCATGATGCCCCACGGCTCCCAGGTAAATCCTGAAGAACGCTGGAAAATCGCTATGTACGTACGTGCGCTTGAGCTTGGTAAGGGCCCTGATGGACTTAAAGAAATGATTGCCAAAGGTTCCAATGCTCAGGCTGGCGATAGTACAGCTATAAACGCTGGCATAGGCAATGCGCCTACCAGCAAGGCCGGTTCTGATACGGGATCCGAGACGCCTGGCCAAGGTAATACCAAGGGCCACAACGGTTCTGCTAAATAAACCCCATTCCGCACGCACTATGGCAACTCTGACGCACCAAGAAAGCGCCACGGCTGAACAACTCGTCGTTACGGATGGCGCCCGTAAGATTTTTTATACCATCATCATTGCTGGCATCGCGTTGCTGGTGCTAGGATTGATGGCTGTCATTTTTCATTGGGGAGCATCTGCTGAAGCTGTTGGTTCGGCTTCGCACGGAGCAGGTAACTCCATTTGGCTTAAGCGGCTAATGGTTAGTTTGTGGCATAGCAATCTGTTCTTCTTAGGCATTTCTGCTGTCGGTACAGTGTTTATGGCCATTAACTACGTAGCCTACGCTGGATGGTCAGTTGTTGTGAAGCGAATTGCTGAGGCATTTAGCGCTTGGATCGTACCTGGAGGCATAATCATGCTGGTAATATTTCTGCTGGGTCGCCATGAAATATTCCATTGGACGATCGATGGAATCATGACCAAAGGATCGATTACTTACGATCCCATAATCGCCGGTAAAAAAGGGTTCCTAACCGTGCCGTTTTACCTCATCCGTATGGTGTCGTACTTGGTCATTTGGTGGGCTTTCTCTTGGAAGCTACGCAAGCTCTCCTTGGAGGAGGACTTACACGGCGGGACCCGGTTTTTCCATACTAGTGTTACTACAGCCGCACTTTTCTTGGTATTGTACGCCGTTACGTCTTCTATGTCGGCTTGGGACTGGGTGATGTCGGTTGACGTTCACTGGTACAGTACCATGTTTGGCTGGTACGTTTTTGCTTCGTGGTGGGTATCGGGCATTGCAGGGATTACACTTACAGCTATCTTCCTGAAGCAAAATGGGTACCTGCGTTTCTTAAACGCTAACCACTTACACGACCTCGGCAAGCTGATGTTCGGTTTTAGCATTTTCTGGACGTACGTATGGTTTGCCCAGTTCATGCTGATCTGGTATGCCAACCTGCCCGAAGAAGCGGTGTATTTCAACCAACGCCTTGGTGGTTTCAATGGGCAATACACAGGAATATTCTACTTTAACCTCGTCATCAACTTTGTGTTTCCCTTCTTGGGTCTCATGACCCGGGATGCCAAGCGGCAGATGATTATTCTCAAAATCGTTTGCATCGCCATTTTGGCTGGCCACTGGTCCGACTTCTATTTGATGTTTATGCCGGGCACTGTAAAGGGAGAAAGTGGGTTCTTAATTGAAATAGGAGTAGCTGCCATTTTCCTTGGTGCTTTTCTGTTGGTTATGACTCGTCGGCTTGCGCAGGCCCCGCTTATTCCAATCAATCATCCGTTCATCGACGAAAGCGTACATCATACAACTTAAGCGTCTGATTTAACTTAAGTCGGCTGTAACTTAAGCTTATTAGGCTTGTTATATCACCGACAGTCGGTTGTTTCCCGCTGGCCATCAAATAAATCACAATGTCTGCTCTTATCATTATAACAGTTCTGGTGCTGCTACTGGTCGTGTTCGGCCTGTTGTTCCGCCTCCAGATTCTGTCTTCTATTTTCTCTGGTTCTTTCACCCGTGACATTGGGCTCAGCAATAGTGTAAACGCTTTACTTATGCTGGTATTTTTGATCGGGGGTGGTGGTTGGTTTGCTTACTCTTTTGTCGAGAATTACGGCAAGATGAATCCGCCCATTGCTTCGGTACACGGTCATCACATGGAAACCATGTTTTGGACCACAATGGCCGTCATCGGCGTTGCTTTCGCGATTACCCAAACCCTTTTGTTTGTGTACGCTTACAAATACCAGCATAAGGAGGGCCGTCGCGCATATTTCTTTTCCCACAATAATAAGATTGAAGTAATCTGGACAATCATCCCTGCTATTGTAATGGCGTCGCTGATTTTTGCTGGTTGGAAAGCTTGGACTCGCATTACGGGCCCGGCTCCCAAGGATTCTGTGGTAGTAGAGTTGATGGGTAAACAGTTTAACTGGCTCATACGCTACCCAGGCCGCGACCTTAAACTGGGAGTTATTAATTACCGGCTGATTGATCCTTCTAATGACTTTGGTATTGACTTAAACGACCAAGCTTCCCAGGACGATTTTACCGCCACGGAGATTCATGTGCCAAAAGGGCACCCGGTGCTGTTCAAGATTCGTTCGCGCGATGTATTGCACGCTGTCTACATGCCAAATTTTCGGGTGCAGATGTACGCAGTTCCCGGTATGCCTACCCGCTTCTGGTTCACGCCAACCACTTCGACGGATGAAATGCGGGCTAAACTGGGTAACCCCAAGTTTAACTATGAGTTGGCGTGCAATCAGGTTTGTGGCAAGAGTCATTACGCCATGAAAGCCACAGTGATTGTGGATGAGCCTGACGACTACCAAAACTGGTTTGCCTCGCAAAAGTCATTTGCCTCGCAAAATCCTGACTTAGTAGCGTCATTTAAGAAGAAAGCTCTTGAGGGTACGCCGAAGCACACCGCTACGGCAGAGATAAAGGAAACAGCGCCTGCTCCATTAGCAAACGCTTCGTTTTAAGTAAATTTAACTGCCTACTGCCTTTCGATATGTCAGATTTATCAGCTAAACCGAATTTGTCGGCCGGGGTGCAGACGGCCGGCGGTATTGGTACTGCCCCCGTATCGCATGCGGAGCACGACGAGCACGAGCACCACGAACAGCACTGGCTGTGGAAATACGTGTTCAGCCAAGACCACAAGGTGATTGCCAAGCAGTTCTTGATTACAGGGATATTTTGGGCTATTATTGGAGGAACGCTCTCGAGCCTCTTCCGTTTGCAACTTGGATGGCCCCAGGGCACGATGGAATGGCTTACGCCAGTGCTGGGCAAGTGGATAGAGGCTGGTAAGCTCAATCCTGAGTTCTACCTGGCCCTCGTCACCATGCACGGCACTATTATGGTGTTCTTCGTGCTGACGGCAGGCCTTAGCGGTACTTTCTCAAACTTTTTGATTCCGCTGCAAGTAGGGGCCCGTGATATGGCTTCCGGCTTTATGAACATGCTCTCGTACTGGTTCTTTTTCCTGTCGAGCATAATCATGTTCATGTCCTTGTTTTTAGAAACGGGGCCGGCAGCTGCGGGGTGGACGATATACCCACCGCTCTCGGCGTTGCCGCAGGCCATTCCCGGCTCGGGAATGGGTATGACGATGTGGCTCGTAAGCATGGTATTCTTCATCGTGTCGCAATTGTTGGGTGGCGTCAATTACGTTACTACGATCATCAACTTGCGCACTCGTGGCATGAGCATGAGTAAGTTGCCGCTCACCATTTGGGCATTCTTTCTGACGGCTATCCTCGGTATTTTGTCGTTTCCAGTGCTGTTTTCTGCTGCGCTGCTATTGGTATTCGACCGCTCATTTGGCACTTCTTTCTTCCTTTCTGACATCTACATTGCCGGGCAAGCTTTGCCTAACCAAGGTGGTTCACCAGTACTGTTTCAGCACTTATTCTGGTTCTTGGGTCACCCCGAGGTATATATTGTAATTATGCCGGCTATGGGCATAGTTTCGGAGGTGTTGGCCACCAATGCCCGCAAGCCTATTTTTGGTTATCGTGCTATGATTGGCTCCTTGATTGGTATTTCGTTGCTGTCATTTGTTGTGTGGGCCCACCACATGTTCGTAACCGGCATGAATCCTTTCCTAGGATCAGTATTCATGTTTTTAACGCTCATCATTGCCGTTCCTTCTGGTGTGAAAGTGTTTAATTGGCTGGCTACTCTTTGGCGCGGCAACATTCGCTTTACTACAGCTATGATGTTTAGTATCGGCTTCGTGTCGCTATTCATTTCGGGTGGCTTGACGGGGATCATTCTTGGCAATGCCACGCTTGATATTCAAATGCACAACACTTACTTCGTGGTGGCTCACTTTCACCTGGTAATGGGTTCTTCGGCTTTCTTCGGCTTGTTTGCTGGGGTGTATCATTGGTTCCCGAAGATGTTTGGTCGCATGATGGATGAAAAGTTGGGTTACATACATTTCTGGCTGACGTTTGCTGGGGTATACCTGGTCTTTTTGCCCATGCATTACATAGGTATTGCTGGTTTCCCGCGCCGTTACTACGCTTGGACGGGTTTTGACTCTTTCTCGCAGTTTGCTGACTTAAACAAGTTTATTTCTACGGCGGCCATCATTGCTTTTTTTGCGCAATTCATCTTCATTTTTAACTTTTTCTATAGCATCTGGCGGGGGCGTCGTGCCACTCAGAATCCTTGGAATTCCAACACCTTAGAGTGGACTACTCCCGTTGTACCGGGCCACGGCAACTGGCCCGGTGAGATTCCAGCCGTGTACCGCTGGCCCTATGATTACAGCAAGCCCGGTGCGGAAGCCGATTTTATCCCGCAGAACGTGCCGTATTCGCAAACCCAGTCATCAAACCTGCCCTACGAGCAGGAATTGGCCGATTAGTGGTTAGAAAATGCAATGTCCCAAAGCGGGCCGCCATATCGGCGGCCCGTTTTTGTTTATTGCCGCAGCTAAAACTATCCGGCTACCCAATGTTGTTATTACCGCATATGCAAAGTGCTGCTTTTCGTCGTTTTCGCTTTGTTGGACTGCTCACGGTAGCGTCCGTATACTTATTAATATTGGTGGGAGGCGTGGTGCGTAGCACTGGCTCGGGCATGGGCTGCCCCGATTGGCCCAAGTGCTTTGGTACTTGGGTGCCTCCCACCGATATCAGCCAACTACCGTCAAATTATAAGGAAGTGTACACCGCTCAGCGCGTGGCTAAAAACCGGAAGCTGGCGCTCACACTGCAAAGGCTAGGATTTGCCCAAGTGGCGGGCAGCATATTCGCTCATCCTACCCAGTACATCGAAACGGATTTCAACCCTATCAAAACCTGGATTGAGTACGTAAACCGCCTGCTGGGGGCCCTGATTGGCGTATTTGTGTTTTTAACAGCGGTATTTGCCTGGCCCTACCGCCGGCGCGACCCGCTGGTATTCTGGCTGGCCATAGCGGCATGGCTCCTGACGGGCGTGCAAGGATGGCTTGGGTCGTTGGTGGTATCGACGAACTTATTGCCGGCAATGGTGACGATACATATGGGTTTGGCGCTGCTGATCGTAGCAATTCTGCTTTACGGGGTGGACAGGGCCCATGAACAAACAGCTTCAGTAACGATGATCCCCGTGGGCGGTGGTTTGCGCGCCGTGCTATGGCTAGGATTGCTGGCCACCTTTGGGCAAATCGTGTTGGGAACGCAGGTGCGTGAACGGGTCGATATCGTGTCGGCAACGGCCAACTATATCGGGCGGGCCGGTTGGGTGGCACAACTGGGTAGCGCCTTCACTGTACATCGGGCCTTTTCGGGCGTGGTTCTGGTGATGGTCTTGTACGCGGCTTATGAGCTGTGGGGGCTGGGGCCCCTCCTGCGGCAGCTGGCGCAAGCGCTGTTAGCCGTGTTGGCTGCCGAGCTGTTGGCGGGCGTTGTACTGGCGTACTGGGCCCTGCCGCCAGCAGTGCAGCCGGTGCATCTTACGTTGGGTACGGTGCTGTTCGGCTTGCAGTTTTTGGTGCTTCTGGCACTAAAGCAGCCCCGCGCCGGCCAGCAACTTGAGGCCCTGACACGGCCGGCGCATGGGGTTGTTGCGTAACTTTGCAGCCCCGTTCGGCTTTCATTGGCCGGGACGGTCTTTGTAGTCACCTTTTAAATGATAAAGGCCCGCGCCTATTTTCAGCTGCTTAAATTCCGGCTTTCGCTCACGGTGGCTTTTTCCAGCGCCATTGGCTATATGCTGCGGGTATCGGAGTTCCGCTGGGCTAATGTACTGCTGGTGATGATGGGGGGACTACTGGTAACAGGTTCGGCCAATATCATCAACCAAATCCACGAAACAGAACTGGACAAGCTGATGACGCGCACGGCCAAGCGGCCGCTGCCGCTCGGAATCCTTTCGTCGGCCGAAGCCTGGGTGTACTGCGTTGCGCTGGGTACGGCGGGGCTGGCGCTGCTGGCGCTGCGGTTCAATTACCTCACGGCGGCGCTGTCGCTGCTGTCGCTGGTGCTCTACGGGTTCGTGTATACGCCGCTCAAAACGATTTCTCCCGTTTGCGTGGCGGTGGGGGCCCTGCCCGGCGGGTTGCCGCCGCTCATTGGCTGGGTGGCGGGCATGGGGCCGGCGGCTACGTTCGCGGCCATGGGGGCCCAGCCGTGGGTGCTGTTCGGTATCCAGTTTATGTGGCAGTTCCCGCACTTCTGGGCCATTGCCTGGGTAGCCGACGACGACTACAAGCGGGCCGGTTTCAAGATGTTGCCCTCGCCGGGCAAGCGCGACCTGCGCACTGCGTTCCAGATCATGACTTATACGCTGCTGCTCATCCCGCTGAGCTTGCTGCCGCTTGAATTTAACATTGCCGGCCGCATTTCGGCGGGAGTGGCCGTGGTGTGTGGGGTGCTGTTTTTGCTGCTCACCGTGCAGCTCATGCGCACCCAAGACCGCAAAGCCGCGCTGCGCATCATGTTTGCTTCTTTTCTCTACTTGCCCATCGTACAAATCGCGTTGGTGTTGGACAAAATACAGTAGTTCGTTGTTGCTGCCTATGAGAGTATTTCGCCCTCACCGTGGCAATACGGATAGTTTTATAGCAACCCGCTAACCAAGCGTATGAACCCCATTGAAACCCTTTCCGAAAAGGAAATTGGCCTGGGCTGGCACCCCAAGCGCGTGCTGCTGATTTTGCTCATGGTGTCGAGCACCATGATTTTCGCGTCGCTCACCAGCGGCTTCATCGTGCGGCGCGACGAGGGCAACTGGCGTGAGTTTGATCTGCCCTCCATTCTGGCCTTCAACACGCTAGTTATTGCGCTGAGCAGCGCGGCCTTGCAATGGGCGTATGTTTCGGCCAAAAAGGACGAGATTGGCCGAGTCAAAATCGGTTTGGCTCTGACCCTGGCCCTGGGCTTAGTTTTCTTGGTGGGCCAATGGCTTTGCTGGGGGGCCCTGGTGGACGGTCGCACCTTCTTTGGTGGCATGGACGCCAACGTGTCCGGCTCGTTCGTATACGTGCTCATGGGAATGCACGCCTTCCACTTGCTGGCGGGCCTGATCTTTCTGGCCGTCGTCTTGCGCCGGACCTTTACTTACCAGGTGCATTCGCGGGCCTTGCTCTCCATCGGTAACGTGTCCATTCTGTGGCACTTCCTGGGAGCCCTTTGGCTGTACCTGTATTTGTTCTTACTTTTGAACCACTAAAACGCCCTATTTGTGTCCGCTATGGCCCAAACCACCACCTTGCAGCCCACTGCGGCCCCTACCCTCGACGCCCCCCGCACCGGCAACTGGGACGGCGGCAACGAACCCTTCAAAGCGAGCTATGGCAAGCTGATGATGTGGATTTTTTTGCTGTCGGATGCCTTCACTTTTGGCGCTTTCCTGACTACTTATGGCATGATTCGCCATAAGCACGAGGTCTTTACCGGCGAAGCGTCCGCGTTCCACTTCAGCACGAGGTGGTGGCCAATTCCCGACCATGTCTTCAATGCTTTTCCCGGCATGGGCCACACCAACGTGCCCCTGGGTTTTGTGGCTTTGATGACGATGATCCTCATTTTCAGTTCCGTTACCATGGTGCTGGCCGTTGAAGCCGGCCACCGCATGGACAAAAGCGACGTGCAAAAGTGGCTACTGTGGACCATTCTCTTCGGCACCATTTTCCTGTCGAGCCAGGCCTGGGAGTGGGGTCACTTCATCCGGGGCCACGAGGAGGGCACCCTGATGGCCGACGGTACCGTGTTCCACGGGGCCAACCTCGCCATGAACCAGTACGGGCCGGTGCTTTTTGCTGACCTGTTTTTCTTTATTACCGGTTTCCACGGTACCCACGTGTTCTCGGGCGTCTGCCTGTTGGTTTGGTGCTTTGTCGCGACCACCAACGGAACGTTTGAAAAGCGTGGCCATTACGAGATGATCGAGAAAATCGGTCTCTACTGGCACTTTGTGGATTTGGTGTGGGTGTTTGTGTTTACCTTCTTTTATCTGGTTTGATTTTGATGGGGAGCATGCGATTAGGTGTCCACGGAAATCCTTTTGTTTCCTTGGGCATTCATCTAAACTCACCCGTTCACTTAGCTATTCACTTACCGACTATGGTTTCCCCTGCTGCCACCGAACACGCCACCCTCAACGGCGAAACTGCTAAACCCAATACCGCCCGGATTTGGAGAATTTTTTTCGTGTTGGTCGCCATTACGGCGCTTGAGTTTGCCATTACGTTTGCGCTGGAAGCCCAGCACTTTCGGACCATGCGCAACAGCCTCTTGATCGGCTTAACCATTCTGAAGGCCTTCTTCATCGTGGGCGAGTTTATGCACTTGAAGCACGAAACCAAAGGCCTTATCTGGATGGTTTTAGTGCCGACCACGCTGCTCATATGGCTGCTGGTGGCTTTGGTAACCGAGGGTTCGTTTATCGGCGAAACGCTGGCCCACATGTTCAGCTAGCGAATGCGGCCCCGCCAAACCTTGTTGCTGGGCCTTCTATTGCTGGTGCCGGTGCTGGCCTTTTTGTTCCTGTACCAATTCGGGGCCAACCGTTACGCGCTGCCTACTTACCTGCCCGACCGCGTGGATTCTACGCAGGTCGGCGGTAAGTGGCAGCGCGATACTGTTTTCCACCAGCTTGCTCCGTTTCACTTGCAGGCTTCCGATGGCCGGGCGTTGGGTAGCCGCGACTTGGGCCAGGGAGTGTGGGTAGCTCAACTGTTTGGACCGGACGCGAGCAGCGCCCGCGTGGCCCGGGAACTGCTGCAAGTGCAGGAGAAATACCGCCACGAGCCACAGGTTCGGCTGGCCTCGGTGGTGTTGGAGCCAGGGTCGGGCCCCCTGGTACGGCTGGCGCAACTGGCCGAGCAGTACGGCACCATTGCCGGCAAGTGGGTGTTTTTGACGGGCCCGGTCGATACCCTGCAACGCTTGGCCCGGCAAGAGTTGGGCCGTGCCGCCCGGCCGCACCAACTGCCCTCCATAGCGGGCCCGGAACTGATACCCGGGACGCTGCTGCTGATTGACCGCGACCGACGGGTGCGCGGCATCTACGACGGAACCAAGCCGCGGGAAATCGACCGCCTGCTCACCGAAATCAACGTGCAACTTTACGACTATGCCCACCCCCACTGAACAACTGCACCCGCCGGTGCTACCTGCTGGCGACTACACGCGCTACAAAATTATCCTCGGCACGCTGGGTGTGGTAGTGCCGCTGCTGGTAGCCGTGCTGTTTTCGTTTCCAAATATTTTTCGCATTCCGGGGGCACAGGTCAAATTTCTGCCTGCCGTCAACGCTGTGCTTAACTCGCTGACGGCTTTGTGTTTGCTGGCCGGGTATTATTTCATTCGGCGAAAACAAGTGCTGCGCCACCGCGCCATGATGGGCACGGCTTTCGCGCTAGGCGGGTTGTTTCTGCTCTCGTATGTGGCCTACCACTCGCAGGTGGCCAGTACGCACTTTGGCGGCGTAGGCGCGGTGCGCTACGCTTATTTCTTCTTGTTGCTCACCCACATCAGCCTCGCGGTGGTGACGGTAGGTCTGGTGCTGTTCACGCTTTACTTCGCCCTCACGGGCCAATACACTAAGCACAAAGCCATTGCCCGCTGGACGTTTCCAGTGTGGCTGTATGTGTCGGTGACGGGCGTGGTGGTGTACTTTATGATTGCGCCGTACTATACTTGAGCAAGGCAGCAGACGGCTCCCATTGATAGAAACTTTGCCGCTAAAAACCTGTTGGTAAGTTATATGAAAATGAAAACAATTATTTTCCGTGGAGCAGTTGCGCTGGCGCTGTCTTTTTTGTTGGGACTGGCCCCAGTAGCGGCCTATGCCCAGTGCGTGATGTGCAAGGCGCAGGTGGAAGCCGCCAAGGCCGAGCGCGACGATTACGACGTTACCGGGCTCAACAAAGGCATTGTGTACATGATGACCGTGCCTTACCTGCTAATGGGGGCCGTGGGCTTTTTCTGGTACCGGCGCACCCACCCGAAGCAAGCGCGGCCCTGAGCCACCGGTGCGGGCCCGGCGCGTAAAGCTGATTAAGAATTAATTTTCAACAAAAATGCCGCCAATTGGCGGCATTTTTGTTGAAAATTAATTCTTAATCAGCCCCTTGCCCGTGAGAAAATTGCTTGCCGCGTTGCGACCAGGCTCGGTGGCGTTGCTGGTGCTGGCGGGAATATGCTTCGCGGGGGGCTTGTTGGCCAACCGCTACGGGCAGTTGCCGGGAGTGGTGCGGCGCACCGACCTGCGCCGCCTGCGCCAACTGGTGCGGGCCGCCGAAACCGTGGCCGGCCGCGACGCCGACACCGTGGTGGCCCAAGTGCGGCGCGGCAACTACGGCTTCGCTCGCTTGCTGCGCCAGACGTACTACCCCACTTACGTGT
Organism: uncultured Hymenobacter sp.; assembly: GCA_964242665.1. GTDB lineage: Bacteria > Bacteroidota > Bacteroidia > Cytophagales > Hymenobacteraceae > Hymenobacter. The sequence continues at coordinate 26,048 of CAXTBA010000027.1, forward strand.
TCGAGAAGGGCAAGCTGCGCTACTGGTCGTCGGCCGTGCTGCGGCCCAGCCCCGAAGACCTAGTGGGCCCCGGTTCGGAGCAGGCCGTCGAAACCACGTTTGGCCGCTTCCTGCTGGTGCGGCGGCGCGTGGAGCGCTGGCAGGTGCTGGTGTACGTGCCGCTGGAGCGGCACTACGGCATCAGCAACCGCTACCTGCGCCAGGGCAGCACCGCCGACGTATTCCAGGGGCTGCGGCTGGAAGTGGTGCCCGATAGCACGGTACGGGGCCTGCCAACGTTTCGAGCGGCGGGGGGGCGGTACTTGTTTTCCATTCGGCAGCAGGCCCCGTACCGGCTCACGGGCCAGTACCTGCCGCTGGGGCTGCTGCTGCTGGGAATAGCGCTCTACGTTGGGGGCTGGGCCGGGCTGGCACTGCGCCGCTGGCGGGCCGGGCAGGCCGGCGTGGCGCTGGCGGTGCTGGGCGGGCCGCTGCTGCTGCTGCGCGGGGTGCTGCTGTACCTGGGGCTGCCGTTTTCGTTCATCGAGCTGCCCTTGTTCGATCCCCGCGTGTACGCTGCCTCGCTGCTGGCACCCTCGCTGGGCGACCTGCTGCTGAACGCAGTGCTGGCTTTCGGGGCCGCGGCCGGGGTGGCCGTGCTGTGGATGCGCGGCCGGGTGGCGCAGCGGGCCCCGGCTCCGCGCCGCCTGCTGGGCCAGGCCGTGGCCGTTGCGGCGCTGGGGCTGCTCTTTTGGGGATTGCTGCGGCTTTTGTACGCAGACTACAGCGGCATCTTTAACAACAGCCAGCTTAGCCTGGACGTGACGCGCGGCCTGCCCCTGACCGGCTTCCGGGCGGTGCTGGCCGTGGCCCTGGTGGCCCAGACGGGGGCCTACCTGATCGGGTTTTTCCTGCTGACGCAGCTGGCCGATGCCGTGCTCCGGCACGTGCCCGAGCGCCTGCTGATGCTGGGCACGGCCCTGACGGCCGCCGTGCTGCTGGCGGTGGGCGTGGCCGCCGACCACCAGCAAGTGCTGCTGCTGGGCGTGCTGTCGGCGTTTGGGGCCCTGGTGCGGGCCGCCCGGCTGCGGGCCGCCGCCGTGGGCGGGTACCAGCTGGGGGCCCTGGGCGTGCTGCTGGTGTCGCTGACGGCCACCACCGGCGCGCTGGTGCTGCACCACCAGTTCGAGCAGCAGTTGCTGGCCGATAAGCAGCGCCTGGCCAGCAACTTGTTGGTCGATAACGACTTTCAAGGGGAGTTTCTCTTGGAGGAGCGCATCCACAAAATCGCCGCCGACCCGTTTGTGCGGCAGGCCCTGACCGGCTCCTTTGTGCGGGTGGAGGGGGCCGAGCGGCGAGTAGACCGGCAGTACCTCAGCGATTATTTCGACAAGTACGAAAGCCAGGTGACGTTTTACGACGCGGCTGGGCAGCCGCTCGACGCCCCGGCCGGCACGCCCAGCCTGGCCGAGGCCGGGCGGGCCATTCGCCGCCGGGCCACCCGTACCGACCAGCGCGGCGTGTACCTGTTGCGCTCCGACAACTCGTTCAGCTCGCGGCACTACGTGGCACTGGCCGCCGTGGGCGGGCCCGGGCCGGGCGGCGCGGGGCCAGCGCTGGGCACGGTGCGCGTCGATTTGACGCTGAAAAAGCTGACCTCGTACAGCGTGCTGCCCGAGCTGCTGGTGGACCAGAAATTTTTCCGGCCCAGCGTGGTGGACCAGTTCAGCTACGCCGGCTACGACCACGGCCGGCTGGTGTACAGCGAGGGCGAGTTCGACTACGCCAACCACCTGCCGGCCGCCCGCCTGCGCGACCCGCGCCTGTACGCCACGGGGCTGGAGTTCAACGGCTTCCAGCACCTGGGCGTGCGCGGGGCCGGGCAGCGCACGGTGGTGATGACCACCGAAACCTACTCGCTGGCCGACGGGCTGGCCAACTTCTCCTTTCAGTTTTTGCTGTCGGCGACGTTCTGGCTGCTGCTCGGCGGGGCCTACCTGCTGCTGCGTCGGCGGGCCGGGGTGCGGCTGCGGCTCAATTTCAGCGGCCGCATCCAGCTGCTGCTCAACGTGGGCATTGTGGTGCCGCTGTTGGTGGTGAGCGTGGCCACCGCCAGCCAGCTCATCCGCTCGTACCGCCTCGACCTCACGCGCACTTATGAGCGGCGGGGGGCCCTGGCCCTGGGCAGCGTGCGCGCCCAGCGCCGCCTGCTGGCCGACACCACTGCCCGCCCCGTGCTGGCGGCGCTGGCCCGCAACGTGGCCGCCCTCACCGAAACCGACATCAACCTCTACAACGCCCGCGGCGAGCTGCTGGCCAGCAGCCAGCCCCTCATCTTCGAGGCCGGCTTGCTGGGGCCCCTGCTCAACCCCGAGGCCGTGGCCACGCTGCGCGAGCGGGGGGCCCCGCGGGCGTTGCTCACCGAGCAGGCCGGCTCGCTGGAGTTTACGGCCCTGTACTTGCCGGTGCGGGCCAGCGCGGGCGAGTTGGCCGACAGCGCTGGCTACCCGCTCACCGGCCACCGGCTGCGCCGGGCCACCACCGACCTACTGCCCGACGACGCGGCCGGGCCCATTGTGGGCTACCTGGGCATTCCGTTTTTCGATTCGGCCAAAAACCTCGACACCAAGCTCACGGGGCTCTTTACAACGCTGCTCAACATCGTGACGGTGATGTTTTTGCTGTTTCTGGGGCTGGCCTTTGTGGCGGCGCGCCAGCTCACGGCCCCCCTCAAGCTCATCACCGAAAAGCTCACCCGCACCACTCTCACGGGCGAAAACGAGCCGATTCCGTACCGCAGCAGCGACGACGAAATCGGGCTGCTCGTGCGCGAGTACAACGCCATGCTCGGCAAGCTCGAAGCCAGCCGCCGCGAGCTGGCCGCCCAAGAGAAAGAAGTGGCCTGGCGCGAGATGGCCCGCCAGGTGGCCCACGAAATCAAGAACCCGCTCACGCCGATGAAGCTCAGCCTGCAATTTTTGCAGAAGGCCATCGCCGAGCGCCGCCCCAACGCCGAGGAGCTGATCGGGCGCATCAGCCAAACGCTCATCACGCAGGTGGACGTGCTGAGCGACATCGCCACCTCTTTCAGCACCTTTACTAACCTGCCGGCCATGCGCCCCGAGCGCCTCGACGTGGCCGAAATCCTGCGCCGCTGCGCCCGCCTGCACCAGCCCGATGCCGCCGACGGCACGCTGGAACTGAACCTGCCCCCCGACGCCGAAGCCGGCCGCTACGTGGTGTACACCGACGAAAGCCTGCTGGTGCGCACCTTCAACAACCTGCTCATCAACGCCCGCCAGGCCGTGCCCGCGGGCCGCACGCCGCACCTTGCCGTGGGCTTGGCCGAAGCCGGGACCGCCGGGGTGCGCGTCACGATTCAGGACAACGGCGCAGGCATTGCCGACGACGTGCGGGCCCGCATCTTCGTGCCCAACTTCACCACCAAGGAGGACGGCTCGGGCATCGGGCTGGCCGTGGCCAAGCGCGGCATCGAGAGCGCCGGGGGCCGCCTCTGGTTCGAGACGGTGGTGGGGGAGGGCACAGCATTTTTCATCGAATTGCCGCTGGCGGGCTGAAAAACGGGCCCCCGCTGCCCGAAAAAGCGGCACCTTTGGCGCGCCGGCCGGCTGGCCGGCCCGGGGGCCCGGCAGCTGGGGCCGCCGGTGGCTTCTTTTCCTTTCCCTTTTTTGCTTTCGATGCCCAACTAAATCACCGCCGCCATCCCACCCGCCGACCTGGCCCACGCCCTCGACCTGCTCCAGCAGGCCCGCGCCGTGCTGGAGCCCCACCTGCACCCGCTTACCCCCGACGAGCGCAAGAACATTCTGAAAATGGGCGATAAGTCGGTCGGCTTCATGAACAAGCTGCTCGGCTACGCCGCCAACACCCCCGCCTTTGTGCCCGCTTTCGTCAGCTTTGAGGCGCTGAAGCAGGACGTGGCCGTGGCCACCGACCTGTCCCCCCTGGAAAATTTCGCCACCCAGCTCGCCCTCGACCTTGACAGCACCGTGCTGGTGGCCGGGGCCGAAGGCATGGGCTTGGCCTCGCCCGTGTACAAGAACATCAAGTTTCTGGCCGAGCAAAACCAGCCCGGGGCCCAAGCCGCCTACGACGACCTGAGCCAGCGCTTCCCCGGCCGGCCGGCCAAGCAGAAACCGCCGCAGGCTTAGCCCGTCCCGCCCGCCCCCAAAGCAGCGCTGCCCTGCCTTTTAGTAGCTCCGAACGGGTTGTTTCCCGCTCGGAGCTACTTTTTAGCCCCTTGCCGGGCCCGGAAACCCGTTCAGCAGGAGAAAAAACCTCCTCGGGACGGGTTTTTTCTCCTGCTGAACGGGTTTCCGGGCCTGTGCCAGCACTGACAAAGCGTTCCGAACGAGAAAAAACACCTTCTCAAGACGGTTGTGGCCCTGCCGGCCCGGCAAAAGGTCCGCGGCGGGCCCGTGGTGTACCGCCCGGGCATTGTTGGCCGCGGGCGGGCGGCGTTCAGCCCTGACACGAAACGCGGCTGCTCCGCGTTACGGCCGCGTTCCGACCTTTGCTCTATGGCCCATCTCTACCGTTGCTTGCGCTTCCCCCCGGTGGGCCTGCTGGTGGCGGTGTGGCTGCTGGGGCTGGCGCGGCCGGCCGGGGCGCAGCAGCTACCGGCGGCCGACGCGCCCAAACTTGGCGGGGTCCTGCCAGCCGTTGCGCCCCGGGCCCCGGCCCGCGAGGCCCTGCCGCCCAACACCCGGCGCTGCCGCTACCTGCGCCTGGCCCCGGGCCTCGACACCACCGACTTTGCCCTGGCCGACACGCTGACCGTGGTGCCGGCGTCGGTGGCGGCGGCCGGCCGGCCGGTGGCCTACAACGCGCGCACCAACCGCTACCGCTGGGTGCGGCCCGCCCCGCGCGACAGCAGCGGGGCCCCCCGGCCCGATTCGGTGCTGCTCTGCTACCGGGTGCTGCCGTTGCGGCTGGAGGCGGCCCGCTTCCGGCGGCCGGCCCGGCTCATGGACAGCCTGGAGTTCCGGCAGCAGCCGTTTGGGTACGAAGATTTCTCGGTGAAGGAGCAGATTCTTAACACGCCGGGCATCAACAAAACCGGGAACCTGGCGCGGGGCATCAGCTTCGGCAACACTCAGAACGTGTTCGTGAACTCGGCCTTGAACCTACAGCTCGAAGGCCAGCTCACGGACGACATCCACCTGACGGCGGCCATCTCGGACCAGAACGTGCCGTTTCAGCCCGAGGGCAACACCCAGCAATTGCAGCAGTTCGACAAAATTTACATCACCCTCACCGGCAAGCAGGGCAGCCTAACGGCCGGCGATGTGGTGCTGCGCAACAAGCCCGACTATTTCCTGCGCTACTACAAAAACATTCAGGGCGCGGCGCTGGAAGCCAACTTCGGGCCCCCATTGCCGGGCCTCACCAACGGGCCGGCCGCGCAGGGTGTGCCCAACACGGTGTTTCTGAACGGCCAGCCCGGGCAGCTGCCGGCGGCCCCGGGGGGCGCGGTGCCCACCCTGAACCCGCAGAACATCAGCCAGCCCCAGCAGGCCGACCCCAACCGACAGGTGCCGCCGGCCGGGGCCCCGGCCGCCGCCGCCACCGTGACGGCCAGCGGGCGCGACGCCCGGGGCCGGGCGTGGCAGTCGTCGACGGCCGTGGCGGGCGGGGCGGCCAAGGGCAAGTTTGCCAGCCTCGACGTGGCCCCGCTGGAGAACGTGCAGGGGCCTTACCGCCTCACGGGGCCCAACGGCGAGCAGTTCATCATCGTGCTGGCCAATTCGGAGCGCGTGTACCTCGACGGCCGGCTGATGGTGCGGGGCTACGACGCCGACTACACCATCGACTACAACCTGGCCGAGGTCACGTTCACGCCGCGCCACCTCATCACCCGCAACTCGCGCATCAAAATCGACTTTGAGTATTCGGACCTGAACTACTCCCGCTCGCTCTACGCGCTGAGCCACTACCAGCAAATCGGCAAGCTGGCCCTGCACGCCAACTACTACCAGGAAGCCGACAACCCCGACAACGCCGCCAACCTGGAGCTGAGCGCCGCCGACCGCCTGCGCCTGCGTGCCGGCGGCAACGTGGCCGCCGTGGACGCGCCGGGGGCCGACTCGGCCGCGTTCAATCGCACCATTGTGCAGTACCACCGCGACGTGGTGCTGCCGCCGGGAGCCACCCAGCCCGTGGCCGTGTTCACCTACGTGGGGGCCACCACGCCCATCGACTCGGTGCGGGGCGTGTACTCGGTGCGCTTCACCGACCTGGGCCAGGGCAACGGCGACTACGTGGCCAGCACTACCTATTTAGCCGCCAACGGCCGGGTGTACGAGTACGTGGCCCCCATTGGCGGCGTGCGCCAGGGGCGCTACCAGCCGGTGCGCCGCCTGCCCACGCCGCAGCTCAAGCAGCTGGTGAGCGGTGGGGCCAGCTACGAAGTGGCGCGCGGGGCCACGGTGTTCGTAGACGTGGCGCAGTCGCGGCTCGACCGCAACCGGTTCTCGCCCGAGAGCGACCGGGGCGGGGCCCTGCACGTGGGCTACGTGGTGCAGGACCGCCACCTGAACCTGCCAGGCCTGCGCGACTACCGCGTCCGCTCGACGCTCGACTACGAGTACACGGCCCCGCGCTTCGCGCCCATTGACCGCTACCGCGACGTGGAGTTCGACCGCAACTGGAGCACGGCCAGCACCGTGCAGGGCAACGACGTGGGCGGTGTGCCGCGCCCGGACCAAGTGCTGAATTTTAGCGTTGGGCTGGCCAAGAACATCAACAACGGTTTCAGCTACCGCCTGAGCCGGCGCTACCGGCCGGGCGAGGTGAACGGCTTGCAGCACTGGCTCGACGGGGCCCAGAAAATTGGGGGCCTGGAACTGCGCGGCTCGCTGTTTTTGCTGAATTCCGACGCCGGACGTTTCCACTCCACCTGGGCGCGGGGCGAGGGCACGGCCCGCTTCGTGGGCGGGGCCCTGGTGCCGGGCTACGCCTACCGCTTCGACAAAAACCGGGTGGCGCTGCCCACCGGCGACAGCGTGCGCACGGCCAACTACTTCGACGAGCACAACTTCTTCCTGCAAAGCCGCGACTCGGCCCGCACCAAGTTCCGCCTCGACTACAGCTACCGCCGCGACCAGGGCCCCACGCCCGACCAGCAGGCCCTGGCCGCGCGCAGCACCGCCCAAACTTGGCAGGGCAGCCTGGCCGCCCGCCCCGGCAAAACTCAGGACTTGCGCGTCATCGCCACCTACCGCAGTCTGGCCCAGCGCGACAGCGCCATCAGCCGCACCGTGCTGGGCAAAGTGGATTACAACGTGGGCCTGCTCCAAAATCAGGTGCGCTCGGAACTGAGCTACAGCGTGGCTACCGGCCGCGAGCCGCGGCGCGACTACTCGTTTCTGGCCGTGCCCGCCGGCCAGGGCACCCACTACTACGAGGACGTGAACCACAACGGCATCCAAGAGAAAAACGAATTCTTTGAGGCCCAGACGCCCGACGCACAGTACCGCACCTACATCAAGGTGTACCTGCCCACGGCCGACTACCTCACCGCCTTCACCAACCGCCTCAGCTACCGCCTCACCACGGCGGCCCCGCGGGGCTGGCGCGAAGCCGGCGGCTGGCGGTCGGGCGCGGCGCGCTTCGCCACCCTCACCAGCATCACCGTGGACCGCCGCACCACCAACCCCAACCTGGGGCAGCGCCTGAGCCCGTTCGGCTACGGCACCCAGGACGACCAATTGCTGGCCTACAACCAGTTGCTGCGCAACACGCTCTACTTTAACCGTTCCAATCCTATCTTCGGGGCCGAGCTGACGGTGCAGCAAACCCAGCAGAAAACGCTGCTCACCCAAGGCTTCGACCTGCGCAACCTGGCCACCCAAAGCCTGCTGGTGCGGCGCACGCTGGCGCAGTTTTTCACGGGCCGCCTCACGCTGGCGCGCGACATCCGGGAGGCACAGAGCGACTACCTCACCACGGCCGCCACCAGCCGCAATTTTCGGCTCGTGAACTACCAGGTGCAGCCCGAAATCAGCTACCAGCCCACGCCGGCCCTGCGCCTCACCGGCACCTACCTGCACACCAGCAAGCGCAACGTGCGCGAGGACGCTTTCTTTGGCGTGGCGGGCGTGTTCGACGATTTGGGCCTCGAAGCTCGCCTCAGCCAGGTGAGCAAGCGCACGGTGACGGCGGCCACGCACGTTACCCGCGTGGGCTTCGACGGCGACCCGAACTCGGCCGTGGGCCTCGAAATCCTCAACGCCCTACGCGAAGGAACCAACTACACCTGGAACCTGAACGTGGAGCAGCGCCTCAGCAACGGCCTCAACCTCACGCTGGCCTACGATGGCCGCAAAGCCAGCACCCTCAATGTGGTTCACACCGGCCGGATGCAGGTGGCCGTGCTGTTTTAAGGGGCCGGTTAGGGAGCGCTCCATACCTTGCGCAAACGTTTGTCCGTCCGCTCCCCAAAAAATGCCGCTGGCGGGGGCATTTTCTTGTAAAAATTAAGCACCTTCGCCTTCTCAAAAACGGGTCAGGGCCCTGGTTCTGGCCTTTGTTTCCAAGCTCGTTTCTCTTCGCCGCTCCGTCCGGGCCCCGGGCATCCTTTCACCTCCCACTTCTATGCAGCAACACCAACTCGCCACGGCCGACTACATCGTCTTCCTTATCTACTTCATCGTCGTCGCCGGCTATGGATTGTGGATTTACCAGCGCAAGAAGTCCGAAGCCAGCGGCTCGAAGGACTACTTTCTGGCCGAAGGCTCGCTGACGTGGTGGGCCATCGGGGCCTCGCTCATCGCCTCCAACATCTCGGCCGAGCAGTTCGTGGGCATGTCGGGCTCGGGCTTCAAGATGGGCCTGGCCATCGCCACCTACGAGTGGATGGCTTCCATCACGCTCATCATCGTGGCCGTGTTCTTCATTCCGGTGTACCTCAAGAACCGCATCTTCACGATGCCGCAGTTCCTAAGCCAGCGCTACAATGACACCGTGGCCATGATCATGGCCGTGTTCTGGCTGCTGCTCTACATCGTCGTCAACCTCACCTCGATCCTCTACCTGGGGGCCATCGCCATCAGCAGCGTGTCGGGCCTGAACTTGAACTTTTGCATGTACGGCATGGCGTTTTTTGCCGTCATTATCACGTTGGGCGGCATGAAAGTCATTGGCTTCACCGATGTTATCCAGGTATTTTTCCTGATTCTGGGGGGGCTGGCCACCACCTATCTGGCCCTGAACTTAGTGGCTTCGCACAACGGCAGCTCCGGGGTGCTCAACGGCTTCCACCTAATGACCCAGCAGGCCGGCGACCACTTCCAGATGATTTTTAAGCGCGACAACCCCAACTACCTCGACTTGCCCGGCCTCACGGTGCTCGTGGGCGGCATGTGGATCGTGAACCTCAACTACTGGGGCTGCAACCAGTACATCACCCAGCGGGCCCTGGGGGCCAGCCTGCCCACGGCCCGCGGGGGCCTGCTGTTCGCCGCCTTTCTCAAGCTGCTCATGCCCGTTATCGTGGTGCTGCCCGGCATCGCGGCCTTCGTGCTCTACAAGCAAAACGTGTTCGGCCAGGAGATGATGCAAGGCGGTGAACTGAACCCCGACCGCGCCTACCCCGTGCTGCTCAACCTGCTGCCGGTGGGCCTCAAAGGCCTCTCGTTTGCGGCCCTTACGGCGGCCGTGGTGGCTTCGCTGGCCGGCAAAACCAACTCCATCGCCACCATTTTTACGCTCGATATTTTCAAGAAGCGGCTGCGGCCCGACGCCTCTGAGGCCCAACTGGTGCGCGTGGGCAAGCTCACCGTGGTGGTGGCCATGATTCTGGGCGTGCTCATCGCCCCGCACTTGGGCATCGACAAAAAAGGCGGCTTCCAGTACATTCAGGAATACACGGGCTTTGTGTCGCCGGGCATTTTTGCCATGTTCATCCTGGGCTTCTTCTGGAAGAAAACGACGTCCAGCGCCGCGCTGTTTGCCACCGTTGGCGGTTTTTTGCTGTCGGTGTTTTTGAAGTTCTTGCCCAGCTTTTCCGCCTTATCGTTCCTGGCCCCGTTGGGCTTTTCGGTGCCGGTGGCGGGCCCGGGCGGCGTTTCGCACTACGAAATCCCGTTCCTCGACCGTATGGGCTTCGTGTTCATCTTCTGCGTGATTGGTATGGCGCTCATCAGCCTGTTCCAAACCAGCCGCGGGGCCGTCACCAACGGCCTGGAAATCGACCGCAGCATGTTCAAGCCCACGCCCACCTTCACGGTGGGGGCGCTGCTGATATTTGGCATCATCGTGGCCCTGTACACGGTGTTCTGGTAGCCGCTTGGTTGCCGCTTCACGGGCCGCTGGCTTGCGCGGAGCGCAGGCGGGCGGCCCGTTTTCTTGGGCATGGTTCAGCCGGTTTTGTGAAGAAAACCGTTTAGCTCATGGCGTTGGTTGGGAGACGGTTGTTTTGCCGGGCAAAGGCCGCTTTTTAGTCCGCTTACTCTAAGGCTCTGCTATTTTGGGCCTGTCATGCGCGAGGTGCTCCAGCTTGGCGCACGCGTTTTTTTGCTGATCCATGCCCGATTCTATTACGCCAGCTTCCCCTGCGCCCGAGCTGCCCGGCCCGTTCGTCCTAGACGACGTGTTCCAGGCCCTGCTGGAAGTCTCCCTGACGGGCATTATCCTGTTTCGCCCCGTGTACGGGCCCGACGGGCCCGAAATCATCGACTTGGCCTACGCGCGCCTCAACCCGGCGGCCCAGCGCATGCTGCGGCTGCCGGCTTACCCGGCCGAAACGTTTCTTCAGCTGTACCCCCACGCGGCCGACACCGGCATTTTTATCTTTTACCGCGACACGTTTCTGTCGGGCGAGACGGGCCGCTACGACGTCAACTACCAGCACGACGGCCTGGACAACTACTTCCAGCTAGTGGCCCGGCGGAGCGGGCAGGGACTGGTGGTGAGCTTCAGCGACACGGCCGACCACGGCCGCACGGCCGTGGAAGAAGCCCTGCGCGCGAGCCAGGTCCGCGAGCAGGCCGTTCGCACGGAGGCCGAACACCAACGCAACCAGCTGCAAGCGCTGGTGGACCAGGCCCCGGTGGCCATCGCCTTGTTTGAGGGCCCTGAGCAGCGCATTACCGTGGCCAACCAACGGATGTGCGCCCTTTGGGGCCGTCCGCGGGAAGAAGTGATGGGCCGCCCCTTGCTGGCGGCGCTGCCCGAGCTGCGGGGCCAGGGGTTTGACACGTTGCTTGCCAAAGTTTTCGAAACCGAGGTGCCGTTTGTGGGCACCGAAACCCCGGCCGTAATGCTGCGCGACGGTCAGCTGCTGACCACGCATTACAACTTTGTCTACCAGCCCTTCTACGATGAGCAGGGGACCGTACTGGGCGTGGCCGACGTGGCCGTGGAGGTGAGCGAGCAGGTGCGGGCCCGCCAACTCGTGGAAGCGCAGGAGCAGCGCACCGGCCAACTCAACGAGGAGCTGGCCGCCGCCAACGAGAAGCTGCATGCTTCCAACGAGGAAGTTCGGTCCAACAACGAGGAGCTGTTCCGCACCCAGCAGCAGTTGCAAAGCCTCGCCCAAGAGCTGGAAGCCCGCGTGCAGGACCGCACCCAGCAAGCCCAGGCCGCCCAGGCCGAGGCCGAGCGGCAGCGCGCCCGCTTGGTGCGGTTGTTTATGCAGTCCCCGGCCGCCATTTGCATCCTCGACGGCCCCGACCTGGTGTACGAGCTGGTCAACCCCGGCTACCAGCAGTTATTTCCCGGCCGCAAGCTGCTGGGCCAGCCCATCCTGCGGGCCTTGCCCGAAATAGCCGGCCACGCCGTGTACCAAACGTTCCGGGCGGTGTACGATGCGGGAGTTACCCAAGAGGAGCAAAGCATTCTCATTCCGCTGGCCCGCTCCGACAACGGGGTGCTGGAAGACCGTTATTTCAACTACGTCCAGCAGGCGCGCTACGACGAGCGGGGCCGCATCGACGGCGTGCTGGTGTTTGCTTTTGAAGTGACCGAGCAAGCCCTTGCCCGCCAGCAGGTGCAGGCGCTGAACGAGAAGCTGGCGGCCCTCAACGAAGAGCTTCAGGCCAGCAACGAAGAGCTGGGCGACTCGAACCGCCAGCTCACGCGCACCAACGTGGACCTGGACAACTTCATTTACACCGCTTCGCACGATTTGAAGGCCCCCATCAGCAACATTGAGGGCCTGCTCGCGGCCCTGCGCGAGGAGCTGCCGCCGGAAACCGGGACCGATGGGCAGGTGGGGGCCATCCTGGGGCGGATGCACGACTCGGTGGAGCGCTTCAAGCGCACCATTGGCCATCTGACGGACGTGTCGAGGCTGCAAAAGGAGCACGCGCCGGCCCACACCGCCGTCGACCTGGCCGCCGTAATCGAGGGCGTGCGCCTCGACCTGGCCCCGCTGCTGCGCGAAACCGGGGCCCGGCTCGCGGTCGACATTGCCGGCTGTCCCCAGCTGCTGTTCCCGGAAAAGAACCTGCGCTCGGTGATCTACAACTTGCTCAGCAACGCCCTCAAGTACCGCTCGCCCTACCGCACGCCCCACATCGACCTGCGCTGCCACGTGGCCCATGGCTACGCCGTGCTCGGGATGCACGACAACGGCCTGGGCATTGCCGCGGCCCAGCAGCCCAAGCTGTTCACCATGTTCCAGCGCTTCCACGACCACGTCGAGGGCTCGGGCATCGGCCTGTACATGGTCAAGAAAATGGTGGAAAACGCCGGGGGCCGCATCGAAGTCCACAGCCAGGAGGGCACCGGCACCACCTTTTTTATTTACCTCAAATACGCCCCCGCGCCCGGCGCGTAGCCCGCCGTGCGGCGGGTTTCTTCTTGTACTTTGCAACATGGCCAAGCTTGCCTGCACCCTGCTCGTCGACGACGACGAAACCACCAACTACTTGAACCAATTGCTCTTCAAGCGCATGGATGTGACCGAAACGTTGCTCGTGGCCCGCAACGGCCAGCAGGCCCTGGACCTGCTGCACCGCCACTGCCAGGGCCCCGATTCGCCCACCTGCCCCGCCCTGATTCTGCTCGATGTGAAGATGCCCGTCATGGACGGCTTCGAGTTTCTGGAAGTCTACGCCCGATTGCCCTGGGCCCGGCGCGAGGCCACCGTCGTTGTCATGCTCACCACTTCCCTCAACCCGCAGGACGTGCAGCGGATGCAGGACCTGCCCATCGCCGGCTTCCTTACCAAGCCCCTCACCAAAGAAAAAATCAGCCAGGTAATGCAGCAGCATTTCGGGCAGCCGCCAGCCGAAGGGTAGTTTCGCGGCCAGGGCCGGAAATGGTACGCCGGGCCCCCGTCGCTTGCCCGGTATACTTTTGTGCCACTTTTCAACCACCATTCTTTCTTTCGCATGAGCACCCCGGATTCCCAAAAGCGCCTCGTTTTCGAGGAAGTAGCCCAGCGCTTGCGCGGCGAGGGCTTTGGCATCGACAAGCAAGACGACACGCGCCCCTGGGGCGGTTTTTTCGTGATTGACGAAAGCCAGGCCCAGCAGTTCGCCGACGCCTATTTCGACGGCCTCTCGGTAGAAGACCTGAAGATTTCGGGCAAGCTCAGCCCCAAAATTCTGGTCGTGGCCCCGTTGCAGCGCCTCTCGTGGCAGTACCACCACCGCCGCGCCGAAATCTGGCGCGTGGTGCAGGGCCCCATCGCCGTGGCCACCAGCGACACCGACACCCAAAACGAGCCCCGGCACTACGGCCCCGGCGAGCAAATTACCCTCAAGCAGGGCGAGCGCCACCGCCTCATCGGCCTCGACGGCTGGGGCATCGTGGCCGAAATTTGGCAGCACACCCACGCCGCCCAGCCCTCCGACGAAGACGACATCGTCCGTGTGCAGGACGATTTTGGCCGTTAGGGCCCCGTTCGTAGCGGGCAGCTATTCCTTGCCAGCGGGCCAATTTGTTTGAGTTGCGGATTGCTTAGCTTGAAATACGGGCTAATATTTGGCCCAGTTGCCGCCCAAACGTCCTCGAACGCCGATTCCAACCGTTCTAATTCGCCACGCCGGCCAGCCGGCGCGCCGCCTTCACCACGGCCAGCTCGGCTTGCCCGGCCGGCTGCTGGGCTTCGTCGAGGGCGGTGCGGGCCGTCATTTGCCACACGGGCAGGGCGGGTTGGTTGGTTTCGAGCTGCGCGAGGCGTTCCAGCAGCACGGTGGCCACGGCCGCCAGCCGGGTAGAGAGCGGGGCGTACTCGCGCAGCGTTGGGCTGGCCAGCAGCAATGGCTGCAACGCCGCGTCGTTGGCCTGCCAGCGCAGCAATTGGGCGCGCAGCAGCAGCGCTAGTCGGGCCGTGGCGGGCGAGCGGACGGGCGCGGCAAAGCCGGCCAGCACGCTGTCCACGGCCACGCCAAACTGGCGGGCCACCTCCGACTCGGCCGGGGCGGCGTCCACAAGCCGGTTCAGGGGCGTTTGGGTGGTGTATTTGAAACCCTGGAAGTGGCGCTTGTATTCCTTCACCGGCTCCAGCACGTCGGCCAGCGTGGTGAGGGCCCCCAGGACCCCGGCGGGGGCCATTTGCCGCAGCAGCTGCGCCGGGGCCCGGCGGTGGCCCAGGCCCAAGGTTTCCAGCTGGTCCGACGCGAGGGCCAGGCGCCGGTACATATCCGGTACGTCTTGGGTGGTGGCCTGGGTCGACCACAGGCGTTCGGCCACGGCAGCGGCCCGGGGCCAGACGCGCGACTCGTAGATGACCGAATCGGCGAATTCGCTCCACATGGCCGCCTCGCCGCCCAGCACCAACTTTTGCTGGGTCGCGTCGAGCGGGGTGGTGGCAGGCAGTGGGTCGGCGGCGTAGTGGGTGGCGGCGGAGTAGTTGAGGTCGATGTAGTAGCCGTTGGACAGCAAAGCCGGGTGGCCCAGGCGCACGGCTTCGTTCAGGCCCTTGGCCCCGCGCCAGCTCTGGATGACAACTTCCCGAGGCAGGTCGGGGCCCAGGATTTCGTCCCAGCCCACCATCGTTTTGCCCCGCGCCGTGAGGATGGCCAGCACCCGGCGGTTAAAATAGGTTTGGAGCTGGTGCTTGTCCACGGTCTGGCTGTCGGCCTTCACCATCCGGCGGGCCCGCATGAACGCCACAATGCGCGGGTTGTGCCGCCACTGCCGCCCGTCGTTTTCGTCGCCCCCGATGTGGAAATACGGGTCCGGGAACAGCTGCGCCATCTCGGTCAGCAGCGAATCGAGCAAGGTGTAAGTGGTTTCCCGGGTCGGGTCGAGGGCGATGTTGAGCACGCCCCAACGGATGGGCACCGCCTTCACCGAATCGTTCGAGCCCAGCCGCGGGTAGGCCGCCACCAGGGCCCCGGTGTGGCCCGGCAGGTCAAACTCCGGCACCACCCGAATGCCCCGCGCCGCGGCGTAGGCCACCACTTCGCGCACTTGGGCCTGGGTATAGTAGCCGTCGGCCCCGGCTACCTGCTGCAAGCGCGGCAGCAGCTTGCTTTCCACTCGGAAGCCCTGGTCGTCGCACAAGTGCCAGTGCAGCACGTTCAATTTCACGGCCGCCATGCCGTCAAGGTTGCGCTTGATGACTGCCACCGGCAGGAAATGCCGGGCGGCGTCAATTAACAACCCACGCCAGGCAAAGCGCGGCTGGTCCTGGATGTCGGCCTCGGGCAGGTAGCGCTGGCCTCTCTCGGTGCAGGGCAGCTGCTCCAGCGTGGCCAGGGCCCGAAGCACGCCCAGGCCGGTGGGCGCGTCGATGAGTACGCCGCCCGGCGTGGTGCGCAGGCTGTAGCGCTCTTGGTCGAACTTAGCGGCCTGGCCGGCGCGTCCGTAGCGGATTTGCAGCACCGGCCCCGGCGCTTTGGGGGCGCTGCCGGGGCCGTGCAGGCGGGCCAGCGTGCGCAGCGCGGCCGGCCGCACGGCCGGGTCGGCAGGGCCGATTATTTGCAGACGCAACGGAATTTTCAGCGCAAGGCGGCCGGTGCCCCAATGTATCTCGGTGGGCTTGGGCAGCAGGGGCGAGGGTTGGGCAGCGGCGGTTTGGATGCCGCTAAGCAGCGTGAGCAGTTTCACGCAGTGTTTCACCGTGTCAAAACCCAGGGTTTCGCCGTGCTTTTTTAAAATAACCCTGCGAAACCTTGCGATCAACACCCCAAAACACTGCGTAAAATAACTCATATCAATCCTCTTGCTTTAAATTCCAAGTATTTATTAATCGTATTGGCCGTCAAATCTTTCGGGACCGTCAGCAGCGAATAAATGCCGTAGCGCTGCAATTCGAGCACAATTTGGCGCTTTTCCTGGGCAAATTTTTCGGCGATGGTTTGGTTGTACACGTCCTCCGTGGTTTCGGCGGGGGCCGCCAAGTAAGCGCGCAGCTCGGTGTTCTCGAAAAAAACCACCAACAATAAGTGGTCCTGGTTGAGACGGCGCAGGTAGGGCAATTGGCGCTCCAGGCCGTGCAGCGTCTCAAAATTGGTAAATAGTACCAGCAGGCTGCGCTGCCGCACGCGGGCCCGCACGGTGGCGTAAAGCAGCGCGAAATCGGTTTCCAAATACTGCGTTTTCTGGCGGTACAGCAGTTCCAGAATCTTCAGCAGGTGGCCGGGTCGGCGGTCGGCCAGCAACGCGGCCCCCGGCTTGTTGGAGAAGGTAATCAGCCCGGCTTTGTCGTGCTTGAGCAGGGCAATGTTGCTGAGCACCAGCGTGGCGTTAATGGCGTAGTCGAGCAGGCTGAGGCCATCGAAAGGCATGCGCATCACCCGGCCTTTGTCGATGAGGCAATACACGGACTGGGCGCGCTCGTCCTGGAAGTGGTTCACCACCAGCGCGTCGGCGGCCCCGGTGCCGGCGCGGCGGGCGGTGGCCTTCCAGTTGAGGGTGCGCGGGTCGTCGCCGGCCACGTAGGGCCGTATCTGCTCGAACTCCTGGCTGTGGCCCACCCGCCGGATGCGTTTCACGCCCACGTCCGTGAGGCGGTTATGAATGGCCAGCAGCTCGTACTGGCGCATCTGCAAAAACGACGGGTACACGGGCACCACCCGGTTTTGGTCGTAGCGGA
>CAXTBA010000028.1:0-40684 GCA_964242665.1 uncultured Hymenobacter sp.
CGCCAAACGAACAATATCGAAACCTGACGATTAAGTTATCCTACACCCTCTAAGAAAGGGCAGCGGGGGGTGAAACAAACTGCCCACGCTAATCAACACCGCCCGGAGTCCCAAAGCGGTCTAACGGCGAGGCGAGCTTCGGGCGGCATCGAATGTACCAGACAGTAAATATCTAGTGCTGAGAGGTTTATTATGAGAAGTTTATAAACTATTTCTACGACGATGCTCCACGAATTTTCGGGCCTGCGTGCCGCATCCTACGCTTCGGCCGAGTTAGGCGATTTCTTCGCCGATTTTTTTGCGGCCAAGAATGCCCACGACCTCGACCGGACGATGAGCTTTTTCTCGCCCGACCTGCGCACTTATACTGACGCCACGCTGGGCTGGAACCCGGCGGGCTTCACCGCGCTACGGGCGCTCTACGCCCAATACATGCCCACCTGGGGGCCGAATGCCCGCCGCGAGCCGACGCATATTTTCGGCCGCGGCCCCCGGGTCGCGCTGGCCTTTACCGATTCGCCCGAGCTATTCGGCGCGGAACTGCTCGACCCCAGCAACCCCACGCACCACGCCGACCGGGCGCAGCGGCTCCAGCGGGCCGCCGCGCGGGCAGCCGACCCGTCGTGCGCCGACCGCCGCCACCCGGCCGAGCGCGCGGCCCGCGCCTACCTGCCAGCCCCTGACCCGAAGCCTTGAGCCGCAGCGGCCCGCGCGCCTCATCTTTTTTTCACTGGCAAAACCGTCCTGCTGGAAATCGCCGATTTTGGTTCCTGCGAGCGAACTCGTGCGCCGTGCCGGGCCCTGGTCGGCCAAGCCGCTGCCCTTTACCCTTGCGCGGTCGGTCGAACCACGATGTCCCCCACGTCCACCTCGGCCGGCTGCTCGATGGCGAAGGCCACGGCGCGGGCAATAGCCGCCGGGGGGATGGCCATTTTGTCCATTGCGTCGACGATTTGGGCCTTCGCTTCGGGGTTGGTCATCGATTCCGCAAAATTCGTCTTGACGAAACCTGGCGAAATGCTGGTGACGCGCAGCTTGTCGCCGGCCTCCTGGCGCAGCCCCTCGGAGATGGTGCGCACGGCGTTTTTCGTGCCCGCGTACACCGCTTGTAGCGGCACGATTTTAAGCCCGGCGGTCGAAATAATGTTGATGAAGTGGCCAAATCCCTGCTGCCGGAAAACCGGCAGTCCGGCCGCAATGCCGTACAACGTTCCTTTGATGTTGACGTCAATCATCTCTTCCCAGTCCTCGACGCGCAGGTCTTCGAGCAGCGACAGGGGACCAACGCCGGCGTTGTTGATGAGCACGTCCAGTTGGCCGTACCGCTCCTGGGCCAACGCGACCAGGGCCGTTAGGTCGGCCCGCTTTTTTACGTCGGTGGGCACGCAAACCGCCTCCCCGCCCGCCGCCACGATGCGGGCCGTCAGCGCGGCCAGGCGTTCCGGGCCCCGCGCCCCGAGCACCACTTTTGCCCCGCGCTTTGCGAGCAGCAGCGCCGTGGCCTCCCCGATGCCGCTGCTGGCCCCCGTGATAACGACGACTTTGCCTTTGATTCCATTTTCCATGTGGTTGGATTAGTAAATAGGACTTACGCACTCGATTATACAAGTGCTTGGATGAGGGGATTTTGCAGCAGCTGCCGCAGATACGGCGCCCATTGCTGTTGGTGGGCTTGATACATGGTTTGCCTGATACGCTGGGCATGTTGGCGCAGCGCGACCCAGGCTAAGTAGCAGCAGGCTAGATGGTTGCGTTGGGCCGTGGCTTTGCGGCACTGGCACTTCTCGGCGCCGGTCAGCTGCTTGAAGCTGCGGTGAAACTCTTCTGCCTGCCAGCGCACCTGCACGGCCTCGATGACCATCTCGCGCGTGAGGTGCGTAGCCAAGTGGTTGGTAATGACCCATTCAATGCCGCCGTTCGTGGCCACCAGCTTGAAGAGTTTTACCCCAAAAGGCACTTCTTTCAGGCGCACTTCCACGCCCCGGCTCCAGCCTTTGGCCGGGGGCTCCAGCGTGTCCAGGGCTTGATAACCGCTTTCCTTACTCAAGCTCACCAAGCGGTTGCTTTTCAGGGTCGTGAAAAAAGTCCAGCCCGCGCGGTGAATGCGCTTCAGGTTGGTGCTACCCGCGTACCAGGCGTCAAACACAATGGTGCGCGCCAGCAGCTTGCCTTCGGCGACGACTTGGTCGAACATGGCTAAGAAATGGTCGTTTTTGGTCAATTGGTCGTGGTCGGGGGCACACACGCGGTAGTCCAGGGGCAGAAAGTCGCCGGCCTGGCCGCTGCTGTGCACCAGATTGACTAAGCCGATGCCGGTGACCATGCCCTGCACCGCGCCCGAGTACTGGCGCTTAGCCACGTCAATGAAGCGGCTGTAGCGCTTGTCCTGTACACTGTCGTCCACGAGCAGAAACGCATCGGGCGAGTCCTGCAGCAACGGCAACACCAACTCGCGTAACTGGTTGGCCGGCAACTCCCTGGTGCGCAAAAACCGGTTTACCTGGTCGTGGCTCACCGCCGGCAGGTGGTCGGCCAAATGAGTACAGGTGTAGTTCTGGGGCGTACTCAGCGGATACTCGATGTATTTGGTTTGGGTCAGCATAAAGGCGCAGTTTTGCCTAAAATACCTCAAAGTGCGTAAGTCCTAGTAAAATTAAACGTAGTGGGCTAGTCTTAAAAATTTGTTCTAAAAGCCGCATCTGTCCCATGCACCGATGCGCAAAACGGCCCATATGGCCCGCAAACGGCCCTTTTCGGATACCGCCGCCGCAACGTCCCGTCAGCCCAGCCCTTCCGCCTGAAGAAGCGAACGAAGTTCACCCCATTCAGCTGCTGTTAAGGCCCCGCCAACGGCCGTTCGATACCTGAGCCAGCGTAGCTAGTCGGCCAAACGCCGTAGGTAGGTCCTGGCGGCCCCGCTGGCTCGCGGCCGTCAGGACCTTAGACCTGAGCCATGCCACCGTCGGCAAAAAGTTCTATCCCGGTGATGAAGCTGGAGGCTTCGCTGGCGAGAAACACCGCTGCCTTGCCAATCTCGCGGGGTTCGCCCACCCGGCCCAAGGGGTTGCCCTCGCCCATTTTCTGAACGGCTTCGTCCACTTTATCAGCCCCGGAGGCGGACGCGAGCGCCGTGCGCAGCGAGGGCGTGTTGATGGCCCCGGCGCTGAGCATGTTGATGCGGACGTTCGACCCCTTGATGTCCTGAATCCAGGCGCGAATCATGCAGCGCACGGCCGCCTTCGCGCCGCCGTAGAGGCTCATGGCCGGCGGCGGCTGTACCGAGGCCGTCGAGCCGATGAGCACGAACGTGCCCCCGCCGTGTTGCTGCATCAGCGGCAGCGCGGGCTGCACGGAAAACAGCACGCCCTTGGCGTTGGTGTTAAAGGTTTTGTCCCACTGCGCTTCGGTAATCGTGCCGAGTGGGCCGTTGGCGTTCGTAATGGCGTTGGCCACCACCGTGTCGAGCCGGCCGTGCCGGGCCATCACGGCGGCAAACATGGCCTCCATCTCGGCTAATTTCGAAACATCCGCCACGAAGCCCGAACTCTGCGGCCCCAGTTGCGCGACCGCTTGGTCAAGTTTTGCCTGTTCCCGGCCGGTGATAACGACTGCGGCCCCGGCTGCTATAAACTCCTGCGCGATGCCGAAGCCCACCCCTTGCCCGCCGCCGGTGATGACGGCGACTTTGCCTTTTAAGCTAGGTTCCATGCTATTGCCTTATTGAGGTTGGGTCCTGTGCGGAAACTCCCGCGGAATAAGGCAAAATTCGGGACGGGCGGCCCGGCGGCGTTGTGCCAATCAAGCCAAAAATGATGAAAGCGCACCCGGCTGCTGCCGGTAGTGGTGGGGCGGCTGCCCGGCCTGCTTTTTGAAGAAATGAACGAAATTGGACGCGTGCTCAAAGCCCAGGCAGTAGCCGATGTCGGCAATGCTCCAGTCGCTGTGCTGCTGCAGGAGGGCCTTGGCTTCGGCAAAGATCCGTTCGGCGACGTGCTGGGTCGTGGTTTTCGCCGTTACCGTGCTCAGCGCTTTGTTGAGGTGGTTGGGGTGCACGGCCAGTTGCTGCGCGAATTCATTCGCGTTTTTGAGGGGCAGGGGCTGGTGCGGCGTCGTGACGGGAAATTGCCGGTTCAGCAAGTCCAGAAACCGGGCGCTGAGGCGGGCGGCGGGCGTTAGCGGGGGGTAAGCGGGCGCGGCGGGCAGGAGCTTAAGGGACTCGTGCAGGATGATGTGCACGTAGTTGCGCACCAGGTCGTACTTGTGCACGTACGGCGACTGCACCTCCGTCAGCAGGAGCTCAAATAAGGTGCTAAGCCGGCCAACCACTGCCGGGGACGGAAATAACACCGGCGTGCCCCCCACCCGGAACAGGGGCGAACCGGCCATGCTCAGGGGGCGCAACTGCTGGGTCAAAAAATCCTCGGTGAACCAGCAGGTGAAGCCGGTTTCGCTGCCCGAGAGCCGCTGCCAGGAATAGGGAATCTGCGGATTGACAAACACCAGGGCGCTCGCGTTAATGGCCACGTGCTGGTCGGCGTACGTTAACACCCCCTGGGCATTGTTCAGCAGCTTTATCTTGTAAAAGTCCCGCCGCACCAGCGGAAACACCGCGGGTTTGGCAAAGTCCTCGATGCGGTGGACGCTGACTTGCCCGGCCGCCGTGCGCCCCGGGGCATACCGCGCGTAATAATCCGTGATGGTTTCTCTTGCATGCATGGCACCAGATTACGTAAGTGAAACAAATACCAACTACGCCGGGGGCTTTGGCAACCCCTCATAGGTACTGTTCAACAAAGTGCGCCTTTCGGACGCACCCAAACCAGCTAACGGCAACCCCGTTTCCAGCTTACAAAGGCACCTTGTAAGGGCTCGTTTGGGAGCGGAGCAGCAGCAAAATTATTTGCTGCGCAAGCGGCGGCCTTTGAACTAGTTCAAAAAAACCCCGCTGCAACACTATTTTTTCTGCGCCAGCCGCTTGCGGATTTTGCTCAAAAACTCATGGGTAATGCCCAGGTAGGCAGCCACCTGCTGCTGATTGAGGCGTTGGGCAAGGTCAGGGTATCTACGAACAAAGGCCAGGTAGCGCTCCTCGGCGGGTTGGCTCAGGGCCGCGAGCATTCGGCGCTGCCACGCCACGAGCGTCTTCTGGCCCATGATGCGGAAAAGCTTTTCGGTGGGCGGCAGCGCGGCGTATAGGCGTTCCTTGTCCGCCGGGGTTATCTGCAGGACCGTGCTGCCTTCCAACGCCTGGATGAAGAGCCACGACGGCTGCTGGGTGGTGAAGCTGTCGATGTCGCCCACCCACCAGCCTTCCGGGGCGAAATACAGCACGTGCTCGTTGCCGTGGGCGTCCAGGGCAAAAACCCGCAGGCATCCCTGCGCCACGAACCCCTCAAACCGGCATGTTTCCCCGGCCCGCAGCAAGTATTCTTTGGGCTTGTACACTCGGGGCTGAAAGGCGTTGCAGAACGTCGCGGCCTCCTCGTCGCTGAAGAGCACGTGTTTGCGAATGGCCGTCTTCAAACTCTCGTAGGGCACGTGGTGTAGGGAAAGTGGAGTTTGCATGAACTGCGAATGTTTGTGACCTCCTCCCACTAAACTAGGCCACTGTAAAGTAAAGAAAATCGGGCACTTGTCATACCTTAAATCCAAGAGACAGTGCCATGAAAAAGACCAAATTCACCGAGGCCCAAATCGTGTTTGCCCTGCGCCAGGCCGACACCGGCATCACCGTCGCCGAAGTATGCCGGAAGATGAGTATCAGCGAGGCTACGTACTACAACTGGAAGAAAAAGTACGGTGGCCTGGGCGTGCCCGAACTGCGGCGACTCCGGCAGTTAGAAGAGGAAAACCAGCACCTCAAACAGCTTGTAGCCGACCTAAGCCTCGACAAGCAGATGCTGCAGGACGTGCTCAAAAAAAAGTTTTAAAACCCGTGCAGCATCGGCACGCGGCCCAACACCTGATCGACGCCTATCGAATCTCGGCCCGCCGGGCCTGTCGCGTCATTTGTTTGCAACGCGCCAGTTGGGCCTATAAAGCGCACGGCCGAGATGACACCGTCTTACGCCAGCGGTTGCGGGAACTGGCGCAAGTACGGGTACGCTATGGCAGTCAGCGCCTCTATATCCTACTACGTCGGGAAGGTTGGATGGATAATCACAAGCGTGTACACCGGCTGTACTGCTTGGAAGGCTTGAACTTACGCAGCAAGCGGCCCAGGCGCAATCGGGCAGCTGCGCACCGGTTGGAACGCCTACCAATGGGCCGCCCCCATCAGTGCTGGCGCATGGACTTCGTGGCCGATAACCTCTTCGATGGCCGCAAAATCCGCGCCTTAACGATAGTTGATAATTTTAGTCGCCAGTGCCTGGCTATTCACGTCGGCCAGTCACTCAAAGGCGAAGACGTCGTGGCCGTGGTGCAACGCTTACACCAGGAAGTGGGCGTGGTGCCTGAGCGCATCCAGGTCGATAATGGCAGCGAATTTATTAGCCAGGCGCTCGACCGCTGGGCTTATGACCAGCACGTCACGCTGGACTTCTCTCGGCCGGGCAAACCGAGCCCGGTGGCGGCTGACATAGCCTTAAGGCTTGCTCCAAGGACACGAGCACCAGCTCGGTGGGCATCTGCACGTCCAGGTGCCAGCCCACCACGCGTCGGGAGTAGGCATCGCGCCAGGTAGCCCCAACGCCCGCCCACCAGCGGCAGGCACGTGCTATCGCCCACCCATACTTGATTAGGGACCGTCGGCGCTGGTTGACCTCAGCGCAAGTTTTCAGCCACCAGGGCGGCCGGGTCGACCACCGTGGTGCGCGGGCGCTGCGGGTGCGCAGTCAGGGCCCGTAAGCCCGGGCGGCGCAACCAGGTACGCAAGGCCTAGCGTCCGACCGGGTGGCCTTCGGCGGGCAATTCGGCCCGCATGCGGCGGGTGCCATACCGGCGAGCACGCCGTTCAAACGCGGCACTAGCTACTACCTGCCAAGTAGTTGGGGGCTTGGCTGGTCGGCCCAGCCACTGCTAACAGCCGGCGCTGCTCACGCGCAGCACGCGGCAGAGCACCGGCACGGGCCCCGTAGCTGCTACTTGCTCGACGAACGGGTAGCGGCTCATCACGGAGGCGGTTGGGGGAACCGGCGCTTACAGCAGGCAACTGGTCACGCCTTTTTTTAACATGTCGCGCTCCTGCTCCACGCGCCGCAACTCGGCGCGCCAGCGCCTGGTCCCGGCGCGCGCCGCGCTGCTGGGCACGGCCTCGGCCAACGCTTGGCGCTGCCAACGGCCGCGCAGGGCGGGCGACAGACCCCGCGCCCGGGCCACGTCCGTTTGCCGGGCCCCGGCGGCCACCTGGCGCACACATTCCGCTTTAAAGGCCGGCGTATATTTTCACTGGACTACCTCAGCCAAGAGCGACGCGAGTACCCCGCCAAGTTTATACAGTGGGCAGTATAGGACGGCGCAAAGTATTGGCTAAGCAGTTGGAGTAGAGCCCCTGAGCAGGCCTCTGCCCGCGTTTTAATGCGTTTATCGACCGATAAATAGGTTAGGAAAACGCTGTACATTTACCACCCAGGCCCTCCCACCCTAATCTTCCTTGCTTCGTGTCCTCCTCGCGGTCGCAGACGTTTGCATCTTATCCGGACGAAAGGCTGTTAAGCGCCCTCCGCGCCGACGACCAAGGCGCCTTTGCAGAAATTTATGAGCGCTACTGGTACCGAATTTTTGCCCTAGCCTACCGCAAACTAAAGTGCCGAGCCGCCGCCGAGGAACTGGTGCAGGATTTATTCGAGGCGTTGTGGTTCAAACGGGCACAGCACGCCATTGACCACCTCGAAAGCTACCTTTTGGCGGCCATCAACCACCGGGTAATCAGTTACGTGCGCTCCCAAAAAATTCGTGAGGGCTACATCGAGTACTGTCTGATGCGCCAGGAAGCCGCCACCCAGGAGACGGAGGAGGGCCTCGCGGCCGCTGACCTGTCGACGGCCTTTCTAAAAGGAGTTGGGCAGCTGCCGGAAAAGTCGCAGGAGGTATTTCGTCTCAACCGCCTCGAGCATTACTCCGTGCAGGAGATTTCCCTGCGGCTCAACGTTTCCCCTAAGGCCGTGGAGTACCACCTGACCAAATCGCTTAAATTCTTGCGTAAGCATCTGCGCGACTTTTTGACGGTGCTCCCGTGGTTCCTGTTTTTTTAAGTAAGGTTCGGGGCGGCCCCGGGCCATGAGCCCCCCGGTAGGCCGTTGCCGCCCCGCTGGGCGTGGGCTACGGGAGCCGCCGCGGGAAGCCAGAAAAAATATGCAGCGTCTTTAGGGTCTCGGTTCAGTTGTGCGTCTTCCTTTTAAGAGCCGCCCAACCGCCGTTGTCATGACCGAGCCCGAATTCAAAGAAATGCTGGAGCGCTACCTTGCCGGCCGCAGTGGGCCCGGCGAGCGACAAGTCGTTGAGCAGTGGGCGAACCGGCTGGGGCAAAGCGAAAACCTGGAGTTGTCCCAATCGGCGCGGGCAGCGGTTCAGGCGGCCGTCTGGCAGCGCATCGAAGCCCGCATCAACGCGGAAGGGGCGCCGGCGGCCAAGGTAGTGGCGCACCCCGCCTCGGCCTGGCGCGCGCCGGCCCTGCGCTGGGCGGCCGCGGCGGTCCTGGTGCCGGCCGCCGTGGGGCTGGCGCTTTTAACGCCCGGCCGTTGGACGCGCCCCTCGACGCCCGCTGCCCCCGGCCCGTGGACGCTACGCGCCAACGGCACGGCGCAGCCCCAGGCCTTTGCCTTGCAGGACGGCTCAGCGGTGACCTTGTACCCGGGCAGCAGCCTCAAGTACCGGCCCGGGCTTGCGGGGCCCCGCCGGGAGGTGTACTTAGTGGGCCAAGCCTTCTTTAAAGTGCACAAGAACCCGGCGCAGCCGTTTTTGGTGTACACTAACGAAGTGGTAACTACTGTGTTGGGCACCAGCTTTATGGTGAAGGCTTTTGCCGGCCGGAGCGCGACCGTGGCCGTGCGGGAAGGCCGGGTTTCGGTGCAAGCCCGGGCCGGGGCGCAACTGGCCGCCACCCCCCTGCGCCCGGCGGCGACAGGCGTGGTTTTGCTGCCCAACCAGGAAGTGGTGTACTCCCCCGCAGAAAAGCAACTGCGGCGGCACTTGGTGGCCGAGCCCGTCGTGCTCGTTCCCCACCTGTTTGAGTTCAAAAAGCGACCGGTGGCCGAAGTATTGGCGGCCCTGCGGGACGCCTACGGCGTGGATATCATCTACGACCAAGCCCAACTGGCCCACTGCACGGTCACCATCACTTTTTACGACGAATCCTTATTCAATAAGCTTGACCTGCTGTGCAAAGCGTTGGACGCGAGTTATCAAAAAATTGACGACGCGCAGATTCGATTTATCAGCAGCGGCTGTCCTGCTGCCCAGTAGCGTGGGCGCGCGGTACGCCGGGCCCAGCGCCGGTTGCCAGCCCGCCCGAAAGGCAGGGCCCCGGCCCTGAGTAAGTGCAATTTCTGAGCCTGCGGCCGCCGCCGCTTGGTTTGTTTTCCGTGAGCCGTGGTTTCAAAAATTCCTTGCACAATCGATTACACGCCATGAAACACCCCCTACCCTACCCCCGGTTTTTGGGCTTGCCTCTGAAGGTATTCACCCTGCAGCTCTTACTGGCCGGCCTGATGGCGGGCATGGCTACAGCGCACCCCGTCATGGCGCAGCTGCAATTGGACCAGAAAGTTACTTTTCACGCCCGGGCGCAAACGATTGAAGTAGCGCTAAATCAGCTGGAAAAGCAGTTGAATGCGCGGTTCGTGTACAGTCCGGAGCTCATCGGCTCGGACCGGCGGGTCACGATCGACGTTGTGAAAGAACCGCTGGCGCAGGTGTTGAACCAGTTGCTGACCCCGGTCCGCACCCAGTACGAGGTGCAGGGCAACCGCGTCGTTCTGCGGCTGCTGGATTCCGCCGGCCAGCCCGGGGCCACGGTACCCGTTTCGGGCCGCGTGACGCAGGCCAACGGCGAAGGCCTGCCGGGCGTGACCGTGCTGGTGAAGGGCTCCACCACCGGCACCCAAACCAACGCCAGCGGCGCTTTCACCCTCGACGTGCCCGAGGGCAGCACCCTCGTGTTCAGCAACGTGGGCTACGCGCGCCGGGAAGTGGCCATCACGGGCGCCACCAGCGACCTGGCCGTGACGCTGCAAGAGGATGCCCAGGCGCTCAACGAAGTGGTGGTGGTGGGCTACGGCACGCAAAAACGCGAACAAATCACCAGCGCGATTGCCAGCGTCAAATCGGAGGACTTCGTGAAAGGTTCGGTGAACGACGCGGCGCAGCTCATCCGGGGCAAGGTGCCGGGCCTGGCGGTCAACAGCTCCAGCGGCGACCCGACCGCCACTTCCCTCATCAGCATCCGGGGGCTGAACACCATCAATTCCGGCACGGGGCCCCTGATCCTGATCGACGGCGTGCCCGGCACCCTGAACACCGTGGCCCCGGAGGACATCGAGTCGGTGGACGTGCTGAAAGACGGGTCGGCGGCGGCTATTTACGGCACGCGGGGCAACAACGGGGTAATCCTGATTACGACCCGTAAAGTGAAGGGCGACACCCCGACCGCGGTGGAGGTGAACAGCTACTTCACGACCCAGAGCATCACCCGGCGGCTCAATTTCCTGAACGCCGACCAGTACCGGCAAATCGCCGTGGGCCACCCGGGAGCCGTGGACTACGGCAGCAGCACCAACTGGCTCGACGAGGTGACGCGCACGCCGCTCTCGCAGGTGTACAACGTCAGCCTGCGGGGCGGCAGCCGCACCACTCAGTACATCGCCAACGTCAACTACCGCAGCCTCCAGGGCCTCATCAAAAAATCGGACAATGTGGTGCTCTTCCCCCGGTTCGAGGTGATTCACAACATGTTCGACGGAAAGGTCCGGCTGGACGGCAACGTCCTCGGCAGCCAGCGAACTTCGTTTTTAGGGGCCGATGTGGGCGGCGACGGGAGTACTTTCAACACCGCAGTGTACCGCAACGCGCTGAACTATAACCCGACCGACCAGCCGAAAGATGCCCAAGGCAACTGGGTAGAGCACGTCGACCGAACGGATTACGCCAACCCGGTGGCGCTGCTGAACGAAACCGTGGGGCAGAACAAGAACACGAACCTGCGGGCCTACGGCAACGCGTCGTACACGCCCATCAACGACTTGAAAATAAACTTGTTGGGGTCCCGAGACCTCAACAACGACACCCGTGGCTACTACGAAACCCGCAAGCACTACTCTACCGTCCACGACGGCCGGAACGGGTACGCCTCCCGCGGCACGACCCGGCAATTGGAAGACCTGATGGAACTGACCGGCCAGTACAACAAAACGCTGGGCAACCACAATTTCACGGCCTTGGCGGGGTACAGCTGGCGGGAGTACACCTACGAGAATTATTACATGCAGAACTACGATTTCCCGACCGACGACTACACCTACAACAACATCGGGGCCGGCCTGGCCCTCTCGCGCGGGCAGGCCACGCAGTCGTCGTATCAGTCGCAGAACAAGTTGATTAGCTACTTTGGCCGGCTCAACTACGCCTTCCGCGACAAGTACCTGCTGATGGCCAGCCTCCGGCGCGAAGGGTCGTCCAAATTCGGCGTCAACAACAAGTACGGCAACTTCCCGGCGGTGTCGGCCGGCTGGAACATCCAAAAAGAAGCTTTTCTGAGCGGGGCTTCGCAGGTGAGCGCGCTGAAGCTGCGGGCCGGCTACGGCGTGACCGGCACCGAGCCGGGGGCCCCCTACCAGTCCCTGAACCGCCTGGGCTTCGGCACCAATACCTACTACAACGGCCAGTGGATTCAAGCGGTGGCCCCCGTCAACAACGCCAACCCCAACCTGAAGTGGGAAACCAAGGAAGAAACCAACGTCGGGCTGGACTTTGGGTTCCTGGGCAACCGCCTCTCCGGCTCGATCGACGCGTACAAGCGCCGGACCAAGGACCTGCTCGTGGACTACCCCGTGCCCACACCGCCCTACCTGTTCGGCACGCTGCTGGCCAACGCCGCGGTGCTGGAAAACAAGGGCGTCGAGGTGCAGTTGAACGGCACGCCCGTGCAAAAAGCCGGCGGCTTGCAATGGAACACGTCGCTGAACTTCTCGGCCAATCAGAACCGGATTGTTTCGCTTTCCAACGATAATTTTTCGATTGCCAGCGGCTACTTCGACCGGGGCAACACCGGCGAGCCCATCCAGCAACCGATCAGCCGGGTGCAGATCGGGCAGCCGATTGGCAATTTCTTCGGCTACAAATCCGTGGACATCGACCAGGACGGCCACTGGATCATCGAAGGCAAGGACGGCGCCCCCAAGCCGATCAACGACCAGCAGAACGACGACAAGCAAATCCTCGGCAACGGCACCCCCAAGCGCTACCTGGCCTGGAACAACAACGTGACCTACAAAAACTTTGACCTGAACGTGACCATGCGCGGGGCCTTCGGCTTTCAGATCCTGAACATCACCCGCATGTACTACGAAGCGCCCGTGATGCTGAACCGTGGCAACGTGTTCGCCACCACCTTCGACAACGTGTACGGCAAGCGGCCGCTGGCCGACGACCAGTCGTTGCAGTACGTGAGCTACTACGTGGAAAAGGGCGACTACTGGAAAATCGACAACATCACGCTGGGCTACAACCTGAACCTGAAGAGCCAGTACGTGAAGCGCCTGCGGCTTTACGTGTCGGCCAACAACCTGGTCACTTTCACCGGCTACTCCGGCATCGACCCGGAAATCAGCGCGAACTACAACAACGACTTCCTCGTGCCCGGCGTGGACAGCCGCAACCGCTACCCCGCTACCCGGACCTACACGGCCGGGCTGTTCGTCACGTTTTAAGTGGCCTCCGCCGCAAACCCACACCCATGAAAAAGCTGAACTTCCGGCCCCTGGGCCTTTTATTGCTGCTGGGGGCCCTGGGGGCTTGCAACAACAGCCTCGACGAAAAGGTGTACTCCGACGTGACGGAGGCCACCTACGGCTACGACAACGCCTACGGGGCCACGGGCATCGTGTACGCCAACATGCGCGGGCTCTTCAGCCACACCAACTACTACATGCTCCAGGAAACGTCGTCCGACGAAATCGTGATGCCCGCCAACGCGTCGGGTTGGGACGACGGCGGCATCTACAAGCGCATTCACCTGCACACCTGGAACTCCACCAACCCGCAGCTCAACGAGTTGTGGAACTCGCTCTACCAAGGGGCCCTGAACGCCAACCGGGTCATCGACCAGTTGGGCTCGGGCAAAATCCCGCCCCCCGCCGGCACCACCAAGGAAGCCCTGGTGGCCGAGATGCGCGTGGCGCGGGCCTTTTTTTACTGGCTCGTGCTCGACAACTTCGGCGACGCGCCGCTGGTGGTGACCCAGACCACGGAGCTGCCGGCCAAGGCCACCCGCAAGGAAATTTACCAGTTCGTGGTGGCCGAAATTACGGCGGCGCTGCCCGCGCTGAGCGAAGACCGGACCCCGGCCACTTACGGCCGCTTCAACAAGTGGGCCGCCAAGGCCCTGCTCGCCAACGTGTACCTCAACGCCAAGGTGTACACCGGGGAGGAAAAGTGGACGGAGTGCCTGGCGCAGTGCAACGACATCATCGGCAAGTACAGCCTGGAACCCAACTACCGCGACATTTTCAAGACGGACAACGAGCGGTCGGCGGAGATTGTGTTCGCCGTGCCCTTTGACGAAAACCGCGGCACCGGTTTTTTCGCGGAGATGTTCTCGTGGCACGGGGCCCTGAAGGCCAAGTCCAACATGCAGGCCACGCCGTGGGGCTTCGGCTCGGCGATGGGCGTGCCGCAGTTCATCGACACCTATGACGCCGACGACGAGCGCTTGCCCAACACCTGGCTGATGGGGCAGCAGAAGGCCTTGGACGGCAGCGACATCCAAACGTCGGGCAAGCCGTTCGTGCTCACCAAAGACCTGCCCGACGGCCTGTTCACGGGCGAAACCGAAGGCTTCCGGATGAACAAGTTCGAGGTGAAGGTGGGGGCCCTGAGCAGCCTCAACAACGACTTTCCCTTTTTTCGCTACGCGGAAGTGCTGCTCATGAAGGCCGAGTGCCTGCTGCGCACCGGCAGCAGCGCCGAGGCCGCCGCGCTGGTGTCGCAGGTGCGGGCCCAGCACGGCTTCCAAAAAACCCCGGCAAAAGCGGCCGTAACCGGGGCCCAGCTGGCGCAGAACAGCCAGTACCGGTACGGGTACGTGGAGAAATACAAAATCGTGGACCCCGGCAACACCGCCACCGTGCCCTACGGCCGGTTCCTGGACGAGCTGGGCTGGGAGTTTGCCTGGGAAGGGCACCGGCGGCGGGATATGATTCGGTTCGGGACGTTCACGACCAAGAGCTGGCTCTCGCACAAGCCCCAGGGCGATTACCGCACGGTGTTTCCGCTGCCCGAAATTCAGCTGGGGGCCAACCCCAACATCACCCAGAACTCGGGCTACTAGCTAGCGGACGGGCAACGCGCGACCGGCTGCCGGCCACGAAAGGTGCTGGATCACCGAACCGAGAACTGCGGTGGCGGATCGGTTGCCGCCACCGCGGTTCTCCTCATTTGTTCGCCCAACTTACATGAGAAAACTAGTGACTACCTGCACGTTGGCTTTCGGCTTTGCCTGGGCGGCCGCCTGCCCGGCCCAGTCTGCTTTGCAGCACCGCGAGCCGGTCGGCTTCGCGCAGGTCCAAATTACTGACCGGTTCTGGCAGCCCCGGATTGCGAGCGTGAGCGCCGTGACCCTCCCGGTGTGCGTGGAGCAGACCGAAACGAAAACGGGGCGCATCCGCAACTTTGAGAAGGTTGCCCGCAAGGCCGGCGAAAAGCACGAAGGCATTTACTTCGACGACTCCGACGTGTACAAAGCGCTGGAGGCCATTGCGTACTCGCTGAAAAACCACCCGGACGCGGCCCTGGAAAGCAAGGCCGACGAGTGGGTGGACAAGATTGCGGCGGCCCAGCAGCCCGACGGCTACCTCAACACCTACTACGCGCTTTCGGGCCTGGACCAGCGCTGGACCGACATGGAAAAGCACGAGGACTACAACGCCGGCCACCTGCTGGAAGCGGCCGTGGCGTACTACAACACCACCGGCAAACGCAAGCTGCTCGGCGTAGCGGTGCGGGTGGCGGACAACCTCGACGCCACGTTTCGGGTGCCGAACCGCCACTGGGTGTCGGGACACGAAGAGATTGAGCTGGCCCTGGTGAAGCTGTCCGCCGCCACCGGCAACAAAAAATACCTGGACCTGGCCGACTGGTACTTGCAGCAGCGGGGCCACGGCTACGGCAAAGGCGCTATCTGGAACAACGCCGAGTGGGGCCCCAACTATTGCCAGGACGGCGTGCCGGTCAAGGACCAAAAAGAAATTACCGGCCACGCGGTGCGGGCCATGTACTTGTACACCGGCGCCGCCGACGTGGGGGCCGCCAAAGGCGATACCGGCTACCTGAACGCCATGAAGCAGGTGTGGGAGGACGTGGTGTACCGGAACATGTACGTAACGGGTGGCATCGGCTCGTCGGGCAGCAACGAGGGTTTCAGCCACGACTACGACTTGCCCAACGAGCAGGCTTACTGCGAAACCTGCGCCTCGGTGGGCATGGTGCTGTGGAACCAGCGCATGAACCTGCTGACCGGCGAGAGCAAGTACGTGGACGTGCTGGAGCGCAGCCTCTACAACGGGGCCCTGGACGGCTTGTCGCTGCGCGGCGACCGGTTTTTTTACGGCAACCCGCTGGCCTCGGGGGGCCAGCAAGCGCGGAGTGCCTGGTTCGGCACCGCCTGCTGCCCGTCCAACATCTCCCGCCTGGTGGAGTCGCTGGGCGGCTACCTCTACGCCAAGTCCAACGACGCGGTGTGGGTGAACCTGTTCGTGGGCAGCACCGCGACCATCGCCCTGAAGAGAGGTCCGGTCACCATTCAGCAGCAAACCAACTACCCCTGGGATGGGGCCGTGCGGCTGACCGTTTCGCCCGCCCACGGCCAGAAGTTTCCACTCTGGGTGCGCATTCCGGGCTGGGCCCGCAACCAGCCCGTGCCGGGCCCCACCTACCGCTACGCCGACCAGAACGCCGAGCGCTTCACGCTGGCCGTCAACGGCCAGGCGGTGCGCCCGGTGCTGCGCGACGGCTACGCGGTGATTGAGCGGACCTGGAGAAAGGGCGACGTTGTGGCCCTGAACTTGCCCATGCCCGTGCGCCGCGTGGTGGCCAGCGACAGCGTGCAGCAGGACCGAAACCGGGTGGCCCTGCAGCGGGGGCCCCTCGTGTACTGCCTCGAACACCCTGACAACGGCGGCCAGGTCCTCAACGTGGTGGTGCCCGACCAAGCGCAGTTCACGGCCCGCTTCCGGCCGGACCTGTTGCAGGGCGTGGTCGCGCTGCAAGCCGAGGTGCCGGTGGTAACCATCGGGGCCGACGGCGCTTCGGTGAGCACGGCCCCGCGGCCGATTACGGCCATCCCTTACTACGCCTGGGCCAACCGGGGCGCGGGGCAAATGCAGGTGTGGCTGCCCCGCCGGGTGGCCAGCGTAACGTTGTCGGCGCAGTGATTCACCTTTTCCCAACGGCATGCACCCGCCAGTAGCTCCTGCCTCCCCGCCCGCCCCCGCGGCCCGGCTGTCGCCGCGCCGGCGGTGGCTGTTCCGGGGCATCGCGCTGGCACTGCCCCTGGCCCTGCTGGCGCTGCTGGAGGGTGCCCTGCGCCTGGCGGGCTACGGCCACGACTTGCGCCTATTCGTGACGGACGCCGAGCACCCGGCCTACTGGGTGATGAATCCCTACGCCTCGCGCCGCTATTTCACCCAGGCCGAAAACGCCCCCGTGGGTAATTTTGAGCCGTTTCTCAAACGCAAAGCCCCGGGCACGTTCCGGGTGTTCGTGCTGGGCGAGTCGACGACCATCGGCTACCCTTACATGCACAACGGCTCGTTCCACCGCTGGCTGCAGTACCGCTTGCTGCACGCGCTGCCGCAGCGCAACGTGGAAGTCATCAACCTGGCCATGACCGCCGTGAACTCCTACACCGCCCTGGGCTTTGCCGAAGAGCTGGTGGACTACGCCCCCGACGCCGTGCTCGTGTACGTGGGCCACAACGAGTACTACGGGGCCCTGGGCGTGGGCTCGACTAGTCGGCTGGGCAGCCGCCCCGGCCTAGTGCGCTGGCTGGCGCAGCGGCGCGGCCTGCGCCTGGTGCAGGCCCTGGGCCAGGGGCTGGCGGCCGCCCGCGCCGCGCTGGGCGGGGCGCGGGTCGATACGCGGGCCACGCTGATGCAGCGCATGGCCGCCGACCAGCGCATCGCCTACGGCTCAGCGGCTTATGCGCACGGCCTGCGCCAGTTCGACGACAACCTGGGCCGGTTGTGCGCACTGCTTTCCAGCCGCCGGGTGCCGGTGTTCGTCAGTACGCTGGTGGGCAACGAGAAGGACCTGCCGCCCTTCGTTAGCGCCCCGGGGCCGCCCGCGGCGTCGGCCGCTGCGCAGTACCGGCGGGCCGCCGCCAGCTACCGCCGGGGCCAGTTTGGCGCGGCGCAGCACCAGTACGCGGCGGCCAAGGAGCTGGACCTGCTCCGGTTCCGGGCCCCGGAGGCCATGAACCGGATCATCCGGGCCCTGCCCGCCCGCTACCCGGGGGTGTTCGTGGTGGACGCCGAGCGGCGGTTCCGGCAGCAGTCGCCGCACGGCATTCTGGGCCGCGAGCTGCTGCTCGAGCACGTGCACCCCACCTTGCACGGCTACGCCCTGCTCTCGGACGCCTTTTACCAGGCCCTGCAACGGCAGCACCTGTGGGCCGCCCCGGCGCACGAAATGTCGTTTGCCGAGCTGGAGCAGCAAATGCCGGTTACGGCGGTCGATTCGCTGAAGGGCGCCTACGAAGTGGCGGTTCTCCGGCAAGGCTGGCCCTTCGCCGCGCCCCGGGCTGCGGCCTTGCGGCCCGGCCCCTCGGTTGAGGAACAGCTGGCCGGGGCCCTGCTCACCAAAAAGCTCACCTGGAACGAGGCAATGGAGCGCCTGATGAACCACTACCTGCGGGCGAAGGACGCACGGGGGGCCCTGCG
Source organism: uncultured Hymenobacter sp. (assembly GCA_964242665.1). Lineage (GTDB taxonomy): Bacteria > Bacteroidota > Bacteroidia > Cytophagales > Hymenobacteraceae > Hymenobacter. Next base: position 18,093 of record CAXTBA010000028.1, read on the forward strand.
CGTGGCCGAGGCCGTGATGCTGGAATACCCCTACGACCCCACCTTCTACCGGTACGCGGCCAACTTCAGCGCGGCGGTGAGCCGCCCCGAACAGGCGGTTCTGTACTTGCAGAAGGCTTTCCAGCTGCAACCCAGCGCCGCGCTGGCCCAGCAGTTGTTCGTGCTGCACCTGCGCCTCGACCAGCCCACGCAAGCCCTGCCCTACGTGGCGTATGCCCGGGCGCGGGCCGGCAACCCGGGCCCCCTGGCCGGCCTCCACAACCTGCTGACGCGCATCGTTGCGCAGCGCGCCGCCCTGCGGGCCGACTCCACCAACCAGCAGCTGCTGAATGGGCTAGCGGAGGCGTACCGGACCTTGGGCAACGAGGCCGTGGCCGCCCGCTACGCTCGGCGAGCGGGTTTGGGCAGACAATACAGCAGCAGAACCGTTTTTTCCTCAGCCCTTCCAAATAAGCAATAAGCAATCGCATGGAGGCACCCCCCTACATTGAAACGCCAACCGCGCCGCGAGCGGCGCGGGCCCTGAACCGGCGCTTCGGCTTCACCGTGGCCGGGGCCCTGCTGGTGGCCGCGGCCTACGCCTACCTGCGGCACCACGCCTTTCACCCCGGCCTGGTGGTGGCCGGCGGCCTGCTGGGTGCCGGGGCGGCGCTGGTGCCCACCCGGCTTACGGCTCTGCGCCGGGGTTGGGAATGGCTGGGCCGGGCCCTGGGCCGGGCGAACACCTACGTGCTGCTCACGCTGGTGTACGGGCTGGTGTGCACCCCGCTGGGCTGGCTGCAGCGGTTGCGCGGCCGCGACCCGCTGGGCCGGCAATGGCAGGCCGGGGCCCCTACCTACTGGCAGACCGCGGCCCCACGCAGCGCCTGGCACCACCAATTCTGACGGCGCCATGGACTTCCTAACCGAGTTGTGGGCTTTTCTGCGCCAGCGCAAAAGGTATTGGCTGTGGCCCCTGTTTCTCAGCTTGCTGGCCTTGAGTTGCCTCGTGCTGCTGGCCGAAGGCTCGGCGCTGGCCCCGTTCATTTACTCCATCTTCTGATTTTTCTGTTCCGGCGCGTGTACATCCTCGGCATCTCGGCTTTTTACCACGACAGCGCGGCGTGCCTGCTGCGCGACGGCGCAGTGCTGGCCGCGGCGCAGGAGGAGCGGTTTAGCCGGGTGAAAAACGACGCCCGCTTTCCGGCCGCGGCCATCCGGTTTTGCCTGGACCGGGCCGGCATCCGCCTGCGCGACGTGGCCCACGTCGTGTTCTACGAAAAGCCGTTTTTAAAATTCGAGCGCCTCGTCGAGACCTACGTGGCATTTGCGCCCCGCGGCCTGCCCTCGTTCTGGAAGTCCATGCCGCTGTGGCTCAAAGACAAGCTGTTTCAGAAGCAGGCCCTGGCGCGGGAGCTGCGGCGCCTCGATCCCGCCTGGGCGGCCACTGCGGAAAGCCTTCTGTTCACCGAGCACCACCAGGCCCACGCCGCCTCGGCCTTTTACCCCTCCCCGTTCGCGGAGGCGGTGGTGCTGACGGTGGACGGCGTGGGCGAGTGGACGACCACCGCCGTGGCCACGGGGGCGGGCAACGCCCTGACCCCCCGGCGCGAAATCCGGTTTCCGCACTCGCTGGGCTTGCTGTACTCGGCCTTCACGTACTACCTCGGCTTTCAAGTCAACGCCGACGAGTACAAGGTCATGGGCCTGGCGCCGTACGGCCGACCGGCCCACGTGGCCACCATCTACGAGCACCTGCTCGACCTGAAGGCCGACGGCTCCTTCCACCTGAATTTGGCTTATTTCGACTACTGCACTGGCCTGACGATGACCAGCCCGCGGTTCGCGGCGCTCTTCGGCCACCCCGTCCGGCCGCCGGGCGCGGCGCTCACGCCGTTTCACCTCGACCTGGCCTGCTCCATTCAGCGCGTGGCCGAAGAAGTGCTGCTGCGGCTGGCCGGCCACCTGCACCAAGCGTTCGGCCTGGACAACCTGTGCCTGGCCGGCGGCGTGGCCCTGAACTGCGTGGCCAACGGCCGCCTGCTGCGCGAAAGCGGCTTTCGGGGCTTGTGGGTGCAGCCCGCCGCGGGCGACGCCGGCGGGGCCCTAGGGGCGGCGCTGGCCGTGCACCACGAGTACCTGGGCCACCCCCGGGCCGCGGCCGGGGGCGCCCGCGACGGCATGCAGAACGCCCTGCTGGGGCCGGCCTATTCCCGCGCGGAAGTGCGGGCGGCGCTGCAGCACGCCGGCCTGCCGTTCGAAGAGCTGGCGGACGATGCCTTCCACCAAGCCGTGGCCCAGCACCTCGCCGCGGGCCAGGTGGTCGGCTACTTTCAGGGACGGATGGAGTTCGGGCCCCGGGCGCTCGGGGCCCGCAGCATCCTCGGCGACGCCCGCCGCGCCAACATGCAGGCGGTGATGAACCAAAAAATTAAGTTTCGGGAGTCGTTCCGGCCCTTCGCGCCCGCCGTCCTCGAAGAGCGGGCCGCCGACTATTTCGAGTTGCGCGAGCCGAGCCCCTACATGCTGCTGGTGGCGCCGGTCCGGGCCGAGCACCGCACACCGCCGGCCGCCAACGCCGGGGCGGGCCTTGACGCCCTCCACCAAGCGCGTTCCAGCATTCCGGCCGCCACTCACGTCGATTATTCGGCCCGCATCCAAACCGTTAACGCCCGGGACAACCCGGGGTTTTACCCGGTGTTGCGCGCTTTTTACCAGCTGACGGGCGTCCCGGTTGTCCTCAACACTTCCTTCAATGTGCGGGACGAGCCCATTGTCTGCTCGCCTGCCGACGCCATTGCCTGCTTCAACAAGTCGGGGCTGGATGTGCTCGCCATTGAAAACTGCCTCGTGACCAAAGCCGCCGTCTTCCCGCCGCGGGCGGCCGAGCGGGCCGGGGTGGCCCAAAGGGCCCCGTTGCAACAATAACATACGGGACCCCACGCAGGGCCCCACCGCCTTCCCGTATTTCCGTTCTTACCTTCCTCACCCCGTTCTGTATGGTCTCCGTTTCCCGCTGCACCTGGCTGCTGGCCGCTTTCGCTGCCTGGCAAGTCAGCGCCCAACCCACGCCTGTGCCCGCGCCGCGGCCTGCCGCGGCCAGCGCCCCGCCGGAAGCGTTTCGGCCGGCCGCCTTTCAGACGCTGCCGCTGGGAGCCATCCAGCCCGAAGGCTGGCTCAAGCGCCAGCTCGTCATTCAAGCCAACGGCTTGAGCGGCCACCTCGAAGAGTTCTGGCCCGACCTGGGCCCCACCAGCGCCTGGCTCGGCGGCACCGGCGAGGGCTGGGAACGGGGGCCCTACTACCTCGACGGCCTGCTGCCGCTGGCCTACGAGCTCGACGACGCGGCCCTGAAGGCCCGGGCCCAAAAGTGGGTCGACTGGGCCCTGCAGAGCCAGCGGCCCGACGGCGCCATCGGCCCGGCGAAAAACCAGGACTGGTGGCCCAACATGCTCGTGCTCAAAAGCCTGATGCAGTACCAGGAGGCCACCAGCGATAAGCGCGTGGTGCCCTTCATGGCCAAGTACTTCGCTTACCAAAGCCGCGAGCTGGGCAACATCCCCCTCAAGGAATGGGCCGTGTACCGTTGGGCCGAGGAGCTGCTGCCCATCCGCTGGCTGTACCAGCAAACCCACGACCCCGCCCTGCTGGTGCTGGCCCAGCAGCTCGCTGGCCAGGGCTTTAATTGGGAGCAGGGCTTTGCGCACTTTCCGTTCACCCAGCCCACCAACCGGGCCGGCCTGGACCTCGACAGCGGCCACAACACCGACCGGGCCCTGCAAGCCCACGGCGTGAACAACGCCATGGCCCTGAAGATGCCGGTGCTCTGGGGCATGACCGGCGGCACCGAGGCCGACCGCCAGAGCGTCTACCAGCAGCTGAAGATGCTGGACCAGTACCACGGCCTGCCCAACGGCATGTTCAGCAGCGACGAGCACCTGGCCGGCCGCAACCCCTCGCAGGGCACGGAGCTGTGCACGGTGGTCGAGGCCCAGTTTTCGTACGAAGAGCTGCTGGCCCTGCTCGGCGACCCCATGCTGGGCGACCGGCTTGAAAAAATTACCTTCAACGCCCTGCCCGGCACGTTCGATCCCGCCATGTGGGCCCACCAGTACGACCAGCAGCCCAACCAAGTGGCGGTGAGCAAGGCCAAGCGCCAGTGGTCGACTAACGGCGACGAATCGAATATATTCGGGTTGGAGCCCCACTTCGGCTGCTGCACGGCCAACCTGCACCAGGGCTGGCCCAAGTTCGCCAGCCACCTCTGGCTGGCCACGCCTAACGGGGACCTGGTGGCCGCCGCCTACGCCCCCAACCGCCTCACCACCACCGTGCGCGGCCAGCCGGTCGTCATCCGCGAGGAAACGGAATACCCTTTCCGCGAAACCATTCGGCTGGTGGTGGACAAAGCGCCCGCCCAGGCGTTTGCGCTGCGGCTGCGCATCCCGGCCTGGGCTACGCAGAGCGCCGTGACCGTGAACGGTAAGGCCGTGGCGAAGGCGCCCCGGGCGGGCACGTTTTACGAGCTTAGCCAAGCCTGGCACGCCGGCGACGTGGTGGAACTGCGGCTGCCGATGGCCGTGCGCGTGGTGCCCGGCTTCAACCAGTCGGTGTCGGTCGAGCGGGGGCCCCTGGTTTACGGCCTGAAGCTGGGCGAGCAGTGGCGCAAGCTGCGCGACCGGCCCAACCAAGCCGACGACTACGAAGTAAGCGCCACCACGCCCTGGAACTACGGCCTGCTGCTGCCGAAGAGCGGGCCCGCGGCGGCCTTCCGCGTGAAAGAATTGCCCACCGCGGGCGTGCTTTTCTCGCCGGAAGGGGCCCCTGTGGAGCTGCAGGTGGCCGGCGTACGCCTGCCCCAGTGGCAGCTGGCCGACAATTCGGCGGGCCCGCCCCCGCCCAGCCCCGTGGCCCGGCCCGCGGGGGCCCCGGCCGAAACCCTAACGCTGATTCCCTACGGCGCGGCCAAACTGCGCATCACCTCCTTCCCGGTCGTTCAGCCCTGAACGGCCCGCAGCGGACCATTTCTGCCCGGACTAACCCGCACGGGGCGGGCATGGTCGCGGGCCGTGCCCACCCCGCTTGCTTTGGCGTCAGTTCTGCCGCCTGCATTGCCAGGGAGTCCCGGGGCCTATAATGGCCTTTTCGTAGCAGCGGGGGAATAAAATCACGCTAAGCCCCCGGCACCGGTGGTTGGGGACGTAGCGGCCGGTAACCGTTGAGTTCTACTTCGACCCTGCGCGGGAAGGTGTAGTTGCCTAATCGGTTGAGGTGCTCAAAGCGAGCCGGCGAGAGGCGGGTCAGGTCTTCGTCGCGCACCTCGAAGCCCTCGGCGCAGCGCCTCCATGACTTGTTGCGGGTAGACCGTGTTCCAAAGCACGCCTAGGTTGGACGCTGGCAAGTCTCCCGCGCAAAGTCCCAACGCGGTTGCCCAGCACCTGAAGACCTTCGAAGCGCTAGACTTCGACGTATTCAGCCACCAGCAGTGGAAACAGCTGCCCGAAAGCCACGCGGCCAACATCCTCGTGCACTGGCCCGACGGCCATACTACTACCGGCCTCAGGCGGCACGCCGAGGACCTGAAGGCCATGTTTGTGTACGCGCCCGATACCAGAATCACGCAGCAACCCATTGAGGTGGGCCAGGGCGCGTTCACGGCCGTTACCGGCATCATGACCGCATGACCGGCACCTTCACCAAGCCCTTGGGCAACGGCAAGTTCGTGCCGCCCACGGGCAAGAAGTTCACCCTGCCCATGTACACCGTGGGCCGCTGGCAAAACGGCGTGATGGTGGAAGAATACTTCTACTGGGACAACCAGACTCACCTGAAGCAACTCGGCGTCGGCAACTAACTCTCCGCTCGCCTTCCTTTCCCCCTCACTTAATACGACCATGACTCCCACCCTGCTTCCGTATTCCTCGCTGCCGGCTGAGCGCATCGGCATCCACCCGGCCGGCCGCCTGCCGGCTGCCCTGCGCATCGGCACGGTTGCCCTCCAGGTAAATGATTTGCCGGCCTCCCTTGCGTTTTACGAAGGCGTGCTGGGCTTCCGGCAGCTACGGCCTACCGAGGCCGGCGGGGCTACCGCCGTGCTGGGCGTGGCCGGCCGCGACGAGGTGCTGCTGGTGTTGCACGAGCGGTCCGGAGCGCGGCCCGTACCCCGGCGGGGCCGCCTGGGCCTCTGCCACCTGGCCGTGCTGCTGCCCACCCGCGCCGACCTGGGCCGCTTCCTGCGGCACGTCCGCAGCCTGGGTGGGCAGGTGGGCTTGTCGGACCATGCCTACAGCGAAGCGGCCTACCTGGTCGACCCCGACGGCATCACGGTGGAGGTGTACCGCGACCGGCCCCGCAGCGACAGGCTTCGCAAGTAAGTCGGCGACTGCGCGCTGAGTGAGCCGCAGGTGATGTACTTGCGGTCGAACGCATTGCGCACCCAGAAGGCCAGTTCCAGGTGCCGCACGCTCACCCCGGCGCATGTCCAACTGCCAGGGGCGCGGGTGCGTGTATTCTGCCTTCATATGAACCAGCACCGATTCGAGGAAGGTTAGGCCTGCGGCCTGCAAGAGCAAGGTGGGGCCCGGGGTGGTGGCCGCCAGCACCGGCAGGGCCCCGCCGCTGGCTAGTTAAGTAAGCCCCAGAAAATCGGCCGTGAAGTCTAGCGCCAAGTTTCCCGCAGCCAGCGCTTGCTCCACCAGCAGGGCTTGGTGCGGGGCTGTCGGGTAGATGGCATTGGCCTGCTGCTTATACGGGTGCATCTCTACCCAATGGCAGCCACCGCCCTGGCGCACCAGCACCAGCAAAGTAGAAATCCTTGCGGTGCGGCGTCAACTCGCCCCCTACGCGTGCTGAGGAAGCGGGGCTTTTGACCAACGTCCCCAGAGTACGAACAGGGCGAGGGCCAGCAGGAAAAAGTTGAAGGGGGTGTTGGCAGCCTCCCCGCGGGACAGGTGAAAAGCAATGGCCATTGCCTGGAGGGCTACCAGCCCCAGCGCCGCCAGCACAGTAAGCCGGGGCCTAATGCCGGTAAGTGCCGGTAAGACGATGCCAATACCGCCTGCCATGTCGAGCAGGGCCGTCGCCCGAACCAGGCTTGGGTAGGCCCCGGCCCAGGGCCACAGCGCGGCGATGGTGGCAATGGGCGTTACGAGCTTGAAAATGCCCGCCCCGAAGTAGAGCAGCGCCAGGAAGGCCTGGGTAATCCACAAAGTAAGGTGAAGGGCTTTGGAGGATGGTGCAGGACTAGGCATAACTGTGCAGTGCCGGGGTTGAATGGTCCGGCAAAGGTCCGTATGTTTGCTTTCCAAAAGGAAGCAGTTACCTAAATGTAAGTAAGATGATGCTAACGGTTGGCGACGACAAGCAGGTAGCTTGTCTGGCGCAGATGCTCCCCATTCAGGATGCATTGGAGGTAGTCAGTGGCAAATGGAAAATCCTGATCCTGACATCCATCATGCACGGCAACCACCGGTTTACTGAAATTCAGCGTAGTCTTCCCAAAATCAATCCCAAGGTTCTTTCCAAGGAACTGAAAGACCTGGAAGAACATCAGCTGGTCAAGCGCATCATCCACGACGAGCATCCGGTCTTGATTGAATACACGGCCACGGCGTATTCGCACTCCCTAAAACAGGTAATGCGCGCGCTGCACGCCTGGGGCGTTGGGCACCAAAAACAACTATTCGGCAAATAACCCGGCCGCCAGCGGCCAGCTACTCAAGTACCTGCAAGCGCAGTTGTTTCAGGCTGGCCTCTCCGATTTGAACGGCCCGCCCGACAAGGTGAGCCAACGCAACCTGAGTCTGCTGCCCCGGCGGAACCACTTGCTCCTGGTTGAGGTAGTTGCCCTATTGCGTAGTTGTTTTACGGAGTTTTCGTCGCCAAGCCCAAATAGTATGCAGATAAGTAGTCGATTTTCCGTGGGCGTGCATGTGTTAACCCTGCTGGCTACCAACCCGGCCGGCGAACTGCTGACTTCCGACCGCTTGGCGGGCAGCGTCAATACTAATCCCGTAATTATTCGCCGCATTCTGGGGCAACTCAAGCAGGCGGGCCTGGTGGAAGTGCGGGCCGCCGCCGGCGGCACCTACCTGCGCTGCGACCCGGCCAGCACCACCCTGCTCGACGTGTACCGGGCCGTGAACGTGGTGGAGGAGCGTCTGTTCAGCGTGCACGAGCATCCCAACCCGCACTGCCTGGTGGGCCGCCATATTCAGGCGGTTCTCGACGGCACGCTGGCCCGTGCGCAGGCGGCGCTGGAGCAGGAGCTGGCCGCTACCACGCTGGCGCAGGTGGTTGCTGGCGTGCGCGAACCGCAGGCCTGATTTTTTTTGCCGCTTATTGTAACCGATTTTGTTACAATGAAGAATTGTTGCCTACTTTTGTTGGACTGCCCGCCGTTGGGCAGTTCAGTCACTCTTTATTATTTTTCCCTCCTGATGAAAATTGCTCTTCTGGGTGCCACCGGCTTCGTGGGCACCGCCCTGCTACCCGAAGCCCTCACGCGGGGGCACCAGGTCACGGCCATCGTGCGCGACCCCGCTAGGCTGACCACGACCAGCGACCGGCTGACAGTCGAGGCCGGCGACGTAAACGATGCGGCGCGGCTGGCCCGGCAGTTGGCCGGCCACGACCTCGTGCTGAGCGCCTACAACGCGGGCTGGGGCCACCCCGACCTGTACCAGGCGTTCCTGACGGGCTCGCGGGCCATTGAGCAAGCCACTGCCCAAGCCGGCGTGCCGCGCCTGCTGGTGATTGGCGGGGCCGGCAGCCTCTTTATTGACGGCCACCAGCTAGTAGACAGCCCCCCGTTTCCGGCCGAGTATAAGGCCGGGGCCAGCGCCGCCCGCGACTACCTCGTCGAGCTTCGGCAGAACACGGCGCTGGACTGGACCTTCTTCAGCCCCGCCATCGAGATGCACCCCGGCATCGCCACGGGCCGCACCGGCCACTACCGCCTCGGCACCGAAAACCCGGTTTTCAACGCCGACGGGCGCAGCTTCCTGTCGGTGCAGGATTTGGCCGTGACCGTGCTCGATGAGGTCGAAAAGCACCAGTTCAGCCGCCAGCGCTTCACGGCCGCCTACTAGCCGCCGCCCGCCATGACAACTGCCGCGCCGCGCCGCCGCGGCCTCGTGCTGCTACTGGGCCTGCTCACGGCCTTCGGGCCGATGAGCATTGATATGTACCTGCCGGCTTTTCCGGCCATTGCCCGCGAGTTCGGGGTCCCCATCGCCACCGTGCAGTACACGGTAGCCGCCTACATGGGCGGGCTAGCCCTGGGGCAACTGCTCTATGGCCCGCTGGCCGACCAGTACGGCCGCAAGCCCTACCTGCTGGCGGGTATGGTGCTCTACGCCTTGGCCGCCGGGGGCTGCGCCACCAGCACCTCCGTGGGTAGCCTCATTGGCTGGCGGGTGCTGCAGGCCGTAGGCGGCTGCGCAGGGGCAGTGCTGGGCTTTGCCATCGTGCGCGACGAGTTTGCCGGCAACCAGGCGGCCCGCATCTTCTCGACTATGCTCCTGGTGATGGGCGTGGCCCCCATTCTGGCCCCCACGGTCGGCAGCGTGCTGGTGGCCCACACCGGCTGGCGGCTGATTTTCTGGCTGCTGGCCGGGCTGGCGGCCCTTGCAACTGCGGCCGTGGCCCTGGGCCTGTCCGAAACCCTACCCGGCGTGCGCCGCAACCCCCAGGCCGTGCGCCGGGCATTTCACACCTATGGCCGGCTGCTGGGCGACCGCGCCTTCGTGGGCTACGCCCTCACTTCGGGCCTGGTGCTGGGGGCCATGTTCGCCTACATCGCCGGCTCGCCGTTTGTGTTCACGCAGCTCTATGGCCTCAGCACGCAGCAGTACGGCCTGCTCTTTGGCTTCAATGCCAGCGGCCTGATTGCCGCCTCGCAACTCAACAACTGGCTGCTGCAACGGTACTCGTTTCAGCAGATTCTACGGGGCGTGACCTGGGGCGCGCTGCTGGCGGGCCTAGCCCTGCTGGGGCTGGCTCACACGGGCTGGGGCGGCCTCTACGGCCTGGAAGCACCCCTGTTCGTGGTAGTGAGCTGCGTGGGCTTTGCTTCGCCTAATGCCACGGCCGGGGCCTTGCAGCGGCACGCCGCACACGCCGGCAGCGCCGCCTCCCTACTAGGCACGCTCAGCTACGGTTGCGGCACGCTGGCCGCGCTAGCCACCAGCGCGCTGGCCAATGGCACCACCCGGCCGATGGCAGTGGTAGTGGCCGCCTGCGGTGCGCTGGCCTGCGGGCTGTATCACTGGCTGGTGGGGTCGGCCCCCGAACTGGCCCCAGCGGCGGGTTTACCCGGCTAAGCCAAGCTGGTTGCGTTAGCCTCAGCGTACAGAGTAGGGTGCGGGGCTTGCCCCCGCCCGTCATTGAACGGAACTGTGACAACGGCACGACTGGTAGGCGGGGGCAAGCCCCGCACCCGCCGCCGCGTTTTTTTTAATTTCACTTAATTGTCTTAATCATGCGTATCCAACGCTTAAAATGGGCCGGCCTGTGCCTCGAAGCTGCCGGCCGCGTTATGCTGATTGATGCCGTGGAAAACTTCGCGGACTTTGTCGGGGGGAATGGCGACCAGGCAGGTTGAAAAAACCGGGCTGTCGGTTTCCGGGGCTACTACCCAGGCCGACTATATTCTGCTCACGCACCTGCACCCCGACCATTACGACCCGCAACTCATCCGGGATTGCCTGCGGCCCGGGGGACTGGTGTTTTGTCTAGGTAAAACGGACAGCGAGAAGTCTTAACTTCCGCTGCCCCTGACTGAAAAACTGAGCCCCGGTGGGCTGCCCCTCCTTCCGCAAAAAATACACGCCGGCGTTTAAAGCCGGGTGCGTGCACCAAGTAGCGGCGGGCACCCGGCAAAGCGACGTAGCCCGGGCCCAGGGCCTGTCGCCGGCCCTGCCGGGCCGCTGGCAACGCCAAGCCTTGGAAGCCGCCGTGCCCAGCCGCGCGGAGCGCGATGAAATCAAGCAGTTACGGGCCGCGCTCAAGCGCGTGGCAATGGCGCGCGCCATGTTAAAAAAAGTCGTGGCCAGCAACCGCTTGAGGCACGGTATCTCCCAGCCGCCTCGGTCATGAGCCGCTACCCGTTCACCCAGAACTGCCCGGAGCCGTGGCCCGTGCAGGGGCTCTGCCGCTTGCGGGCCGTGAGTGCGGCCGGCTATTACCAGTGGCGGCAGCGGCCCAGCGCGGTCCCGGCACCTTGGCGTGCGGCTGCCCAGCAAGCATTTACGCGCCATGCCGGCCGCTACGGCACCCGCCGGTTGCGGGCCGAATTGCCCGCCGAGGGCCCCGCTGTGGGCCGCTACGCCCGGCGCTCGCGGCTGCATCGGCAGGGCTTGCGCGCCCTGAGCACCCGGCCGCAGCGCCCGGCACGACCGGGGCCGACCCGGCGGCCGTGGTGGCCGAAAACCGGCGGCGGGGCCCGCCGGCCCGCACCGCCCCGAACCAGGCCGGGGTCGGGGACATCACGTACTTGCCGCTGCCGGGCGGGCGCTGGTGCTACTTGGCCACCTGGCGCGAGGCTTGTTCGCGCCGGGCCGTGGGCGGGCCCCTGGCCGCGCACATGCCCACCGAGTGGGTGCTCCCTGCCCTGGAGCAAGCCCTGACGCTGCGCCAGCCCGCACCCGGGCCCCTCATCCACGCCGACCGCGGCAGCCGGTACACCGGCGCGGCTTGCCGCGCCCGCAGCGCACAGGCCGGGGCGCTGCCCAGCTCCCGCCGGCTTCGGCCGGGCAATCCCTGCGACAACGCCCCGGCCGAAGCCGGCGGGAGCACGCTCAAAACCGAGCTGCGGCCCCGGGGGGGGCGGTTGCGAACCTCGAAGAAGCCCGCCTGGAAGTCGCCCATTCCCTCGATACCTACTTCCACCTGGACCGCCGCCACGCCGCCCTCGGCTACCGCTCGCCTCACCAGTTTGAACGCGACTTCGAAACCAACCTGCCTTAGCTTACTGTCCGTTTTTATTCGACCACCACAGCATGGGGTCGTCGGGCACGTATACCGGTTGCGGGTTGGTGTGGCCTACCCCCGCCGCCTCGGCCAGCGCGGGCACTAATAAGGCGGCGTAAGGGTGGGAGGCAGAAATTTGGTCCTGCACAATGGCGGCCGCCAACGTATGCTGTAGAAAGTCGGGCTCCGAGCGGGCTGGGCACCGGTCTTTTGCCCTCCCCCACCAAAGACGAAAAATTAGGTGCCGGCCCTGGCCCCGGTACGACAGCAGGTCCAGTTGGTTAATTGGCAACCGGCTTGCGAACGACCATTTTTTTAGTAGCCTCCCGGTGCTGGGCACCCCACGCAAACAGCGCATCCAACACCCCGTGCAGCGTGCGGCTGTATTCGGTGAGGACGTACACTACCACCACGGGCGGGCCAGCGGAAACAGTGCGATTCACAAAGCCGTTTATCTCCAGCTCTTTCAGCTCAGCCGCCAGCACCTTGGACGACAATCCCTTGATAGCGCGCTGCAAGCCGTTGAAGCGGGTTTCACCTTGCAGGAGCGCTACAATAATCTGGAGCTTCCACTTGCCGCCGATGGCGTAAAGGGCATCGCCAATGGCCAGCAACCGGAACTGGCACTGCGGGGGGGTCATGGGTTCCATAAAGAGCGTAATTGCTTACCCAAAGGTAACTAGTTACCTTTGGGTAGCTACCTACTTTTGGTAAGTAAAGATAGGTAATTTTGTCTTGTCAGCCAACCGCTGCCCGGCCCGGTAGCGGCCAGTACCTAGGCAACCCTATACCCCTTACCTCTTTTTACTGCTCCTCATGCACATCCTGCAAATTTTATCCAGCGCCCGCGGGGCGGCTTCTTTCAGCACTCAACTCAGCAACGCCCTCGTGGAGCAGCTCCGGGCGGCCAACCCAGACAGCACCGTGCAGGTGCGGGACCTCGGCAGCCACCCCTTCCCGAACCTGGAAGAGGTGCACATCCAGTCGTTTTTTACCCCCGCCGAGCACCGCAGCCCGGCCCAACAGGCGGCCGTCCGCCGTTCCGATGCGGCCATTGCCGAACTCATGGCCGCCGATGCCATGGTAATTGCAGCGCCCCTCTACAATTTTGGCATCTCCTCCACGCTCAAGGCGTGGGTGGACCACGTCGTCCGAGCCGGCATCACCTTTCGCTACGTTAACGGGGGGGCCGAAGGGCTGGTGAAGGGCAAAAAGGTCTACGTGGCGATGGCCAGCGGGGCCGTGTACAGCGAAGGCCCTTTTGCCCCCTACGACTTCGTGGCTCCCTACCTGAAGGCCGTCCTAGGCTTCGTGGGCATGACCGATGTCACCGTGGTGCGGGTGGAAGGGGTCAACATACCCCAGCTCAAAGACGCGGCGCTGGACAAAGCGGTGGCCAGCATCCGCCTGTAAGTAAGGGCTTGGTAAACGTAGCTGGGGGTTTTACCTCCACCGGGTGAAAAGAGAGCCCGCTTCAGTTGGGCTGGAACGACTGCCGAAAGGCGAGCGGCGAAAGGGCCGTCTCGGTTTTGAAGAACCGGCCGAAGGATTGCGAATGCTCGAAGCCCAGCGCGTAGGCCACCTGCACTACCAAAAAATAGGCGAGGCGAAAAGAAGCCCGCTGCGGCACTTCTCGGTCTCAGTGGGCCTGCGGGGTGGCTAAGAGTAAACCGAACAGGCGAAACAACGGCCTCAACTCGCTGGAAAGTGCCATAACAGGCGCTAGGCGTTCTTGGAACGGGTCACCCATTGCTACGGAATTCACAGGTTTAGCGCAGAAGCGTGTTCGTTTTCAAAGCACCTTCCCCCTGCGTTACCCGCTAAGCCGCACAGAATGTCGTACTTAGCGGGTACTACTAGCCTGCTGCCCGTGAACCAGCCTACCCCCGCTTGCTTACGCTGCCTCGTGCTGCTGGCCGTTAGCAGCTTGACGCTGCCCTCGCCAGGGTGGGGGCAAGCCCCGGCCCGCCCGCCGGCCCCAGCCGGGCAAAACGATGCCTTTCAGGCGAAGCTGCTGGTAGCCCTTTCGGATGCTGACATGGTGCCTTCGGCTTATGTGGATGGCCAATTGGGCCCCCTAGCCGGCACCGACGCGCTGAGCGTGCTGACCTTCGACGGGCAGCGGGCGGCCCCCACGAGCCAACAAACGCTGCCCATCAGCAACTCCGTGACGGGCCCGCCGGCGGCCGTGGCCCTCACCCCCGACGGGCGCTATGCCCTTACCGTCGAAACCCGCGGCCCCCGCACCGGGGCGGGCGGCACGCTGGCCAGCCTGCCGCAGGGCCGCACCCTGACGGTGGTGGACCTGCTGGACCCGCAGCACCCCCGCGTGGTGCAGCAGCTGGCCGGCCCGGCGCACGCCACATCGGTTTCGGTGAGTGCCGATGGGACGCTGGTGGCCCTGGCCGTGCATCCCGAGGGCGACGGCCGGGCTACCCCCTTGTGGCTCTATCACTTCGCCCAGGGCCGCCTCACGGGCGGGGCGGCCGTGCCGATCCCGGGCTGGAAACCCGGCGACGAGCTGACAACAGCCATCTTCCACCCCAACCGGCCCCTGCTGGCACTTACCAACAAAACGCAGAACCAGTTGCTGCTGGCCCAGGTGCAGCCGGCTGGCCCCCAATGGCAGCTCGTGCGCTGGGGCAACGCGGTGGCCATTGAGCCGGGCAACCTGCTCACCTGCTTCAGCCCCGATGGGCGCTACGTGTTTGCCAACGGCGGGCCGGCCGCGCCCGCCCCTGGCGAGCCGCGCTACGGGCTGGTGCTGAGCGTGCGCCTCGACGCCCGGCCCGGGGCCCCCGGCGGACCGGTGCACCAGGTCGTGTCGCGGGTCCGCACGGGCTACGTGCCCGAAGGCCTGAGCGTCAGCCCCGATGGCCGGCTGCTGGTGACCACCAACCTGGAGCAGACGTTTCAGCCCCCGGGCAGCGCGCAGCGCGGCCGCTACGCCTCCCTGTCCTTGTTTGCCATCGAACCCGCCAGCGGGGCGCTCACGGCGGCGGGCGATTTTGCCTTCGATGGGATGCTGCCCGAGTCGGCCGTATTTGACCGCAGCAGCCGGCGGCTGGCCGTGGCTGACTTCGGCCAGCTCGACGACCTGACGGCCCCCGGCAGCCTCGACTTCTGGCGGGTAGTGGGCGAGCCGGGCGGGCCGGAGCGCCTGCACCTGGTCAAGACGAATTATAGTATTCCCCTGCAACGCGGGGTGCATACGCTGGCCATCGAGCGCTAGCGCCTGTTATGGGGGGCCTCTTCTAACGGGGCAGACGTACCCGCTAAGGATGTAGGCAGCGGTGACCGCGCCGACAGGCGGAGTCGGCGCAGTTACCCTGTGTTTAACAACGCCTATTTTTCACGCTGCGGTAGTAGGACGCTGTACCTGTTGGCGGTGCAACACGCCCCAGTCCTTGAGCGCCGTGATGATGGGAACAAGGGTCGCGGCATGGGGCAGGAGCTGGTAGGTGACGGTGACCGGGTAGTCGTCGGCCACGACGCGCCGGATGAGCTGGTGCTGCGCCAGGAGCTTCAATTCTTTGGCCAATACCTTGGGCGTGATGCCGACAATGGCGGCCTGAATGGTAGTAAACCGGACATTGCCCACCTTGACGGCGATGACCACCGGGAGGGCCCACTTGCCGCTGAGCACGGCCAGCGCGGCCCGGACCGGTTCCAGCGTCTCCGCGCAGGGCATTACTTTTTTCTTTTCCATCGCCGGGCAAAGAACCGAAGGAAAAAGCCGCTTTCCAAAAAGAAACTACTATCTAAAGGGTAGTAGTATGCCGTTACCTTTGTGGCCTCCCCCCTCTATTTTCTTGCCTTATGACCAACCAACCAATCGGCGTCGGCATTATCGGGGCCAGCCTCCAGGGCTGGGCCGCCACCGCCCATATTCCGGCCTTGAAACTGCTGCCGGGCTTTCGCTTAGCGGCCGTGAGCACGTCCAGCCTGGCCTCGGCCACGGCCGCCGCGCAAGCCTTCGGCGCGCCCCACGCCTTCGACAACGCGCAGGACCTCGTCGACTGCCCAGCGGTCGCGCTGGTCGTGGTCGCGGTAAAAGTGCCGCACCACCAGCAGCTCGTCGCCGCGGCCCTGGCCGCAGGCAAGACGGTGTACTGCGAGTGGCCGCTGGGCAACGGCACCGCCGAAGCCGAAGCCATGGCCGCATCGGCGGCCGCGCACGGCGTGCGCACCTTCACGGGCCTGCAAGCCTTGTCGCTGCCCGAAACGCACTACCTGAAGCAGGCGCTGGCCGACGGGCTGGTGGGCGAGGTATTGTCGACGACCGTGGTGGGCTCGGGGCGGGGCTGGGCCGCGTTCACCGACGAACGCAACGCCTACACCCTCGACCCCGCCAACGGCTGCACCCTGCTCACCATTCCGTTCGGGCACACCGTGGCCGCCGTCGAATACGTGCTGGGCGGCTTTCAGCGCCTGAATGCCACGCTGGCCCGGCGTCGGACGGACGCGGCGGTGCTCCCCGACCGCGTCCGCGTCCCGCAGCTTACCCAGGACCAAATCGCGGTCAACGGGCTCCTCGCCGGCGGGGCCGTCGCCAGCCTGCACTACCGGGCGGGCCTGTCGGCGGGCCTGAACTTCCACTGGGAAATCAACGGCACGAAGGGCGACCTGGTCGTGCAAGGCCCGCTGGGCCACTACCAGCTCGCGCCGGTCACCGTGCAGTACGCCCCGACCGGCCAGCCCTTGCAACCCGTGGCGCTGCCCGCGGCACTCACCGGCGCACCCGCGCCGGCGCAGCCCGTGCGCGGGCTGTATTATGCCTACCGGGCCGTGTTGCACGACCTCCGGCACGGCACGCAGCAAGTACCCAGTTTTCAGGAGGCGCTGCATTTTCACCGGCTGTTGGACCGCATCGAGCAGGCGGCCCAGGCAGGAGTCACCGTCGCGTTGTAAGGGCAGCAAGTCGTATCCTCCCCGTATACGCTGCCCGGGATTAATTTTGCACTCTCTCCAACTTTACGCCGATTGTGCAGGCCAGATTTTGTATTTGGTCCATCGTCTAAACGTAAAAGGCTCTGCTGAGGAGCAGAAACCAAGAATAAGCCGGCGCCCGAAGTAAGCCAGCGTTGAAGGTTTGCCCGCTGCTTGCCCGATTCACCAAGCCCACCAGGTTGAAGGTTCGCCCTCTCTGGTGGGCTTTATTGATGCCCGTTCCAGCGTTAGGTGTTCTTGGAACGTGCCCCAAAACTGAGGGGAATCAAGGGGGTGTTGTTAAACAAATAGGGTAAAACCGCCGACTCCGCCTGTCGGCGCATCTACACGCTACCTACTTTTCTTGGCGTGTAAATCCGCCCCATTGGAACAGCTGAGGTGGTCCGATTACGCTGGACGGTTTAGGGTATTGAATTGAAGAAGCTGTTGGCGAGGATGGTACGGGGTCTGATCGCCGGTGCTGGCGTGCAGGCGCTCGTGATCGGAATAGCCAAAATAGTTGGCCACGCTGGCCTGCGCGTCGGCTAGGTCGGTAAAAACGGGCCGCTCGCGCCCTTCGAGCCCCGCCGTTTTGAGGCGTGACCACGGGCTCTCGGCCGGCGCATTGCCGTGGCAGTCGCCGCGGCGGCCCTGCGAGCGCAGGGCCCCGGCGGCGCAGGGCCGTGCGTAAACGCTGCCGCCCAACGCGGCAGCCCTTGCGGCGCGTGCCGTACCAGCGTTTGTGCTGCCCGAAGGCTTTGACCGGTGTCGCTTCCCACGCTGGCCCACCTTGCGCCACAACTCGTTGTTGCGCCCGTTGCCGGGCGCAGTAACCGCTGGCTGGCCCCCCCAGCACGGGGCAAGGCGGGCGCACGGGGTGCTGGCTCCGCTGCGCCTCGGTAAAGCGGCAGCGATTCATTGGCCCGGGGTCTGGGAGATAACGCGTCTCAAACGTTTGCTGGCGACGGCTTTTTTTAAAAGGTCCTGCGCCTGCGCCTGCCGCCGGGCCCAGGCGCGCAGTTGCCGCCGCCCCGCCGCGGTGGCCGGGTCCAGTGCGGCCCCACGGGCGGCGACTATCGGCGTAAGGGCCTCCCTTTGCCACTTGTAGAGCCGTTTGGCACTGCTATTCAAGGCGCGCGCCACCGCTTGCGTCGAGCGGCTTTCGCTGGCCAAGCGCAACGCTTCGGCGCGCAAGGCCGCATCGTAACGGCGGCGCTTGGCGGGTGGATGGCTGTCTTTCCTGACGTTTGAACGATAAGACCCTATGCTGTCCACGTTTACCCGACCACCTCATTCTTACCGTTGACCTTGCGCCTATTTGTACGCATAAGTGGCGTAGCCTCCGTCAACCAGGAGTTCGGCACCCGTAATAAAGCTGGCATCATCAGACGCGAGAAAGAGCATGGCTTTGGCAATTTCTTCCGGTTGCCCTAACCTTTTCAGCGCGTTGAGGGAGGTCACGTGCGC
The DNA here is from genome assembly GCA_964242665.1 of uncultured Hymenobacter sp. Classification (GTDB taxonomy): domain Bacteria; phylum Bacteroidota; class Bacteroidia; order Cytophagales; family Hymenobacteraceae; genus Hymenobacter. The sequence goes on from CAXTBA010000028.1 coordinate 36,438, forward strand.
CAGGGCTTCTTTCGGTATTACGTTTAATAAGCCCTGTGTTTCAACGGTCCCGGGACTCACAATGTTGACCCGTATTTTTCGCTCCGCCAGTTCATTCGCCGCCACTTGCGCGATTTTGTTCAGCGCGCTCTTGGTCGCCGCATAGACACTCGTGTTGAGATTGGCGGCGGTAGCGACCAGCGAAGAAGTAAACAACACGGCCGAACCTTCCACCAAATAAGGCAGCAGCTTCTGCAAGGTAAAGTAATGCGCTTTGACGTTCGTGTTGAACTGGGCATCAAAGTCGGCTTCGGTGGTCTGGGCAATCGGCGTAAAAACCCCGATTCCCGAGTTCAGCAGGAGCACGTGGACGGTTTTGACGCTCTCCGCGACCGCCTTTTCTAGCTCGGCGACGCCGGCCAGACTGGAGGTGTCGGCCGCAATCGTTTTTAGGTTGGGGCTATCAAGCTTGGCAGCGGCGGCCCGTAAGTTGCCTTCGCTTCTGCCCGTGATCCAAACCGTGGCCCCGGCCTGGAGAAAGGCTTGCGCGGTGGCAAGCCCGATGCCCGTGCTGCCGCCCGTGATGACGACATTTTTTTTCGAGAAATTCATGTTGCTTGCGTGAAGTTAGGTGAAGTAACCAATGGCGAACGGCGTGGTAAAAAGCCACACCTTTGCTTGCACATTGCAAGTGCAAAGGTATATCAATTAGCTTTTGATTTGCAAGTTAAATTAATTCTCTTTTTATGAAGCCCCAGAAGCCCCGCCCGACTGCCCCAGCAGCTTTTCCCTGGATGTGTTGGGCGACAAGTGGGCGCTCTTGATTGTGCGCGACCTGGTGTGCGCGGCCAAATCGACCTATGGCGAGTTCCTGCAATCGGCCGAAAAGATGGCGACCAACATCCTCGCCGACCGGCTGGCCACGCTCGAAGCCCAGGGCTTTATCACCAAAGCAGTGGCGGCCGATAAGCGGTCGAAATTCACTTACCGCCTCACGGAGAAAGGCCTTGACCTGCTCCCGCTCCTGCTGGAAATCACCCGCTGGGGAGCCGCGTACAGCCCGGCCGGGGGCGAGGCCACCTTGCTCGAGGAGTTGGCAGCCGACAAGGAGGCCGCCAGCCAGAAATACCGGCAGCTCGTGCAGGCCCGAAATGTTGGCTAATGGGTCTAGGCGACCAAACTCGGTGCGGATGCGTGCGGCCGCCGCCGCGAGGGAGGCCCGGTCTGTCACATCCAACTGCACCGCGATAGCCCCCGGGCCGATGTCTTGCGCCGCGGCCGCCCCCCGCGCCAGGTGGCGCGCGCCGACCAGCCCGGTGGGCCCGCTGGCCCCCAACTCCTTGGCCACCATATCTTTAGGTCCCAGCTCCTTGGCCACCTGAAAGCCGACGCCCTGGTTAGCGCCAGTAATGAGCGCGAGGTGCCCGCTAGTGGGTCCGTTCATCGTTTTCGGTTGTAAAATGATGAGGCGACAAAGGTCCCTGCCCGCCATTCGGGGCGCGTAACTTAGTTGAGCAGCTTTTTGAATGCGATGGCGGTCAGCAGCATTGTCTTATGCGCCGGGCAGGTACAGCAATCCGCTTCCTTATCGTAGGTAAAGCCCTCCAATTGGGACTTATACTTGCCGAAAACCGGAGTCCAGGGGATGATGCCCTGCGCTTCGAGTAAGGCATAGTTCACTCCATTCGAGTAGTTCGTGTCCGCCGGGACCTCCCGCAGCGGCAGCCCCTGAGCGATTAAGCGCTGGTGCAGGGGCGTCACGATGCTGGGCAGCAGGGTGCAATCGCGCCGGTCGGCAAAATCTGCTTGGATGTGGCTGATAATGCCGTGGCCCTCGTCCACGGCCATGCGGCACAGGTAATGAAGGGCCCGCGCTTTGCCCGGCTTGACCGAAATGCGGGCCTCGGGGTCGGCCGGGCGGTCGTGCGTCTTGTTGCGCAGCAGCCGCGCCTGGGGCGACCGCGCCCTAAAGGCCCGCTCGAATTACGCAGGTAACTGGCGTGGGTGGAAGCGATCCGGCGCAGCTGATGCGCCGGGTTGGAAACTGGTACGGCCGGCGAGACAGCCAGGGCCTCCTGCGCCGGCCTGTTGGCCACGTGCAGGACGGGCGCAGGCGCGTCGGCGGGCTACTTCTCGCATAAACTCTCCAGCGGGGCGTTTGCCTTGACGAAGGCCGAGTCCACGGCTTGGGTGTGGCCCGTGACCAGGCCAGCGGCCGCACACTGCGCGAATACGTGGTCGAACCAGTGCTCGAAGATGACCGCCGGAAAGAGCTGGCGGGTGCGGCTGATGGTCGAGTGCCAGGGTAAATCCTCGTCCACCTCGTAACCCAGAAAATACAGGACAGCGAGCCGCAGGTTGCAGTGCTCGACGAGGCGGCGGTCGCTGACCAGGTTTTCTAAGCGGCTGATGAGCATGAGCTTGAAAAAGACCACCGGGTCGAGCGAGGGCTGGCCGGTGGGGCTGTAGAGGGCTTGGGTCTGCGCATAGAGAAAACCCCAGTCGAGGAGTTCGGCTAGGCGGCGGTAGAGATTCTGCTTCGGCACGCGCTCCGACATGCGAAAGCGCAGGACGACTCTGTCGGTGAACTGCTTGTGGCCTTGCATAGCTTCAAGATACCGCCGGTCTGCCACCTATTTCTGCAACAGCCACTGCACCATGTTGAGACCCCTTTTTTTGGCTTGCCGCCCTCCCGCCACGCGCCCGAAACGCATTTACTGCGGACTTTTTGAGCCACCCGCCCCGCGCGGTACTTTCTGAGCCCTTGCCTGTTTTCGGAATTCCTGAGCACCCTAAGGATCAGCTCTCCTCTCCGCCGGGGTCAGCATGCAGAAAATCGAAGGCTGCTGGATACCGCACGGTGCCGCTGACCTGCGGGCGGTAAGCTGGTAAGCGATAGGCTTGCCAGACGGCGGCTGGTAAGGGAAAGGGGGGCGCCAGGCGCAGCGTATGCGCCGGCACAAACCCAAAGCGCGGGTAGTAGCTGGGCACACCTTCCAGGACCACAACGGGATAGGCACTGGTGCGGAGCCACGCGAGGGCGTGGTGCACCAGCTTCGTGCCGACCTGTTGCCGCTGGTAAGCCGGCAACACCCCCAATGGGGAAAGCAGGGCAACAGTATACCCCGAGCTGAGCCCCGCCCGACTAAACATAAGGTGCCCGACCAGCGTGTGGTCAACTTGTGCGACCAAATTTAATTCGGGGATCAGGGCCGGCGACGCGCGCAGGCGCCGCACGAGTTCGGCGACCCGCCGGTCCGGGGCAAAGGCGGCGAGCGCCAGGGCTTCGGTGGCGGGCTGATCGCGAGGCTGCTCGCGGCGGATGAGAACAGAGGATGGGGCACCCATAGGTTGTGGCCAGTTGTTGACCGCTCGAAGCTGTACTCAGAACGCCTCCCAAGTGGGCTCAGCGAGGAGCACTTCAATTTAAAGCAATCAAAGTACACCAGAGTCGTCAAGGTGCTAGTTGCTGGTAAGACCCATCCCAAAAACGAACGTTTTTTGGCGGGTCCAGAGGCATTCGTTTACCTGGCTTGAAAACGCCGGTTCTGCGGGCCAGTGGAGCACCCCTGTTTTTTAAAGAGCAAAAGCGGCCGGTTTCGAGGCGGGCGGGCGGCGCGATTCATACCGTTAACCAAGCGCTCGTTCAGTTGATTAACGGCATCGGGCGGCCCCTAGGGGAGCTTGCGCCAGAAGAACCGCGCGAAGTACTGCTGCCGCGTCTCGTGCTCCGAATCGATGACGCCGCCGTTCCACTGCCACGTTTGCCAGAGGTTGAGCAGAACGCCGGCCACCACCAGCGCGCGCAGGCCGGCCCAGCGCCCGCCGCCCCGGCCGCGGCCCGCCGCCAGCAGCGCGGCCAGCGGCAGGGCCAGCAGCGGGTAGGCGCTGACGAGCGGCCGGGCGCCGAAGCCCCCGCCGTACCACCACTGCCCCCAGCTGAACGTGACCCACAGCAGCACCGGCACCAGCGCCAGCACCGCCCCCCGGGCCGCCGGCGCGTAGCGCGGCAGCCACCACGTGCCGGCCAGCGCCGGCGCCATCAAGGGCGTGTAGAGCAGCCAGCCCTTGCGGAAGCTGAACAGGCCCTCCAGGACGTGGGGGTGCCGGAAGTCGAAGAACTCGCCCGCGTAGCCGTCCACCGCCCAGTGCCCGCTCACGGCGTGCCAGTAGAAGAACTGCGGGCTGAGCACGGCCGCCCCGACGCCCGCCGCCAGCAGCCACTGGCCGGCGGGGCGGCCGCCCCGCCCCGCCGCCCCGCCCCGCCC
>CAXTBA010000029.1:0-40562 GCA_964242665.1 uncultured Hymenobacter sp.
GCGTGGCGGCGTGGCCGCAGCAGCCGGCCCCGGCCGCCGTGGCGGCGCACCCGGGCGGGGCCCCCGCGGCCCGGGCCGTCGGTACCGAGGCCCCTTACATTTCCCCCGACGACTACCGCCTGGCCCGCCGCCAAACCGCTGCCCTGGGGGCCGCCGCCTGGGCCCGCGCCGGCCTCGACGGGCGCGGGCTGCGCATTGCTCTGTTCGACGTCGGGTTTCGGGGCGTGGAAAGCCACCCGGCCTTTGCCGCCTTGCGCGCCCGCCACGGCATTGTGGCCACCCACGACTTCCTGGCTAATCGGCCCGACGTGTACCGCGGCGGCAGCCACGGCACCGAGGTACTGGGCTGCCTGGCCGGCCGCCTGCCCGGGGGCCCCGACGACGCCGTGGCCGCCGGCCCCGCCCTGGGCCTGGCCCCCGCCGCTGAATACTTGCTGGCCCGCACCGAGCGGGCCCTGCGCGAAACCCTGAGCGAGGAAGAAGCCTGGCTGGCCGCCGCCGAGTGGGCCGACCGCGAAGGGGCCGACATCATCAACTCCTCGCTGGCCTACACCGAGCAGCGCTATTTTCCCGAAGAAATGGACGGCCGCCGCAGTCTGGTGGCGCGCGCCGCCGCCCTGGCCGCCCGCAAAGGCATGCTGGTGGTGTGCGCCGCCGGTAACGACGGCGACACCGACTGGGTGCGCATCGGCACGCCCGCCGACGCCGATTCGGTGCTGGCCGTGGGCGGCCTCGACCCCGACACGGGCCTGCACCTGTACTTCAGCTCGGTAGGGCCCAGCGCCGACCACCGGGTGAAGCCCGACGTGTCGGCCTTCGGCATCGTGCTCACCACCACGCCCGGCGGCGACTACGAGCGGTTGGAAGGCACCTCGTTTGCTGCGCCGCTGGTGGCGGGGTTTGCGGCCTGCGCCTGGCAGCACAGCCGCCGCCTCACGGCCGCGCAGCTCTACGGGCGGCTGCGGGCGGCGGGCCAGCTCTACCCGTACTTCGACTACGCCCACGGCTACGGCGCGCCCCGGGCGGCCTGTTTTTTGGACGGGGCCCCGGCGCGGCCCGTGGGGCCCACCTTCGATTTCGTGCCCACCGACTCGCTGGTGGCTGTGGTCATCCGGCCCGCCGCGGCCGTGCGGCCCGCCCAGGGCCTGCCCCTCGTGGCCGAGCTGCCGGAAGACGCCGACTCGCCGGGCAGCCCGCTCCCGGCCCCCGACCCTGATTTTCCTGTCTACCTCTATTGGAATCTGGCCGACCCGCGCGGCGTGCTGCGCCGCTACGAGGTGCGCGCCGTGACCCAGCGCTTGGTGCTGCAAGTGCCGCGCCGGCTGCTGCGGCCCGGCGACGCGCTGCGGGTGGCATTCAAGGGCTACACGGCCACGTATTCGGAACCAGCTGGAAATTTGAAATGAGTCTGCGCCTCCGAACTTTACTGCCGACGACCGGCCGGTTGCTGGCCGGGGCCCTGTGGCTAAGTGCGGTCTGGCTGCGGCCCGGCGCGGCGCAGGCCCAGCAAGTGCTGCTGCGGGCCGACGTGGCCGACGACACCCTCACCAACCTAACGGGCCCCAACCGCCGCTACTTCGGCCATTTCTACGTGGGCGGCGGGCTGGTAGCGGGGCGTAGCGCCGCGGGTGCGCCGCTGCGCTACGGGTTGCCGTCGCGGGAAATCCAGCTGGGCGCGCGGCTCAAGCGGCGCTTCACCCAAAACCTGGCCGTGGTGGCCGACGTGCGCTACGCCTACTTGCGCTACGGCTTCGACCAAACGGCGGCCAAAGTGTTTCCCAGTAGCGTGTTGCATAAGAATGAGTACCTGGGCCTGCACCAAATCCAGGCGGAAGCCGGCCTGCGCCTCAACGCCGGCCGCCGGGGCAACACCGTGGGCTCGTACCTCGACCTGCTGGCCTGGGGCGGCTGGGTGGCCGCCACCGCCCGCACCACCGACGACGACCCGGCCCCCGGCGGGCCCGCCGCCGTCAGCACCACCGAAACCGGCTTGCCCTACCTGCGCCGCTGGACCGGCGGGGCCGGGGCCCGCCTGGGATTCGACCGCTACGCCCTGGTGGCGCGCCGCCGCTTGGCGGGGGCCCTGCGGCCCGGCGCGGCTCCGGCCGGGGCCGACCTGCCGCCGTGGGTGCTGGGCATCGAAATCGGATTGTTTTGAGCGGGGCCAAAAAGCGTCTGGGGCCGTTCTGGCCAGGTTTTTTGGCTTACTAAGCTCATGCCGTGGCGCGGAACTGTGCGGCGGCTGTTCTTTCTGGCCTTACTTTTGAGTTCTTTCCTAATTGCACTTATTGCTATTTTCTATGAAAACATTTCTCCGCCGCTTGGCTGTGGCGGCCTTGTTGCCGGCGGCCTTTTCCTGCGCCACTACCGAGCGCGAAGCCGCCAACACCAACAAAGACCCCCACACCACTTACGTGCCGCCGGCCCCCGGGGCCCGCAACCACCTCAACAGCCAAACAGTGCTGAACACGGTGCGCGTCACGCACGCGTTTTCCAACCCCAAAACCCGCGATAACTTCACACTTCAGCTGCGGGGCACGCGTATCCTTACCGGGCAGGTGCACTTCATCGTGACCAGTTCGACCGGCGACACCTTGCGCCACGAGGTGCTGCCCGCCCGCGCTTTGCTCGACGGCCAGCCCGAAGCCCGCGCCACCACCACCCGCGACCAGGAAATTGCCATTCTGCGCGGGATGAACACGTTCTTTGCCGCCACCCATTTCTCGCAGCCCGCCGTGCCCGTGAAGGAAGAACAGCCCGCCGAGGTGGACGCCGCCGTGTGGCAGGCCCTGCGCGCCGACCCCGCCGCCGTGGCCTTCGACTTCCCCGGCCCCGACGGCTCGGAGCGCCGCCTGGCCTACGTGCACAAGCTGCACAAGACCGTGGTGCTGAGCCAGTAACCCGTTCGGCATTTATTCGTTTACCAGTTTTTGTCCGCGATGAAATTTTTCCTGTCCTTCCTGGTCGTTTTGGTGGCCATCCTGCTGTTTGAGCGGTTTTTTCCCGCGACGGCCCCCATCAACCCGGTGCTCCCGGTGGGGCCCCAAAGCGAAGTGCGCGGCCACGGAGCCGACGTGCCCGTGGGCCCCACGGCCCCGGCCACCCCGCCGCAGTAGCGCCGCGCTGTTTTGCCCGAAAGGCCGCCCTTGGGCGGCCTTTTTTGCGTAACGGGCGCGCCGGGGTGCGTTACTTTGCCGGACCGGCGGCCCCGGGGGCGGCTGGTTTTCGTTGCTGCGGCCCGGCCCGCGGCTTATTTTGCCTGTATGCCCGACGCCATCCAAACCCAAATCCAGGCCCTTACCGAGCGGCTGCACCACCTCAACCACCAGTACTACCAGCGCGACGTGTCCGAGGTGTCGGACCAGGAATTTGACCAGCTGCTGGCCGAATTGCAGGCCCTGGAAGCCGCGCACCCCGAATGGGCCCTGCCCAACTCGCCCACCCAGCGCGTGGGCGGCAGCATCACCAAGCAGTTTGCCACCGCCGTGCACCGCTACCCCATGCTCAGCCTGGGCAACACGTACTCGGAAGACGACTTGCGCGAGTTCGACGAGCGGGTGCAGCGCGGGCTGGAAGGGGCCCCGTACAGCTACGTCTGCGAGCTGAAAATCGACGGCGTGGCCATGAGCCTCTCGTACCAAAACGGTGAGTTGTACCAGGGCGTGACGCGCGGCGACGGCACCCGCGGCGACGTGGTGACGGCCAATGTGCGCACCATCCGCACGCTGCCGCTGCACCTGCGTCCGGGCCCCGGCCGGCCCGACGACTTCGAGGTGCGCGGCGAGGTGTTCATGCCCCTGCCGGTGTTTGCCGAGCTGAACGCCGAGCGCGAACAGAACGGCGAGGCCCTGCTGGCCAACCCGCGCAACGCCGCCAGCGGCACCCTCAAATTGCAGGATTCGGCGCTGGTAGCGGCCCGCAAGCTGCGCTTTTTTGCTTACTCGCTGCTCACCCCGGGCCGCCATTTCGCCCGCCACAGCGAGGCCCTGGAGGCCCTGGCCGCCTACGGCCTGCCGGTGTCGGATACATGGCGGCGCTGCGCGTCAATGGCTGAGGTGCTGGATTTTATCCACGGGTGGGAGAAGCAGCGCTTTACCCTGCCGGTGGCTACGGATGGCATCGTAATCAAGGTAGATGACCTGCGCCAGCAAGACCAGCTCGGCATCACCGCCAAGAGCCCGCGCTGGGCCATTGCCTACAAGTACCCCGCCGAGGCCGCTCGCACGGTGCTGCGCGAAGTGCAGTACAACGTGGGCCGCACCGGGGCCGTGACGCCCGTGGCCCTGCTCGACCCCGTGCCCCTGGCCGGCACCGTGGTGAAGCGCGCCACGCTGCACAACGCCAACCAAATCGCGGCCCTCGACCTGCGCCTGGGCGACACGGTGCTGGTGGAAAAAGGCGGCGAAATCATCCCCAAAATCACCGGCGTGGTCCTCGGCGCGCGGCCCGCCGACGCGGTGCCCATTGTGTACCCCACGGCGTGCCCGGCCTGCGGCACCCCGCTCGTGCGGCCCGAGGGCGAAGCGCACTTCCGCTGCCCCAACGAGCGCGGCTGCCCGCCCCAGCGCAAGGCCCGGCTGGAGCACTACGTGAGCCGTAAAGCCCTGAACATCGACGGCCTGGGGGCCGAAACGGTGGCCCGCTTCTTCGATTTGGGCCTCGTGAACACGCCGGCCGACATTTACGACCTGCCCCAGCGTCGCGCCGAACTGGTGACGCTGGAGCGGCTGGGCGAAAAATCCATTGACAACCTGCTTGCCGGCATTGAGGCCAGCCAGCAGGTGCCGTTTCCGCGGGTGCTGTTCGGGCTGGGCATCCGCTACGTGGGCGAAACCGTGGCCCAAAAGCTGGCCCAGCACTACCGCGACATCGACGCCCTCATGGCGGCCTCGGCGGAGGAAATGGCCGCAGTACCCGAAGTGGGCGGCGTGATTGCCGTGGCCGCCGCCGCCTGGCTGCGCGAGCTCGAAAACCGCGACCTGATCGAGCGCCTGCGCCGGGCCGGCGTGCAACTGGCCCTCACCGGCGAGGCCCCGGTGCCGGCCTCCGACCGGCTGGCGGGCCTCACCTTCGTGCTGTCGGGCGTGTTTGCCGAGCACAGCCGCGACGAGCTGCAACACATCATCGTCTCGAACGGTGGCAAAATTACCGGCTCCATCTCCAAGAAGCTCAGCTACCTGGTGGCCGGTGAAAACATGGGCCCCGCCAAGCGCGAAAAAGCCGTGGGCTTCAAAGTGCCCATCATCTCCGAAACCGACCTAATGGCCCTGCTGCCCGCCGCTGGGGAAATGGACGAAGTGCCAGCTACGCCGCCGGCAGAGGGGGCCCAGGGCGAGTTGTTTGGGTAGAAAGGAGTTAAAAGTTGAGCGATGAAAGTTAAAAAATGCCGCCCGAATTATCGGGCGGCATTTTTTAACTTTCATCGCTCAACTTTTTATTTTTACTTGGTGAAATCCGCCACTACTTCTACAAACATCGGCGAAGGCACGTCGATGTGCTGGCCGGTGGGCGTGAGCTTGCCACTCTGTTTATCAACTTGGTAAGTGAAGACATTGTTGGAGTTCTGGTTGGCCACGAGCAGCAGCCGGCCGCTGGGATCGAGGGAAAAGTTGCGCGGCGTTTTGCCTTGGGTATCTACGTCTTGCACGGGCGCGAGCTGCCCATCGGCCCCGATGGCAAACACGGCGATGCTGTTGCGGCCCCGGTTGGAGGTGTACAAAAAGCGTCCGTCGGGCCCCACATGAACGTCGGCCCCCGAGTTCTGGCCCGCGAAGCCGGCCGGCAGCGTGGTCAGCGTTTGCAGCTCGCGGAAAGTGCCGGCCGTGGCGTCGTAGGCCAGGGCCGTCACCGTCGAGTTCAGCTCGTTGAGGAGATAGGCGTAGCGGCCGTTGGGGTGGAAGGTGAGGTGGCGGGGCCCCGCGCCGGGACGGGCCACGAAGGCCGGGGCCGCGGCCGGCTGCCAGTGGTGCTGGGCGGCGTCAAGCTGGTAGCGGTACACCTTGTCGGTGCCCAAATCGACGGCGAAGGCGAAGCGGTTGGCCGGGTCGGCGAGCAGGCAGTGGGCGTGGGGCGTGGCCTGGTTGGGGTGGGGCCCCACGGGCGGCAGGTGCTGGTCGGCAGAAGTAACGGCCGCCAGCTGGCCGTCGGGCTGTACGGGCAGCAGGGCCACGTTACCGCCCATGTAGTTGGCCACCAATGCGTTTTTACCGGTGTGGTCGAGGCTGATATAGCAAGGCGAGGCCCCCAGCGAGGGCTGCTGCCCCAGCAGCGAGAGGGCCCCCGTGCGCCCGTCGATGGCCAGCGTGCTCACGCCGCCGCTGTTGGCCTGGCCCCGGAACGTGCCCGTTTCGCTCACCGCGTACAGGTGGCGGTGGGCCGCGTCCATGGTCAGGTACGAGGGTTGGGCCCCGCCCTTGTAGGCCCCGACCGCCGCCAGGGCCCCGGTGGCGGGGCTCAGGCGGTAGAGGTAAACGGTGTTCTCGGTTTCCGACGCCACGTTGGTGCCGATGTACACCAGCTCGTCGGCGTTGCTGGCGGCGGGGGCCGTGCGGGCGCAGCCTAGCAGGCCGGAGCCGGCGGCCAGCGCGGCAAAAACAAACACGGGGCGATGAAAAAAAGCGCGTTGCGGCATCGGGTGGAGGGGAGAAGGTGAGGATAACGGCCGCTTCGCACGGGCAGCCAAACCGGCTACTGCCGAGCAAGGCCAGCGCGAAGTACGCAGCAGCAAAGGAAAGGCCCACGAATCATTGCCGCCGGGGCCCACCCTCGGCGGCACCAAACAAAAGGACCGCGCTGGCCGGCGCGGTCCTTTTTGCGTAGCGGCGGCTCAGCGCTGCACCAGCTCCACGCGGCGGTTTTGGGCGCGGCCGGCTTCGGTGGCGTTGTCGGCCACGGGCCGGGTTTGGCCGAACCCAGCGGCTTGCAGGCGGTCGGCGGGCGGGCCGGCGTCGGCCAGGGCGGCCACCACGGCGCGGGCGCGGGCCTCGCTGAGCTGTTGGTTGTGGGCGGGGGTGCCCGCGTTGTCGGTGTGGCCCTCCACAGCCAGGCGCAGGGCCGGGTTCTCGGCGAGCAGCTTGCGCACCTCGGCCAGCGTGGGCTGGGCGTCGGGCCGCAGGGTGGCTTTATCCGTGTCGAAGTTGAGGTACAGGGCCACGTGGCCCTCGGCCGCTAGTTTTTTTTTAACTCGGCGGCCGGGATGGTCGATACTTGCTGGGGCATGGCAGCTTTCTCGGTCACGTTCAGGTAGTAGCGGTACTTGTCGGGCTTCAACTGAACCCATACCTCCTTGTCCTTCTGGCGAATGACGTAGGTGTCCACCGGGTCGCCGGGGTTCAGGTTGCCGCTGTGCTTGTCGTACTCGCCGCGGCCCATTTTGTCCACCGGCTCGCCGGGCAGCTGCCCCGACGAAACCTGTACGCCGCCCAGGCTCTTGACGAGGTTGCCGTAGTTGCGTTGCTGCATCAGCTCCGAAGTTTCTTTCTGGTCGTTTATCGCTATGTATTCCCGGCGCAGCACGCGGCCTTCCACGGGCACGATGTTTTTGCCGTCGTACACGTAGGTGCGGTCAAATTCAAAAGCCGCGCTGTCGCTCGGCACGTTGATTTTGTAGCCCGGCAGCTTGCCCAGGTAAGGGAATGCCCCTAGGCTGGCCGACGACACCGGCACAGAGTTGATGTCAAACGTGGCGTCCGGGGCCGCGGCGGTTGCCGGGGCGGCGGTTTCGGCCGGGGCCGGGGTGGTTGCCAGGGCCGTCGTCTGAGCGTCAGCGGCGGGCGCGGTGGTTTCGTCGGCGGTCTTTTTGGCACCGCAAGCGGTGAGCAGACCAGCCAGTCCAGCCAGTATAAACGGGGAAAAAGTAAGGCTTTTCATGGTTTGGGTGAGGTGAACAAATTAAGCTAATGGGCGGCGGTACGCGAAGTATCGGTGCCTGCCCAGCTTTAATCGCCTCAAATGTATATTTCATTACACTAAGTGCTCAACCTGCGCCGTAGTTAGCCTAACCAGCGGCTGGCCACCGGCCAGGGCAAAGCGCCAGCTTCGGTACGCACGACCCAAAAAAGCCCGGACTGTTCGGCCGGGCTTTTTTGGGGACGAACCGGCATTCTCCGGTTGTAGTGTGGCCCTTAGAAGCTCTGCACGATGTTGTTGCGTAGCGTGCGCGGCGACCAATATCCGCTGGCGATGATGCGCCGGATGGTGAAAAGCGGGTCCTGCTGGTCGCGCTTTTCGGCCAGTGAAAAAGCCGCCACGAAACCGCGCTTTTTCAATTCCGGGAAAGCCTGCTCGTTCCAAAGGCCGAAGGGGTAGGCGAAGTAGTTGATTTTCTTGCCCGTGATGTCTTCCAGGGTTTTGGTGGGCTTGTCGATCTGCGTCACCCAGTCCTGGCCCTGGTATTTTTTCACGTTGTGGTGGTCCCAGGTGTGCGAGCCGATGACGTTGCCCTCGTCGGAGAGCTGCTTCACCTGCGCCTTGCTCATGTAATGGGGGCGGCCCAGGCTCACGGTCATCACGAAGTACATGCCCTTGTAGCCGTACTTGGCCAGCTCGGGACGGGCGACGGTGAACTGGTCGAGGTCGGTGTCGTCGAAGGTGAGCATCACCGGCTTGCTCGGCAGCTTGGCCCCGGTGGTCATGTAGGCATACACTTGGTCGGGTAGCACGGCGTGGTAGCCCGAGTCGGCCAGCATCTTGATGTCGGCTTTGAAAGCGGCGATGGGCACGATGTAATCCTTCGCGCCTTTCGAGTCGCGGGCGGTCCAGTCGCGGATCTGGTGATAGCACAGAATCGGCACCTGCGGCCGGGCCAGGATGGCGGCCGCGTCGGCGGCCTTGGCGGCGGGAATGGTGCCGGGCGCGGGGGCCGGGGCGGCGTTGGCTTCGTCGGTGGCGGTGGCGGCCGTGCCGGAAGTGGGAGCGTCGGCCGGGTCGTTGGCGGCGCTGATGGCCGCCACGGTGGCCGATTTGGCGGCTATGCTGGCCTCGCCGGTAGTAGCAGTTTTCGATTCGCAAGCCGAAGCCAGGGCCAGGGTAAGCAGCAGGAGGGAAGAGGAACGGTCCAAGATGTTGTGTGGGTAAAGAGGGCGCAGGGCGTAAAAGGCGTGTAATTTTGCCTGCAAAGCTACCTCATTTCAGCCCTTCCATGAACATTTTGCACGGTACCGGCGTGGCGCTGGTCACCCCTTTTGCCGCTGATTTCTCGGTGGATTACGCCGCCTGGCACCGCTTGCTCGACCATTGCCTCGACGGCGGCGTGGAGTACCTGGTCATCAACGGCACCACCGGCGAGTCGCCCACCGTGACGGCCGCCGAGCGGGCCGAGCTGCTGCGCACGGCCAAGGCCCACGTGGCCGGCCGCGTGCCCCTCGTGTACGGCATCGGGGGCAACGACACGGCCGCCGCCGCCGCGCAGTTCCACGCCGTTGATTTGCAGGGCGTGGCGGCGGTGCTCTCCGCCAGCCCCGCCTACAACAAGCCCAGCCAGGCCGGCTTAATCGCTCATTACCAACACCTGGCCGACGCCAGCCCCGTGCCGCTCGTGCTCTACAACGTGCCCGGCCGCACCGCCTCCAACCTCACCGCCGACACGACGCTGCGCCTGGCCCGCCACCCCAACATCGTGGGCATCAAGGAAGCCAGCGGCAACCTGGAGCAGTGCCTCGCCATCGGGGCCCTGAAGCCGAAAAATTTCGTGCTGCTGAGCGGCGACGACCTGATGACGCCGGCCCTGGTGGCCGCCGCCGGGGCCGTGGGGGCCATCTCGGTGATGGCCAACGCCTGGCCGCGCCGCTTCTCCGACATGACCCGCGCCGCCCTGGCCGGCGACTTTGCCCAGGCCCGCCGCCTGCTCTTCGAGCTGCTGCCCCTCAACCCGCTCATGTACGAGGAGAGCAACCCCGTGGGCGTAAAAGCCGCCCTGGCCGCCCTGGGCGTGTGCGAGCCCGCCGTGCGCCTGCCCCTGCTAGAGGCCACGCCCGGCCTGCAAGACCGCATCCAAAAACTACTTTAATTGGTGCTTGGTTGGTGGTGCGTGGTGCTTGGGCTATTGGGGGCCGTTTGTTATTGCACGTGCAACGCGTTGGAGCGCAGCAATCTTTCCTTCGATTTGCTTGATTAGCGACGCAAGCCGAAGGAAAGATTGCTTCGGCTCTCCTCACAAGGACAAGGGTCCCCCAATAGCCCAAGCACCACGCACCACCAACTAAGCACCAAAAACTCACCAGCCGCTGGCCAGCACGTCGGCGATGTGCAGGCAGCGCAGGGGCAGCTTTTCTTTTTTGATGTAAGCCTCTAGATGCATGAGGCAGCTCACGTCGGTGCTGATGAGGTAGTCGGCCCCGGTGTCGAGGGCGTGCTCGACTTTCTGCTGGGCCATGGCCACCGAAATGGCTTCGAACTTGACAGCGAACGTGCCGCCGAAACCGCAGCAAGTGGTGGTTTCGGCCATTTCGCGGCGCGTGAGGCCGGCCACGCCGTCGAGCAGCCGGCGCGGGGCCGCGCGGATGCCGCACTCGCGCAGCGCCGAGCATGAATCGTGGTAGGTGTAAGTGCCGGCCAGCGCCGCGCCGGGCACGGCCGCCACGCCCAGCACGTCCACCAAAAACTCGGTCAGCTCGTAGGCGCGGGCCTGCACGGGGCGGCAGGCAGCGGCCTCCGGCTGGCCGGCGAACAGGTCGGTGTAGCTGTTGCGCACCATGCCGATGCACGAGGCCGAGGGGCTGACGAGGTAGCGCGAACCGGTTTCTTTAAGAGCTTGCTTAGGCGTGAAATCGGCCACGAACTTGGCGGCCACGGCGCGGGCCGCGCCCAGGTGGCCGGCGTTGTAGGCGGGCTGGCCGCAGCAGGTTTGGGCGGGGTTGTAATTGACTTCGCAGCCCACGGCCTCCAGGATTTTCACCATGCTCAGGGCCGTGGCGGGGTAAAGCTGGTCGACGAAGCAGGGGACGAAAATATCGACGATGGGGGCGGGCATGGGGCAAAAGTAAGCCGGGCCTGCGGGCTGCTTCGTTATTTCCTGGCGATTTTGGATAGCTCCAGGTAGTAGTAAGTATAGCCGGCGGGCAAAACCGGTTGCGGAGCGTACTCCTTGTAATCGCCGCTAAAAACCACCGGCAAACCCGTGGTTTGCAAGTCGCCGGGCAGGGCCCCGCACACTACCCCAAGGTCCACCACATCGTAAGTGCCCGGCTCGTGCTTTGAAATATAGTATTGCTGCGAAGTGGTATTAAAACCGACAATTCCTTCTGCGTCTGCCACCGTCTTCACCGTTTGACTGTGCGGGGCGCAGGAACCCTGCGGAGCCACGTCGTCCGGGCCGTTGTGATTGCAGCAGTTGACTGCTAGCAGCGAGGCAATGAGGAAAAACGGAGTAATCGCGCTCATAACCGGAGATAAAAATGAAACCTAACTGGCAGAGCCTTAGTGGACGACTAAGGTTGCACGCAGGGGTGAATTTTACTTGGCACCAGTGTTTAGTGGAAAGAAAACACCCCCGCGCTCAACGCCTGCGCCTCCCGCAGGGCCCCCAAATCCAGTCCCAGATCTTCGCCCTGTTCCCCCAAAAAACCAATCAGGTTCTCCGTTGCTACGTTGCCCGTCAGCTCGTCGGCCGCCATCGGGCAGCCGCCGTAGCCGCCCAGGGCCCCGTCGAAGCGACGGCAGCCGCTTTGGTAAGCGGCGGCCACGTTGGCGCGCCAGTTGGCGGGTGTCGTGTGCAAGTGGGCCCCGAACTCAATGCTGGGGAAGGCCGGAATCAATTCGCTGAACAGGGCCCCCACGGTGGCGGCCGTGCCCACGCCCACCGTGTCGGACGGGGCCACGACGCGCACGCCCAGCGCCGCCAGTTGCGCGGTGAACTCTACGACCAGCGCCGGGCTCCACGGGTCGCCGTAGGGATTGCCGAAGCCCATCGACAGGTACACGACCAGCGTTTTGCCGGCGTGCTCGCACAAGTCGTGCATCGCGGCCACGTCGGCCAGGGCTCCGGCGCGGGTTTGGTTGGTGTTGCGGTGCTGAAAGGTTTCGCTCACCGACAGCGGAAAGCCCAAGTGGCTGATTTCGGGGTGCCGGGCGGCGGTTTCGGCCCCGCGCCGGTTGGCCACGATGGCCAGCAGCCGGGTTTTTGTGGCACCCAAATCGAGGCCGGCCAGCACTTCGGCGGTGTCGCGCAGCTGCGGAATGGCCTTCGGCGACACGAACGAGCCGAAGTCGAGCGTGTCGAAGCCCACGCGCAGCAGGGCGTTGAGGTAGGCCGTTTTGGTGGCGGTGGGGATGAAATCGGGCAGGCCCTGCATGGCATCGCGGGGGCATTCGATGAGTTTCATGGGCGGGGATTTGGAGTTAAAAGTTAAAAGTCGAGAGTTAAAAACATCCACTGTTTTTACTCCCACCTTTCAACTTCTGCTGTTACGCGGTTGGCGCGGGGCTCGGCCCCGCGCCAACCGCGTAACAGCAGTTGATTTTTAACCTCCCAAAGGTAGCGGCGCGCGGCGGGGCCCCGGCGAACTAGCCCGGCGCGGGCGGCGTTTCGGGGCATGCTTTTTACGATGAATTGGAAGATGCCCCGGCCCGTGCGCCGGCTGTTTGTTCGCGTTTTATTCCTGGGTTTGATGGTGCCAGCCCTGCTGCTGGCCTCGTGCGGCAAGCGGCAAACCTTGCAGGCCCTGTTCCAGGCGCGCACCCCGCACGACGACTACGCCCACCGCCTGCACCAGGCCGGCCTCGACCAGGGCCCCGCCGGCCGGGCCTGGCTGGCCGTCGCCGAGCGCGCCCTGCGCGACTCGTTGGTGGTGGCCCTGCCGTTCACCGAAACCGGGTATTTCCTGCCCGGCCAGCCCGCGGCGGCCGGCTACCGCTTCCCGGTGCAGGCCGGCGAGCAGGTGCACGTGCGCCTGGAGCTGGCCCCCGGCACCGCGGCCCCCGGCACCGCGGCCCGCGTGTTCGTGGACGCGTTTGAGGTGGTGCCCGGCCGGGCCCCCGCCCCGCTGGCCAGCGCCGACACGGCCGCCCTCGACTTCCGCTACCGCGCCGAGGCGGCCGGCCAGCACCTGCTGCGGGTGCAGCCCGAGCTGCTGGCCGCCGGCCGCTACACGCTGCGCCTCACCCGCGAGCCCGGCCTGGGCACTTTCCCGGTGCGGGGCCGCACCGACGCGGCCATCGGCAGCTTTTGGGGCGGGCCCCGCGACGGCGGGGCCCGCCGCCATGAAGGCATCGACATTTTTGCGCCCCGGGGCACGCCCGCCGTGGCCGCGGCGGCCGGCACCGTCACGCGCACCGGCACCACGCGCCGGGGCGGCAACGTGGTGTGGCTGGCCGCCTACGGCACCGACGAGCACCTGTACTACGCCCACCTCGACCGCCAGCTCGTGGTGCCCGGCCAGCGCGTGCGCCCCGGCGACACCCTGGGGCTGGTGGGCAACACCGGCAACGCCATTACCACCGACCCGCACCTGCACTTCGGCGTGTACCGGGCCGGGCGCGGGGCCGTCGATCCGCTGCCCTTCGTGCGCCGCCCGGCCCCGGCCCCCGCGCTGCCCATCGGCCCCGAACTGCGCGGCGAGTGGGTGCGCCTGCGCGCCGCCGGGGCCCTCGTTGCCCGCGCCGGCGCGCCGGCATCGGCCAGTTCGCACCTGTCCGCCCAAACGCCGCTGCTCGTGCTGGGCCAGCAGGGGGCCCTGCTGCGGGTGCGCACCGTGGCCGGCCATTTGGGCTACGTGGCCGCCGGGGCCGTGCGCCCGGCCGGGGCCGCGCCGTTGCGCCGCCTGCTGCTGCCCGCCGCGGTAGAGGTGGCGGCGCAGCCCGCCGCTTCGGCCCCGCTAGTGGCCGCTTGGCCCGCCCGCACCCCGGTGGCGGTGCTGGGCGAGGCCGGTGGCTACAGCTTGTTGCGCGGGCCGGCGGGGGCCCTGGGCTGGGCACGGATTTAAGGGGCTGGGCGCTACTGAATCAGCGGGATTCTCCCAAGGCTCGCGCTTTTTCGCTGGTGATGCGCGCGTAACGGTAACGCGAAAAAGGTCCTTTATTCACTGGATAGCGCTGCAAAATAAAAGAATTGGAACGCAGTTTTCTAACAGGAAAAGAATAAACGGCCCCCGCTGAGATGTAGGTAATATTCCCCATTGAAACACTAAAACGTTGGCTTCGCCACGAGAGCACGGGGATATAAACCGGTGCGAAACCGACGGTAGATACCACCAGCGTGTTCCCATCAGCGGGTGGATAAGCCAGTTGCGCTTCTCCCAACTCATTAGTCGAGGCCCCGATAACCGGGGATTTACGGCTGATAACGGTGGCTCCGGGCAAGGCTTCAGATGCGCTGTTTAGCACTTTAAAGTAGAATACGGGCAGGTAATTGTCGCCCGCGTAAGGCAACGCTGTGACGATGGCCGGCGCGGCCGGCTCTTCGAAGCGTAAAACCAAGCGACCGCCGGCGACGGCGAAACTGCCATTGCCCTCGTCGGTACCGGTGCAGTGGAAACGCTTATAGAGGAAATGGCTGCCGTTAAATTGCAGCAGGTCGCTTTCGAACGTAATGTCGCGCGCAATGGTGGTGAAAGACCCTTGCAGTTCTTGCCCCCGGGCGCAATTGCCGCCCAAAGCAAGGATTAAGAAGACGAAGTAAAAAACTTTCATGGAAGCCAAAGTAAGCACCGCCGGCAGGGGCCCAGATTCGAATTATAATTAAAAACCATGAATTAAAGATTAGTTGTTCAGAAGTATTGTGGAAACGGCCGGCCCTGACAAAAGCGGCAAACCCGCCCGACGCCTTGCGTTTGCCTGCTAAGACGCTACTTTGCACTTGCGTTTTGATTACTACCACCTGATTAACTGAAAACTCCATGCTCGATTCTTCATCCTGGGCCGACACGGCGGCCTCGCTGCTCGCCAAGCTTTCCGGCGGCGTCGAGCTGAACCTGGCCTTCGACCAGGTAGAGCTGCAAGTGCCCAACCCCAACGGTACCGCCGGCACCTACCGCCTCAACGGCTCGCTGCGCATCCGCACCAAGGGCGAGGCCGCGCCTGCGCCCGCTCCCACGCTGCGCATCGACCCGCCCGCGCCCAGCGGCCAGCCGCAGCCCCTTGGCTAGTGGCCTGGAGGTGGAGGCCCAGCTCGTCCTCACTTGGAACGGCCAGCCCTTGCAGCTGGCCGGGGCCGGTTCGTACCTGATCCTGAACGTGCCCAGCCAGCAGGTACTCGACGAGCTGACGGCCGGGCCCCCGCGCCCGCCCGGCCAGCCCAAGCCCAAGGCCAAGGGCCCCGACCCGTTGCAGCAGCTGCACGAGTTGGGCCGCCGCCTGGGCTTGGTGCTCGACCTGCGGGTGGGCGGCAAAACCTACGTCACCTTTGGCCTGCCCGACCGCAACAGCCCCAAAATCAGTTTGCACGCGGTGCTGGGCAAGCTGGGCTCGTTTTTCCGCTAGCTCCGGCCGGAACCAAAGCCGCCCGGTTTGGTTTTGATGCTGATGCCGCACTCCGCCCGTTCCCGCTCCTGGTCATGAGGAATTCCGAAGACGACCACAAAAACCGCGTGGGGGCCCGGCCGCCGGCGTCGGCCTTTGCCCGCATCGAGCGGCTGCCGCCGCTGCTCATGGCCCTGTACCTGGGCCTGCTGGCCATTGCCGTCATGTTCGCCATCTTGGTGGGGGCCTACGTTCACGCCCGCCTCGCCAGCTCGGTTCCCACGAGCCCGCACCCGTTTCCGCGCTACTTTTCGCTGAGCACGCTGGTGTTGCTGGCCAGCAGCTACACCGTGGCGCAGGCCCCGCGCCTCTACGCCCGCGACGACCTGGCCACCCTCGGGCGGTGTTTGTTTGCCACGCTGCTGCTGGGCAGCGTTTTCGCCGGCTTGCAGGTGTTGGGCTGGCGCGAGTTGATGCTCCACAAGGTGCGGTTCCAGGGCGAGGCCAGCGGCACCTATGTGTACCTGATATCGGCCCTGCACGTGGCCCACTTGCTTGGCGGGATGCTGTACCTGCTGGCCCTGCTGCTGCGCGTGGTCCACGCCGGCCGCGACGCCGTGCGCGAGCTGGTATTCATCCGCAACCCCTACCACCGCCGCCAACTGCGGGCCCTGGGCGCTTACTGGCACTTCATCGACGTGCTGTGGATGCTGCTGTTCGGGGTGTTTTTGTTTTTCTATTAATTCGGCCGCGAAGCCGTTTGACGGCAAACAAAGCAGGCCTTTCCGCAGCGGAAAGGCCTGCTTTGTGAGACTTTTCAATTAATTACAGCAGGTTGTACACTTGGCTGAAATACGCGCTGAGGGTGAACGAAGTAGCCGCGCCGTTCGACGACCAGGCGGGGCTGACCATGTTCATGCCGGTGCCGTCGCCGTTCCAAGCCCAGCCCAGTACGGTCCAACCCAAGCCTTTGGCGTGGTTCACCACGTCTTGCCAATACACGGGGCCGGCCGGCGTGTTGCCAAATTCGCCGATGAGGCAGGGCCGCCCGGCCGAGGCCAAGTCGTCGAGGTCGGCGTTTTGCAGGTTATGGTTTTTGCCCTGGTTGTAGCCGTTGGGGTACACGTGCACCGATAGGATGACGTTTCCGTCGCTGATTTTGGTGCTGTTGAACCCCTTGGCCGCCGCCGCGGCCGTAGCCGTTTCCTGGCCGTAGCCGGGGCAATCGATGATAATGGGGCCCCCGTACACCGACCGCACAGTGGCGATGGCACTGTTGTAAGCCAGGGCGTAAGAAGTGGCCGTGATGGCGTGGCTGCCCCATTCGTTCATCAGGTTGATGGTGAAGCCGCCGCCGAGTGCGTTGTAGTTGGCCTTCCACCAGTTGGCCGCCGCCGTTAGTTCGGCGGTGTTGTCGCTGCCCAGCACCGAGCTTTTGTGATAGGTGGCAATTACGGCGTAGCCGTTGGCCTTGGCCTGCGAAATCCAGCTCTTGGCCTGCGTCACCTTGTCGGGCTCAATCTCTATGCGCACCGTTTTAATTTTGGCCTGCTGCTTCATCAGCGCAAAGCCAAAGTTGGGGTTTCCGCCGTTGTAGTACGAAGGCTAGAGGTTGACGCCGTTGCCGAGGCCAGCCGTCAGGTCGGCGGCAACGGCGGCTTGCGGGGCGGGCAGGGCCGCGTCGCCGCGATGGCCGCACCCGCTCAGCAACGACAGACTCAGAAGCAAAGAGGCGGCACGGCGGCCCGACCGGCACGTAACGGGGGTCACGGGAAGTGTTGACATGGGGTAGGCAGTGAAGGGTGGGAAAGATGGTGGGCCAAAAGTAGCCGCGCGAGTTGCCAGCTGGTTAATAGCTATTTATCGTTTTATTGCTTGATTCCGGATGGGTTCCGGGGCTACTTAAAACGGCTGACCGGCCCACTGAAAACGCCAAATGCCCCGCCGAAAGATTTCGGTGGGGCATCTAAGAGAGGGAGCAACCGGGTGTTACTTGGGTTGGCCCAAGTCCAACTTCCACAAGCCGTAGGGCTGGGTGCGGGTGCTCGTGCCTTTGTTGTACTTGTCCTGGGTCTGAATCTGCGACGTGGTGAAATACAGCGTGTTGCCGGGCCCGTAGCCGAAGGTGTCGGGCCAGGAAATCTCAGGTCCCTGGGCGATGGTTTCGACCTTGCCGGCCGGCGTTACCCGGTGGATGCTGTTGTCTTCGATGCCCGACGTGTAAAGGTTGCCGGCCGCGTCGCGCCCGTAGCCGTCGGAAGCGCTGGGCGTGGCAAATTTTTCGACGTGCGCGGCCAGCTTGGCCGGGCTCAGGGTGCTGTCGCGCAGCCACTCGGTGCCGATGCGGTACATCGTGCGGCCCATCAGGGCCTGGTAATACAGCGTGTTGCCGTCGGCGCTCAATTCAATGCCATCGACTTGGAAATTAGGCTTCTTGCCGTCGGGCTCGCGCAGCACGTGGCCGTTCACGGCCAAGTCGAAGCCCGGCTCGGGGTGCACCGAGGGGTGGGTTTCGAGCACGCGGCGCGAGCGGCCGGACTTCAGGTTGAGCACCACCAGGGCCCCGGTGCCGGACTCGGTGAGGTAGGCAAAGCCGCGCTTGGTGTCGAAGCACACGTCGTTGAGGTAGCTTTTCGAGGGGGCCACCTTGTCAGGAAATAAGATGGTGCGCACCACTTTGTTGGTGGCCAGGTCGATTTCCACCAGCTTGGCCCCGCCCGGCACCACGCCCGTAAACTTCGGCGAGGCCGGATCGAGCACCCACAAGTGGTCCTGGTCGTCCACTACCACGCTTTGCACGCACACGAAGCGCTGGGCCGGGCTGGCCGGGGCCTTGGGGTCGGCCACGGCGGCGTTCCAGGCGGCGTCGGGGTAGGGGCGCGGGGCCTGGCCGGGCACGATTTCGGCCACCGACTCGCGGTGCCCGTCTTCCCACAGCGGGAAATTGACGAAGATGCGGCCCTGGCGCGACACCGTCACGCCGGTCAGGCGCTGGTCGGGAAAAGCGGCCACCTGCACCGGCTTGAGGCCCTTGCTGGGAGGCATCACCACGGCATCTTTCGACGGCTTGGCGGGCGCTGGTGGGCCAGCTTGGGCGAAGGCCGGCGCAGCGGCCGGCAGGCAGGCCGCCAGCAGGGCGGCCCGGGTAAGTGAAGAAAGCATGAGCGAAAGCGGGGAAAAGTGAACAGATTTCCCATTCAACGGCCCGACGAGCTTGGCGTTACGCCCCCAGAATTAATTATGAGAACGCACCGCCGGTCACGCGAGGAACCGCCGGACTTGCGAAGAAGCGCTTGTTGAAGCGCGCCAGCCGCGCCTTACGGCAACACCTCCAGCCAGCCTTTGTAGCGGCGTCCGTCGGTGTACGTCACCAGGTAATAGTAAGTGCTGGCCGTGCCTTGGCCTTCCCAATGGAAGTCGCGGTCGGCGGTTTCGTACACCTGCCGGCCCCAACGGTTGAAAATTTTGAGACTAACAAAGCGCGTGTCGCAGAAATTGGGCGGCAGGTCGGGCAGGCGGAAGGCGTCGTTCAGCTGGTCGCCGTTGGGGGTGATAACGTTGTAGAGCTTCACCTCCGAGGAGTCGGGGCTGACGACCTCAAAGCGCACCGTGCGGGTCTGGGGCAGGGGCTGGCAGGTGGCGTCCGTAAGGCCAAAATCGACGGTGAGAATTTTGTGCAGGTTGGCCGCAGCGCAGGTGGCGTCCCAACTGAACGTGCCGCTGGCCTGGCCCGGACCGTTTTGAGCAGCGAAGTGCATGCCTGCCCCGGCGAGGTCGAAGCCCCGGCCGGTCGCCGTCAAGGTCAGGCCGTCATGGTCGGCGTCGGTGCCGCTCAGCGTGGCGGTGTAGCCGCTGCCCAAGGCCACTTGCACCAGGGGCGGCGGGCTGCCCGCCGGGCCCGCCGGCGGCAGCGTGGCCACCAGTACCGGGGCCGTGTTGGTGTATTCCACCACCACCGGCACCGACAGCGCGGCCGTTTGCGGCATCTCGCACGTCGAAGCCGCTGCCACGAACGTGAATACGTAAGGCGCGGCGCGCGCGGCGGCGCACGGCACCCGCCACGCAAAGTGGCCCTGAATGCGCGCGCCGCCTCCGGCTTGGGCCAAATCGGCCCCCACGTTGGTAGGGGAGAAGTCGCCCCCGCTCATGGTCAGCGTCAGCGGGTCGTTGTAAGGGTCGGTGGCGGTGAGGTCGAAACTCACCAAATCGCCTACCCGCGCGTGCAGGGGCAGGGCGGGCCCGGCCGTGCTGCTAAGTTGGGGCGGGCCGGTGAGCGGCGCGGCAATAAAGGCCACCCGCACGGTGTCGCGCCCGGGCAGGCTGCACCCGTCGTCGGCCACAATTACGTCGAGTAGCAGCACCTTGCCCCGCGTGTTCAGGCACCCCGCAAAGCACAGCGTGGCCGTGAGCGTATCGGGGGCCCCGGGGGTGCGCACCCGGCCGACGGTGGGCTGCGCGGGGTCAAACGTGGGCAGGCCGGCGGTGAAGTTGACCGGGTGCAGCGAAAGCGAGAGTGTGGAGCCGGGGTCGGGGTCGGTGAAGCGCAGGCGCAGGCAATGGTCGGTGCCGGGGCCCAGGCGCAGCGTATCGCGCCCGGCCCGGAAGGGGGCCGGGCGGCCGGCCACGGCGGGCAGCACCTGCAGGTCGGGGGCGTGGTTGACGGGGCAGTTGAGTACCATCAACTGAAAGTCGCGCCGACATTCCCCAATTTTTTCGCCCTTGCGGTATTCCGCGCAGCGCACCCCGAACACGAACAGCCCCAGGTCGGTTGGGCGCACGGTGAGGCGGCCCGTGTGGGCGTTGATTTCCAGCGTGGGGTTGCCCGGAATCTGGTTCTGGGCGCTCAGGCCGGGGTTCCAGTTCACGGGTGCGTAAGGGGCAGGGCTGGCTTGGTTGGGCTTGGGGTCGTTGGTGTTGGCGTGCCCGTTCAGGGGCGTCACCATGTCGTAGGCCAGCGAGTCGCCGTCGGCATCGGTACCACCGAAGTCGTAGTAAAACAACGCATTGCGGCAGGCATAGTCGGCCAGCGGCGGGAAGATGCGTGGCGTCGAATCGATGAACGGCTGGCCCCCGCGCACCACGGCCGGAAACTCCAGGTAGAACGTCTGGGCCGCCCCGCTCGGCACCGCGATGTTGCTGATGGTGGCGTTGCGGCAGCAGCGCTCCACGGCCGCGTAATAGCCGCCGGGACTGGCAAAGGTGCCGGCCGGCAGCTGAATGGTGCGGCTGTACACAAGCTTGCGCGTGCTGAGCACGGGCACGGCACAGGCCGGGCTGGTATAATTCACGTAGGAGCTGCTCACCAGCGGCATCACCACGTCGAGCAGGCGCAGGTTGCTGCCTTTCTCAAAAATGCCGGCCGTCAGGGTGGGGTCCTGGGCCGCCGGGTCGCCGTTCACGGCGTCGAAGTACAGGTTCATGCGCAGCACGTAGTCCGCACCGCTGAGGTGTTCCAACTCCAGCTCGCCGCCCACGATGTGCGTGGCCCGTGCCGGCCCCGCCAGCAGCAGCAACGCCGCCAGCAGCGCCGCCCAGCCACCGCGAGCCAGGCGAAAAGAAGCAATAAAACGAGTAAAAGCTGCCTTCAACATCGACGCCAAGTAAAACAATACGGCCGGCAAAATGCCTTGCCCAAATGTACAGCCAAGCCGCCTGCCCGCAGCGCGGGTAAGCGCTGTTTTTTTGTATCTTTCGACAAATAAAAACGGTGTTCGTCAATCTTTATAATGTTAATAATCAATACGTTTCGTTGTAGGGCCTGGCAGGTCGTGCTAGCGGCCCTGCTGGGTCTGCTCACTACCCCGGCCTGGTCCCAGTCCGTGCCCGCCGACGGCGGGCGGGCCTGCGCCGCGGCCCACCTCCGGGCCCTGGGCGCACAGGCGGGCACGGCCTCGGCCAGCCGCCGCGCCTTACTTGACGCCTACGACGTGACCTACTACAAGCTCGACCTGGCCCTGGAGGCCACCTCGCGCGACGTGGCCGGCTCGGTGGGAATGCGCGTGCGCGTGGGGGCCCAGGCGCTTGATTCGCTGGCGTTTGACTTGTACCAAGCCCCGGCCGGGGCCCCCGCCGGCACGGCTACGCTCGTCCTCGACTCGGTGGTGGTGAACGGCCGCCGGGCCTCGGGCGTGCGCCGCGCGGGGCAGGAAGCCACCGCTGCCCTGGCCGTGCTGGCCCCGGCGGGCACACTGGCCGACGCCCGCATCTATTAC
This sequence comes from uncultured Hymenobacter sp., assembly GCA_964242665.1. Lineage (GTDB taxonomy): Bacteria > Bacteroidota > Bacteroidia > Cytophagales > Hymenobacteraceae > Hymenobacter. The sequence continues at coordinate 21,606 of CAXTBA010000029.1, forward strand.
CACGGCACGGCCCCGCACGGCAACACCGCCGCCATCGGCAACGCCCTCGACCGCCGCGACTCGGTGCGCTACGCCGGGGTGTGGCACCACTACCCAGTGCTGTGGTCGCTTTCGGAGCCGTTTTCGGCCCACGAATGGTTCCCGTGCAAGCAGGTGCTTACCGACAAGGCCGACTCGTCGGACGTGTGGGTGACGACCACGCTGCCCAACAAAGTGGGCTCGAACGGGGTGCTGGCGCGCACCGTGGCGCTGCCCGGCAACCGGGTGCGCTACGAGTGGAAATCGCGCCATCCGATCGACTATTACCTGATTTCGGTGGCCGTGGCCCCGTACCAGGAATACACAAGCTACGCCAGCCCCGCCGGCGGCCCCCGCGTGCCCATCGTGGACTACGTGTACGACCAAGGGGCCCTCGATTTCTACCGCGCCGACATCGACCGCACGGCCGGCTTCCTCGAAAACTACGCCCGGCTGGTGGGGCCCTACCCGTTTGCCGACGAGAAGTACGGGCACAGCATGGCCCCCATCGGTGGCGGCATGGAGCACCAAACGATGACCACCCAGGACGGCTACGACTTTGCGCTGAACGCCCACGAGCTGTTCCACCAGTGGTTCGGCGACAACGTGACCTGCGCCAGCTGGGCCGACATTTGGCTCAACGAAAGCTTTGCCTCGTACGGCGAATACCTGTCGTACCAGGCCTTTGGCCAGCCCGTCGACGCGCCGAATTGGCTGAACACGGCCCGCGGCTACGCCCTGCGCGACCCCGGCAGCGTGTACGTGGCCGACACCACCAACGTGGCCCGCATTTTCAACTACGACCTGAGCTACAAGAAAGGCGCGTTGGTTGTGCACATGTTGCGCGATTTGCTGAACGACGACGCCCGGTTTTTTCGGGCCCTGCGCACGTACCAGCAGCGGTTTGGTGGCGGCACGGCCCGCACCGCCGACTTGCAAGCTGTGTTCGAGGGCGAAACGGGGCGGCCGCTGGGGTACTTTTTCCAGCAGTGGTTTCGGGGGCAGGGCTACCCGTCGCTGGCCGTGACCTGGCACCAGGTGGGCACCTCCGCTACCGTGCGCGCCAGTGAAACCGTGTCGCAGCCCGCCGTAACGCCGTTTTTCGACCTTGATGTGGACTACTTGCTCACCTTTGTCGACGGCACAACCCAGCGCCTGCGCCACCGCCAAACCCAGGCCTTGGAAGCGTTCGACGTGCTCGTTGGCACCCGCCAGGTGGTCAGCATCGCCGCGAACCCCGACCAAGCCTTGTTGTTGCTAACTAATGCCGCGGCCCCCGACGCCAGCCTGCCGCTTAGCGCTCGCCCGGCCCTGGGGCCCGCGCTCGGCGTATTTCCCAACCCCTGCCGCGACGTGCTGTATCTGCCGACGCTGGCCGGCCCCGCCACCGCCGAAGCATTCGACGCCACCGGCCGCCGCGTGCTGGCGCAGGAAGTGCCGGCCACCCCGGCCCTGCTCAACACTCAGGCCTTGGCCCCGGGCCTCTATCTGCTGCGTCTCACCGGCAAAGGTGGCGCGTTGTTAGACCAGGCCCGCTTCGAGCGCGAATGAGCTTAATAATGAATTACGAATATTGCTGCCCATGCTGCCTGCCAACTTATAATTCATAATCAAGCTCACAGATACGTGTATTCCAGGCGCTGCGCCTGTTCCTGAGGCGTTGGGAAGGGCTCGTCGAACACCGTGCGCAGCAGTTCCTCAAAGGGCGCGGCGGGCGTGAAGCCGGCCTCCAGCACGGGGTTGACGGCCAAACGGATGAACAAGGGCTGGCCGTTGAGGCTCACCAGGTCGAGCGTAACGATGCCGTAGCGCTGGTCGCAAAGGCCGCTGTCGGCGGCGTCGATGGGCGGCGGCTTGAACAGTTGCTTGAAGGTATGCTCACTGAAGCTGTGGCTGTGGCGGGTGCATTCATCGGCACAAGCCCGTTGGTAACCCAGGGCCGCCATGCGCTCGCCCACGTGTTCGAAAAAGTGGCGGAAGTTGACGGGCCCGATGCTGTCGTCGTAAAACAGCAGCGCGCCCTGGCGGCCATTTTCGCGCAGCGGCTCGGCCCGCAGGCCCCGCCGCCCGCCCGCCCCGCCCCGGTGCAGGTGGTAAGCCTTGAAGTAGGGCCCCAGCCAGTTGCGGTACACGCGCTGGGCCACCCACCGCGCGTGCCGCTCCGCCTGCGCTGCCGTCAGCGAAAACGGCCGCCACTCGCCGGCAGAGGCCGGCGGGGCAGACGAAAACAACGAACGAAGGAAGGACCGCACGGCCGAATAAAAATGTGGGTGAGTGGCTGGGTTTAACCCCATCCTTTTCAAATAGTTTTTTAAGCGCCCCCGGCTGGTGCGGCGGGCACGAAAAAGCCGGCTCCCGCGAGGCAGCCGGCTGTTTCGGGCGGCGGGGCTATTTCACCCGCGTCCAGGTTTGCGACTTGCCAATGAGCGAAAAGCCGATGTAGCCCTTGACTTCCATCGAATTAGCGTTTTCCATTTTCATGTAGCACGAGTAGGTTTTGCCGGTTTCTGGGTCGTAAATCTTGCCGTCGTCCCATTTGTTGTCGTCGTCGTACTTGAAATCCTGCATGAACACCAAACCCAGGCGCGGGCGGCTGCGCAGCTTGGGGTCGGGGTTGGGGGTGTCGGTTTTGGGCTTGCCGGTGGCCGGGTCGTTGGGTATGGCCAGGCTCACAATCTTGCCGCACAGCTTGTCGCCGCACTTGTAAATCTCAAACGTGGCCTTTTTCTCAGCGTTGGTCCACACGCCCAGCGGGCTCATGGTTTGGGCCGAAGCCAGGCGGGCACCGGCCAGGGCCAGCACAACCAACAGAAAGAGGAATTTTTTCATGGGTGGGTAAAAAGATTGGGTGGAGCAAATAGCTTCAAAAATGACGGGGAAAAGGTAAGGCAAATATCCGGCCCGGCCGAATACCGCGCTTTCGGCGGCACAACGCAATTTTGCGGCCAAGGTCAGACGCCGGGGCCCGGCCTGAATTTTTGAGCCCCTTATACAAAAATAATAGTCCTGGAAATCAGTTCCAGGCCCCAAAAGCAACCTTTCTTTTCAAAAAGCCCCGGAATAATTTTGAACCTTACGCGCGGCGTCTAACTTTGACACCCAGTAGCGAGTGCTACGACCCCGCCCAAGCAGCCCTAAGGTGCTGGGCCGCGCGAGCGGGGCTATGTGGAACGTAAAGAAAGGAGGTACAAAATGTCTAGTAGTCCCAACCAAATCCTGCCAAGCCTGTCCAATGTCGTACGCATCACTGCCGTGCGCGCTTAGAAACAGCTTTGCGGGGCCGCTTTAGCCTCTATCGCGGCCTACGTTGGCCCAGGTCTTACTGTTGAAGACACACCGGAGCTGTACCCCAGCTGCGCTGCCTGGTAAGATTTGAAGGATTAGATGCCCGGCTCGCCACTCGTTGGCGGGCCGGGCATCGCTCTTTTAGGGCGTTTATTAATTAACATTTAACACGTAAGTGCCAGCTGCTCGTAGCTGCGTGTTAAATGTTGATTGATAAATGTTAAATGACCCGCCGCACCTGCAAAAACCGGGTTTCGTAGCCGCTGCCTTCGATGGCGCTGATTTTTACGCCCGGTATGCGCCGGTCCGAGGAGGCGTGAACGAAGCGCACCGGCACCGCGCCCGCGGCCGACACCACGATGCCCGCGTGGCTGGCTTCGGTGCTGCCAGGGGCCGTGCCGGCAAACACCACCAGGTCGCCGGGCCGGGCGTCGGCGCGGGGCACGGGCCGTCCGGCGTTGATGAGCAGGGCCGTGGCGTGCGGCACGGCCACGCCGAAGTGCCCGTACACGTACTGCACGAAGCCCGAGCAGTCGAAGCCTGTGGCGGGGCTGGTGCCGGCGTACAAGTACGGCGCACCCAGCTGCCGCACGGCAAAGGCCACCACGCTGTCGGCCCGGACCTGCGACGACGCTCGGGCAGAAGCGGCCGCAACAGGCACCGGGCGCGCGGGGGCCGTCGGCCGGTGATGGGGTGCCAGCCCCGCGATGGCCAAGGCCAGCCCAATAAAAACCAACCAGATAACGCGCATGAGCAGAGGCCGGGGGCCAGACCCGGCCCCGGGTCCGCTAAACGCAGCCGTAAGCCGTTAGGTTGGAGGCTTGCGGCGGGCCGTACTTTGCAGCCCGTGCTTTATTTTAAAATTCCTACCGACTATGCTTAATGTTTTTCGCTTGCTGGGCGGCCTGGCGACTGCCGGGGCCCTACTGGCCACGCCCGCGGCCGCCCGCCCGCCAGCCGCCGGGCCTGCCCTGCACTACACCCTGGCCATGCCCGCGCCCCAGACGCACTACTTCGAGGTGGGGGTGGCGCTGAGCGGTTTCGCCCAAGACTACACCGACGTGAAGATGCCGGTGTGGGCCCCCGGCTCGTACTTGGTGCGCGAGTTTGAGCGCCACGTGGAGGGTTTCCGGGCCACCGGGGCCGGCGGCCAGGCCCTGGCAGTGGAGAAAATCGACAAAAACACCTGGCGGGTGCGCCACCCCAAACAGACCGATTTCCGGGTCGAGTACCGCGTGTACGCCTTCGAGCTGAGCGTGCGCACGAGCTTTTTGGACGCCGACCACGGCTACCTCAACGGCAGCAGCGTATTTGTGTACCCGGCCCTGAACAAGGGCCTGGCCAGCACCCTGGCCGTGCAGCCGGCCCCCGGCTGGGCCCAGGTGAGCACGGCCCTGCGGGCGGCCCCGGGCGGCGCGAAGTTCACTTACAAGGCCGCGAGCTACGACGAGCTGGCCGACTCGCCCATTGAAATTGGCAACCAGAAAGTGCTGCAATTCACGGCCAACGGCACGCCGCACCAAGTGGCCATGTACGGCACGTACCAGGTGGACGAAACCCGCCTGCTGGCCGACCTGCAGAAGATTTGCGAAGCCGCGCAGGGCGTGGTGGGCCAAAACCCGCTCGACCACTACCTGTTCATCGTGCACAACCTGGAGCGCGGCGGCGGGGGCCTGGAGCACCTGTACTCGACCACCTTGGAGGTGAGCCGCGCCACCTACGGCACCGAGGCCGGCTACAAGAGCTTCCTGCGGCTGGCGGCCCACGAGTATTTTCACCTGTGGAACGTGAAGCGCATCCGGCCGGTGGCCCTGGGGCCCTTCGACTACGACCACGAGAACTACACGCACATGCTGTGGGTGAGCGAGGGCATGACCGAATACATCGCCAACCTGCTGAACGAGCGGGCCGGCTACTACGACCAGGCCGGTTACCTCGACCACCTGGCCGCCACCATCGGCACTGTCGAGAACACGCCCGGCAACCAGGTGCAGTCGGCCGCCGAAGCCAGCTTCGACGCTTGGATCAAGTACTACCGCACCAACGAGAACTCGCCCAACTCGCAAATTAGCTACTACGACAAGGGCGAAACCATCGGTGCGGTGCTCGATTTGATGATTATCAACGCCACCCAGGGCCAGAAGCACCTGGACGATGTATTTCGGCTGCTCTACGACACGTATTATAAGAAGCTGGCCCGCGGCTTTACCGACCAGGAGTACCAGGACGCGGTGGCCCTGGTGGCCGGCCGGCGCTTCGACGACTTCTTCCGCCAGAGCGTGTACGGCACCAAAACGATTGACTATGCCACGGCCTTCGGCTACGCGGGCCTGGCCTTCAGCAGCGCCCCGGCCAACCCCAACGGCACGCTGGGGGCCACGCTTTCAAACCGCACCAGCAAGCTGCTGGTGACGGGCACGGAGCGCGGCGGCGCGGCCTGGACCGACGGCCTCAACGTGAACGACGAGGTGCTGCTCATCAACGGCGCGGCTCCCGACGAAGAATCGGCCAAAGCCCTGCTGGGCGGGGCCTTGGGCACCGTCCTCAAGCTGCAAGTGCGCCGCGACGGCCTCCCGCGCGAGCTGTCCCTGACCTACCGCGCCGACCCCGACCGCCGCTACCAAATTCAACCCCTGCCCAACTCTACGCCGGCCCAGCAGAAGGTGCTGGCTAAGTGGTTAAAAGCAAATTAATAATTACCAGTTGCCGTTCCGCTTGACCCAAAAAAGCCACGTGCTGGTTGCACGGGGCTTTTTTGGGTCAAGTGTTACCCCGATACTCGTGGCCTAAACAATCAGCGAAATCATGACTAATTTGCAAAATCAGTAACTCAGCGGATGCGCGTGAGGGCCACTTCGCGGGGCGGGGCGATGACGAGCGGTACTTTTTCGACCTTCACCGACGAAGTATCTAGCCCGAAGTATTGGTCTTCGGAGGCGATGAATTGCTTGATGTAGAAGTAAGCCTGCATGACGAGCTTCTCGCGGGTGGGGAAGTCGTTTTCGACACTCAGGAACTTCTCCAGCACCACGAAACGGAAGTCGCCGGTGATGTGGCGCTGGCTCAGCGACTCGTAGCGCGAGGTGATGTCCACTTCCTTGTTGCGCACGAGGTCCTCCACCACTTTGCGGAAGTAGAGATTGATGCGCTGCTGCACCCGGAAGCCGAGGCGAAAATTGATGCGGAACACGTCGTCGGGGGCCACTTCGGTCACCTTGTACTCCATCGTATAGGGCTCGTCGGTGGTATCGACGTGGATGAACCAGTAGATATCGGCCCGCTTAGGACGCTTCTGGAAGATGGAGTAAATGATTTTTTGCTCGATTTCAGAGCTGCGCTCGGCCCCGGTCAGGAACACCAGATGGGTGGAATATTTCGGGATGGTTTCGTCGTCGCTCAGGCGCTTGAGGCCCTCCACGTAGGGCTCCAGCCGCACAAAATCGGTGAGGCGGCGCTTGATGTAGTAGGCCTTGAGCCACACGTACATCACCAGCATGAGGGCGGCCCCAATGGCCAGCGACACCCAGCCGCCGTGCGGAAACTTGCGCATGTTGGCAATCAGAAACGAGCCTTCGATGAGGCCGTAAGTGACGGCAAACAGCACGATCAGCGGCAGGGCCACTTTCTTCGATTTCAGCCAGGCCGTGAGCAGGATGGTGGTCATCAGCATGGTGAGCGTGATGGCTAGGCCGTAGGCGGCTTCCATGTTGGAGCTTTCGCGGAAGAACAGCACCACCCCAATGCAGCCCAGCAGCAGCAAGCGGTTCATGCTGGGCACGAAGAGCTGGCCCTTCACGTCGGTGGGGTAGTTGAGCCGCACCTTGGGCCACATGTTGAGGCGGATGGCCTCGGCCACGAGCGTAAACGAGCCCGTAATGAGGGCCTGCGAGGCGATGATGGCCGCAATGGTGGCAATGCCGATGCCGACGAGCAAAAACCACGGCGGCATCAGCTCATAAAACGGGTTGCGGCCGGCCAGCTGCTGGCCCTGGTGCGCCAGCAGCCACGCGCCCTGCCCCAGGTAATTGAGCAGCAGCGCAGATTTCACGAACACCCAGCTGATGCGGATGTTGCCCTTGCCGCAGTGGCCCAGGTCGGAGTACAGGGCCTCGGCCCCGGTGGTACAGAGAAACACGGCTCCCAGCAGCCAGAACCCGGCGGGGTAGTGCGCCAGCAAATCGTAGGCGTAGTAGGGGTTGAAGGCTTTCAGAATGACCGGGTTTTGCACGATCCAGGCCGCGCCCAGCACGCCCAGCATCGTGAACCACAGCAGCATGATGGGCCCGAAGGCCTTGCCCACGATCTGGGTGCCGAAGCTTTGGAGCAGAAATAACCCCGCGATGATGCCGATGACGATGTACACCACCAGGTTTTGGGTCAGGCTGGGGTACACCTGTTTCAGGCCCTCAATGGCCGACGCCACCGAGATGGGCGGCGTAATTACACCGTCGGCCAGCAGCGCCGAGCCCCCAATGATGGCCACCGCCGACAGCCAGGCCCCGCGCCGCCGCACCAAGGCATAGAGCGAAAAAATACCGCCCTCGCCCTTGTTGTCCGCGTTCAGGGTGATGAGCACGTACTTGATGGTGGTTTGGAGCGTGAGCGTCCAGATAACGCACGAGATGCCGCCCAGCACCAGCCGCGGATCGATGAGGGCTGGCACGATGGCCTTCATCACGTACAGCGGCGAGGTGCCGATGTCGCCGTAGATGATGCCCAGCGCGATGAGCAGCCCTGCCCCGGAGATGGCGGTGTGCGAGTGTTTGGAAGCGGGTTCCAGGGTTGAGGTTGCAGTAGACATATGCAGAAGTAACAAGGTCGAAACCACGCGTGGGCGTTGGGCGTGCCCGGGGCCATCGTCAGGCCAGGGGTTCGGGAGGTAAAATAGTGCCGGGCGGCAAATTGTTGGGCGGAAAAGCGGGCGGCGCAGCGGCCGCGTGGGCGGCCTGCGCGGCGGCCAGCAGCGCGGCGGCTTCGGCGGCGGCCCGGTCGTGCGCCCGGCCGATGCGGCGGTTCAGCTCGGCCGTGAGGCGCTGCCAGGGCCCGGTGTCACCGGGCAGGGCAAAATGAGCGGCTTCGCGGCCCAGGCGCAGCAGGCGCAGGCGGTTGGTGCCGCGCTGCCCGTAGGCCAGCAGCAGCGCCATCAGGGCCATGCCCAGCATGGCGGGCCCCGTGCGCAGCCAGTTTTGCAGGAAGGCAATCATCACGGCGGCCAGCCCCAGGCCGCCCAGCAGGTACCACAGCAGCCAGCGCACGCGCGCCAGCTCGGCCCGCTCCAGCTCGCGCAGGGCAAACGACTGGCCCAGCACGGTGAGGCCGGTGGCCGTGAGCGTCACGCGGCCGTCGGGGCTGCGCAGGGTGGGCACGGGGGCCTCCGCCGGTTCGGGCAGGGCCGCAAAAGCCGCTGCGGAGGGCTCCGCAACGGCTTCGGGGCTAAGGGCGTCGATGGCGGCCCCTCAGTTGTTCACTTTCAGCAATTCCACGTCGAACACCAGGGCCGCGTCGGGCCCGATGTCGCGGCCGGCCCCGCGCTTGCCGTAGGCCAGGTCCGACGGGATGTAGAGCCGCCACTTCGAGCCTTCGGGCATGAGTTGCAGGGCCTCCGTCCAGCCGGCAATCACGCCGTTCACAGGGAAAGTGGCCGGCTGGCCGCGCTGGTAGCTGCTGTCGAACACGGTGCCGTCGGGCAGCGTGCCGTGGTAGTGCGTCGTCACCGACGAGCGCAGCGTGGGCTTTTGGCCGCTGCCTTCGGTGATGATTTCGTACTGCAAGCCGCTGGGCAAGGTAATGACGCCGGGCTTCTGGGCGTTTTCGGCGAGGAAGGCTTCGCCTTCGGCTTTGTTGTTGGTCATGGCGTTGGGGGCTAAATCGTTGTCGTCGTCATCGTCTCCGCTGTCGTCGGGGGCCCCGCCGAGCTGCTCTTGCAGCTGCTGCATGGCGGCTTGCATCTGCTCGGGGGTAAGGCGGCTGGGCTGGCCCTGCATGCCTTCGCGCAGAGCCCCGGCCAGGATGTCAATGTCCAGTTCCAGGCCCTGCTGGGAGAAGTTGCGGGCCAGGTCGCGGCCAATGATGTAGCTCACTTGCTGCTGGTTGGTGTCAAGCGTCATGTAAAAGGTGGTTGGGAATGAAAGAAAACCGGCCGCAAAGGTCGCGAAGAGTCCACAAAAAAGCCCCGCCGCCGGGCAGGGCTGTTCCCATTACGGGCCGCCGCGCGAAAAAGCTGCCTTTTAGCAGTAGTGGGCGGCGTCTTCGCCTTCCAGGCTGAAGTGCAGGTTGAGCGAGTGCAGCCGGGCAACCAGCAGGCCCAGCGAGCCGAAGCCGCCGAGCAGCAGCAGCGAGGAAAAAGCAGTGGTCTTTTTCATAATGTTGAGGATAAGTAGTGGTTAACAGCACAAAGATACGCGAAGGGTTGCAATTTGTTATGCATGCCGAACAAGTCAAACGATTGCTTGCCTGTTTTTTAATGCACATCGTGGGCTCAGGGCAGTTCCGTGCCTTATGTATCTAGGGCCCGAAACCGCGCTGGCCGCCGCATCCGCGCCAGTGCTGCCCAAGGCTATCCTAAATAGGCCATGTCCTCCGCGCTCAATTGGATGTCCGCCGCTTTCAAATTCTCTTGCAAATGTGCCAGCGACGACGTGCCGGGAATGGGTAGCAGCCAAGGCGACTTGTGCAATAGCCAGGCGATGTTCAGCTGGGCTTCCGTCACCCCGCGCTGGCGGGCCAGTTCGGCCAGCTTGTCGCCGGCTTTGGGCAAGCCGTGTACCAGCGAGAAAAACGGCACCAATGGAATGCCGTGCTGCTCGCAGAGGCCCAGCACTTCTTCGCCGCCGCGGGTTTCGCCGTGGGCCTCGCGCAAGGTGGTGCGCTGCGCATAGCCGTACATGTTCTCGACGGTGGCGATTTCGCCCATTTTTAAGCCAGCAGTCAACTCCTCGGGGCTCACGTTGCTCACGCCCACGTGCTGGATTTTGCCCTCCCGCTGCATGTCAAACATGGCCCCCAGCGATTCTGCAAACGGCACTTCCCCGTGGCCCATGACCCGGAAATGCACCAGTTGCACCTGTTCCTGCTTTAGCGTCCGCAGGTTGTTTTCGATGCTGGTGCGCAGGTTAGCGGGCGTGGCGAAGGGGATCCAGCTTTTGTCGGGCCGGCGGGTTGCCCCCACCTTAGTGCAGATAACCAAGTCCTGCGGGTACGGATGCAAGGCTTCTGCAATCAGGCGGTTAGTGATGTCTTCGCCGTAATAATCGGCGGTGTCAATAAAGTTAACGCCGCTGGTCACGGCAGTTTTCAGGATTTCCAGGGCCTCCGGCCGGTTGGCCGGCTCGCCCCAGATGCCGGGGCCCGTGAGGCGCATGGTGCCGTAGCCCAGGCGCGAAACGGTGAGGGGCTGGGCAGAGTGCGGGGCAATGGTGATGTTCATGTGCTTGACGCAAAGTTGGAAATGTAACCGCTTGGCCAGAATTGGCAACGGCCGCCGCCATAACAAAAACGCCACAACAAATTCGCGCCGGCCGCAAAAATATAAACCATCACCCGAAAACGGCGTACAAATAAATGAGCTTAACCATTTAAGCACAAGCATTTACCGCCTAACCTGCCATAGCCATGAAAACAACGCGCCCAATTTTGCCCTTCGCATTTTTTGCCCTGGTTGCCGCCGGCTGCGCCCAGCAGCCCCACGAACCCACCGTTACGGTTGGCAGCGACCAGCGCGGAGGCTCCGGTTCGGACCTGGGAACCGGCCTGGACAACGGGCCAGACTTCAGCAAGTACAAAACGTATTCCTGGGCCTCGCAGATTACCAACCCACAGAACGGTGTGTATTTCCTGAACGACTTGGTGTTCAAAGGAATGATACGCGACGCCGTGGACCACGAAATGGCCGCTAAGGGCTATACGTACCAGCCGACCAGCGGCGACCTGGTGATTAACTTCCGGTCTTTCGACAAGCCGGTCGAAATTACGAGCAGCGACAACCTGGGCCCTGGGTACTGGGACTCGAACGAGTCTTACGCCTACAATTCCCAAAACAAAGTAAAACTTGACCGGGGCAGCATTCTGGTGCAGATGATTGACCGCAAAAAAGGCGTGGAAGTGTGGCAAGGCTACGCCTCCGGCCTCACCAACGGCGATGCTTTTGATAAAAGCAAAGACAAGGTGTACGTAGCCGTCGGTCAGATTTTCAAGGGCTACGACCACCGGGGCGATAAACTGTAGCCGCGTGGCCGCGAGGCTTCAATAAAAAGAGCCGGGAGGTACCTCCCAACTCTTCATAAGCAGTAAGAGATAAGTAATCGGTAGTCAGGCTCGATACATTATTTTGTTCATCAAGAACATAGTATCTCCGTACCGGCTACTTAACGCTGACTACCTGCTTAGCGCAACCCATGGAAACGCTGAAATACACCGCCATCTCGCCAGCTACTTTCAGGTATCGCAGGAAGTCTTCAACCGGCCCTATGAATTGGATGTGGCCGCGCCGTTGCCCCGCAATGCGCGGGTGGTCCATTAAGGACAGGACAAGGTAGCGGCGTAGCAACCGCCCGGCGCCTCCGTGCTCCCAACGCCGCTGCCGAAGCGGTCCGCGTCGCGCCGCCGCGCCCGCTTGGGTGGGGGCCCTATCCGTTCGACACCCTGCCCTCCCGAGGCTGGGGAGGCAGGGTGTCGGGGGAACTGACATTCACGTCAGTCCAAAAGCGAAAATTAGCTGATATAGTAAACGGTTGCCGGGCCTCGGCCTTCCTTCGTGATGCGCTGCTGCACCAGCAAATCGGCCAGGATGCGCTTCACCGTAGGGGAAGGAATGGCTAACTTTTCGGCAACCTGGCCCGATTTGCAGCCGGGGTAATTGCCCACAAAGGCCAGCACTGCCTTTTCACGCGGCGACGACTGGATTTCTGTTTCGCGCACCGTCAGTTTGTGCAGCAATTGCTGCTGCACCTTGAGCAGCGCATCAAAAAAGAAGGTTATCCACGAGGAAATATTTTCGCCCGGCCGTTGCGCCTGGCACTTTTGCAGTTCCCGGTAATACTCCGTTTTGCGGTTCTCAATTTCATGTTCCAGGCTCACGTACTGAATCCAGACGTAGCCGTTTTGGAGCAGGAGTAGGGTAGCTAGTAGCCGGCTCAGGCGGCCGTTGCCGTCCTGAAACGGGTGGATACTCACAAAATCGTAGCAGAAGAGGGCGCACTTTACCAGTGGGTGCGTGGCCGTATCGGCGTGGTACCAGGCCATTAATTCGCGCATGGCATCGTCGGTGGCAAAGCCCGGCGCGGTGGTCTGAAAAATCAGCTGCTTGGTCCCGTTCGGCAACGTGGCTTCCACGGCGTTGGAATGCTGCTTGTAGTTGCCCCGGTGCCACTCGTCCTTGCGGCTGAAGCGAAGCAATTGGTTGTGCAGTCCTTTGATGCTGTTCTCCGAGATGGCGATGGCGGCGTAGGATTCCGCAATCAAATCCAGGGCCTGGAAATAGCCGACCACCTCCTGCGAATCCCGGTCTTCGAGCTTGGTGATATCCGTATTGCGCAGCAACACTTCCACCTCCGCGTCGCTCATCCGCGAGCCCTCAATGCGGGTCGAAGCCCCCACGCTGCGCACCGTAGCAATGGCTTTCAGCTGCTTCAGCGTCTGGCCTTCGCGCCGCTCAATGGCCGACCAGCTGGCATCAAACCGGTCGAGCTTACTTACGGCCGCCAGCAAGGTCCAATCCAGCGTCACTTCTACGGTATGCACGCGCTCTATCATGCCGCGAAGATAAGTGCGCTACCCACGCCGTGATACGATTTGATACGATTCAAGACGATGTTGATGCGATAGGCCGCGCGCCCTACAGCCGCGGCCGAAGCTGGTCGCGCCGCTGCGCCCGGCGGGCCCGCGTGGGCGGCTAGCGCCGAGGATGCTTCAAGTGGTACTCCGTGTACTGATACTTGCCGTTGCCCAACTGGTCGGACTCATTCAGGTAAGTAATCCAATAGTCTTGGACACTCTCGAAGCGCCAGTGTCCGGTTTCCCGCATGGAATCATGCTGTCGCACCACGAAAGCGTTGTTTTCCCGTAACTCTAACTCACAGGGCCGACAGTTTGGGTAGTGGGTGAGGTGGTAAGTACCCAGCTCGGCCTGCTCCCAGTCCTTGTCGACTCGGTAGCTCCTGAAAACAAAGAAGATTAGTAAAGCTGACAGCGCAACGACGCCAACGGCGGCCTTGCGCCTTGTTGCTGAGTTTTTGGCTGTCAGCAACAGAAACAAAAACCGCAGTGCAAACACCCCCGGCAGGAAGTAGAAGAGCAGCAGGCGAAGCAGAACGGCAATGTTTACCACGAGGAACTGATTAACAGAGCTGTACTACATATTGCGCCGGTACTGCCCACCGACTTCAAACAGCGCGTTCATAATCTGCCTGAGCGAGCAGTATTTCACCGTTTCCATCAGCTCGGCGAATAGGTTGCCGTTGGCCACGGCCACTTGCTAGAGCTGCTGAAATCATGCCGGGGCCTGGTCGGCGTGGCGCTGGTGCAGGCTTTATTGGACTACGGGCGTAGGGTGCAGGTTGGACGCTTCCAGCCGCTGCTTGATGTACTGCTGCAATTCCTGAAAACTCATGTTAGCGGTTTCCTGAGAAATTTTGCTGCGAATGTCGCGCATCATGTTCACGGCATCGAAGGGCTTGGGGACTTTAGTCGTTTTCATACGTGACAAGGTCTTTAGAGCTTCTGATTTCAAGCAGCTGATAACCCAGCCGCAGGTTCACGGAGTTGTAGCCTTTGATTCGTTGAAGGTTGACAATGTGCTTAAAATTCCAACTGGCCAATATATCTACTCGAGAAAGCGTGGCTAACGCGATGTGGCGGCAATCGGCCAAACTGGTTTTGCCCACCACGTTTTCGCTAATGTAACGGTTGGCTAAATCGTTAGCCTCTTCGATGAGCGAAACGCGTTCGAAAAATTCGGGCGGGTAATCGCTGAGCAAATCCCGAACCCGTGCTGGCGCGTTCAGCAACTCCAAATCGAGCAGGTCAGATACCACGAAAATGAAGTTACCGGCCCGAAACTGCTCAAAAAAAAGCTTCGTGACCTCCTTGAACTCTTCATCAAAGTAGCCGCCCACCACAGAAGTGTCAATGTAAATTCTTGGTCTCATTGCCTTCGTGCAATCTGCTAAAATCTGTTCAATCAGCGGCCCTACATATTGCGCCGGTACTGCCCACCGACCTCAAACAGCGCGTTGGTAATCTGTCCGAGCGAGCAGTATTTCACCGTTTCCATCAGTTCGGCAAACAGATTTCCATTGGCTACGGCAATTTGCTGAAGCTGCTTCAGCCGCGCCGGGGCCTGGTCGGCGTGGCGCTGGTGCAGCAGGCTGAGCATGTCGATTTGGTACTGCTTTTCCTCCTCCGTGGCGCGGATGACTTCGGCCGGCACCACCGTGGGCGAGCCCTTCGACGAGAGGAAGGTATTCACCCCGATGATGGGGTACTCGCCGGTGTGCTTCAGCATCTCGTAGTGCATGCTTTCCTCCTGGATTTTGCCGCGCTGGTACATGGTTTCCATGGCCCCGAGCACGCCGCCGCGCTCCGTAATGCGGTCGAATTCAAGCAGCACGGCATTTTCGACCAGGTCGGTCAACTCCTCGATGATGAAGGCGCCTTGCAGCGGGTTTTCGTTTTTGGCCAGGCCCAGCTCGCGGTTGATGATGAGCTGAATGGCCATGGCGCGGCGCACGCTTTCCTCGGTGGGCGTGGTGATGGCCTCGTCGTAGGCGTTGGTGTGCAAGGAGTTGCAGTTGTCGTAGATGGCGTAGAGCGCCTGCAACGTGGTGCGGATGTCGTTGAAGTCGATTTCCTGGGCGTGCAGGCTGCGGCCCGAGGTCTGGATGTGGTACTTCAGCATCTGGCTGCGGGCGTCGGCCCCGTACTTCAGCTTCATGGCCTTGGCCCAGATGCGGCGCGCCACCCGCCCAATCACGGCGTACTCGGGGTCGATGCCGTTAGAGAAGAAGAAGCTCAGGTTCGGCGCGAAGTCGTTAACGCTCATGCCCCGGCTCACGTAATATTCCACAAACGTGAAGCCGTTGGAGAGCGTAAGGGCCAGCTGCGTAATTGGGTTGGCGCCCGCCTCGGCAATGTGGTAGCCGGAGATGGACACGGAATAGAAATTCCGCACCTTTTCGGTGATGAAGTACTCCTGCACGTCGCCCATCAGGCGCAGGGCAAACTCGGTGCTGAAAATGCAGGTGTTCTGGGCCTGGTCTTCCTTGAGGATGTCGGCCTGCACGGTGCCGCGCACCTGCGTCAGGGTCCGGGCTTTGATGGTGGCGTACACGTCGGCCGGCAGCACTTGGTCGCCGGTCACGCCGAGCAACGTTAGGCCGAGGCCATCGTTGCCGGCCGGCAGGGGCCCCTGGTAGCGGGGGCGGGGCTGGCCGAGGGCCCCGTAAATGGCGTCGATTTTGGCGTCAGTTTCTGTTTCCAGGCCATTTTCCTGAATGTACAGCTCGCACTGCTGGTCGATGGCGGCGTTCATGAAGAACGCGGCCAGCGTGGCGGCGGGACCGTTAATGGTCATCGACACCGACGTGCTGGGGTTGGCCAGGTTGAAGCCGGAGTAGAGCTTCTTGGCGTCGTCGAGGCAGGCGATGCTCACGCCGGCATTGCCGATTTTGCCGTAGATGTCGGGCCGCAGGTCGGGGTCTTCGCCGTAGAGCGTCACCGAGTCGAAGGCCGTGCTCAGGCGCTTGGCGGGCAGGCCCATGCTCACGTAGTGGAAGCGGCGGTTGGTGCGCTCGGGGCCCCCTTCGCCGGCAAACATGCGGGTGGGGTCTTCGCCCTCGCGCTTGAAGGGGAACACGCCGGCCGTGTAAGGAAATTCGCCAGGAAAATTCTCCTGCATGGCCCAGCGCAGCCGGTCGCCCCAGCCCGTGTAGCGCGGCACGGCGATTTTCGGTATGGCATTGCCCGAGAGCGACTTGGTGTGCGTCTGCACCCTGATTTCCTTGCCGCGCACCGCGTACACGTACTCCGGGTCGCGGTAGTTTTGGAGGGTGCGCTCCCAGTTTTCGAGGATGGCCTGGCTGTCGGCGTCGAGGCGGCGGAGCTGCTTGTCCTTCTCTTTGCCAAACTCGCCCACCATGCTGTCGCTGCTCTTTTTCTCGTCGCGGTAGTATTCCTCCAGCTTCGCAAAAGCCCCGGCCACTTCGGCAATGTTGGCCTGCTCCTTCACGCGCTGGTCGTAGGCGCGGTTGGTTTCGGCGATTTCGGAGAGATAGCGCGTGCGGTTCGGCGGGATGATATAAATCTTCTCCGAGTCGGTGGCGCTGGTTTCGAGGTGCGAGGCGAACAGGGCCCCGGTTTTGGTTTCCAACATCCGCAGCACGGCCCGGTAGAGGCGGTTCATGCCGGGGTCGTTGAACTGAGATGCTATCGTGCCAAACACGGGCATTTCGTCCGTGGGCGTGTCCCAGAGGCCGTGGTTGCGCTGGTACTGCTTGCGCACGTCGCGCAGGGCGTCGAGGGCCCCGCGCTTGTCGAACTTGTTGAGGGCGATGACGTCGGCAAAATCGAGCATGTCGATTTTCTCCAATTGTGTGGCCGCGCCGTACTCGGGCGTCATCACGTAGAGGCTGGCGTCGGAATGCTCGATGATTTCAGTGTCGGACTGCCCGATGCCGCTGGTTTCGAGGATGATAAGGTCGTAGTTGGCGGCCCGTACCACGTCCACGGCGTCTTGCACGTAGCGGCTCAAGGCCAAGTTGCTCTGGCGCGTGGCCAGGCTGCGCATGTACACCCGCGGCGAGTTGATGGCGTTCATCCGAATCCGGTCGCCGAGCAGGGCCCCGCCGGTCTTGCGCTTGCTGGGGTCAACGGAGATAATGGCAATGGTCTTCTCCGGGAAGTCCATCAAAAAGCGCCGCACCAACTCATCCACGAGGCTGGATTTGCCCGCGCCGCCCGTGCCCGTAATGCCTAATATTGGTGCTTGGGGCCTGGGGCTTAGTGCTTGGTTTTGGGCGTTTTCGCTCAGTTGAAACTCTGAAACCAGCTGGCCTTTCACCCGCTCAAATTCCTCGGGAAAATTCTCAGCCGCCGAAATCAGGCGGCCGATGCTGCGGGCGTCTTTCTCTTTGACATGGCCGGCTTCGCCGTTCAGGTTTTGGCCCGTCGGGAAATCCGCTTGTTCCAACAGGTTGTTAATCATGCCTTGCAGGCCCATCGCGCGGCCGTCGTCGGGCGAGTAGATGCGCGTAATGCCGTACCCTTGCAGCTCGGCAATCTCAGTGGGCAGAATCACGCCGCCGCCGCCGCCGAAGATTTTGACGTGGCCCGCGCCGCGCTCCTTCAGCAGGTCAAACATGTACTTGAAGTACTCGTTGTGCCCGCCCTGGTAGCTGGTGATAGCAATGGCCTGCGCATCTTCCTGAATGGCGCAATCCACGATTTCCTGCACCGAGCGGTTGTGCCCCAGGTGAATAACTTCCGCGCCGCTGCTCTGGATGATGCGGCGCATGATGTTGATGGCCGCGTCGTGGCCGTCGAACAAGGCGGCGGCGGTAACGATGCGAACGTGGTTCTTGGGCTTGTAGGGGGCAACAGGGGCGGGGTGCATGAGCAATATTTCGGGTGGGAAATGGTAGGTTAAAGGTACGAAAAAGCCCCGGCGCGGGGGCGCCGGGGCTTTTGTATTGCATTTCCTGGTTCGAATTAGGGGCCGCTTTACTTGCCGGCAAACGCCTTTGCATCAGCTTCCATAATCGTGTCGTCGCTCATAATTACCAGCCGTTCCACCACGTTGCGCAGCTCGCGGATGTTGCCGCGCCAGTCCAGGCCTTGCAGGTATTTCAGGGCCCCGGCGTCGATTTTCTTGGGCTTGTTGCCATAGTCGGCGGCGATGTCGGCCAGGAATTTCTGAATTAATTCGGGGATGTCGTCGCGCCGGTCGTTCAGGGCCGGCACCTGGATCAATATCACCGACAGGCGGTGGTACAAATCTTCGCGAAAGTTGCGGTCGGCGATTTCCTGGAGCAGGTTTTTGTTGGTGGCCGCCACCACGCGCACGTTCACCGAAATCTCTTTTTCGCCGCCCACGCGCGTGATTTTGCTTTCCTGCAAGGCGCGCAGCACCTTGGCCTGGGCCGAAAGGCTCATGTCGCCGATTTCGTCCAGGAACAGCGTGCCGCCGTCAGCCTGCTCAAACTTGCCGATGCGCTGCTTGATGGCCGACGTGAACGAGCCCTTCTCGTGCCCAAACAGCTCGCTCTCAATCAGCTCCGACGGGATGGCGGCGCAGTTTACTTCTACCATAGGGCCCTGGGCGCGCGGACTTTGCTCGTGCAGCTGGCGGGCCACCATCTCCTTGCCCGCGCCGTTGGGGCCCGTGATGAGCACGCGGGCGTCGGTGGGGGCCACCTTCGCAATGGCCTTGCGCACGGCCCCCAGCGCCGCCGACGAGCCCACCATCTCGGAGCCCTTCGCCACGGAGAGCTTCTTTTTCAGGGTCTTGGTTTCGGTTACGAGCTTGGTGCGGTCGAGGGCGTTGCGCACCGTCACGAGCAGGCGGTTAAGGTCGGGGGGCTTGGGCAGGAAGTCGTAGGCCCCTTTTTTGGTGGCCTCCACGGCCGTTTCGATGTTGCCGTGGGCCGACACCATGATAAAGGC
>CAXTBA010000030.1:0-40254 GCA_964242665.1 uncultured Hymenobacter sp.
CCACAATCAGGCGCTTGAGGTACAGCTCGTTGGCAATGCGCAGGTACAGCGTCATATCCAGCGTGTTGTGGTGCGTTTTGAATGGCCGCGCCGCCGCGCCGCCGTACAGCGGCTGCAAAATCGGGGTTTCAACTTCCAAATAGCCCTTGTCGTTCAAAAAGTTGCGCATGGATTGCACCAGCTGCGTTCGCTTGATGAACGTGTCGCGCACCTGCGGGTTCACCGCCAAATCCACGTAGCGCTGACGGTAGCGCTGCTCGGGGTCGGTGAAGGCATCGTAGGTTACTTTTTCGCCCGTGGCTTCGTCCACTTTTTCTTTCACAACCGGCAGCGGGCGCAGGGCTTTCGCCAGCAATTTCAGCTCCTTGACGTGAATGGAGGTTTCGCCGACCTGCGTTACGAACACGTGGCCTTTCACGCCAATAAAGTCGCCTAGGTCGAGCAGCTTCTTAAACACGTTGTTGTAGAGTGTTTTGTCCTCACCGGGGCAGATTTCGTCGCGGTTGATGTACAGCTGAATCCGGCCCGAGGTGTCCATAAGCTCCGCAAACGAGGCTTTGCCCATTACGCGCTGCGACATCAGTCGCCCGGCCAGCGACACTTCCTGGAAGTTGTTCAGCTCGGGGTGGTAGTTGTCAAGGATTTCCTTGGCGTAAAACGTCACGTCGAACAGTTCCGACGGATAGGCTTCCACGCCGAGCTTTTCCAGCTCTTCAAGCTTGTGGCGGCGCTGGATTTCCTGTTCAGAAAAGTGTTGCATAGTTGTCCGAACCACGGATTCAGCGGATTGGACGGATTCCTCAGATTTTGAGGACGATTCAGTTCAATCCGAAGCGGCTTGTGAAACAAGCGGATGAGCGTGGCGTATGGGTTAAGAGTGAGCTGCAAAAGTACAGTACGGAAAAAGCCGCTCCGAAACCGGAGCGGCTTTGCGTTCATATAATTCGCGGAATCCGACCAATCCGCTGAATCCGTGGTTCAAACTAGGCAGCCATGCGGTACTGCGGGGCCTCTACGGCCACGGCCGGGGCCGCGGGCGGCGTGGGGGCCAGCACCGGCTCGACGCGGGTGCGCAAGCGTTCCTGCACGAACCCGGCCTGCAAGTGCGCCGGCAGCTCGGCCACCAGCTGGCGGTAGCGGGCCAGGCCCAGGGCCTTGGCCACGTAGGTTTCGTGGATGCCGTTGAGGTAGCTCACGATGTTGAGCAGCGAGGCGTGGAAAAGCTTGAAGTCGATGTCGGCTTCCACGTAGCGCTCAATCTCGCGGCTGCTCTGCGAGATGCGCAAGCGGCCCAGCAAATCGAAAATGGTGGTGTAGCCCAAGCGCCAGGTGATCTGCTGCCAGTGCGCGGCGGTCCACTTGTCGAGGGGCCGTCCGGTTTTCTGGCTGCGGATGGCCGTGTTGGGGTTGGCCTGCACCTGGGCCCGGGTCCACTGGGCCTTCATCTTGCGCGTGGTGCGCAGGAACTGGCCCACCTGTGCCTGGGCGTCGATGGCCTTGCTGGCAATGTGCAGCCCGGCCTTATAGCCGGCCAGCGGCAACCGGTGAATGCTGAAGTCGCCGTAGGCCCCGGCGGCGTAAAACGACACCGGACGCGGGTAGGCGTTCTTCACCACCAGCCGCCCCACCTCGCGGCGGATGAGCTGGCTGTTGTTGCTGCGCACCCCGGTTGTGTACAAAAAGGCCTGCAAGCCCGAAAGAATGGCGTGGTAGGCCTGCGGAAACGTCCAGTGCAGGGCATTGCGCAGGAAATTGTCGTCGCCCAGCTCGGCCGTGGCCCGCAGCGCGTACTCGGTGCTCCAGCACGTGTGCAGCAGCTTGGTGAGGGCCGCCACGTCGGCCTCGCCCAACTCGGCCGCGTGGTTGCGGAAAAACGGCAGGTTCTGCAAGCCGCTCGTCGCGTCGTCGCTCTCCTGGATGTGGTAGTTAACGGCAAAAAAGTAGTTCAGAAACACCTGCGCCGGAATGGACTTGCGCCAGGCCTCGTCGGCTACCTGTTGCTGTGGCTCTGGGGCCCCCAGGTCAGCCTGAGGGATGAGCGGAATGATGCGGGTTTCTTCGTGCGTCGTCGTCATGCTATGTAAACACTCAATAGTTGCTTTTTAGTTGCTTGTTTGCTAACTTTATTGTCTCTGCATATCAATCATTTTAGTGTTGATAATCAGAATATTATAAAATAATGTCACTTGTTGGATAAATATTTTTTTCACCTCTCATTTACTAACAAAAGTAGTAGGTGCTAAAATCCATAAAAAAAGCCCCGGCTGTTAGGCCGGGGCTTTTAAAATAGCAACAGCGAAGCAGCCTACATCTGGTCTTCGATAATCGAAACGGCCTCGCCGATGGTGATATCCTTTTTGAGGCCTTTGGTGAAACGCTGGGCCCGGTTCACCTTCACCGTGTCGCCGTTGGCGGCTTGCACATCAGCGCTCAAAGGCGAAAAAGCCAGCGCGGTGGTCGCCTTCTGGGCAGCCTCATACTTATCGGCCTCCACTTTGCTCTGGCGCTGCTTGGTGCGGTACGTCACCAGGTTCAGCGACTCTATGGACTCCTTTTTGCGCGCAAGCATCATCTGGCTGGTTTCGCTCATCACGTTGAAGCCCTGGTTGGTGGCCACGCGCGCCTTGCTGTTGGCGCGCAGCTTGTCGTAGGCGGGGGGCGTGTTCCACGAGCGGAAACGGGCCGGGGCAATTTCGTCCCACTTCAGCGGATAGTCTGAGCCTTTCTCGCCTTCCTCCAGGTACGAGTACATATCGGGCAGGATGATGTCCGGCACCACACCCTTGAACTGAGTCGAACCACCGTTCACCCGGTAAAACTTGGAGGTCGTGAATTTTAGCGAACCAAAAGGCTTGAGGCTGTTCAACTCGTTGGGCAGGCTTTCGTCCAGGTCCACAATGCGCTGCACAGTGCCCTTGCCATAGGTGCTGGCCGAACCTACAATCACGGCGCGTTTGTAGTCCTGCATGGCAGCGGCCAGAATCTCCGAAGCCGAAGCACTGTACTTGTTCACCAGAATCACGAGCGGGCCGCTGTACTGCACGCGCGGGTCCTTGTCCTCAAGTACCTGGGTACGGCCGCGGCCGTCGCGCACCTGCACCACGGGGCCGCTGTCAATGAACAAGCCGGCCATGTCCACGGCATCGTTCAGCGAGCCGCCGCCATTGTAGCGCAAGTCCATTATCACGCCCTTCACGCCTTCCTGGCTCAGCTTGGCAAGTTCCTTCTTAACGTCTTCCGCCGAGCTACGGCCCCCGTCGTTATTAAAGTCGGCATAGAAAGTCGAAAGTTGCAAATAGCCAATTTTCTGGCTCTTATCGCTAATGGCCGCCGAGCGGGCGTAGGTTTCTTCGTTGATTACCACATCCCGAATGATGGGCACAATCTTGGTGGTGCCGTCGGGCTTGCGCACCGTCAGACGTACCTCCGAGCCCTTTTTGCCCTTGATAAGCGTTACAGCCTTGGTAATGCGCCAGCCTTCAATGCTAACCGGCTCGGCCGCGCCCTGGGCCACGCGCAGGATAGCATCGCCTTTCTTCAACTCGCCCTGCCGCGCCGACGCCGAGCCAGGAAGAATATCTTCAATGTAAATCAGCCCGTCTTTCTCACGCAACTGGGCCCCGATGCCCTCGAAGCGGCCGGTGAGCTGGTAATCGAACTCGTCCTTGGCTTTGGGCGCGAAATAGTCGGTGTGCGGGTCGTAAGTGTTGGCGATTACGTTGGCATAGTCCGAGAGTCGCCCGTTGGCATCCACATCGGCCAAATCAGCAAACTGGTCGTCGTAAAATTTCAGCACGCGCTTGCGGGCTTCGGCTTCCATTTGGGCGGGGGTACGCACCGGCTCCGGGGCCGTCGGGGCCGCGGCGTTGGCCGCAGCGGGTGCCGCCGTGGCCGCCGAAGGCTTGGCAGTTTTGGCTTTCTCCTGAGCGTCCATCATTTCTGACACCCGGCTCAGGGTTTCGTATTTCAGCATTTTGCGCCACAGGTCCCGTTGAGCTGCTTTATCAACCGGAAAAGCGGCTTTCTCGGGGTCGGTCTGGAAGGTTTCCTGAGTCGTGAAATCAAACGGCTTGGCCAAGATCTCGCGGTACAGAGCCTGCATTTCCTTTACCCGCTGGGCCATCAGCTTGGTGCTGAGGTCGAAGAAGTCGCTCCGGCTGTTTTTTATCTCATCGTCGATGTCGTTCTGGTAGTGGCGCAGACTTTCCACGTCGCTGGCCAGCAAAAATGTTTTGCGGTAGTCGTCGCGCTTCAGCGACAAATCGAACACACGCTTAGAAAATGCGTCGTCCAGCTTTTCGGGCTGGTAATGGGCCTGGCTAAGGCCCTGCACCATTGTGCCAATCAATACCTGTTCTTTCGAGGGACTGTCCGCCGTGTTGCGCCGAAACAGCCGATACGAAGCCAGGACAAACACGGCCGTTACTAAAAAGGCGTATAACCCAATTTTTAGGCGAGGGAATGACATCAGCGGGGAGATAACGATAAAAAAATCAAATATACACGAAATCGCCAGCGGCTATTTTAGCCGGGCCCTTCACCACCGAAACGCGCCGGAAGACCAAATAAGTGCCTTGCCAGCGCCGACAAAAACGGCTTCTTCCAATTAACGCAAAGGCAGGACCCTTGGATGAAAATAACAGCAAAAAAGCTCTTCCCCAACGGGAAGAGCTTTTGAATTTGCTGAATCCAAAGGATCTAGTAGCGGTAAATCTTGTCGCCGTTGTTGCGGCGGAATTCTTCTTCAAAGTATTTGGCGTCTTCGGCGTTGCGGGGCTTCACACCCATCACGATGCCGCCGCTATTAATACCTTGCTCGTACTCAGCGGCGTGCTCTTCAGGAATGCCCGAGCCCACCAAAGCACCCACCAAGCCGCCCGTGAGGCCCCCGGCACCGGCACCGGCCAAGGCCGCGGCCAGCGGGCCAGCAATAATCAGCCCCAAGCCCGGCAGTGCTACTGACGTGCCAATGGCCGCGATGGCCCCAATGATAGCCCCAGCTGTGCCACCGATGGCCGAGCCAACACCCGCGCCTTCCATAGCCTTATCGCCCAGGTCGGTAGAAGCCGTGTCGTCGCCAAAATGAGTTTTGCGAGTTTCGTCCGACATCAGCAGGTTTACGTCGTCTTTGCCGTAGCCGCGCGAATGCAGCGAATTATACGTTTTTTCGGCGCTTTCCCGGTCGCGAAACATGCCGCTCATCGAACTGCCTTCTTTATAGTCGGCAGCGCTGCTGGAGGGGTCAGAGCCGTAGTCGGCACCGGTACCCGCGTTGTAGCTAGTGCCTTCGTTGCTAAGGCCGGTGCTGTTGCCGACGCCGGTACCAGTGGTGGCGGAACCGAAATTGGCTCCAGCGCCAGTGCCCGAATTTTGCGGATTGTTCGAATCGTTGGTGTTCATCGTAGCGTGGGAATTGAAAGTGTAAGAAAAATCCCCGTTCAATGCCGGGTATCATTCCTAACGGGACGGCCCCGGGTGGGGTTGCACCGCCTTTCATCATCCACAACGATTGCTTATTAATACTAACCCAACTGTACGCTCATGAAAACTGCTGAAAATTGGCATCATCGAGCCAAAAGGCCCGGCATTCGCGCACTCTGTTCTTCAAAAAATCTTCGTCTTGCTTAAGGCTGCGCCATTCGCCCATGCCCAGCTTTTCGCACAGTTTGTAAAAATTGTCGCCCTGGCCTTTCGAGCCCGGTACCTTCACGAGGCAACTCAGTGGGGGACGGCCGTCGGCGTGCTCGGTGGTGGATATTTCGGCCAGCATCTCGTTGAGGCGCGATTTCTCGTGCGAAATATCGAGGTTAAGGCCCAACTCGGCTTCCTGCACCAGGGTAAGGTAGCTGACAGTGCCGACTTGTTGGCGAGCGTAACGGATGAGGTAGGTGCGGATGCGACCAGTCATGACAAACGAAAAGGGTGCAGCCTGTAGGTATCAAAACAGGACGGCCGGCGCGCACCAGCCTACTAAAAAATTCCCGAACCAAGTGGTGCCGCCCCCGCAGGGACAGGGCACCACGGTTCTGAAACGGAGCGACTGAACAGTTCCAGCCGCGACCGGCACTTTATCAAAGGCAATTGTAGTGCCAAGCTGCCTGCGCAGGGCAGTTTAGTGGGCCCGGCGGCGGCGCAGCTCGCGTTGCACCAACAAAAATTCGCGGCTGCTCTGGCCCGCGATGGCCGTGTTTTCGTTGGCGCGGCGCAGTAAATAGGGCATTACGGCTTCTACGGGGCCGTAAGGCAGATATTTGGCTACATTATAGCCGGCGTGGGCCAGGTTGTAGCTGAGGTTGTCGCTCATGCCGTAAAGCTGGGCAAACCAAACGCGTGTGTCGCCGGGGCCCAGGCCGGCATCCTGCATCAGCTGCGTCAGCAGCAGCGAACTGGCCTCGTTGTGGGTGCCGGCGCAAAAGCTTACGCGGGCCACATGCTGCACACAGTAGCGCAGGGCCTCGTCGTAGAGCGCATCGGTGGCCTGCTTGCTGGGATTGATGGGCGTAGGGTAGCCGCGCTGCTGGGCCACACGGGCTTCCTTTTCCATGTACGCGCCGCGTACCAGCTTGGCTCCTACAAAGTAACCAGCTTGGGCGGCCGCGTCGTGGGCGGTTTGCAAAGCCTCCAGCCGGTCGTGCCGGTACAGCTGGTACGTGTTCCAAACGATAGCCTGTTCGCGGTTGTACCTGGCCATCATCTCGTCGGCCAGCGCGTCGATGGCGTGCTGAAACCAACTTTCCTCGGCGTCGACGAACAGCCGGATTCCATACTGATGGGCCCGGCTGCACAGGGCTTCGACGCGGGCCACGGCGCGGGTATGGGCCATCTGCTCGGCGGAAGTGAGGGCTTGCCCAGCCTGAATTTTTTCCAGGATGGCCGCGCTGGCAATCCCCGTCACCTTGAACACCGAAAATGGGATGTGCGTTGAGCGGTGGGCCTCATCGATGGTGGCCAGCAGCTCGTCGCGGGTGCGGTCGTAGCTAGCGTCGTTGCCTTCGCCCTCCACCGAGTAGTCGAGGATGGTACCGATGCCGTAGCGCCCCAAAGCCGCCACTACCGGCCGGCATTCAGCGATGGTCTCGCCGCCGCAGAATTGTTCAAAAATCGAGTGCTTAATCAGGAACCGGGTGCCCGGCAGCCGCCACCTTAGCGCGGCTTGCATCAGGCCACTGCCCGTTTTCACGAGGCCGTTGTTGTTCATGGCAGCAAACAGGCCATAGATTTTCCGCAGCTGGCTGTCCGATTTGGCGGCGAAGGCAATCTGCGTGTTGTCGAACGAAAGCGGCGGGGCCAAGGTGGGAGCGGGGGCAGGCATACGCAAGGAGTTAGGGCCGGCACGACGAGCACCCAGCCAAGTGCGAAGGTAACCGTCAAACAGTAGCCGGGCGGCGGAACGTTTCGCCCGAAGGCCCCCATCTTTGTAGTAACATGGAAATCGCCGCTGCCCCCGCCACTTACTTCACCCGCTTGCTGGCCCAAAAAGGGGCCCCCATCCTCATCGCGGGCCCCTGCTCGGCCGAAACCGAAGCCCAAACCCTGGCCACTGCTCGCGGTGTGCAAGCGCTGGGCAACGTCGACCTGTTTCGGGCCGGGGTGTGGAAGCCGCGCACCCGGCCGGGCTCGTTCGAGGGAGCCGGGTCGGCGGCCTTGCCCTGGCTACAGCGCGTGACGCAGGAAACCGGCCTGCCCGTAGCCATCGAAGTAGCCACCCCGCGCCACGTGGAAGAGGCCCTGGCCCACGGCATCAACGTGCTTTGGATCGGGGCCCGTACCACCGTCAATCCCTTCGCGGTGCAGGAGTTGGCCGACGCGCTGGCCGGCACCGGCGTGCCGGTAATGGTCAAGAACCCCGTCAACCCCGACGTGGCCCTCTGGGCCGGGGCCCTGGAACGGTTGGCGCGGGCCGGCATTACCGACTTAGCGGCTATCCACCGAGGGTTCAGCACATTTGCGCCCAGCAAGTACCGCAACCCGCCTACCTGGATGCTGGCCATTGAGCTGAAAACGCGCTTTCCGCACATCCCGCTCATTTGCGACCCCAGCCACATCGGCGGGCGGCGCGACCTGCTGCTGCCCATCGCCCAAAAAGCTTTGGACTTGGACTACGACGGCCTCATCATCGAAACCCACCCTGACCCCGACCATGCCCTCAGCGACGCCGAGCAACAGGTAACGCCCGCCCGTCTGGGCGAGATATTCAGCGAGTTGAAGTACCGTCGCCGCTCGTCGAGCAACGAAGATTACCAAGCCAAAGCCGAAGAGTTACGCCAGAAGATGGATGTGGCTGACCGTGAGATCATCGAGGCCCTGGCCCGCCGCATGGCCCTGGTAGAAGAGCTGGCCGAGTATAAAAAAGCCAACGACGTCAAAATCTTGCAGTTTGACCGCTGGAAGGAGATTTTTGCTACCCGTTCGGCCTGGGCCGAAACGCTGCACGTCAACAAAGATTTCGTGGGTGAATTATACAAGCTGATTCACCTGGAAAGCATCCGCAAGCAGACCGAAGTGCTGAACGGGGGAACGGTTGGCGAGACTTTGCATTTGGGGTCAGGATTATAAAGATATAAAAGAGACTTTATACGGCATAGCAATATGCTTTAGTAATAGTAATTGAATTTCTTTATATTTTCTTGTCTCGTACTGACTAAATATGCGAAAAATGCATAATTGGTCCACATAAGTAAACGCAAAAAGGGCTGCTCATGCGAGCAGCCCTTTTCAATTGTTACCGATCCGCAACTTATGGATTGGCGGTATCCCAAGCGACCTCGGCGAACGGAATGGCCAGACGGTCAAAAAGTTTGAAGGGACTAGAGGAGTAAGCCAGTGTAATGTTCAGAGTAGAATTAGGGGTAAGCTTACCCCAATCGACGTAAGTCAACCCAAAATTGGCCTTCGTAGAAAAGGGGGTAGCGCCGCTGCCGCAAGATTTCATTGGTTAAATCAGCAGTTGTTACTGCACCACTGTAAGGTGCCAAGCCCCCGGAACGAGTTCGGATGGCGTTGATGTCTGCTACGGCATCAGCCAGACGGCCCGTAGTATTGGCTTTGGCTTCGGCCGCAGTTAGGATCAATTTTTTGTTGCGAATGATAGCCAATGGGGAAGTTTGCGACGTGTATACCGTCGGCTCGTAGTTGCCCGTGACACCGCCCAGTGTATGGGATGAGGTCCGCAACGAAACCTTGCTTTTAACGCTTAAATCACTGGGTTCTGCTTCGGTCACGAAATTATCTGGTACCGTTACCAGTGTCGAAGGACCTGTATTAGGCACTTGGTAGTTGGGATTGCCTTGGACATTGGCGATGCTGGGGTTAAAAGTTAATTTCGGGCCCAGCGCCAGTGAACCGGTCGGGTCGTAGAATGGGGCTGCCACGGCAGTGAGGGCTCCAGCGTAGTCTTTTTGGTAGAGTGCAACACGAGCCGCCAAGGCCCTATTTACCTTGAGAAAAGTACTTGGTGTGTTAAACCCAGTATAACTAGACTATAATGAAAAGACAAAGGTGCTGCCAGCCGCTGCCAGTTCGGCCGCGCCTTGGTCGAGCAACTTTTGGATGTTGTCCAGAGCTGTGGCGGAGCCCATCGTGAACTTGCCAGGATGTGAGTAATCGGACACGTACATAGTTTATGAAACCGCTCGAAATGGAAAATTAATGGCTCTAAAGCATGGCATCTGGCAACCAAAAGAGTGAACTGCCATGTTTTGTACAGATTTTTGTTTCCATGAATACCCCCACTGCCATCGGCCCTACAGCTCTGCCGGAACTGGCCACCTACCTGCGCCGCCCAGCCTTCAGCCAAGTTTTTGTACTAGCCGATGCCAACACTGCCCGACTTTGCCTGCCCGCGCTGGCAAGCAGCTTGCCCCCGGGCCATCACGTAATAGAAATTCCAGTTGGTGAAAGATACAAAATCTTGGCCACTTGCGAGTTGGTTTGGAACGCGCTGACACAGCACGGGGCCGACCGCCATGCCCTGCTAGTGAACGTGGGCGGCGGAGTGGTAACGGACTTGGGAGGCTTTTGTGCGGCAGTGTATAAGCGGGGAGTGGCATTTGTGCAGGTGCCTACCACGCTACTGGCGCAGGTGGACGCCGGCGTGGGTGGCAAGACCGGCGTTGACTACCAAGGCTTTAAAAACCATTTGGGGGTGTTTCAGGAGCCATTGGCAGTATTCATTGCTCCGCAACTCTTAGATACCCTCGACCCGCGCCAGCTCAAGGCAGGCTATGCCGAGGTGCTGAAACACTGGCTGATTGCCGACGCTGCAGCCTTCGAGCGCCAGCGCCGCCTGGGCTGGCTCACCGACGACTGGACGCCCATCATCCGCGAGTCGGTGGCGCTTAAGCAACGCATCGTGGCCAGCGACCCGCTCGAAAACGGGCCCCGCAAGCTGCTCAACTTCGGCCACACCGTGGGCCACGCCCTCGAAAGCTACCTGCTGACCCAGCCCGGTCGTGAGGTGCTGCACGGCGAGGCCGTGGCCGCTGGCCTGGTGTGCGAAAGCTGGCTTTCGGCGCAGCGTGGCCTGCTGGAGCCGGAAGCGCTGGATAAAATCGAAACCTTCGTGCTTTCGGTGTTCGATAAAATCCCGTTTGCGACAACCGAAGCCGCGGCCATTGCCGAATTGGCGCGGCAAGACAAAAAGAACGCCGCTGGGGTCATCAACTGCACCCTGCTGCACGGGGTGGGCCGCGGCGTGTACGACCAACCCGTAACCGAAGCCGATATTGCAGCGTCGCTGCGCTACTACCGTAATCTGTAGGGCCGGTTTTTGATTACGCAACCTTATAATGAGTAGCATCAGCAATTCACTTGCCCTCCGCTGGCCCGGGGGCCCCCTGCGCGGCTTGGCCCAGCTGCCTGCTTCCAAGAGCGAGAGCAACCGCGCCCTTATTCTGCACGCATTGGCCGGCGGCGGCCGACTCGGTAACCTCTCTGATGCCCACGACACCCAGCTCATGCGCGCGCTGTTGGCGGCCGCGCCCGGCACCGACCGGCTCAGCGCCGAAGACGCGGGCACCGTTATGCGCTTTCTTACCGCCTACTTGGCGGCGACCGGCTGGCGAGGCGAGCTGACCGGCACGCCGCGGATGCAGGAGCGGCCCATTGCTGTGCTGGTGGAGGCCCTGCGCCAGGCGGGGGCCCTCGTTGCCTACATTGGCAGTGAAGGCTTTCCGCCATTGCGGCTGGATGGGTTTGCGCCCGTGCCGGCCGATGCCCAGCCCACGCGCCTCAGCGTGCGGGGCGACATCAGCAGCCAGTACATCTCGGCGCTGCTGATGGTGGGGCCCTACCTGCCCGGTGGCTTGGAATTATCCCTGACCGGGGCCGTTGGCTCGCGTCCTTACATAGAAATGACGCTGGCGCTGATGGCGCGCTTCGGGGCCGTTTGCACCACCAACGCCGACGCTACCCGGCTGGTTGTACCCGCCGGCCGTTACCAGCCCGCTGATTACGTGGTGGAGAGCGACTGGTCGGCGGCCAGCTACTGGTACGCACTGGTGGCCCTGTGCCCGACCGGGTCCGAAATCACGCTGCCCGGCTTGCGGCAGCAGTCGCTGCAAGGCGACCAAGCCATTGCGGGCATCATGACGCATTTCGGGGTTGAAACCACGTACCTGCCCGACGGGAGTGGCGTGCAGTTGCGCCAGGGCCCCCGCCTGCCCGTCACAACGATTCTTCGCCTGGATTTCACCGATTGCCCCGACCTAGCCCAGACGGTGGCCGTGGTGGCCGTTGCCCTGGCCCAGCCCGTAGATATGACTGGACTCCATAGCCTCCGCATCAAGGAAACTGACCGCATCGCCGCGCTGCAAACCGAGCTAGCCAAGTTCGGCAGCGACTTGCGGGAAGTGGAGGAAGGCGTGTTTCGGGCCGTTTCAACTGATTTTGTGGTTGAAAACCAAACGGTGGCCACCTACCACGACCACCGCATGGCGATGGCCTTCGCGCCGTTGGCCCTGCGCGGGCCCCTGGTTGTGGAGGGCCCCCAGGTGGTGCGCAAATCGTACCCGCAGTTTTGGAAAGAGTTGGCCGGGGCCGGCTTTGCCGTCAGCGAAGCCGGCTGAGGTAGGCCGCCGCGTGGTGCAGCCGGCTACCGTACCAGCTAAACATCTCGCCATCAACCAGCTCAACCCGCGCCGATGGGCATATTTCCTGGAGCTCGGCGCAGTGCTTTTCCTGGAACGGGTAAGGCTCTGATGACAGCAAAATGCGCTGGGGTGCGGCTTCGGCCAGTTGCGCCGACGTGATTTCGGGGTAACGACCGAGGGCCCCGAACACGTTGGCAAAGCCGGCCCGGCGCAATAAGTCATTGATGAACGTGCCCGCCGCTGCCACCATGTAAGGCTTGCGCCAAATAAAGTAAGCCGCCGACTCGGGCGGAACGGCTTGGTTTAGTGCATCGAACCGCTCGGCGATTGCGGCGGCCATTGGGTCGGCTATCCGGGCCGTGCCCGTAATCAGGCCCACTTGCCTGATCATGCGCAGGGCCCCGGGCACATCGGCTATGTTGCTCATCCACACCGGGTAGTGAATGGACAGCTGCTCAACGCCTTCCTGGTAATTTTCTTCTTTGTTGCCAATGACGAGGTCGGGCCGGCAAGCAGCGATTTTGGTAAAATCGAAATTTTTAGTTCCTCCGATTACGCTTGCTTTGTGGCGGGCAAATGGGGGACGAACACAAAATTTGGTGACTCCTTTTATTTGCTTCCCCAAACCTAAATCAAACAGCAATTCTGTTTGCGAGGGCACCAGTGACACGATGCGCTGCGGCGGATACGGCACGGTAACCCGCCGGCCCATTTGGTCAACGACTGTGAGCGGGCGTTGCAGCGAAGTAAAACTCATGGCAGCAAACGTAAAACGCCAACGTTGCCAGCGTTTTATGACTCATTACTATTGTCAATTAAGAGAAATACCGGAAGTCGTGGCCTTCTTCGATCCGCAGCAGCGTTTCGTAGATGAGTTGAATTACTGCCTCTACGTCGTCCTTGTGTACCATCTCCACGGTAGTATGCATGTACTTGAGGGGTAGCGAGATAAGGGCCGAGGCCACGCCCGAGCCGGAGTAAGCAAAAGCGTCGGTATCGGTGCCGGTCGAGCGGGTAGCGGCGGCGCGCTGGAAGGCAATGCCGTTGTCCTGGGCCGTGCCGATGATGAGGTCGCGCAGGTTGTTTTGCACCGCGGGGCCGTAAGTGACGACGGGCCCCTTGCCGCAGGAAATGTCGCCGGACGTTTTCTTGTCGTACATCGGCGACTGGCTGTCGTGGGTCACATCCGTCACGATGGCCACGTCGGGGTTGATGCGGTGGGCCACCATTTCGGCCCCGCGCAGGCCAATTTCTTCCTGCACGGCGTTCACGACGTAAAGGCCAAAAGGCAGCGTTTTGCCGTTTTCTTTCAGCAGCCGGGCCACTTCGGCCACCATAAAGCCGCCCACCCGGTTGTCGAGGGCCCGGCCCACGTAAAATTTGTCGTTCAGCACCGTGAACTCGTCCTCGAACGTGACTACGGCCCCCACGTAGATGCCCATCTCTTCCACCTCTTCGGCGCTGGCAGCCCCACAGTCCAGAAACACGGTTTCGATGGTGGGGGCCTTGTCCTGCTCCACCTTGCGCACGTGGATGGCCGGCCAGCCAAACACCGCTTTCACGATGCCTTTGCTGCCGAAGATGTTCACCCGCTTGCTCGGGGCCACCAGCGGGTCGGAGCCGCCGTTGCGGCGCAGGTACAGGTAGCCTTCTTTGGTGATGTAGTTGACGAAGTAGGAAATCTCGTCGGCGTGGGCCTCAATGACGACCTTGTGCTTTGCATCGGGGTTGATTACGCCCACTACCGTGCCATAAGTGTCAACGAAGTAGCTGTCGATGTACGGCTTGATGTATTCCAGCCACAACTGCTGGCCTTCTTTCTCGAAACCGGTGGGGGAGGGGTTATTGAGGTATTTCTGGAGAAAATTGAAAGATTCTGCGCGCATGATAAAACAGTCATTCCGAACGCAGTGAGGAATTGGGCTAGCTCGTCGGCGTATCGGAGGTGATGGAGTAATTTAGAAAAACTCGGATTCCTCGCGGTGCTCGGAATGACAAGCCGGGCTACAGCGGAATGTTCCCGTGCTTCTTACGTGGCAACGTATCCACTTTGTTTTCCAGCATCTTAAATGCCCGAATCAATTTCTGACGGGTTTGCGAGGGCAGAATCACCTCGTCCACGAAGCCGCGGTGAGCAGCGCGGTAAGGCGTGGCAAATTTTTCCTGGTAGTCGGCCACCTTCTCCTGAAGCTTGGCGATAGGGTCGGCCGCGGCGGCTATTTCACGCTTGAAAATGATTTCAGCGGCCCCTTTGGCCCCCATCACGGCAATTTCGGCGGTGGGCCAAGCAAAGTTGAGGTCGGCCCCGATGTGCTTGGAGTTCATCACGTCGTAGGCCCCGCCGTAGGCCTTGCGGGTGATGACGGTGATGCGCGGCACGGTGGCTTCGCAGAAGGCGTAAAGCAGCTTGGCCCCGTTGGTGATGATGCCGCGCCACTCCTGGTCGGTGCCGGGCAGGAAGCCGGGTACGTCTTCCAGCACCAGCAGCGGGATGTTGAACGCGTCGCAGAAGCGCACGAAGCGCGCCGCCTTGGTGCTGGCGTTGATGTCGAGCACGCCGGCCAGCACCGCCGGCTGGTTGCCCACAATGCCGATGCTACGGCCCGCCAGCCGGGCAAAGCCCACCACGATGTTCTCAGCAAAGTTGCGATGCACTTCCATGAAAGAGCCGTCATCGACCAGGCCCTCAATTACTTCGCGGATGTCGTAAGGCTGATTGGCATTGTCAGGGATGAGCGTGTCGAGTCCCGGGCGGCTCTCATCGCCCAGGACCGTATAAGGCTGGGCGGGGGCCGTCTCTTCACAATTCTGGGGCATGTAGCTCAGCAGCTGCTTGAGCTGCTGGATGCACACCACTTCGTTGGCAGCGGTGAAATGCGTGACGCCGCTCTTGGTGCTGTGGGTGCTGGCCCCGCCCAGCTCCTCACTGGTCACGTTTTCGTGAGTCACGGTTTTCACCACGCTGGGGCCCGTTACGAACATGTAGCTCGTGTGTTCCACCATCAAAATAAAATCCGTGATGGCCGGCGAGTACACCGCGCCACCCGCGCAGGGCCCCATGATGGCCGAAAGCTGAGGCACCACCCCACTGGCCAGCGTATTCTTGTAAAAGATGTCGGCGTAGCCCCCCAGGCTCACCACGCCTTCCTGGATGCGGGCCCCACCGGAGTCGTTCAGGCCGATGACAGGGGCCCCGTTCTTCATCGCCAGGTCCATGATTTTGACGATTTTCTCGGCGTGGGTTTCGCTCAGCGAACCGCCGAACACCGTGAAATCCTGCGAAAAAACGTACACCAGTCGGCCATGTACCGTGCCGTAACCCGTCACCACGCCATCGCCGAGGTAGTGCTCTTTATCCAGCCCAAAGTCCTTGGCCCGGTGCATCACAAACTTGCCAATTTCCTCAAACGAGCCTTCATCCAGCAGCAAATCCAACCGTTCGCGGGCGGTGAGCTTGCCTTTTTTGTGCTGCGAGTCGATGCGGGCCTGGCCGCCGCCTAGCAGGGCTTCTTCGTTTTTGCGGGCTAATAACTCGGTCTTGGAAAGGGCGTCGTGGGCGTGCGGGTCGGGCATTGCGGGTGGCAGAAGGAACAAAGAAGCGAAAACCCAAAGATAAGCGGCGTACCAGGCAAGCGGGCCAAAGCACGCGGGAACGGACCGGGCAGATTTACGAGTTCACCCCCAGCACCAGCAGCATAAACGCGAACTGCCGGGCCGTGTCGTCAATGGATTTGAACCGGCCGGAGGCCCCGCCGTGGCCCGCGGCCATGTCGGTGTGCATCAGCAGCAGGTTGTGGTCGGTTTTGGCGGCGCGCAGCTTGGCTACCCATTTAGCCGGCTCAAAATATTGCACTTGCGAATCGTGCAGACCGGTGGTAACGAGCACATTAGGGTACGCCTGGGCCTTCACGTTGTCGTAGGGCGAGTAAGAAAGCATGTACTTGAAATACTGCTCGTCGGCGGGGTTGCCCCACTGGTCGTACTCGCTGGTGGTGAGCGGGATGCTGGGGTCCGACATGGTGGTGACCACATCCACGAAAGGCACGGCGGCAACCACGCCCTTGTACAAATCGGGCCGCATGTTCAGGATGCCGCCCATCAGCAGGCCCCCGGCGCTACCGCCCAGCGCGAAGAGCTTGGCCGTAGAGGTGTACTGGCGCTGGCCGGCCCCGGCGGGCAGGTCGTGGGCCTGCGTGAGGTATTCCGAGCAGTCGATGAAGTCGGTGAAGCTGTTCATTTTGTGCAACATGCGCCCGTTCTCAAACCACTGCCGGCCCATTTCCTGCCCGCCCCGGATGTTGCAGATGGCGTACACAAACCCGCGGTTGAGCAAGCTTAGGCGCGCGGCGCTGAACGTGGGGTCAGTCGAATAGCCGTAAGAGCCGTAAGCATACTGCAACAGCGGCGCGCTGCCGTCCAGCTTCGTGCCCTTTTTGTACACGATGGACATGGGAATCATCACGTTATCCCGGCTCTTAACGAACACCCGATCCGTCGTGTAGTCGGTCTTATTAAAGCCACCTAGTACGGCCTGCTCCTTGCGCAGCGTGCTTTTGTGAGTGGCCAAGTCGTAGTCGTACACCGAAGTTGGTGTGGTGAGTGAAGCGTAATTGTAGCGCAGCGTTGGTGTGTCGAACTCTGGGTTCATTCCAATCGTGGCCGTGTACGCCACTTCGTTAAAGCCAATTTTTTGCTCGGCTTTATCCTTCCACCGGATGGTGCGCAGCTGCAAGAGGCCCTCACGGCGCTCGTTCAGCACGAGGTAATCTTTAAACAGATCAAAACCAGCCAGAAACGTTTCGGGGTGACGCGGCAGAGCGTCCTGCCAAGCGGTTTTGGCGGGGTTGGCCACGGGCACCACCACCAACCGGTAGTTGGGGGCCTGCCAGTTGGTGCGGATATAAAACCGGTCGCCCATGTTTTCGACCTCGTACAGGTGATCGGGCTCGCGGGGCGAAAGCACCTTGAACGCGCCCGCCGGGTTGGCCGCGTCGAGGAAGCGGTACTCCGACGAGAGCGAGCTGCCCAGCTCAATGCCAATGTATTTCTTTGATTTCGTGCGGCTTACGCCCACGTGAAAGGTGTTGTCCTTTTCCTCATACACCAGCGCGTCCTGCTTGGGGTCGGTGCCCAGCATGTGGCGATACACCTGGTAAGGCAGCAGGGTGGTAACGTCCTTTTTCGTGTAGAACACCGTTTTGTTGTCGGCGGCCCACACGGCTTCGCCACCGGTGTTGGCGATGCTTTCAGGGTAGAGTTTGCCGGTGGTCAAGTCCTTGAAGCGCAGCGAGTACAGGCGGCGGCTTACCACGTCGTCTGAGTAGGCCAGCACTTGGTTGTTGTCGCTCACGGCCCAACCGCCGAGCTGAAAGAACGGCTTGCCCTGACCCAGTTGGTTAGCGTTAAGTAGCACCTCTTCGGGAGCCCCCAGGCTACCTTTTTTGCGGCAGTAAATCGGATATTCACCGCCCGTTTCGAAGCGGGTGTAATAATAGTAGCCGTT
Source organism: uncultured Hymenobacter sp. (assembly GCA_964242665.1). Classification (GTDB taxonomy): domain Bacteria; phylum Bacteroidota; class Bacteroidia; order Cytophagales; family Hymenobacteraceae; genus Hymenobacter. The sequence continues at coordinate 17,593 of CAXTBA010000030.1, forward strand.
ATCGCGGTACGGCACCGAAGCGTCGTCTTCCTTGATGCGGCCCTTGATTTCGGCCACCAGCTTCTGCTGTAAAGCCCTGGTGCCGGCCATCTGCTGGTCGTAATAAGCGTTTTCGGCGTTGAGGTAGCCGAGGACTTCCGGGCTCTCCGGCTGGTTGAGCCAGTAGTAGTTGTCCGTCCGCGTGACGCCAAAGTTGGTGAACACCTTGGGGCGGATGGCGGCAACGGGGGCCGTCTGAGCCAGGGCCCCCGTGGCCAGGGCCGCGCCCGCGCCGGCCAGCGCTGCTGCTTGTCGAAATATTTTCATTAGAAGAAAGGTGAGAAAGTGTTCGGTTACGGTAAAGCAGGTTGGTACGCTGGCTCAAGGTAATGAACGCTTAACAAAAAAAGCCGGCCCCTTTGCAGGGGCCGGCTTTTATAAGCTCAACATTTCAACAAAAAATTACTATTTTTTATCCGTGTCGGGCGACTCGGGGGCCTCGGCTGGCCGCTCGTCGCTGGCCAGGTTAGGCTTCTCGTCGCTCTTGCTCACCGAGAAGTTCAATTCCTCTTTACCGTCCTCGTAATCGGCCGTGATGATGTCGCCGTGCAACACCTGGGCCTTGAGAATTTCCTCGGCAATCGGGTCTTCGATGTATTTCTGGATGGCGCGGTTGAGCGGCCGGGCCCCATATTTGGGGTCGTAGCCCTTCTCAGCCACGAAATCCTTGGCTTTCTCGGTCAACTCTACTTGGTAGCCAAGGGCGCTGACGCGCGAAAACAACTTGCGAAGGCTAATTTCGATGATTTTGTGGATGTCTTTCTTCTCCAGCGAGTTGAAGACAATTACGTCGTCCAAACGGTTGAGGAACTCGGGCGAAAATGTTTTTTTCAGGGCATTGGTGATGGTGCCCTTGGTCAACTCGTCCATGTTCTCGTTGCGGGCCTTGGTGCCGAAACCGATGCCCGCGCCAAAGTCTTGCAAGTCACGGGCCCCAATGTTCGAGGTCATGATGATGATGGTGTTCCGAAAGTCCACTTTACGGCCCAAACCGTCGGTCAGAATACCATCGTCCAGCACTTGCAGCAGCAAGTTGTACACGTCTGGGTGGGCCTTCTCAATCTCGTCGAGCAAAATTACCGAGTACGGCTTGCGGCGGATTTTCTCCGTCAGTTGGCCGCCTTCTTCGTAGCCCACGTAGCCGGGAGGCGCGCCCACCAGGCGCGACACGCTGAATTTCTCCATGTATTCCGACATATCAACGCGCACCAGCGAGTCTTCCTTGTCGAACAAGTACGTGGCCAACACTTTGGCCAGCTCCGTCTTGCCCACGCCCGTCGGGCCCAGAAACACGAACGAGCCAATCGGCTTCTTCGGGTCTTTCAGGCCCACGCGGGTACGCTGAATGGCCTTAACAAGCTGCTTGATAGCTTTCTCCTGGCCAATTACTTTGCCTTGCAACTCTTCACCCATGTTAAGCAGCTTCTGGCTTTCGTTCTGGGCCACGCGCGAAACGGGAATGCCGGTCATCATGGCGATTACCTCGGCCACGTTTTCCTCTTTCACCGTGTAGCGCTTCTTCTTGGTTTCCTCTTCCCAGCCTTTTTTGGCCGTTTCGAGTTGGTCCAGCAGCTTCTTCTCGGTGTCGCGGAGCTTGGCGGCTTCCTCGTATTTCTGCGATTTCACCACGCGATTTTTCTCGCCTTTGATGTTCTCAATTTGCTCTTCAAGCGTGAGAATATCTTCCGGCACCACGATGTTGTTGATGTGTACCCGGGCCCCGGCTTCGTCCAAAATGTCGATGGCCTTGTCCGGCAGGAACCGGTCGCTCATGTACCGGTCGCTCAGCATCACGCACTGCTCAATGGCCTTATCGGTGTACACCACGTGGTGGTGGTCCTGGTACTTGTCCTTGATGTTGTGCAGGATTTCGATCGTCTCCTCGGGCGTGGTGGGGTCCACCATCACCATCTGGAAGCGGCGGGCCAGGGCCCCGTCCTTCTCGATGTACTGGCGGTACTCGTCGAGCGTGGTGGCGCCGATGCATTGAATCTCACCGCGGGCCAAAGCCGGCTTGAACATGTTCGAAGCGTCGAGCGAGCCCGAAGCCCCGCCGGCACCCACGATGGTGTGCAGCTCGTCGATGAACAGAATTACGTCGGGCGACTTTTCCAGCTCGTTCATCACGGCCTTCATGCGCTCCTCAAACTGGCCCCGGTACTTGGTGCCGGCCACCAGCGAGGCCAAGTCCAGGGTCACAACGCGCTTGTTGAACAGCACGCGGCTTACCTTCTTCTGGATGATGCGCAGGGCCAGGCCCTCCGCGATGGCCGTCTTGCCCACGCCGGGCTCGCCGATGAGGATGGGGTTGTTTTTCTTGCGGCGGCTCAGGATTTGGGCCACGCGTTCTATCTCCTTTTCGCGGCCCACGATGGGGTCGAGCTTATCGTCTTCGGCCAGCTTGGTGAGGTCGCGGCCGAAATTGTCGAGCACCGGAGTGCGCGATTTTTCGCCGGCTTTTTTGGTGCCGGCGGGGCCGCCCGGGCTTTGGCCCCGGCCTTGCTGGCCCCCGAAGAGGCGGTCGTTGTCGTCGTCGTCGGTATCAGGGGCCTTCGCCGCAGGTGTGGCGTTGCCGTGGTAATCCAGCGAATCGCGGACGGTTTCGTAGTTCACGTTGAATTTGCTGAGAATTTGAGAAGAAATGTTGTCCTCATCGCGCAAAATCGAGAGGAGTAGGTGCTCGGTGCCGATGACTTCCGACTTGAAAATCTTGGCTTCGAGGTAAGTGATTTTCAGCACCTTCTCCGTTTGCTTGGTGAGCGGAATGGAGCCGGTGATGCTATTGCCCTGCGTGGCGGTGTTGCGCGTGGCTTGCTCCAACGAGAATTTTAACTCGTCGAGGGCCACGCCCAACTTGCGCAGCAAGCCCAGGGCCGTGCCTTCGGCTTCGCGGATCATGCCCAGCAATAAGTGTTCAGTGCCGATGTAGTCGTGGCCAAGGCGGATGGCCTCCTCCCGACTCAGGGAGATGACTTCCTTAACGCGGTTCGAGAATTTAGCTTCCATGCAGATAAACGTAATGAAAAAAATGGATAGCCCCGCGTCGGGAATAATAATTAGGCGAAAACGGGTAAGGTCGGGTTGGCTTGAAAACAAGCCGGTTCAGGCGAAGGTTCGGACGAGGGGGAAACGAAAACGGGTCGTTGAAGTTTATTGGGCTTCTCAACCCAAAAACGCGCCCGCCGCCGGTCCCTGCGCGAACAACAAATCCAGGACGCTCAACCCCGGCTCAAAACCTGGGCCAAACACCTGCGGGTAGGGCCGTACCAGACCGGAAGCTGCCGGAGTGTCAGGCCCCTCCGCACTGGCTTTAGGACTGAGCCAGTCGCGCCGGTCGAGTAAATCTTTGGCGTTCAGCAACTCGGGCGCGTGGTATTCGGTAGTGAAGCTAATCGGCAATGTGAGACGAAAGCAGCGCAGTTCCAGCTGTAAAAAGGCTAGGTTCAACTCAAAAAGTCGCGCAGGCTTCCGTTTGTAAATATCGTGGAAATAATCGGCGTAATATTCGAAGTACGGGCTGTTGCCGTAAGCGGTTTGCAAGGTGCGCCAGTGGCGGTGAATCCAGTTTTGGCGGTAGTCAATCTCAATATCGGACGTTCTGACTTTCTCGGCACGGCCGCCGGCCACCACCGGCACCGTGAGGGCCTGCACGCCCTGCGCCGTGCGGACGAGGCAGCGGTTGCGGTAGGTTTGCTTGCGGTAGTTTTCGTGGGCCTCCAGCACTAAACCATCGGCTTGGAGCAGGGCCGCAAAGAAAGTTGCCGGCGGGTGATAATGAAGTTCGGACAGGACTAGCATTTTCGGTGAACAATTATCAATTATCGGTGAGCCGTTATCAGGGCTCATCATCAGGGCCCAAAATTGCCTCTTGATACCTGTTCGTACCTGTTCACTGCCCATTGTATTTTTGCGCTATGCGTTTTCTTCTGATTTTGTGGGTTGGCTTGGGCCTGGCCCAGGCTGCCCAGGCCAGCCCGCCCCGGCTGTTGCTCGACGTGTCCCGCTTCCGCAACCTGGACAAGGTGGAGAAAGGGGCCGAAGTGGAGCTATACGTAACGGTGCCTACGCAGTCGCTCACCTACCGGCAGCGGGCCCCGCGAGCGTTCCAGTCGGCAGTTACCGTCACGCTGGAAGTCCTCAAGGCCGACGGCAAGCCCGCCTACCGCGAAACAGTCATTTTGAAGCCGCCGGTCATCAATGATACCACCGCGGCCCTGAAAAACCCGGTCAGCTTCCTCAAGCGCATTCAGTTGCCCGACGGCCACTACACGTTGCGCGGCACCGTGCGCGACCAGTACCGCAGCGCCAACGGCGAGGCCGTAGTGGAGCAACCATTGGTGCTGGAGGCCCCGGCTGGCCCGTTGCTGAGCGACGTGGTACTGCTGGCCCGCCCCGCCGTGAAAAGCAACGGCGACGACGCGTTCCTGCGCGGCGGCTACTTGCTCACGCGGGCCCCCAGCGGCTTTTATGGCCGTGGGGCCGACAATTTGTATTTCTACACTGAGCTGCAAGGGGCCCCGGCCGGCCAGGCCCTGCGCCTGCATTACCACTTGGCCGCCCCCGACGGCTCCGCCGCCGATGCCGACGCGGACCTCACGCCCCAGGCCGGGCGGCCCACCACCGTGGTGGGCCAGCTGCCGTTTGGCCCGCTGCCCGAAGGCGACTTTACACTACTCGTGGACGTGTACAGCGGCAAAAAGCTGCTGACCAGCCACCGTGCCACCGGCCACCGCAGCACCACGGACTACGCCCCGGCCGGGGCCGGGTCGCGGTGAGGGCCCCCGCCGCCCGGTCCTACCCGTGGTATTACGTCCCGCTGAACTGGCTATTGCTGGGCCTGGCTTACCTGCCGTTGCCGGTGCTGTACGCGCTGGCCGACGGCCTGTACGTGCTGCTGGCTTATGGGCTGCGCTACCGGGGCCGGGTGGTGCGGGAAAATTTACGCAACTCGTTCCCTGACAAAGGCGAGGAAGAAATCGGCCGCATCCGCCGGGCATTCTACCGTCACTTCGCCGAGCTTATTGTTGAAATCCTGAAGCTGGCCGTCATCCGCCCGGCTGAGCTAGCGCGGCGGGCCCGGTGGGTGAACCCCGAGTTGATGGCCCGGGCCCTGGCCCGGCAGCGGCCCGTGCTCACGCTAGGCTCGCACATGGGCAACTGGGAATGGATTCTGGGCAGCGGGGCCCTAGCGCTACCCGGCGTAATGGCGGGCGTGTACAAGCCCTTCAAAAACCCGTTCGTTGAGGCCTTTATGCGGCGGGTGCGCACCCGCATGGGGGCCGAGGCCGTACCCATGTCGGGCACCCTGCGCTACTTGGTGCAATACCGGCGCGGCAGCCGCAACATCAGCCTGCTCACCGACCAGGCCGCTGGCCCCGAGGACCGGCCCTATTGGACCACATTCCTGCACCAAGACACCGGCTTTTACAGCAGCGCCGAACGGTTGGCCGCGCAGTTCGACTGCGCTGTGCTCTACGTGGGCATCCGGCGGCGGCGGCGTGGCTACTACGAAATTAAATTCACCGAAATGCCCGATGGCGCGGCCGTTGCGGCGGCCCCGGCCGGAACGTTTCCCATCACGGAAGCCTTCGCCCAGCAGCTGGAGCACGACATTCGGGCCGACCCCGAGCAGTACCTGTGGACGCACCGGCGGTGGAAACACAAAAGAAGTATTGAGTTTTGAGGGCTGAGTTCTGAATTTGAGCAGGCGGCGGCCGGGGCCATGAGCCGCTAATTCTAAATTCAACCCTCAGAACTCACCGTTTCATAGGTACTGCTCGATGTCGCCCGCGCCCTGGCGTACTAGCTCAAAGTCGTCGTTGGTGCAGTCGATGATGGTGCTGGGGGTGTTGCCGCCGAAGCCGCCGTCAATCACGAGGTCCACCAAAGCGCGGTATTTTTCGAAAATCAGGTCGGGGTCGGTCACGTATTCTTCGAGTGTGTTCTCGTCGCTGCGCACCGAGGTGCTCACGATGGGGTTGCCGAACTCCTTCACCAGCTGGCGGATAATCTGGTTATCGGGCACCCGGATGCCCACCGTTTTGCGCTTTACGCCGCCGTGGCGCGGAGCATTGGCGCTGGCTTCGAAGATGAAGGTGAAGGGCCCCGGCAAGGCTTTCTTGATAACCTTATAGGTGGCGGTGTTGATGCCGTGGGCGTAGTCGCTGATGTGCGACAAGTCGTGGCAAATAAAGCTGAGGTTCGCTTTTTCGGGGTGCAGGCCCTTGATGCGGCACACCCGCTCGACGGCCTTGGCGTTGGTCACGTCGCAGCCGATGCCGTACACCGTATCGGTGGGGTAAATGATAACGCCACCCTTGCGGAGCACGTCCACCGCCTGCTGGATGCGGTTGATGGGCGGGTTATCGGGGTGGATGCGGAGAAGCGTGGCAGCCATATTATTTAGGAAGGTGAGTAGGCAGGGGCGAACCGGCCTGGTATTAAAACGGGCGAAAAGTACTCAATAACTTGGGTTCGGCGCGCCGGAATATTTGAAATAGGACCGGGGGCCCCGGACAAGGCCCGGCCCGCAGGTGCGTACTTTTGGGACCGTACTTCCGATTTCTCCCGCTTTACTTATGCCCGAACCTGCCAAACTGTCAAGCATCGAGCGCCGCGACTTGTCGGTGCGCCGCCGCAACCGCAATGCCGCCATCGTCTCTGTAATTGGCCTGATGCTGGTGTGTTTTTCATACTATTTCTACCAGGTTTTTTTTACGGCCAACATCGAAACCAAGGGCAAGCCCACCTACGTGCTGGTGCACCGGGGCGAAGCCTGGACGGCCGTGCTCGATTCCATCGACAAAACCAACGCGGTGGTCGATAAGCTTTCGCTGCACTTCGTGGCCAAGCTCATGAAATACAACCGCCCCGGGGCCGTGAAGCCGGGCCGCTACGAGCTGAAGGACGGCTACACCAACCGCCAGCTCATCGGCGTGCTGCGGGCGGGCCTGCAATCGCCGCTCAAGCTCACGTTTGCCAACGTGCGCTTGCGCAGTGAGTTGGCCGCCAAGCTCTCGCACCAGATCGACGCCAGTCCCGCCCAAATCGACTCGCTGCTGGCCAGCCCCACTTATACGCGCAGCCTGGGTTTCGACACCACCACGGTGCTTACCATGTTCATCCCGAACACCTACGAACTGTATTGGAACACTTCGGCCCGGAGCCTGATGCAGCGCCTGAAGAAGGAGTACGAAAAGTTCTGGACGCCCGCCCGCGACGCGGCCCGCGAGCGGGAGCACCTCACCCGGGCCCAGGTGAGCACGCTGGCCAGCATCGTGGAAGCCGAGCAGCAGCAGCACGCCGACGAGCGCCCCCGCATCGCGGCCGTGTACCTGAACCGGCTAAAAAAGGGTATGAAGCTGCAAGCCGACCCCACGGTGGTGTACGCCAACCGCGACTTCACCATCAAGCGCGTGCTGAACGTGCACCTGCAAAAGGACTCGCCTTACAACACCTACATGTACGCCGGCCTGCCCCCGGGGCCCATCGACCTGCCCAGCATCGCCAGCATCGACGCCGTGCTGCACCCGGAGGAGAACAACTACTTGTACTTCTGCGCCAAAGACGATTTCAGCGGCTACCACGCCTTTGCCACCAACGAGGCCGGTCACCTGCTGAATGCTCGCCGCTACCAAGCGGCTCTCAACCGGGCGGGAATTAAATAATGGCTTCTAGCTGATAGCCGTTAGCTGTTAGCTTTTCATCGGTCCAGAGCTAACGGCTATCAGCTAAAAGCTAAAATATGTTTTCCTACGACGCCGAGATCCGCGTGCGCTACGCCGAAACCGACCAGATGGGCTACGTCTACTACGGTAACTACGCGGCGTACTTCGAGGTGGCGCGGACCGAGGCGTTCCGGCAGTTGGGGTTTTCGTACAAGGCATTGGAAGCCACGGGCATCGGGATGCCGGTGGGCGAGTTGCGCACCAAATTTCGCCGCCCGGCCCGTTACGACGACCTGCTCACAGTGCGCCTGCTGGTGCGGAAACCCGCCCGGGGGGCCAGCGTGTTGTTTGAGTACGAGGTGTACAACGAAGCCCGTGAGCTGCTCGCCGAAGGCCATACGCTGATGGTGTTCGTGCGCTCGGCCACCGGGCGGCCCGTGCCCGTGCCGGCCGACGTGACGAGCCGGCTGGCCCCGTACTTTGACAAAAATTGAGTGTTAACGACTCATTGTTAATTACTAACCGCCGAGATGCAAACCCCCGCCCTCCGCCGCCGTGCCCAGCTGCCCGACCTGCGCCAGCAGCGGCCGTACCGGCGCGTCATCGTGGGGCTCAAGCGGTTGCGGCTATTCGGGGGCCGGGCCTCGCTCTACGACGTGCTGGACCGGGTGCTGCTGGAGCTGCGCCTCGACAGCCTCGAAAAGCGGGCCGCTTACATGGCATTCAACCTCACGGTGGCCCTGTTTCCGACCATTATTTTCTTATTCACGCTCATCCCCTACATCCCGGTTCCGAACCTGAACGTGGACATTTTGCAGTTCCTGGCCGATTTCATGCCGCCCGAGCTGTACGCTGCCACGGCCTCCACCATCGAAGACATCGTGAACATCCCGCACGGGGGCCTGCTCTCGTTCGGGTTTGGTACGGCGCTGGTACTCAGCTCCAACGGCATCATGGCCTTGCTTGATGCGTTTGAGAAGAAATATCCTTCTTTTAAGCACCGCAGCTACATCCGCAAGCGTCTTATTGCCACGGGGTTGACGTTTGTGTTGGCCTCCATTCTGGTGCTGGCCATTGCGGGTATTTTCTTTGGAACGTATCTCATCGACGGGCTGGTATTTTATGAAATCGTGCCCGAGCGCTACACCGATCTGGTGGTGTCGCTGGTGCGCCTGGGCTCGCTGCTGGGACTTTTTCTGAGCACGACGTGCGTGATTTACTATTTCGTGCCGCCCGTGCACGACAAATGGCCGCTGCTCTCGGCCGGGGCCGTCGTGGCCACGCTGCTCATCTTCCTGGTGTCGTTTTTGTTCACGCTCTACGTGCGCATTTTCGACTCTTACAACCACTTTTACGGGTCTATCGGGGCCCTGGTGGGCTTCATGGTGTGGCTCGAATTCGTGTGCATGACGCTCATCATCGGCTTCGAGGTGAACGTGAGCATGGACGCGGTAACGGGCCGGTTGAAGAAATCAGTGAACGGTTGACGGTGAGCGAGCAACGGCGAACAGGGGCAGCCAGGGGCCCCGAAAGACTAAAAAATTGTGAATGCCCCATTGTTCGTGGTTGATTGGCCCTTACTTTTGCGGTCCCCGAACCACTCGGGGGCCTTATAGAGAGGTGGCAGAGTGGTCGAATGCGACGGTTTCGAAAACCGTTATACCGGCAACGGTATCGGGGGTTCGAATCCCCCCTTCTCTACGAAAGGCTTTTTCTGCGCTGGGAAAAGCCTTTTTTATACGAAGTACAGCGCAAAAGCCATTTTAGAGAAGTGGCAGAGTGGTCGATTGCGGCGGTCTTGAAAACCGCTGACTGTAACAGGTCCGGGGGTTCGAATCCCTCCTTCTCTGCAACCGGCGCTGGTAGCCGTAATCCCCGCCTCCCGTTTGGAGGCGGGGATTTTTTTAATACTGGTGGCAGTCTTGGTCCCTGGGCAACGCGGGCGGGGGTTACGCCGTTGGGGCCTTGCCGTTGCGCGTTTCCTAAACAAATGCTTCGATTTTTTATCCTGTTGCTGGTGTTGAGCGGGTTGCGCCCCGCGCCGGCCGCTGCGTACTCCGTTCTTACGCACCAAGCCAACGTTGACTCGTGCTGGAGGCCCTGCATAGTGCCAGCCTTGGAACGCCGTTTTCCTGGGTCAACGCCCGACGACCTTTTGAAAGCCAAAGCCTACGCCTACGGGGGCTCCATCATCCAGGATATGGGCTATTACCCGCTGGGGGCCAGCCTGTTCACCAACCTTACCCACTACGTGCGCTCGGGCGACTTCGTGCGCAACCTGCTCGACGGGGCCCAGACCCGCGACGAGTACGCGTTTGCGCTGGGGGCCCTGGCCCACTACGCCGCCGACCTGCACGGCCACGCCGAGGGCACCAACCGCGCCATGTCCCTGGTGTACCCCGAGCTGAAGGCCAAGTACGGCAACGTCATCACCTACGAAGAGGGCCCCAAGCAGCATACCCAGCTCGAATTTGCGTTTGATGTGACGCAGGTGGCCGCCGGCCGCTACCGCTCCGAAGACTACCACCGAGCCATTGGCTTCGAGGTGGCCAAGGAACTGTTGGAGCGGGCCTTTGAAAAAACGTACGGCTTGCCGCTGGGCAAAGTGTTCTTCAACACCGACGTGAGCATCGCTACCTTCCGTTTTTCCGTCCAGCACGTCATTCCGCTGGCCTCGCGGGCCGCCTGGCACTACCAAAAAAAGGAAATCCGCCAGCTCAACCCTGGCATCAAGCGGCGCGCATTCGTGTACCACCAAAACCGGCGGGAGTACCGCCGGCTCTACGGCAGCCGCTACGAGCACCCGGGCTTTGGGGCGCGGGTGCTGTCGGCGTTCATCGGCGTCTTACCCAAAATCGGCCCGCTTAAGCCCTTTGCATTCCGACCGCCTACGCCGGAGGCCATGAAGATTTTCCGGGCCAGCTTCGCCAGTACCCTCAAGGCGTACTGCGGCTTGCTGGGCGAACAGGGCCCCCAGGTACCCGCTTCGACGCTGGCCAACGAGGATTTCGACACCGGCCATGCCACGCGCTTCGGTGAATATGGCTTGGCCGACAAGACCTACGGCGAATGGGTACGCAAGCTGGCCAAGGAAAAATTTGCCGGCATCACACCGCCCATACGTGCCAATATTCTGGCTTTCTTTGCTGGAGGCCAGGCCGCTCCCGCCGATAAAGAGGAGCAGGAAGCCGACAACCGCCGCGAAACCGCGCAGGCCCTGGCCGAGCTGCGGGGCTTGCCCGATGGCCTGCGGTGAAATAAGCGGTTGGTTGCCTGTGTATTAAGATAGGTTCTAAATTGAGGCGAAAGATAACTTTTGGGGGATTTAATTTGTCGGAAAGAATATAGCCCGCGTATAAACGCCGGGGCCCTGGCGGCCATTTCTGTTCTTTCCAACATTTCATTATTCCAATGAACCACGACCAAACCCCCGAAGCCGATGGCCCGCTGGCCGACGGTTCGCGGCGCTCCTTCGTGAAGCAGGCCGGGGGCCTGCTGGGCCTGGCCCTGGCCCCGCCGCTTACCGGCCTGGCCGACCGCCTGGCTGCCCCCACCAAAACCCTGGCCGGCCCCACCGACCTTACGCTGCGCGTGAACGGCACCGCCCGCACCCTGCGTGCCGAGCCCCGCGTGACGCTGCTCGACGCGCTACGCGAGTACTTGGACCTGACCGGCACCAAAAAAGGCTGCGACTACGGCCAGTGCGGGGCCTGCACGGTGCTGGTAGACGGCCGGCGTGTGAATTCCTGCCTGACCTTGGCCGTGATGGCCCAAGGCAAGGAAATCACGACCATTGAGGGCCTGGCGAAGGGCGACGAGCTGCACCCGATGCAGGAAGCGTTCATCAAGCACGACGGCTTCCAGTGCGGCTACTGCACGCCGGGGCAAATTATGTCGGGCGTGGCGTGCGTGAAGGAAGGCCACGCCACCTCCGACGACCAGTGCCGCGAGTGGATGAGCGGCAACCTGTGCCGCTGTGGTGCTTACCCCAACATATTGGCCGCCGTGCGCGAAGTGGCCCAGAAAGGAGGGACGCAGGGATGAACAATTTCACTTACACCGTGGCGGCCACGGCCAAAGAGGCCACGACGGCCCGCAAGGCCACGCCCGCGGCCTCGTTCATCGCCGGCGGCACCAATGTGCTGGATTTGATGAAGTCCAACATCGAGCAGCATCCGTTGTTGCTCGACATCAACCAAATCCCGCTCAAAGGCATCGAGCAAACCAGTGATGGCCTGCGTATTGGAGCCCTGGAGCGGATGAGCGACGTGGGCGAGCATCCCTTGGTGGTGCAGCAGTACCCGGCTATTTCGCAGTCGCTGCTGCTGGCCGCCTCGCCGCAGTTGCGTAACATGGCCAGCATCGGCGGCAACCTGTTGCAGCGCACCCGCTGCGGTTACTTCCGCGACTTGGCTTTTCCGTGCAACAAGCGCGAGCCGGGCTCGGGCTGCCCGGCCCAGGACGGCGACAACCGGAATTTGGCCATTTTAGGCGGTAGTCCGCAGTGCATTGCCACCTACCCCGGCGATCTAGCAGTGGCCCTGGTCGCGCTGGACGCGGTGGTGGTGCTGGAAAACACCAAAGGCAAGCAGCGCCGCGTGCCACTGGTCGATTTCCACCTGCTGCCCGGTACAACCCCGCAGGTGGAAACGGTCATCGAACCCGACGAACTCATCGTGGCGGTGCTGGTGCCGGCGGCGGCCCACGCCCGTAAGTCGCACTACCTCAAGGTGCGTGACCGAGCTTCATATGCGTTTGCGCTGGTGTCGGCGGCCGTGGGGCTCGATGTACAGGGCGGACAAGTACAGTCGGCCCGCGTGGCCCTGGGCGGCGTGGGTACCAAGCCGTGGCGCGTGCCGGCCGTAGAAAAATTGCTCGTGGGCCAGCCGGCCACCGAAGCCACGTTCCGCCGGGCGGCGGCGGCGGCGGTACAGGACGCCCAACCTCGCGAGCATAATCGCTTCAAGGTGGAGTTGGCGCAAAGCACCATCGTGCGAGCGTTGCTGGAAATAGCGGGGTGAATTAATTAAAAATTATGAATTAAAAATTAAAAATGTGTAGGGTAAAGAAAATCACCTAACCACAATTTTTAATTCATAATTTCTAATTTTTAATTAAAGAAATCATGAACCACGAACCTCAATTCTCCGAAACCAACCCCCAGGCCCGCTCCGTGGGCCAGCCGATGGACCGCATCGACGGCCGGGCCAAGGTGACCGGAGCAGCCAAGTACTCGGCCGAATTTGCGTTGCCGGGCCTGGTGTACGCGGTGCTGAAAACCAGCGACATCGCGAAGGGTAAAATTGCCGGCATCGACGTTTCGGCCGCCGCCCGCGAGCCGGGTGTGGTGGCGGTGCTCACGCACGAAAATATTCCCAAGCTGGCCCAGACACCCAATTCCAAAGAAGGCAAAAAGGCCACCGGGGCCCCCATGAGCTTCATGCCCCTGACGGGCCCCGAGATATTTTACGCCGGGCAGCCGGTGGCCGTGGTAGTGGCCGACACGTTTGAGCACGCCACCCACGCCGCGTCGCTGCTCAAGGTGAACTATCAAATAGAAAGCGCGGTGGCCTCGTTCCACGACCCCAAGTCCGAAAAGGTGGACCCCGCGAAGATACAGGACGACAAAGCCGACGGCCACACCCGGCGCGGCGGCGCGGCGGCGGCGTTCGCGGCGGCTCCCATCAAGCTGACGGCCACCTATAACCACGCCACCAACCACCACAACCCAATGGAGCCGGGTTCCACCATTGCGCAGTGGGAAGCCGCCGACCGCCTAACGGTGTACGACGCGACGCAGGGCGTGACCCGCACGCAATCGACGCTGTCGGCCATGCTGGGCCTGCCCCGCGAGCAGGTGCGGGTCGTGACCCAGTTTCTCGGCGGCGGCTTCGGGTGCAAGGGCTCGTGCTGGCCCCACACCGTGCTGGCGGCCCAAACGGCCAAGGCCGTGGGCCGGCCAGTGAAGCTGGTGCTCACCCGGCCCCAGATGTTCACGGGGATGGGCCACCGCGAGGACCAGCAGCAAACCCTGCGCCTGGGGGCCACCCGCGATGGTAAGCTTACGGCCCTCATCCACGAGAAAATATCCACGGCTTCGCCTTGGGACAACTATGCCGAGCCCAACAGCAAGATTATCAATTTGCTGTACGCCTGCCCGACGTTCGAGTCGTCGTACACCCTGGGCCGGGCCAACGTGATGACGCCCACCTTCATGCGGGCCCCGGGCGAGGCCCCCGGCTCGTTCGCCATCGAGTGCCTGATGGACGACCTGGCCGCCGCCGTGGGCGTGGATCCGCTGCAAATCCGGTTACTAAACTACGCCGAAAAAGACCCCAGCACCGGCCAGGCGTGGAGCAGCAAAAGCCTGAAGCAATGCTATGCCCGCGGGGCCGAACTGTTTGGTTGGAGCAAGCGCAACCCCAAGGCCGGGGCCACCCGCGACGGCCGCCTGCTGGTGGGCATGGGCATGGCCACGGCCAGCTACCCGGTGCATAACTCGCAGGGCACGGCCCGCGCCCGCCTTTACGCCGACGGCCACGCCGTGGTGCAGAGTGGCGCAACAGATTTAGGCACCGGTACTTACACCGTGATGACGCAGGTGGCCGCCGACTCATTGGGCCTCACGCCCGACAAAATTCGTTTTGAATTGGGCGACACCCGTTTGCCCACGGCCCCCAACTCAGGCGGTTCGGTGGCGGCCGGCACGGTATCGTCGTCGATCTACCTGGCTGCCCAAGATGTCGTGCAGAAGCTCATCAAGCTGGCGGTGCAGGATAAAAAGTCGCCGCTGTTCCGGGCCAAGCCCGAGGACGTGCAGATGAAAGACGGTCGCCTTCAACTTAGAGCCGACCCTACCAAAGGAGAGGATTACACCGCCCTGATGAAGCGCGGCGAGATGAGCGACATCGAGGGCAGCGCCAGCGGCAAGTACGGGTCTGGCTACGAAGAAGCTGCCCACGCGGCTAACGCTGATCCGGCCCACAAAGACGAGGCCGGCCAGCACTCCATGCACTCGTTTGGGGCCCACTTTTGCGAGGTGAAGGTGGACCCCGACCTGGGCACCGTGCGCGTTTCGCGCTGGGTGAGCGTCCACGCCGCCGGCCGCATCCTCAACGCCAAAACCGCCCGCAGCCAGATCATCGGCGGCAGCATTTTCGGTATCGGCTGCGCGTTGATGGAAGGCACCGAGCGCGACAACAAATTCGCCCGCTACACCAATGCCAGCCTGGCCGAGTACCATGTATGCGTCAATGCCGACATTCCCGAAATGACGGTGGAGTTCGTGGAGGAGCACGACCCGTACATCAACGCGATGGGCGTAAAAGGCATCGGTGAAATCGCGATGGTGGGCGTGGCCGCTGCCGTGGCCAACGCCGTGGCCCACGCCACCGGCCGTCGCGTGCGCGACTTGCCCATCACGCCCGACAAGGTGCTGGCGGCAAAGGCGGTGTCGTAGGGACAGGCGGGAAGGAAAGCTGACAAAGACGGAAATTTCTTTCGCAGAACTGGTAAAGGCTTTGCCAGGGCTAGAAAAGTCTTTCCTGGCCCTGGTAAAGGCTTTGCCAGGGCTGGTAAAAGCTTTACCAGGGCTGGTAAAGACTTTTCTGGGGTTGGCAAAGCCTTTACCAGCCCTGGTAAAGGCTTTCGAAGAGTACCCAACGCTTCTTTCAGCGTTGAAAAGCGACTTTCCGGGGGTGGAAACCTTTTCCTGTTCGCCCGCTAAGGCGTGAGCAAGGCCGCCAGCTGCCGGAGCGTAATCTCAGCTGATTTGGCCGAGTAGCGGTAGTTCGTCAAGCGGTAGCCGGCGTCTTCGAAGCTTTGCTGAGCAAGTTTCACATCGACCAGCGTGGATAGGCCCGCATCAAGGCGCAGTTGCACCAGGTTGAGTAGTCTTTTGGCCGTACCGTAGCTCTCCTGCGCGGTGTTGACGATGGCCAGGGTTTGCTGGTACGACTCCCAGGCCTTCAGGGCGTTGGTGCGATAATTTTTCTCCAGGGCTGTGCGTTGCAATTCGGCGGTGTGGGTGTTGAGTTGCGCAATTTTCACCAGCCGCTTGTTCACGCCGCCCGAGTAAACCGGAATACCCAGGCTGAGGCCTGCGTAGGGGCCGTAGCTCTGGTTGAAGAGGGTGGTGCCCACGGCGTTTTGGTTACGGGCGAAGTTAGAGCCCGAGTTGAGGGCCAGCGATGGATAAAGCGCGGCGCGGGCTTCGCGTTCCAGCAACTCGTTCACGCGCACCTGGCGGTCGGCGGCCAGCAGGTCAGGGTTTTTGGTGAGGGCCGCGTCGATGTCGGCCCAGCGCAGCGCAGCATTCACCGGAATGGTGTCTTCCACGGCCACGCGCGTGTCCAAATCGAGGGTAAGGGCGCGGAGCAGGTCGGCGGTGGCTTGCTGGGCGGCCAGGGCCTGCTGCTGTTGGGTTTCGAGCTGCGCGTTCAGGTCGAGTTGGGCCTGGAACAGATCGGCGTTGTTAGCCAAGCCCACGCTCAGCCGCGCTTTAATGAGGGCAAGCTTTTGCTTTGATACCTCCACCGAAGCGGCCAGCGTACGGATGTAGCGCTCTTGCTGCACCACGGCGTAGTATTTCAGGCTCACGTCGGCCAGCACGTTCTGCACCGTCGAGTTCAGTTGAAGCTGGCTAATTTGAGATAACTCGCCAAGGCGGGCACGGGTGGCCACCACCAGGCCGCCGTTGTAGAGCGTGTAAGAACCCGCCAAACCTACGTTGTACTGGCTGGCCCGGGCCCCCGTGCGTGTCACGCTCGCGCCGGTGTTGAACTCCTGTTGCGTGTTGTTAATCACCACGTTGTTGCTGGCCGTTACGCCCACCGTGGGCAGGGCCCCGGCAAAGCCCGGCGAGTTTTGCAGGCCTTGCACATCCACGTTAGCTTGGCTAATTTCAATGTCGAGGCTGTTCTTAAGAGCCGTTTGCAGCGCCTGGTTCAGCGTGAGTACGGGCGCTTGGGGGCGGGCCACGCTGTCGGCCGACGGCCGGGCGGGGCGGGGTTGCACCTGCGCCACCGCTTGGCTTACCGCACCAAGGTTAAAAATAAAAAGCCAGGCAAAAAGTGATTTCATCATTGGTAACAGTTGCGCTGTGGTCGTACCCGTTGCCGGGGTGGGCTACGCCACCGCTTCGGCGGGCTCTTCGACTACCACCTGCTCGCCAATGCGGGGCGGCTTGTGGTTGCTGGCCACGAACGTGTAAATGGCGGGGATGACGAACAGCGTGAGTACCAGCGAAAACAGGATGCCGCCGATGATGACGATGCCCAACGGCACCCGGCTGGTGGCGGCGGCCCCCAAGCTGAGGGCGATGGGCAGGGCCCCCAGCGACGTGGCCAGGCTGGTCATCAGAATGGGACGCAGGCGTTGCTGCGCGGCTTCTTGCACCGCTTGCCGCAACGGCAGGCCGGCTTCCCGCTTCTGGTTGGCAAACTCGACGATGAGGATGCCATTTTTTGTCACCAGGCCAATCAGCATAATCATCCCAATCTGCGAGAAGATGTTGATGGTTTGCCCGAAAGCCCACAGGCTGAGCAGGGCTCCGGCCAGCGCTAGCGGTACCGTGAGCAAGATGGTGAACGGGTCGCGGAAGCTTTCAAACTGCGCCGCCAGCAGCAAATAAATGAGCAGCAACGCCAATCCGAAAGCAAAAGCCGTGTTCGACGAGCTCTCGGCGAAGTCGCGCGAGGGCCCAGTCAGAGCAGTCTGGAACGTTGGGTCAAGCGTTTTTTCGGCAATGGCTTGCATGGCCCGCACGCCGTCGCCTACGGTTTTGCCCTCGGCCAGCTGCGCCGACACGGTGGCCGACTTCAAGCGGTTGAAGTGGTAGAGCGTGCTCGGGTTGGAATCTTCGACCTGATGCACCACGGCCGAGAGCGGAATGCTTTCGCCCCGGCTGTTGGTCACGTACAGGCGGCTGATGTCGGTGGGCGCGTTGCGGTCCTGGCGGTCCACCTGCCCAATTACCTGGTACTGGCGGCCGTTGATGAGGAAATACGCCATGCGCCGGCCCCCAAACGCGCCCTGCACGGCCGCTACCACGTTCTGGGTCGTCAGGCCCAAATCCCTGATTTTCAGCCGGTCGAACGTTAGCTGTACTTCCGGCTTGTTGAATTTGAGGTTGGTGTCCACGTTCTGAAACGTGGGGTCTTGCCGGGCCGCGGCTAGGAACTTGGGCAGCGACTGCCGAATCTTGTCCAGGTCCACGTTTTGCAGCACGAACTGCACTGGCAGGCCGCTCCGCCCCGAGCCCACGGCAATGGTTTGCTCTTGCACCACGAAAACGCGGGCGTCGTTGAAGCGCGGAATGACTTTATTGATGTACTTCGCAAGGTCTGCCTGCGAGCGTTTGCGCTGGTCGGGCGGCGTGAGGCCGATGCGCACCTGCCCGCTGTTTACCCCGCCGCCGCCGCCGAAACCGGGCGTCACGGCAAACACAAAGTCTTGATCTTTAATGGAGTCAGCCATGAAGTCGGCCACCCGGTCGGTAATTTTCTGCATTGCCCCAAAGCTGGTGCCCTCGGGGCCCGTCAGGGTCAGGCGCAGGCTGCTGCGGTCTTCGAGCGGGGCTAGCTCGGTGGGCAGTTGCCGGCCCACCAGCCAGATGAGGGCCCCGCACACCGCCACGATTGCCCAGGCCAGGCCCCGCACCCGCAAAAAGCCGCCCACCCACCGCCCGTAGGCGCTTTCCATGCCCGTAAAGAAGGGCTCGGTTTTGTCGTAGAGCCAGCCGTGGCCCTTGCCCTCGCGGTGCAGCACCACGTTGAGCACCGGCGTAATGGTGAGCGAAACGAAGGCCGAAATCAGCACCGCGCTGGCCACCACCACCCCAAACTCGCGGAACAGCCGCCCGGTGAAGCCTTGCAGAAAAATGACCGGTAGGAACACCACCGCCAGTGTGAGCGAGGTTGAAATCACGGCGAAGAAAATCTCCTTGCTGCCTTCCAAGGCCGCCCGCCGGATGTCAAGGCCCTCTTCCAGCTTGCGGAAGATGTTCTCGGTCACCACGATGCCGTCGTCCACGACCAGGCCGGTGGCCAGCACGATGCCCAGCAGCGTGAGGATGTTGATGGTGAAGCCGGCCAGGTAAATCACGAAAAACGTGGCCACCAGCGAAATTGGAATGTCGATGAGCGGACGCAAGGCGATGAGCCAGTTGCGGAAAAAGAAGAAAATTACCAGCACCACCAGCCCGAACGAAATGAGCAGCGTTTCCACCACTTCGTTGATGGACTGCTTCACGATGCGCGTGTTGTCGGTAAGCACCCGCAGCTGGACATCGGCCTTGTTTTCGCGCTGCACCTGGGCCAGGCGCTTGTAGAACTCGTTGGCAATCTGCACGTAGTTGGCCCCCGGCTGCGGCGTGATGGCCAGGCCGATGGCGTAGGCTCCGTTCACCTTCCAGCTCTGCTCGTAGGTTTCGGGGCCCAGCTCCACGCGGGCCACATCGCCGAGGCGCACGATGCCGGCGTTGTCTTCCCGCAAAATCAGGTTGCGGAACTGGCCTTCCGTCGTAAAGCGCGCCATCGTGCGGATGGTCAGCTCGGTTTTGCCGCCGTAGATTTTGCCGGCCGGCACCTCCACGTTTTCGGCGTTCAGAGCGCTTTGCACGTCGGTAAACGAGACGTGGTAGGCGTCCATCTTGTCGGGTTGCAGCCACAGGCGCATGGCGTAGCGCTTCTGCCCAAAAATGTTCACCGCCGACACGCCGTTGATGGTTTGGAAGCGCTGCTGCAAGTTGTTCTCGGCGTAGTCGCTCAAATCCATCAGGTTCTTGCTGCGGCTTTGCACGGCCAGAATCAGGATGTTGTCGGAGTTGGCGTCGGACTTCGACACCACCGGCGGGGCGTCGATGTCCTGCGGTAGCGAGCGCACGCCCTGGCCCACCTTGTCGCGCACATCGGAAGCAGCGGCTTCCAAATCCACGTCCAGGTTGAATTCGACGGTGATGTTGCTCGACCCCAGCGAACTGCTAGAAGTGATGGACCGGATGCCTGGAATGCCGTTGATCTGCTTTTCTAGCGGCTCTGTAATCTGGTTTTCAATCACGTCGGCGTTGGCCCCGGTATAGCTGGTGCTCACGCTGATAACCGGCGGGTCGATGGCCGGGTAGTCGCGCAGCGCCAAAAACGAGAAGCCCACCACCCCAAACAAAATCAGCAGCAGGTTGAATACTGTTGCCAAGACGGGCCGGTTCAGGGAAAGCTTGGAGATGTTCATAAGTGATGCGGGGAGGGGAACGTCATGCTGACCGCCTTTTTGTCCTGCTAAGCTTTATAATTGATAACTGTTCACTGTTAATTCACCTTCCGCACCATCACCGGTTTGCCGGGCTGGGTAAACAGCACGCCGTTGGTGACCACCGTATCGCCGGGCTGGAGGCCCTTAACTACGGCAATTTGGTCGTTCTGGCGGTTACCGGTTTGCACGTTGGCCATCACGGCTTTGCCGTGCTTCACGAGCACTACTTGGTCCGACTGGTCGCCGGGCATGATGGCGTTGGTGGGCACCACCACGCTGCGCCGGGCCACGCCAGTGCTGATGCCCACGCGCACGAAGCTGCCGGGGCTGGCCCGCACGCCGGCCGGCAGCAGGGCCCGCACGGTCAGGTTGCGCGTGGTTTGGCTCACCTGGCTTTCCTGGGCCAGCACGGGGGCGGCGTAGCGGCGCGGCGGGCTGCCGTCGAGGCGCACGCTCACCACCGCCCCGGGGCGCACGAGCTGGCCGTAGTTCTCGGGCAGCGTAAAATCGACCTTGAGCTTGGTGTCGGCCTGCAAAGTGGCTATTACCGTGGCGGGCGTCACGTAGGCCCCGGGGCTCACCTGGCGCAGCCCCAGCACACCCGCGAACGGGGCCCGAATGACGGTTTTGGCCAACAGGGCCTGGGTGTAGGCAGCGTCGGCCTGGTTGCTTTGGACCTGGCTCACGGCCAGGTCGTAGTCGGCCCGGTTCACGCCCTGGATGGCAAGCAGTTGCTTCAGGCGGTTGACCGAGAGTTGCGACACTTGTAACAGGGCGTTGGTTTTCTGAAGCTGGGCCCGCAAGTCGGCGTCGTTGATGCGGGCGATGACGGTGCCCTTAGCTACGCGCTGCCCCTCGGCCACGCTCAGGGCCGTGAGGCGGCCGCTTACTTCGGGGTGCAGCTCTACGTAGTCGTTGGCCACCACCGCGCCGTTGGCCTCAATGGAGTCGCTCACCGACGAAGGCCGGGCCACGAGCACGTCCACGATGGGCGGCCCGGCGTTTTTCTTGGCTTCTTTGCCGCTTTTTTTATCGGTTTGGGAATTGCAGGCCGCCAGCAGGGCCAGGGTTCCGCAGGCCAGCAGCGGCCGTGCCGAAGGTAGAAAACGCATAGAACAATGTTGAAGCAAGCAGCGCGCCGGGGCCGCAGGGCCCCGCGCAAGCGAAAGAGAGCGAAGTACTTGGCCGCCTCACCGGCTAAGCCCGACTAACGGGCTGGGCTAGATTTGGGTTCAGCGAAAAGCAAGGACAACAGGGGCCCTACCGGGGTTGCACCGCCCGCCAACCCCGCGTCGCCTAACTTTCAACCCATGAAAACGCCCGTCCCCCCGCCCGCCGCGCCCGCGCCGGAACGCAACTTCTTCGCCGACGTGCACGAGGTGGTGCGCCTCGTGCCGCCCGGCCGCGTCACCACCTACGGCGCCGTGGCCCACTACCTGGGGGCCCGCACCGGCTCGCGGGCCGTGGGCTACGCCCTGATGGCCGCCAACCTCGACGCGGCCACGCTAAAAAAAGACGCCCCCGTGCCCGCCCACCGCGTCGTCAACCGGCTGGGGCAACTCACCGGCCGCCACCACTTCCCCACACCCACCGCCATGCAAGAGCGCCTCGAAGCCGAGGGGACCCGGGTAGAAGACGACACCGTGGTGAAGTTCAAGCAGCTGTACTGGGACCCGAGCGTAGAGCTGGGGTAGGGCCGCAGAAACTTCAAATCTGAGGGCAAAAGCTCATCAAAAAAGCTGCTGGGGGATGGGCTCCCAGCAGCTTTTCATAGTTGAAAACGCAGTCGTTACTTGTTCGCCTTATGCCTTATAAGGCTCTTCGGCTATGTGAACGTAGATAAGCTGCCAGGCAGCCCCTTCTTTTGCGGCCCAGGGTCAGGTAGGAGCCGCGTCTGGTAGCGCCTTTTGGGAAGTTAGCCATCGGCTTGACATCGAGCGTGTAATAGCCCGTAGCGTAGCCCGTTGTGGCATCGCCACCCGTTTGTAGGGGAATGAACTTCAGATTAGTGGTGGTGCTGAATAAGTTCTTCAGCCAGTAAATACTCACCGTTTTATTGCGCTACTTGCTGGCGGTGCCCGGCGCGGCCAGCACCACCGTTTTGGGGTCCACCGTAATTTCGGCCAGGCGCTGGGCCACGGCGGGCGGCATGCTGGCCTGGTAGCGGCCGTGCAGGTACTGGGCCAGGAACTTCTCGGCGGCGGCCAGCATCGCCAAGTTGTTCACGGGGCGGGCGAAGCCGTGGCCTTCGTCGGGAGCCAGCAGGTACTGCACCGGGTAGTTGCGCTCGCGCAGGGCCACCACAATCTGGTCGGCCTCGGCCTTATTCACCCGCGGGTCGTTGAGGCCCTGCACCACCATGAGCGGCGTCTTGATTTTATTGGCCGACGTGAGCGGCGACTGGCGCACGAGCTGGGCCCGGCCGGCCTCGGTAGTGGGGTCGCCCATGCGCTCGTAGAACTGCTTGCGAATCGGCTCCCAGTAGGGCGGGATGGCGTTGAGCAGGGTGATGAGGTTGCTCGGGGCTACGATGGCCACGGCCGCAGCGTACACGTCGGGCGTGAAGGCCACGCCCGCCAGCGTGGCGTAGCCGCCGTACGAGCCGCCCATGATGCCCACCCGCTGCGGGTCGGCCAGGCCCTGGGCCACCAGGTACTTCACGCCCCAGGTCAGGTCGTCCTGCATTTTCTGGCCCCACTCGTTGTTG
>CAXTBA010000031.1:0-39164 GCA_964242665.1 uncultured Hymenobacter sp.
GCCGCTCGCCGATGAGCTTGAGGTCGTAGGTCAGGGCCGTGTCGCCGGCGAAGTAGAAGGTTTGGCCCTCATTGGTTTTGATGACGAAGCCCATGGGCACGCCGCCATAAGAGCCGTCGGGGAACGAGCTGGAGTGGGCGGCGGCCACGCAATGCACCGTGCCGAACGGCAGCTGCACCTTGCCGCCGAGGTTGGTGCCAATCACTTCCAACCCCTTGGCCCCGAAGTAGCCGGCCACTTCGGCAATGGCCAGGATGGGGGCCCCGGTGCGCCTGGCAATTTCTTCCGCGTCGGCGATGTGGTCGCCGTGGGCATGCGAGAGCAAGATGAAATCGGCTTCGATGGCGTCCACGTCCACGTCCTTGGCCAGCGGGTTGGGGCGGATGAAAGGGTCGAACAGCACGTGCGTGGTGCCGATGGTGGCCAGAAAGGCCGCGTGGCCGAGATAAGTAAGCTGCATGAAAACGGGAGTTAAGAAGAAAGCCGGCACCGACGGAGCACCGTTACCTTTGCCCGAACAAGCCAAGCTCCTTTCTGTTCGTATGCGGCGTTTTCGGGGCCTGTGGGCCGTGTTTTTGGCGGTTTCCGGGGCCCTGGCCGGCTGCCAGGGCCCCGGCGCGGCAGTGGCCGACGAGCGCCGGGTGTTCCGTTACAACCAGCCCGAAGCCCTCACTTCGCTCGACCCCGCCTTTGCCCGCAACCAAGCCAACCGCTGGGCCGATGAACAGCTCTACAACGGCTTGGTGGCCCTGGATTCGACTTTGCAGGTGGCCCCGGCGCTGGCCCGGCGCTACACCGTATCGCCCGACGGGCGGCTCTATACCTTTGTGCTGCGGCCGGGCGTGCGGTTTCACGACAGCGAGGTTTTTCCCGGCGGGCAAGGCCGGGTGGTGACGGCCCACGACTTCGTGTATTCTTTCAAAAGAATCCTGGACCCGGGCACGGCCAGCACCGGCGGCTGGGTTTTTCGGGGCAAGGTGCTGGAAAAACCCGACGGGGCCCCCAGCGACACATGCTTCGTGGCGGCCAACGACTCGACGCTGCGCATCCACCTCAAGCAGCCGTTCATTCCGTTCCTAGGCATCCTCACCATGCACTACGCTTACGTGGTGCCGCACGAGGCCGTGCAACGCTACGGCAAGGATTTTCGGGAGCACCCGGTGGGCACGGGCCCCTTCCAGTTCCGGCTCTGGGACGAAGGCAACGTGCTGCTTTATAAGAAGAATCCCCACTACTGGCGGCGCGACGCCCGGGGCCACCAGCTGCCCTATTTGGATGCCGTGGCCATCAGCTTCATCGCCGACCGCAAGACGGAATTCCTCACCTTCATGCAGGGCAAGCTCGATTTTCTGTCGGGCATCCGCGAAGGCTCGCGCGACCTGGTGATGAACCGCGACGGCACCGTGCGGGCCGATTTCCAGGGCAAATTTGCGGTGCAGAAGGTGCCGTACCTGAACACTGAATACCTTGGCATTCAGCTCGACAGCACGCACCTCACCGGCGAGCAGGCGGTGCAGGGCCGGGCCCTGCGCGACGTGCGCGTGCGCCAGGCGCTGTCCTACGCGCTCAACAAGCCGGATATGACGGCCTACCTGCTCAACCACGTGGGCCAGCCGGGCAACTCCGGCTTCGTGCCGGCCGCGCTGCCGTCGTTTTCCCAAAAGCTGGTGCCGGGCTACGATTACCAGCCGGCCCGGGCCCGGGCGCTGCTGCGGGCCGCCGGCTGGGGCCCCCAGCGCCCGCTGCGCCTGCGCCTGAGCACAGTGGCCGAGCGCAAGGAAATCGGCGAATATTTGCAGAAGCAGTGGGCCAACGTGGGCGTGCAGGTGCAGGTGGATATCAACCAATCGGCCGCTCAGCAAGAGTTGGTGGACAACGGCCGGGCCGCCTTCTTCGCCAAAAGCTGGCTTGGCGACTACCCCGACGCCGAAAACTACCTGGCCCTGTTCTACAGCCCCAACTTTAGCCCCGCCGGTCCCGACAAAACCCACTTCAAAAGCGCTGTTTACGACCGCCTTTACGACCAAGCTATCCGCGAGCAGGACGCCGCCAAACGCACGGCGCTTTATCAGCATATGGACCGACTGGTGGTGGCTGGGGCCCCGGTTATCAGCCTGTACTACGACGAGTTGATCCGATTGAGTCAGAACAACGTGCGCGGCCTCAAGGCAAACCCGATGAACCAGATTTTGCTGGAAGGGGTGTGGAAGCGATGACCGCAGATTACGTGGATTTAATGGATAAGAACGGGCTCAGGGAAAGGCTATTAGACGGGGCCCCGGGGCGGGCTGCCGGCTTTTCGCCGGCAGCCCGCTAATCGTTGCGCCGGGTTGAACGGATGATTTGGCCCCCTGGGAAGTCCGGGCAGCGAAGCAATGATTACCGGGCAGCCGGCGAAAAGCCGGCTGCCCGGGGCGGCCCCGCACCGGCAGCCAACGAAAAAGGCCGCTCGATTGAGCGGCCTTTTTATCGAAGCAAATCGTCCCCAGAATCCAATCAGTCCACTAAATCCGTGGTTAAGACTTCTTCTTGGCCTGCGTGTCGCGCTCCTGCGAGGCCTTCATGGCCTCGGCAATGCGGGCCTGGAGGCCGGTGGGCTTCTTGTCCTTGTTCTTCACTTTGTTGGCTTCGAGCTGGGCGCGAATCTTGGTGTCGTCGACGAATGCTTTGGTGATGGCCTGCTGGGCGAAGGTGATGACGTTCGACACGAAGTAGTACCAAGTGAGGCCGGCGGCAAAGCTGTTCAGTACGAACAGGAAGATGATGGGCATCAGGTAGCTGTACGTCTTCATGGGGCCCTGCATCGCCGTATTGGTCTGGTTGCTCTGCCAGGTCATGAGCAGGGTAGAGGCCGTCATCAGCAGCGTGAACATGCTCACATGGTCGCCGTACCATTTCACGAAGAAAGGCAGCTTTACGAATACGTCGTAGCTGCTCAAGTCCTTGGCCCAGAGGAAGCTTTGCTGCCGCAGCTCAATGGCGTTGGGGAAAAACTGGAACATGGCGAACAAAATTGGCAGCGTGAGCAGCGTGGGCACGCAGCCGCTGAGCGGACTCACCCCGAAGGTGGAGTAGAGCTTCATCGTCTCCTGCTGCACCTTGGTGGGGTCGTCGCCAATTTTTTCCTTGAGGGCATCAATCTCCGGCTTCAGCACCTTCATGCGGGCCTGGCTCTCGTAGGTTTTGTACGTCAAGGGCCAGGTAACCAGCTTGATGAGCAGCACCAGCAGCGCAATGATGACCCCGTAGCTGCTGATGTATTGCGCCAGGAAGTGGAACACTGGCAAGATGATGAAGCGGTTTACCCACCGGAATAAACCCCAGCCCAGGTACACGTTGCGGTCGAACTCGGGGGCTACGCCCTTGAGCAGATTGAAGGAGTTCGGCCCGAAAAAGTAGCGGAACTGGCCGCGCCCTTGCTCCACCTCGGCCACCGGAATGGCCAGCGTGGTGCTCATGGTTTTGATGAACGTCGAGTCGCCCAAATCCACCGCCGAGTTGAACGTGCCACCGCTGAACGGCTGGCCGTCCGCAATCAGGCCGGCTACAAAAAAGTCGTGCTTGTGGGCCGCCCACTTCACGGGGCCCTCGGCTTTGCTTTCTTCGGGTTTCTCGCTGGCTTCGGCTAGGGCCGTGTGGTTGCCGGCGGCGAGGTAGTGGTTGATGGTGGAGTGGTTGCGGTTCTGCTTGAGGTCTTGCTCGGTCTGGCGCACCCGGTCGTAGAACGTGAACGTGAGCGGTTCCTGGGCCACCGTGCGCTCCAAGCCGTTGAGGCGCAGGTCGTAGGCCAGCTCGTAGCTGTCGGCGGGAAGGCTATACGACTGCACGATGCTGCCGCCGGCCACCGGGGCCGTGAAGGTCACGCGCTGGGCTTGGCCCGCCGCCGTCACGGCCGAGGGCTGGAAGTTGAGGTCCGAAAAGCGGATCGTCTTGCCGTCCACCGTGCGGAAGCGCGTGTCGAGGCGGGCGCTCTGGGCGTCAATCAGGTTCAGCGGCTTGCCAAAAAAGGTCTTGTACTTGTTCAGGCGCACGGCCGTCACGCGCCCGCCCCGGGTAGAGAAGGTGATGGTGAGGTTGGCGTTTTGCAGCGTCACGTCCCGCACCGGGCCAGCGGTGGAGTCGAGCGGCGCGTCGGGGGCGATAGCGGCCGCAATGGCCGGGGCCACGGCCGCCGCGGGCTTAGCGGTCGTTTTGGCCGCAGTGGCGGCTTCTTGCTTTCTGGCCTTCTCCACATCCGCCTGCTTGGGGCTGAAGAAGAACAAATACACCAAAATCAGGGCCGATATGAGCACCAGGCCGGTAGCGGAATTCCTATCCATTTAAGAGTAACTGTGAAACGAAACGCAAAGGTACGGCGGCCCCCGGCGACGGCACGGCAGGCTCAGCGTGACGGCCTAATTAATGAGGATGGCGGCTTGGGGACGGCCTGCCAACATCCAAATCAACCCCGGCGCTGTTACCCTTTGCGGTACTGCATAGCGGCCCGCACGAAGCGCACAAACAGCGGATGCGGGTTTTCGACGGTGCTTTTCAGCTCAGGATGAAACTGCCCGCCCAGAAACCACGGGTGCACCGCCTGGGGCAGCTCGATGATTTCGACCAGGCCCGTGTCGGGGTTCGTGCCCGAGGCCTGCATCCCGGCCGCTTCGAACTGCGCCAGGTACTCGCCGTTGAACTCGAAGCGGTGCCGGTGCCGCTCACTGATGTGGGGGCGCCCGTAGGCCTTGGCCGCCCGCGTGCCGCGCCGCAAATCGCAGGCGTAGGCCCCCAGGCGCATGGTGCCGCCTTTTTGCGTCACGTCTTTCTGCGATTCCATCATGGCGATGACGGGGTGGGGCGTAAGCGGGTCCATCTCGGTCGAGTTGGCGTCGGGCAGGCCCAGCACGTGGCGGGCGTACTCCACCACGGCCACCTGCATGCCCAGGCAAATGCCGAAGAACGGAATCCCGTTCTCCCGCACGTACCGCACGGCGGCAATTTTGCCCTCAAACCCCCGCTCGCCGAAGCCGGGGGCCACCAGCACGGCATCGACGCCGCGCAGGTTTTCGGCGATGTTCTCGGGCGTGAGGTGGTCGGACTGGATGCTGCGCACCTTCACCCGGCACTCGTTGAAGGCCCCGGCGTGGACGAAGGATTCGTTGATGGACTTATAGGCGTCAGGCAGTTCCACGTACTTGCCCACCAAGGCGATGGTGACTTCCTCGGTAGGGTTTTTGAGGCGGCCCAGGAAGTCTTTCCAAGCTTCCAGGTCGGGCTGCGGGGCCCCACCAGTCAATTTCAGGCGCTTAATCACCCGCTCGTCGAGTTGCTCTTTCAGCATCAGCAGCGGCACCGAGTAAATGGTGTCGGCGTCGAGGGCCTCAATGACGGAGTTGATTTTGACGTTGCAAAACAGCGCAATCTTGCGGCGCATCTCGGCCGGAATAGGATGTTCGGACCGGCACACCAGAATGTCAGGTTGCAAACCCGCTTCGCGCAAATCCCTGACGCTGTGCTGGGTAGGCTTGGTTTTCAACTCGCCGGCCGCTGCCAAGTAGGGCAGCAGCGTGAGGTGAATGACCAGCGAGTCGTTGGGCGGCAGCTCCCAGCGCAGCTGGCGCACGGCCTCCACGAAGGGTAGGCTCTCGATGTCGCCGATGCAGCCGCCGATTTCGGTAATCACCACGTCAAATTCGCCGCCTTCGCCCAGCAGCAGCATCCGCCGCTTGATTTCGTCGGTGATGTGGGGCACCACTTGCACGGTTTTGCCGAGGAAGGCCCCTTCGCGCTCCCGCCGGATCACGGTGTCGTAGATGCGGCCAGTGGTCACGTTGTTGGCCTGCGAGGTGGGCCGGTTCAGGAACCGCTCGTAATGGCCTAAGTCCAAGTCGGTTTCGGCCCCGTCGTCGGTCACGTAGCATTCGCCGTGCTCGTACGGGTTCAGCGTACCGGGGTCGATGTTGATGTAGGGGTCGAACTTCTGGATGGTGACTCGGAACCCTCTGGCTTGCAAGAGCTTGGCCAGCGAGGCGGAAATAATTCCTTTGCCGAGTGAAGAGGTAACGCCGCCGGTGACGAAAATAAATTTCGCGGCCGACGCTGCTGGGGTGGGGGTGGAGCGTTCAGGCATGACGGGGGACAAAGTTACAGCGCCGCCCGCGGGCAAAGGGCAGATGTGCCCCGGGAGGGCCGGCCGGTGCTGATTGTCCGGGGCTGTTTATTCGTACTTAACGGTTGTTTCCGCTGCGTTCCCGGGCTTCATCCGCAAAGTTTAAGAAAGGCTGCTCGGGGCCCCCTGCTGCGGAGCTGCACGTATCGAACTGCTTCTGGACGGACCTGGTAAGAACCGGGCCCCGATGCAGCCCACCGCCTAACTTCGCCTAACCGCGCCGGCCGCTAGGGCCGGGTAATTTTCATCCGTGCCACTCCGCTTGCTCTACTTTTTTTTACTGCTGACGCTGGGGGCCACCGAGCTTACCGCCTGCGCCCAGGCCCCCGACAAAACGCCCGTGGCCGCCGCGCCGCCCACCGCCCAAAAGCTGCCCTGGCTGCAAAACCTGCTCGACAGCTCGGCCGTCCTGCGGCCCCACGCCGTGGGCGTGGTGCTGGCCGACGCGGGCACCGGCGAAATCCTGTTTGCCCAGAACGACACCAAATACTTCACCCCAGCCAGCAACATGAAGCTGTTCAGCTTTTACGCCGGTCTTAAGCTGCTGCCCGACTCGCTGCCCAGCCTGCGCTACTTCAGCCGTGGCGACACGCTGTTTTTTCAGGGCACCGGCGACCCTACTTTTTTGCACGGCGACGTGCCCAGCCGCCGCGCCTTCAACTTTCTGCAAAAGGCTCCCGGCGTGCTCGCCAGCTGCGACATCGCCTGCTCGCCGCCCTACGGCCCCGGCTGGCCATGGGACGACTTCGGCTACTACTTCCAGCCCGAGCGCGGGGCGTTTCCGATTTACGGCCACACGGTGCGCTTTTACGCCCGGGCCCCAGTCGGCGGCAAGGCCATCAGCCACCTGCGGGTGCTGCCCCGCGGGTTTGCCCCGCTTACCGGGCCGGCCCCGGCCGCGCTGCGCACGCCCGGCATCGACGAGGACACCCACGTCATCCGGGCCCTCGACGATAACCGGTTCTATTTGGTGGCCCCGCTCAACAGAAAGTGGGTCGATGAAGTGCCGTTCCGCACCAGCCGGGCTTTCACGCTGCGCCTGCTCGGCGACACGCTGCGGCGGCCCTTGGTGGGGGCCCCCTGGCACCCGCGCCCCGCCGATGCGGTGCGCACCCTGCGCGGCCTGCCCGTAGACAGCCTCTACCGCCGGATGCTGCGCGTGAGCGACAACTTCCTGGCCGAGCAGCTTTTGCTGATGGCCAGCACCACGCTGGGGGCCCACGACTCGCTCAGCACGCAGCGCGTGATTCGGTACGTGCGCAAAACCTACCTCGGCACCCTGCCCGACCCCGTGGTGTGGGCCGACGGCTCGGGCCTTTCGCGCCAGAACCTCGTCACGCCGCGCACGCTGGCCGCGCTGCTGCTGCGCCTGCACCAGGAAGTGCCCGAGCCCCGCCTGCTGAGTTTGCTGGCCGCCGGCGGGGGCCAGGGCACCCTGCGCAAGCGCTACCACGACGTCACGGGCCCCTGGGTGTGGGGCAAAACCGGCTCGCTCGAAAACAATACCAACCTCAGCGGGTACCTGCGCACCAAAAGCGGCCGCCTGCTGGCCTTTACCTTCTTGAATAATAACCACGTGGCCGACAGCGGCGACGTCCGCAACGAAATGGAGCGGGTGCTGCGCCAGGTGCGGGCGCGACTATAGGGGCCCCGGCTACGCCTGGGGCCCGGGGCCCCTGTCTTCCGAGGCTGGGTTGGAGCCGGGCGTGTCCGCGTCCGGCCGCTTCTGAAACCCGGCCTGGCCACGTTCGAGCAGCGCCCGGCCATGTGTTTCAAGCGTGTTGCCCAGGGCCCGGGTGCCTTGCAACACGTGCGTGCCGGCCCCCGCAAATTTTTCGCGGAGAACAGTGCCGTCGTCGGCCGAAAAGGCCTTGACGTTTTCGAGCGAATCGGCATTGGCCACGTCGAAGAACGGCGCCTTGCGAAAGCCCATCGACGGCGCGAAGAACATGAACGGAATGTTGTTGCAGAACGTGTTATAGTCCCGCACCGCGCGGTTGTACCATTCGCGGCGGTTTTGCACTTCCGCTTCCACGCCGGTAAGGTTGTCCATGAGCCGGTTGTAGCTGGCATTGGCCTTCAGGTCGGGGTAGTTGCGGGCAATGCTGTTGAGCTGCGTAAGGGTGCTGTCGGCCCGGATGCTGGCTTGCGCCAGGGTGGCCAACGACTCGCCCTCCACCACCGCCAAGTGCGTTAATTTTTCGTGGTCGACGTACGAGCTCACCACGTCCATGAGCTTGTTAATCAAATCGAATCGCTTCTTTATGGCCACGGTAACGTTGGCCTGGGCCTCTTCGACGGTTTGGGCTTTGGCCTGAGCCGCGTTGTACTGCTTGCCCAAGTAAACGGCCAGCCCGACGATGAGCAGGAACAAGAAGAAGAAAAATGTGCTCATAGGTGTGACGGAGTAGGGTGGAAGAACTCTTCGGGTAAGGGCCGCACGGGGCGCGGGCCGTCGGATTGGGAAACAGTTGTTTCGCAGCGGGCGGCGCCAGGGCTCGCACGTTCCCCCGGCCCGCGCGCATTACCGTTAATGATCAGGCCCGCCAGCGCAGCGCCGAGCCCAACACCGCGTAGCACACAACGTTCTACGTTAATGTATAGAACAAATATATATCAGTTATGTTCAACTTTTACTGCCCCGCCAGGGGCCCCCGAAACTTGGGGGCTGCCCGCAGCCGGGTGGCCTGCTCGTAGGCGTACCCCAAGCCCAGCAGGGCCCCCTCGGACCAGGCCGGGCCCACGAACGAGAGCCCCACGGGCAGGCCGTGCGCCTGGCCCATCGGCACGGTGAGGTGCGGGTAGCCGGCCATGGCGGCGGGCGAAGAAAAATCAATGCCCGACGAGTAGTCGCCGTTCACCAAATCAATGCAGCCCGCCGGGCCGGTGGTGATGCCAACGACGGCGTCGAGCCGGTTGGTTTGCAAGGTGTTATCGAGGATTTTGCGGGCCCCGCCTTGTGAACGGGCCAAGGCCGAGCGGTACTTGGCGCTGGCCAGGCCGTCGGTTTTTTGGGCCGCTTCCAGGATTTCCTGCTGGAAAAACGGCATGGCCTGCGCCGCGTGCTGCGCGTTGAAGGCGATGACGTCGGCCAGGGATTTCACACCGGCCCCGGCCCCCACCAGGTAGTGGTCCAGCCCGTCTTTGAACTCGTAGAGCAGCACTTGGTACTCGGCGTCGCCGAGGGCCCCCACGGGCTTGGCCACGTCTACTTCGATGATTGTCGCGCCCTGGGCTTTCAGCACGGCCACGGCTTTTTGCAGCAACGCAACGGCCGGCGAAGTGCCGGTGAGGTGGGATTTCTCCACGCCCAGACGCTTGCCTTTCAAAGCGCTAGCGTCCAGAAATTTGGCGTAGTCGGCTTGCGCGTGGGCGGCGCTGCCGTGGGTGGCGGCGTCGGCCGGGTCTTCGCCCACGAGGGCCCCCAGCAGCAGGGCCGCGTCGCGCACGGTGCGGGCCATGGGGCCGGCCGTGTCCTGGGTGGCCGAAATGGGGATGATGCCCGCGCGGCTGAGTAGGCCCACCGTGGGCTTGAGGCCCACGAGGCCATTAACTGAGCTGGGCGACACCACCGAGCCATCGGTTTCGGTGCCCACGGCCACGGCGCACAGGCTGGCGGCCACTGCGGCCCCCGAGCCCGCGCTGGAGCCGCTGGGCGTGCGGTCGAGCACGTAGGGGTTTTTGGTTTGGCCGCCGCGGCTGCTCCAGCCGCTGGTGGCGCGCGTCGAGCGGAAGTTGGCCCACTCGCTGAGGTTGGTTTTGCCCAGCACCACGGCCCCGGCGGCCCGCAGCTGCTTCACGATAAACGCGTCTTGCGCCGCCCGGTGCCCTACCAACGCCAGCGAGCCGGCCGTGGTTTGCTGCCGGTCGCCGGTGTCGATGTTGTCTTTGAGCAGCACCGGGACGCCGTGCAGGGGCCCCCGCACCTTGCCGGCCTTGCGCTCGGCGTCGAGGGCGTCGGCCAGGGCCAGGGCGTCGGGGTTAGTTTCGAGCACGGCGCGCAGGGTGGGGCCCTGGGCGTTCAGGTCGGCGATGCGCTTGAGGTACAGCTCGCACAGGGCGCGGGCGGTGTACTTGCCCGTCTGCATATGCTGCTGCAACTCCGCCACCGTGGCCTCGTGCAGCGCAAAGGCATCGGAAGAGCCAGCGGGCCCGCCCGCCGCAGGAGCCGTGGCCGACGGGGCCGTGGAACAGCCGGCCAGCGTGAGCGTGGAAGCAGCGGCGCTGGCCAGGGCCCCGGTGCGGAGGAATAAACGACGGTTCATGAGCGACAGGGAGTTAAGCTCGGCAAGATAGCAGCGGCTCGCTCTTGCGTGGGCAACGGCCGGTTGCGGCGGCCGGTCGAAGTTGCCTAGCTTTCGCCGTGCGCCCCGTCTTCAAAAGCCCCGATAAAACCCAGCTCGACGAGCAGCAGCGCCGCTACTACTGGGCCCTGACGCCGCACGAGCGCCTGGCCCTGGCCGTGCGGCTCAACCGGCAGGCCCGCCTCATTTACGCCGCCAACCCCGATAACCCGCCGCTCACCGCCGATGGAGGAAGAATACTTAAGTCTGCTGCGCCTATTTCGCGCCGAGGGCGTTGAGTAAGCCGTGGTGGGCGGCTACGCAGTCGTCGCGCACGGCTTTCCGCGCACCACCGGCGGCCTGGATTTACTGGTGCGGCCCACCGAACCGAACGCTCGGCGCGTGGTGCGGGCCCTGGAACGCTTCGGCTACGCGTAAGACGAATTCGAAGAAGCAGATTTCATAACTGTCCCCAACTTCTTATCTTTCAATTCCAATGGTGTTTGGATTGACTTGATGACCAACTTACTGGGCGTTAGTTTTGAAGAAGTAGTGGCCGAGGGCTTGGAGTTAACTTTTGCCGACGTGCCGGTGCGCTGCATCAGCTTAGCCGCGCTGCGCGCCACCAAACAGGCCACGGGCCGCCCGCAGGACTTGCGCGACTTGAAAAACCTCCCTCCCGGTTCTTAATACAGCACCCGAAACTTGATGGTGTGCTCCACCGCGCGCAGGGCCTGAATCACGTCCTGGTCGTACTCTTTGTCGATATCAGTGATGACGTAGCCAATCAACTCGTTGGTTTTCAGGTACTGGCCCAGGATGTTGACGTGGTGCTGGGCCAACACGTTGTTGATGTTGGCCAGCACGCCGGGCACGTTGGCGTGGATGTGGATGAGGCGGTGGGCCTGCTGCGTGGGCAGCTGGATGTTGGGGAAATTGACCGACTGCTGGGTGTTGCCGGTGTTGATGTACTGCATGATGCGCTCGGGCACAAACTCGGCGATGTTGCGCTGGGCCTCGGCCGTGCTGCCGCCGATGTGGGGCGTGAGCAGCACGTTGGGCAGGCCGCGCAGCTCGTTCTCGAAAGCTTCAGCGTTGGTTTTGGGCTCGTGCGGGAACACGTCCACGGCCGCGCCGCCCAAGTGGCCACTGCGCAGGGCGGCGGCCAGGGTGGGTACGCTCACCACGTGGCCGCGGGCGTTGTTGAGGAACAGGGCCCCCGGCTTCATCAGGGCAAACTCCTTGGCCCCGAAGAAGTCCTGGTTTTCCGGCCGGCCGTCGATGTGCAGCGTCACCACGTCGGCCTGGGGCAGCAGCTCTTCCAACGTCTTGCACTTCACGGCGTTGCCGAGCTGGAGCTTTTCTGCCATGTCGTAGTACAGCACCTTTAGGCCCACGGCTTCGGCCACCACCGAGAGCTGCGAGCCGATGTTGCCGTAGCCGATGATGCCCAGCGTTTTGCCCCGAATCTCGAACGAGCCGCTGGCCGACTTGTCCCACTCGCCGGCGTGCATCTTGGGGTTTTTGACGGGGATGCGGCGGGCCAGCACGATGATTTCGCCCAAGGTCAGCTCCACCACCGAGCGGGTGTTGCTGAACGGCGCGTTGAACACGGCTACGCCCTTGCGCATGGCCCCGGCCAAGTCAATCTGATTCGTGCCGATGCAAAAGGCCCCGATGCCGATGAGCCGGTTGGCCACGTCGAGCACGCGCTGCGTGACCTGCGTTTTGGAGCGGATACCGAGAATGCTCACGCCTTCGATGCGGGCGATTAGCTCGGCTTCGTCGAGGGCCCCCTTCACTTCCTCTACCTGGTAGCCTTCCTGGCGGAACAACTCGGCGGCGCGGGCGTCGGGGTTTTCGAGCAGTAGCACCTTGATGCGGTTTTTGGGGTAGCTCAGCGTCATGGGTAGCTTCAATTGGTACAAAAACTCGTCAAAAGTCGGCAGCACTTCGTCGGCGCGGGCCACCACGGTGGGGCGAATCACGTTTTCGGTGTAGGCGTAGAAGCGGTGGGCCAGGCCGGCTTCGCGGATTTGGTAGTCGGTGTAGCCGTCGCCGACCACATACACGGGGCCCTCCAAATCGAGCAGCACGAGTTGGCGAATCTTGCCGCCGTCGCGGCTCAGCACGTTGGCCGCGTCGCAGCCGGTGATGTTGCCTTCGGCGTCGAACGTGAACGTGTTGGCCAGCACGTGGCCGGCCGGAATGCCAAACTCGGCCACCACCGGCTCGATGAACTCACGGAAGCCGCTGCTAACCACGTAGATGCGCTCGGCGTGCTGCCGAAAAAAGTCGCCGTTGCGGCGGATGCTCTCGCTCACCTTGCCGTGCAGCCGTGCCACCAAGGGCCCCAGGTGCCGCCGGTGGGCCCCCAGCAACGCCAGCCGCTGGCTTAAGGATTCCTGAAACCCGATTTCGCCCGCCATGCCCCGGTCCGTCAGGGCTTTTATCTGGCCCACGCGCGCGGCTTGGTCGGGCTGGCCTTGCAGGGCAATGTCGGCCAATTCATCGAGGCCTTCCACCTGGGTGAAGGTGCTGTCGAAATCAAAAACGAGGTAGGGCAGGGGGGCGTCGGCATCGGGCATGGGCACAAAGATGCGGCCGCCAGTATCTTGCCGGGGTGCTAACCTTCTAAGTATTTCGTGAAATTTGCATTTCTGTTCTTGTTGCCGCTGCTCGTGGGGGGCCATCTGGCGGGCCAGCCGCCGTGCGGGTTGCCTTCAGCTCGCTGACCAAAACCGCGTATCTGGCGGCTAAGAAAGGCTGCATCGCAACCAAGCCGCAGGTCACGTTTCCGCTCAAAAAGCAGCACGGCCGGCTAGTAATACCGCTGACCAAAGGGCAGAAAGTTTTTCGAGACAATGATGTGGAAGAGGATGACCCTGGCTGGGAAAAATTTGAGTATGAAGGCTACCTGCCGCAGGTCGGGTGCCATTTGATTTTCCACCGCCATTATGAGTGGTCGCGGATGATAGTACTCAGTGAAAGCGGCCAGCAATTGGTTTTACAGGACAAGCCTGTGTTTTCGCCCGACCTCAACAGCTTCGTGGCTATTTCAGCAGGACTAGAATATTGGGCGGACTCTGATTATATCCGGCTATTCCGCTTCGAGAACCACACTTGGCAGGAAGTCTGGCACCTGGCACCCAAAACCTGGGAGCCGTGTCGCATCTGCTGGACTTCCAATAATACCTTGCTACTGAGTAAAGCAGTAAGGCCCGACAAAAAACCAGGCACTACGTTCACTTACAGCCGGCTAACCGTTCAGCCATAAGCTCGGTTTCGCTAAACCCACGCCTGCCAATCCTTGCCGTTACTGCCATTCCTGGCCTTAGTTTAAGAAACCGGCTATCCAATTTATCTTTGCTTTTGCCCGTAGCAGCCAAACGCTTCCATAAAATGGCCAGCGCATGAGATTACTTATTGAACGATGTGCTCGTGTTGTTGCGGCAGTTCAATTGGTCCTGACTGCCACTGGGGCCTTCGCCCAGGGCCCTGGCCGAAAACCGCCGCCGGAAGCCGTGTTTTCGCAACTTATTCTTGCCCGGTTGCGCGCCTTTGGCCGGGGCGATAGTGCCGCCTACCGGGCATTGGTGGGCCCCGACCTCGTGCATACCGACGACCACGGGACCCGCCGCACGTTCCGGCAGGTGTTGGCGCACGTGGCCGCCAATCGCCCGCCCGACGGGACGGCCCCGGCGGTGCAGTACAACGTGTCGAATGTAGCCGTGCAGGTCCAGGGGCAAGCTGATTGGGCTTTCGTCGAAGCCACGGTAAGCGAAGGACTCCTCTTCGGTACCCAGCGCATGGGCGGCTTATGGCAAGAAACCAACGTCTTTGCCAAGCGCAAAGCGCGCTGGTACCTGATCCGGCACGCTGAGACGCCCATCGCCGGGCGCGCCGCGCACAGCATAGCGGGCGACAGCGCTCAACTCAAAGAATTTGTGGGGCGCTACGCGTGGTGGCCTGGCTACGAGGACCGGATCACGCAGCGCGGAGCTACGTTGTACGGGCAAGACAGCGAAAAAAGTGCCCCCTGGCCCTTCGTCCAGCTCAGCCCGGATGCTTTCTTCCCGAAAAACGATTCATCGACGGTTGTGACGTTTGGACGGGACGCGACCGGGCAAGTAACGCATTACAATTTATGGGCACCCGGCTGGCCAATCATTCGGGCGAAAAAAGTGCGCTGACAAACTGGCCGCCCGCTCGATTATGACCCTCGCGCCCCCGTTTACAGTTGTCGCGCGACCGTTTACACCCCCGCGCCGCCCGCTGCGTAACTTTACCGTTCACCCCACCGGCCCCATCCCATGAAACCTTTGCTCCTCGCCGCCACCGTGCTGCTCACCGCCGCCACGCCGCCCGCCGGGCCCGCCGTGGCTCCGCGCAGCCGCACGTTCCTGCTCACCTGCCGGGCCACGGTGCCCGTGCCGCCCGCCGGCACCAAGGCCCTGGATGTGTGGATGCCCGTGCCCCACGCCGACAAAAGTCAGGACGTAGCCGACCTCAAAATTGAGGCTTCGGGCCCCTACACCGTCGAGACGGACGCCTACGGCAATAAAATCCTGCACCTGCGGCCGGCGGCCGTGCCCACCGCGCCGGTCACGGTCACGCTCACGGCCCACATCACCCGCCGCGAGCACCTGAACCTGCGCGCCACCGACGACAAAGCGCCCGTCGAGACCGAAGCCGCCGACCCCAACCAGGCCCGCTGGCTGGCCCCCGACCGCCTCGTGCCGCTCGACGCCACCATCAAAGGCCGGGCCCAGGAAGTAGTGGACAAGGCCCATGCCACCACGCCGCTGGCCAAGGCCCGCGCCATTTACGAGCACGTGGTGGGCACGATGGTGTACGACAAAACCGGCCAGGGCTGGGGCCGCGGCGACATTTATTACGCCTGCGACGCGCGGCGCGGCAACTGCACCGATTTCCACGCCGTGTTCATCGGTTACTGCCGAGCGCAGGGCATTCCGGCGCGCTTCAGCATCGGGCTGCCGCTGCCGGCCCAGCGCGGCAAAGGCGAAATCAAGGGCTACCACTGCTGGGCCGAGTTCTTCACCAAGGAAACCGGCTGGGTGCCCGTCGATGCTTCCGAAGCCGCCAAAGACCCCAGCAAGCGCAACTACTTCTTCGGGGCCCACGACGAGAACCGCGTCGAGTTCACCCGCGGCCGCGACCTGGTGCTGACGCCCAAGCAGGCCGGGGCCCCGCTCAACTACTTCGTGTACCCCTACGCCGAAGCCGACGGCCAACCGCTGGACGTGGCGCACACCTACGAGTTCGTGGACGTAGCCGAATGAGCCCGGCGACAGCAAAAAAGGGGCCCCGGCGACTGGTACAGTCGCCGGGGCCCCTTTTTTATGGTTTCCGCAACCGCGAGTCGAATCAATTAAAGGAAGGCAGCCAAGCAGGGCGCATAGCAAAGCGCCGAAAACAATGCCGGGCAGGGTCAGAAAAGCATCATATACGCTGAGTTAATTTTATAATATAAAAACTTACATATTACATTTGTAAATATCGGCTTCGTCTTGGGACGAGCTGCCTTTTGTGGGTTGCTGGCGATTTAATTGTGCGTGCCATGCATACATCTTCCCTTGTGAAAGCTGGTTTGTTGGCGGCGGTGCTCGCCCTGGCGTTTGTGGCCGGGTGGGAGCGGTACTGGCGCCGCCAGGGCCTGGTGCTGTCCTACAACGACGACGAAAGCCTGTGGGCCAGCACGCGGAAACGGATTTACCAGTCCAGCCCGGCCCGGCCGGTGTTCATCGGCTCGTCCCGCATCAAGTTCGATTTGGACCAGGACACCTGGGCCGGCCTCACCGGCCAGCGGCCGGTGCAGCTGGCCCTGGTGGGCACCTCGCCCCGGCCCGTGCTCACCGACTTGGGCAACGACCCCAAATTCCGGGGCACGGTGGTCGTGGACGTGACCGAGGGAATCTTCTTCGCCCCGTCGGGCTCACCCCCGGAACAGCGGGCCCTCAAGCGGCTGCAGGCCTACCCCAAGTGGTCGCTCTCCCAGCAGTTCAGTTTCTACCTCGACCAGATCCTGGAATCGAAACTGCTCTTCCTCGACGAGGACCGCTTGACGCTGAGCGCGTTCCTGGACCGGTTGCCGATTCCCAGCCGGCCCAAGGTGTTTGTGTTCCCGTTGTTTCCCCTGAAATTCACCTACAACCGGCCCGACCGGCAAACCCGCATGAGTGCCGCTTTCGTAGCCGACACGGGCATGCAAGCCCAGATGAAGCACGTCTGGATGCAGCTGGGCGCGGCCAGCCCCAAGCGCGGGGCCGGGGGCGACACGCTGGCGGCGGTGCTGCGTGCGGTGAAACAATCCATCGACCAAATCCGGGCCCGGGGCGGGCGGGTGCTGTTCGTGCGCTGCCCGTCCGACGGGCTGTTCTGGCAGACGGAAAAGAAGAGCTACCCCCGGGCCCTGTACTGGGACCGGCTGCTGGCCGACACCCGCACGCCGGGCGTGTACTTCGAAGATTACCCGGCCCTGGCGCGCTACCACTGCCCCGAGTGGTCGCACCTGACGCCCCGCGACGCGGCCGCCTTCACCCGCGCCCTCGTGCCGATCATGGAACAGAAAACTGGCTGGGCCATCGCCGCCCGCCCGGGGGCCGCGGCCCCGGGCCCCGCCCGCTAATCCGCCCCGGTTATGGTCTTCAACTCGTATAGTTTCGTGCTGTTTTTCGCGGTGCTGCTGGTGCTGCACAACCTGCCGCTGCCGTGGCAAGCCAAGAAAGTCAACCTACTGATGGCGAGCTACTTGTTCTACGCCGTTTGGAACCCGCCCTTTGTGCTGCTGCTCTGGCTGGCCACGGTGGTCGATTTTTACGTGGCCCGGCTCATTGCGCGGGAGGAGCGGCCGGTGCCGCGCAAGCTGCTGCTGGTGGTCAGCCTGGTGATGAACCTGGGCCTGATTTCCTTTTTCAAGTACGGAGGCTTTTTGCTCGAAAACTTCACCGCCCTGCTGGGCGCGCTGGGCATTGCCTTCCACGCCGCCAAGCCCGACCTGATCCTGCCGGTGGGCATTTCCTTCTACACCTTCGTCACCCTCTCGTACACCCTGGACGTGTACCGCCGGCAGGCCCCGCCGGAGAAGTCGTTCCTCAACTTCGCGCTGTTCGTCACGTTTTTTCCGCACTTGGTGGCCGGCCCCATCGTGCGGCCCGCCGACCTGATTCCGCAGTTCCACGCGCCGCACCGGGCCACGGCCCGGCAGCTCACCTGGGGCCTGTTTTTGCTGTCGCTGGGCTTGTTTATGAAAGTGGCGCTGGCCGACGGCCTGCTGGCCGGCCCGGCCGATGCCGTGTTCGGGGTGCCGTTTCTGGTGGCGCCGCTCGACGCCTGGGCGGGCGTG
This sequence comes from uncultured Hymenobacter sp., assembly GCA_964242665.1. GTDB lineage: Bacteria > Bacteroidota > Bacteroidia > Cytophagales > Hymenobacteraceae > Hymenobacter. Next base: position 17,798 of record CAXTBA010000031.1, read on the forward strand.
CTGGCGTTTTCGGGGCAGATTTTTTGCGATTTTGCCGGCTACTCCACCTGCGCCATCGGCGTGGCGCTGTGCCTGGGCTTCGTGCTGCCCGACAACTTCCGGTACCCGTACGCGGCCGTTGGCTTTTCGGACTTCTGGCGGCGCTGGCACATCACGCTCTCCACCTGGCTGCGCGACTACCTCTACATCCCGCTGGGCGGCAACCGCCGGGGCCCCGCCCGCGCCTACGGCAACCTGATGATTACCATGCTGCTGGGTGGCCTCTGGCACGGCGCTTCCTGGACGTTCGTGGCGTGGGGGGCCCTGCACGGCCTGTTCCTGTGCGCCGAGCGGGGGCTGCGCAACTGGGCCGGTGCTGCTCGGCCGCAGCCATTTCTGCCGGTGCGGGCCGACGAGGCCGTTTACCGGTCGTCGGTGGTGCCGGTTTCGCTCTCCAACCAGCAAGCGGCCAACCTGGGCCTGGCGCTGCTCACGCTGCTGCTGGTCAACGTGACGTGGGTATTTTTCCGGGCCCCGGACTTCGGCGCGGCCGCCCGCCTGCTGCTGGCCATGTTCGGGGTAATTCCCAACGGGCAGCCGCTGCTGGCCACGCTCGACCTGCTCAAGGTGGGCATCCTCACGGTGCTAATAGTGGCCTGCCACTGGCTGATGCGCGACACGTCGCTGGTGCGGGTGGCGGCCCGGCTGCCGTGGTGGCTGCTGGGCCTGGGGTGGGCGGCCCTGTTGGTGGCGCTCATCCTGACCCAAAAAAGCAGCGGCTCCTTCATTTACTTCCAGTTCTAGCAGCTGCCGGGGGCCCTGGCCGCGCCGGTCTGCGGCCACTGAGGCAGGAAACGCGGCACTAAAAGGGCGGGCCCCCGGCAACTTCAGTCGCCGGGGGCCCGCCCTTTTGTTGGCTAGCCACCCCACCTACGGGGCCAGTACCAGCTTGCCGAAGTTTTCTCCCGAAAACAGCTTGAGTAGCGCGGGCAAGAAGTTTTCGATGCCGTGCTCGACCTGCACTTTGGGCGCAGCCAGCTTGCCTTCCTTTATCCAGCCGGCCATTTCGCGGGCCGCTTCGCCGTAGTGGGCGGCGTTGTCGAACACCACGATGCCCTCCATGCGGGCCCGGTTCACGAGCAGTGAGAGGTAGTTGGCGGGGCCCCGCACGGGCGTCGTGTTGTTGTACTGCGAGATGGCCCCGCAGATGACGATGCGGGCGCGCAGCCGGATTTGCTCCAGCACCAAATCCAGAATCTCGCCGCCCACGTTGTCAAAGTACACGTCGATGCCCTTGGGGCAGGCGGCGCGCAGGGCCGTGCGCACGTTCTCGGTTTTGTAGTTGATGCAGGCATCGAAACCCAACTGGTTCACGCAGTAATCCACCTTCTCCTGGTCGCCGGCCAGGCCCACCACGCGGCAGCCTTTGAGCTTGGCAACCTGGCCCACCACGCTGCCCACGGCCCCGGCCGCGCCGGATACGACCACGGTTTCGCCGGCTTTGGGCTGGCCGGTGTTCAGCAGGCCGAAGTAGGCCGTCATGCCGGGCATGCCCAGGGTGGCGAGGTAGGCTTCGAGCGGGGCGAGGGCGGTGTCCACTTTAAGTAAGTAGTTGGGCTTGGTGGGGTCGGCGGCCCCGGGGCCCACCACGGCGTACTGCTGCACGCCCAGGCCGCCGGTTACGTAGTCGCCCACGGCGAAAGCGGGATCCTGCGACTCCACCACTTGCCCGGCCGCGCCGGCCCGGAACACCTCGCCGATGCCGATGGGCGGAATGTAGCTTCTGCCCTCGTTCATCCAGCCGCGCATGGCGGGGTCGAGGGAGATGAAGCTGGTTTTGACCAGCACCTGGCCCTCGGCCAACGGCGGGGTTTCGACGGTTTCGATGGTGAGGTTTTCGGGCGTGGGCACGCCCACCGGGCGCGAGGCCAGCTTGACCCAGGTGTTGGAATAAGCCATTGGGTGGGAGAAGAGTATTTGTTGAGGAATGTAAGGGGTGGGCAGCCAGTCAAAAGCAATTGGGCACACTCGAAACGTTAGGTCGTCACGCTGAGCCTGTCGAAGCACCTCTCGCGCTGAATAAATAATTACTCAGCGGGAGAGGTGCTTCGACAGGCTCAGCGTGACGACCTTTTCTAAACTGACGGGGCCCCTAGGCCGCCACTGGTTGAGCGGCTTGCAGGGTGGCCACGTCGTCGGCCGTCAGCCGCAGCTCCATGGCCTCCGTCAGCTCATTTATTTGCCCGGTGCTGGTGCTGCTGGCGATGGGGGCCGTGATGCCGGGGGCCTGCATCAGCCAGGCGAGGGCCACCTGGGCGGGGGTGGCCGCGTGGCGGGCTGCCACGGCGTCGAGGCCCTTCAGGATGGCGTAGCCTTTGGCGTTCAGGTACTTTTTGCCGATGGTAGCGCCGCGAGGACTTTTCTCCAAGTCGGCCTCGCCGCGGTACTTGCCGGTGAGGAAGCCCGACGCCAACCCGAAGTAGGGGATGACGCCGATGCCGCTGGCCTCCACGATGGGCAGGTCGTCGTGCTCAAAGGTTTCGCGGTCGTACAAATTGTATTCGGGCTGTAAGCTTTCGTAGCGCGGCAGGCCGCCCTGGGCCGCGTCGAGGGCGGCTTGCAGGCGCGCGGGCTTGAAGTTGGAGGCCCCGATGGCGCGCACCTTGCCCGCCGCAATCAGCTCGGCGTAGGCTTCGAGCGGCTCGGTCACGGGCAGGGTTTCGTCGTCCTGGTGCGACTGGTAGAGGTCGAGGTAATCGGTTTGGAGGCGGCGCAGCGAATCTTCCACGGCCTGCTTGATGCGGGCTTTCGACAAGCCTTTTTGGTCGGGGCCCAGCTCCATGCCGACTTTGCTGAGGATGAGCACGTCGTCGCGCCGGCCGCGCTGCTTCAGCCACTTGCCAATCACGGTTTCCGACTGCCCGCCGCCCGCGTGGCCGGGCACCCAGGCCGAGTACACGTCGGCCGTGTCGATGGCGTTGCCGCCGCCCGCCACGAAGGCGTCGAGCACAGCGAAGGACGCTTTTTCGTCGGCCGTCCAACCGAATACGTTGCCGCCCAGCACGAGCGGGGCAATGTGCAGGCCAGAGCGGCCGAGTTCGCGAAGTTGCATTTGCGTGAATGTAAAAAGTGAAAAAATGGGCCCTGCGGTAACGGCCACGGGGGCCCATAAGTTGGGCGCGGGGCCCTTGCGCGGCCGGTGCGCGGCGTTGGCTTCGGCGCCGGCTACTACTTTTGACGGCATCGTTTCGCTTTAACTTTCCCATGAAGAAATTTTCTCCTGCCCGGTTGCTGCTGGGCACGGCCCTGTTGCTCGGCGGTGGGGCCCGGGCCCAGCAGCAGCCGGCCCCGGGGCCCACTGGCCCCATCCCCGCCTACAACGCCCGCGCTTTATTCGCCCCCAACTTCCTTGACCAGGCCGGGCCGGCCACGCGCACGGCCGGGGGCCAGCCGGGGGCCACGTACTGGCAGAACGCGGCCGACTACCAGATTGCCGCCTCGCTCGACGAGAAGCTGGCCCGCGTTTCGGCCACCGTCGCCATTACTTACACCAACAACAGCCCCGACGCGCTGCCCTTCGTGTGGCTGCAAGTGGACCAAAACCTGTTTCGGGCCGACTCGCGCGGCGCGGCCGTGACGGCCGTGGCGGGCGGGCGCTTCGGCAACGCGGCACGGAGCTTCCGGGGCGGCGACTCGCTGCAAACTGTTAGCATTGAGCTGCACGGCAAGAAGATGAAGGCCAACTACCGCGTGACCGATACGCGCATGCAGATCATGTTGCCCGAGGCAATGAAGCCGCACGGCGACAAGCTTACCATCCGCATCGCCTACGCCTTCAACATCCCGCAGTACGGGGCCGACCGCCTGGGCCGCCTCCAAACCAAAAACGGCGAAATCTTCGAAGTAGGGCAGTGGTACCCACGCATGGCCGTGTACGACGACGTGGAGGGCTGGAACACGTTGCCCTACCTGTCGGCCGAGTTCTACCTGGACTACGGCAGCTTCGACTACACCCTCAACGTGCCGGCCGGCTACCTGGTGGGCGGCTCGGGTGAGCTGCTGAACCCCGCCGAGGTACTCACCGCCGCCCAGCAGCGCCGCCTGGCCCTGGCCGCGGGCAGCGACAAAACGGTGACGGTGCGCAGCGCCGACGAAGTGACCCAAAGCGGCTCGCGCCCAACGGGCAAAAACGGCCGCCTGACCTGGCACTTCCGCTGCGCCCGGACCCGCGACGTGGCCTGGGCCGCCTCGGCCGCCTTCGTGTGGGACGCCGCCCGCATGAACCTGCCCAGCGGGCGCAAGGCATTGGCCATGTCACTCTACCCGACCGAGTCGGCGCAAGACACGGCCTGGAACCGCTCGACAGAATACATCAAAAAGAGCATCGAGTACAACTCGAAGCAGTGGTACGAGTACTCTTACCCGGTGGCCACGAACGTGGCCGGGGTAGTGGGCGGCATGGAATACCCGGGCATCGTGTTTTGCGGGGCCAAGGCCCACAAGGGCAACCTCTGGGGCGTCATCGACCACGAGTTCGGGCACAACTGGTTCCCGATGATCGTGGGATCGAACGAGCGCAAGTACCCGTGGATGGACGAAGGCTTCAACACCTTCATCAACATCCTGTCCACCCAAAACTTTAACGGCGGCGAGTACAAGGCGCTGGCCAACGTAGAAGACGGCCTGGCCCCCGGCATCGCGCGGGCCATGCAAGACCCCAACCAGGACGTGCCCTACACCGTGCCCGACGTGACGCAGCCGCGCAACCTGGGCTTTGCCGCCTACGGCAAAACCGGCTACGGCTTGTACCTGCTGCGCCAGGAGATTTTGGGCCCCGAGCGCTTCGACTTTGCCTTCCGCACCTACATCAAGCGCTGGGCCTTCAAGCACCCCACGCCCCGCGACTTCTTCCGCACCATGAACGAAGTGGGCGGGGAGGACCTGACCTGGTTCTGGCACGAGTGGTTCTTTGAGAACTGGCTGCTCGACCAGGCCGTGACCACCGTGGGCTACGTAAACCAGGACCCGACCAAGGGGGCCCTCATCACGCTGGAAAACAAAGGCCAAGCGGCGATGCCTGCCACCGTTGAGATCAAAGAAACCAACGGAAAAGTCGGCACCGTTCACCTGCCGGTAGAAATCTGGCAGCGCGGCAGCACCTGGACCTTCCGCTACGACTCCACTTCGCCCCTCACGTCGGTCGTCATCAACCCAACCAATATTTTGCCGGACGTAAACAAGACCAACAATACTTGGAAGCCGTTGGCCCTGCCCGTAGGGCCCTAAAGGGTAGACTGTCGCACGTACCAACTCACCAAAAAGTAGTTTTGGGTGCACTTGTCACGTGCACTTGCCACCGCGAAGCACTTTTTGGATCAGTGGCAGGCCTAGGGCCCCGAAGCCTTGGCCCAGCCACGCCCGGCCGGCCTCGGTGCCGTAGCCGCAGCCCCAGTGCGGCTCTAGCAAGCGGTAGCCAATGTCGATAAAACCAGAGCGGCCATTCACTGTTTTGCGGTTCATCTTCAGGCCCGCCCAGCCCACGAACTCGCCGGTGGCGCGCAGCTCCACGGCCCAGCGGCCGAAGCCCTCCACGCGGTACCCTTCCTGAATGCGGAACAGGGCAGCGTGGGCCTGGGCAACGTCGGTGAGCGGCGGGGTGCCCAGGTAGCGCAGCACGCGGGGGTTGCTGTCGAGCGCAAACAGGCCGGCCGCGTCGTCGGGGCCCAGGGGCCGGTAGCGGAGGCGGGCAGTTTCAAAGCTTTTCATGGGGCAGGAGCAGTTGTTCGGGCAGAAAAGGCCGCGCCGGGGAGTGGGTAAGGTACGGCGGGGCCCCGCCCGCCACCAGGGCCCCCGTCGGCCGTTACCTTTGCGGCTATGGCGAACCGTGCTGCTCCTGCGGGGCCGTCTTACGCGGCGGTATTTGTGGATTTTGAGAACGTGTATTACTTCCTCAAAAATCACTTCCACGACCCGCCCGACCTCAACGACTACGTGCTGGCGCTGGTGCGCAAGCTGCGCGAAACCCTCGCCCAGCAAGGGCTGGATTGCCTGGTGCTGAACGCCTACGCCGACTTCGAGCGCCTGGCCACGGCCCCCCAGGGCGGCCTCTACCTGATGGGCGTGAGCACGCGCAACGTGCTGGGCACCCACCACAAAAACGCCGCCGACATGCAGCTCTGCATCGACGCGCTGGAGGTGCTTTATACCCGGCCCGACATCGGCACGTTCGTGCTCGTGGCCGGCGACCGCGACTACATCCCGCTGCTGCAACACCTGCGGCGGCAGGCCCGGCAGGTGCTGGTGGCCGGCTTCCGCGAAGCTACTTCCGGCGACTTGCTGCAAAACCTGGGGCCCCAGCACTTCATCGACGCCCGCGAATTGCTGCCTGCTGCCACCTTGGCCCTGCTGGAAGCGCGCCGCGCCGGCCGCCCGGCCGCCGAAGCGCCGGCTGATAAGCCCGCCGGTGCGCCCGTGGCCGCACCCGACGAGCCGCCGGCCTTCGACCCCGTGCGCCCCCTCACCAACCCCGACGAGCAGCGCTGCCTGGCCTTCATGATGGCCGAATTGCAGCGCCTGAGCCAGCACCGCGCCGTGAATGAGCTGTGGCTGACGCCGTTTCTGCGCCGCCTCACCGACGAGTTTCCGGCGCTGCCCGAGTACGAGCGGCGCGACCTCATCAACGGCCTGCGCACGGCCGGGGCCCTGCGCATCGAGAAGCGCGAGGGCGAGCAGCACCCGTTTTCGGTCGTCGTGCTCAACCCGCAGCACCCCGCCGTGCGCGACGAAAAGCCGGTGCCCGCCGCGTAGCGGGGCCGGCCGCCGGTTGTATTTTTGCCCCGTGCCCGGCCCCGGGCTTTGGGTTTTCGTAGCAATGGCCGTCCCAGCCACTCATTTTTTCACCTCCGCAGTCCGCGATTTATGAACATCATTTCCGAAGCCGAAGCCGGCATCCGCTCCTTGTTTGACGCCACCCAGAAGGGTTTTATGGGCGATGCCAGCGCCGGCCAGGGCCACATCGACAACTGGCTGCAATACCTGCGCAGCGGCGACCAGAAAGTGGTGGGGCCGCTCGTGCACGAGCTGGAAGCCCTCAACACCCACATTGGCAGCAACAACGCCGCCGGCATGGCCGATGCCTTCCAGCGCCTGGGCGTGCTCACGGCCCAATCGGCCCTGAGCGTCCACAACTTCCAGGGCAACGGCGACAAAATCCGCGAGCTGAGTCAGAAGCTCATCACCGCCGCCGGCAACCTGCGCCTGGTGGCCAAAACCCAGCCGGTCCAGCACTAACCGCCCGTTTGGTAGGTAGCCGAACGGCCCCCGCGGGCTTGCCCTCGCGGCAAGGCCCGCGGGGGCCGTTTGCGTGGCCGGCGGCCGGCGCTACGTGCGCGGCCGCAAGCTGCCAACCAGGCCCATGTTGCCATCAACCAAGCAGATGCATAACCTGGCAAACTTTGAAAGGTTTGTTACTAAATCGTTTTTTTTGAGAGGACAAAATATTGTACATAAAGTAGTTAACAACTGAGGAAAAGCGGGGTTGATAGTGCTCAATCTCACCCTCCACCTTTTTTCAACTACCATGGAAAGCTCCCAATCGCAAAGCGGCACCAGCCAGCTCGACGCCACCCTCACCGCCCTGCAAGGCGGCCTCGCCAACGCCGCCGGCGCGGCCGGCCCCAACATCGCCGGCTGGATTAAAACCCTGCAAGGCAACTCCCAGCTCTCGGGTATCAGCTCGGAGCTGCAGAACTTGCAGGATGCCCTGACCAGCGGGGCCACCGACACCAGCGCCCTGGCCAAAAGCCTGAGCACGTTGGGCGAGCACACCACCAAGGCAGCCTCGTCCGCCACGCCCGACTCCCAGGCCAAACTGCAACAGCTGGGCCAGGCCCTGAGCGCCGCCGGCTCGCAACTGAAAGGTTAGTCAGCTCGGTGTTCAACGCACAAGAAAGGCTGCCAACCCGCGGGTTGGCAGCCTTTCTTGTTTGGCTTTAAGCGGTTGGTCTGTAGTCCTTGCTTCGGCTTTCCTCCTCGCAATGACAACGACCAAATGACAAGCCCAAGCACTAGGCACCAACGACCTAGTAACCCAGGGCCTGGTCGTCGCCACGCGGGTCGGCCCCGCCGGAGAGTTGGCCGTTGGGCAGCACTTCGATGACTTCGATGCGGCCCCAGGGCGCGCGTGGGTGCAGGGCGTAGCCGCGGGCGCGGAGCGAATCCTGGGCGGTGGGCCGCAGGGCCCCGGCTTCCACGTCGATGTAGTCGGGCAGCCACTGGTGGTGCAGGCGCGGGGCCGCCACGGCCTGCTGCGGGTCGAGGCCGTAATCCACGATGCCGAGAATGGTTTGCAGTACACTGGTGATGATGGTGCTGCCGCCGGGCGTGCCCACCACCAGGGCCAGCCGGCCGCCCCGGGCCAGGATGGTGGGCGTCATGCTGCTGAGCATGCGCTTGCCGGGGGCCACGGCGTTGGCGGTGCCGCCCACCAGGCCGTAGGCGTTGGGCACCCCAGCCTTGGCCGAGAAGTCGTCCATCTCATTATTAAGCAGAAAGCCGGCCCCGGGCACCACTACTTTGCTGCCGTAGGCCCCGTTAAGGGTAGTGGTGCAGCTCACGGCGTTGCCGGCGGCGTCCACGATGTTGTAGTGGGTGGTTTCGGTGCTTTCGTAGCCGGGCAGGCCGGGGCCGGCCGTTACTTCGGCGCTGGGCGTGGCGCGGCCGTCGCGGCGGATGGTGCTGGCCCGCTGCTTGTTGTAATCTTTCGCTAACAACTGGGCCACCGGCACGTGCCCAAAATCGGGGTCGCCGAGGTAAGCGGCGTGGTCGGCGTACACGCGCCGCTCGGCCTCGGTGATGAGGTGGGTAGCGGCGGGCGAGTGGTAGCCCAGGGCCCTCACGCTCACGGGTTCCAGCATTTGCAGCATTTGCAGCAGGGCCACGCCGCCGCTGCTGGGCGGGGGCATCGTAATCACGTCGTAGCCCCGGTACTGGCCCCGCAGCGGCGCGCGCCATTTGGGCTGGTACTTGTCTAGGTCTTGCTGGGTAATGAGGCCCCCGCGGCGGCGCATCTCCTCCAACAAGTAGCGCGCCGTTTCGCCCCCATAAAACCCGGCGCGCTGCTGGTCGCCGATGCGGACGAGGGTGGACGCCAGCTCGGGCAGGCGCAGCGTGTCGCCGGGGTGCCAGGTGCCGCCGGGGCGCACGTAGGCCGACGGGTTGCCCGGGTTGTACTTGAGAAACTCGTCGCGGGTGCGGTTGAGGCCCGCCGCCTCCCGCTCGGTAAGGGTGTAGCCGCGGGCTAATTTGATGGCGGGGGCCACGAGGTCGGCCCAGGGCAGGTGGCCCAGCTTGTCGTGCAGGGCCACCATGCCGGCCACGGTGCCGGGCGTGCCCACGGCCAGGGCCCCGGCGGTGCTCAGGCCGGGCACCACGTTGCCGGCTTTGTCCAAATACATGTCGCGCGTGGCCCCGGCGGGTGCGGTTTCGCGGAAGTCGAGGGTGCCGGCTGTGCCGTCTTGGCCGCGGTACACCAGGAAGCCGCCGCCGCCGAGGTTGCCCGCCACGGGCAGCACCACGGCCAGCGCAAACTGCACGGCAATGGCCGCATCGTAGGCATTGCCGCCCTTTTGCAAAACGGCCAAGCCCACTTTCGACGCCTCCGGGTGGGCCGACACCACCATGGCGTGGGCGGCCAGCAGCGGCGCGCCGGCCCCGGTGGGCACCGACGACGGCCCCGAGCCTTCCAGCGCGGCGGTGCGGGGCGGCCCGGCGGTGCAGGCCACCAGCAGCGCTAGGGGCAGGAGAATCACGCAAAATTTCATAGCCGCGAAGTAACGCGGATTTGATCGTGGTAAAGTGGAATCAAGAATGAAGAATTAAAAATGATGACGAAAGGGCTGTGCTGTTCAATTTTTAATTCCTCATTTTTAATTTTTAATTCTGGTTAGAAGGAAAGCCGCCGGGGCCCCTCCCCGCGTTTGCCCGCCCCGCCGCTACCTTTCGCACACATCCGCCAATCCTTTCACACCTCTGCTCCTATGGAACCCACCGCCCCGTCCCCGGCCGCCGTCCCGCCGCTGCTGCTCGTGCAACACGATCCGTGGCTGGCCCCCTACGAGCCGGTGCTGCGCCAGCGCCAGCAGCGCCTGGCCGCCCGCCTGGCCGAAATCGAAGCGCACCACGGCTCGCTGCTGGAGTACGCCACGGCCCACCAGCAGCTGGGCCTGCACTACGACGGCCGCCGCCGGGGCTTCCGCTACCGCGAGTGGGCCCCGGCCGCCGAAAGCTTGTCTCTGGTGGGCGACTTCAACGGTTGGGACCGCCAGGCCAATCCGCTGCAACGGCTCGATTACGGGGTGTGGGAAGTGTTTTTGCCCGATAAAGAATACAAGGACCGCCTCGTGCACGGCAGCCGCTACAAGGTGCACGTCGTCAGCGACAACGGGGCCCAGGACCGCCTGCCCGCCACCGCCCGCCGCGTGGTGCAGGACGAGGCCACCAAGGACTACGCGGCCCAGGTGTGGCGGCCTGCCGTGCCCTTCGCCTGGGCCGACCAGAAATTTCGGGTGGCGGCGGTTGTGAAGGAGCCGTTCATCTACGAAGCCCACGTGGGCATGGCCACCGAGGAAGGCCGCGTGGGCACCTACCGCGAGTTTGCCGACAACATATTGCCCCGCATCGAGGCCGACGGCTACAACTGCGTGCAGCTGATGGCCGTGATGGAGCACCCGTACTATGGCTCGTTTGGCTACCACGTGGCCAATTTCTTCGCCGCCAGCTCGCGCTTCGGCACGCCCGAAGACCTCAAATACTTAGTGAACGAAGCCCACCGGCGCGACATCGCCGTGCTGCTCGACGTGGTGCACTCGCACGCCGTGAAAAACCAGGCCGAGGGCCTGGCCGACTTCGACGGCTCGGGCAACCTGTATTTTCACCGGGGCGGGCGGGGCGACCACCCCGGCTGGGACTCGAAGCTGTTCGACTACGGCCGGCCCGAGGTGCAGCAGTTCTTGCTCAGCAACTTGCGCTACTGGCTGGAGGAATTCCATTTCGACGGCTTCCGGTTTGATGGCGTGACGAGCATGCTCTACCACCACCACGGCGAGGGCGTGGCCTTCGTGGGCTACGAGCAGTATTTTGGGCAGGGGGCCGACGAAGACGCCATTCTGTACCTGCAATTGGCCACCACGCTGGCGCACGAGTGCCGCAAGGGCAGCCTGCTCATCGCCGAAGACATGAGCGGCCTGCCCGGCCTGTGCCGCCCCGTCGCCGAAGGCGGCGTCGGCTTCGACTACCGCCTGGCCATGGGCATCCCCGATTTCTGGATCAAGCTGCTTAAGCACACCCCCGACGAGGCCTGGAACCTGGGCGACATGTGGCACGTGCTCACCAACCGCCGCGAAGGCGAAAAAACCGTGGCCTATGCCGAAAGCCACGACCAGGCCTTGGTGGGCGACAAAACGTTGGCGCACTGGCTTTTCGACGACGGCATCTATACCCATATGCAGGCCGCCGACCCCGACCCCGGCGCGGCCCGGGCCCTGGCGCTGCACAAAATCATTCGCCTCCTGACGCTCACCGCCGGCGGCGAGGCCTACCTCGACTTCATCGGCAACGAGTTTGGGCACCCCGAATGGGTCGATTTCCCCCGCGAGGGCAACAACTGGAGCTACCACTTCGCCCGCCGCCAGTGGAGCCTGGACGACAACCCCGACCTAAAATTCCACTTCCTCGGCGACTTCGACAAGGCCCTGATTCACTTGGCGAAAGCCCGCCACGTGCTGGCCGCCGGCCCCGCCCAGCTGCTGCACCACGACGAGGAAAACAAGGTGCTGGCCTTCGCCCGGGGCCCCCTGGTGGTCATCGTGAACCTGCACGTCGCGCATAGCTACCCCGACTACCGCTTCTGGGTGCCCAAGGAAGGCCGCTACCGCGTGGTGCTCTCCACCGACAGCAGCCAGTTCGGCGGCTTCGACCGGCCCGACGAGCACTACATCTACGAAACCTACGAGCAGCACCTGCGCCTGTACCTGCCCAGCCGCGTGGCCCTGGTGCTGGCCCTGGCGTAGCGTTTGGAGGTCTTGGGCGGTGATAAGTTTAGTGGTATCACCATTAAAGCGAACTGTCTGTACGCACCAAGTGGCTTATGGCATCTGCCCAAGGGGCCTCAATATTTAAGCACCTTGGGGTCGCCTCGTCTTGATAAAAAGTAACCCCTGCAAGATGCACCCAATTAGCCCCAGAACAATTCCATTGCTGGGGTCTGAGGGAGAAGATAAGCTGTGGTAGAGCACCGTGCCCAGTCCCACACTCCCCAGCGTGACGGCTGCCGCCAGTCCCCGATTTTGGGCCATTAGCGCCCAGTAGAGCGGCACAGAAAAGCAGACCACTTCCAAAGCGGGCAAGCTCAGCAACAGCCACAAATAATAAAATAAGTCAGTTACGTTTTTGATGCCCGGTGCTATAAAATAGTAGTCGTGGTTCTTACCCATTAGAAAGAGGTACAAAAGCCCATACTTGGTGACGATGCACAGAACAACCATTAAACACGTCGGTTTCATTGGTTCCTTAGTTTGATAACGCGTGGACCGAGTCGCCCGCTGGTCCAACTCGGCTACAACGGTGCAGCCTGTAAAAGAAAGGCTTATTTTCGCAGTCCTTACCGCTGCTTGTGGACCGTTGGAATAGTGCTCGCAGTTAGATAGCGTTTCATAAATTAGCTACTTCTCAGATTCAGAAAGCCTCACTGTGAGATGAGAAAGTTGAACGCCTTATAAATGGGGTGCGGCGCAAGATGCATCTCCATCCTCATCCTAAGCGACTACAGCAGCTCCAGCACCACGGCGGTTTTGGCTGGTAGTTGCAGCGTTGAAATGCTGGCCAGGCTCTCGCCCGTCAGCACGTTGTGGGCTTTGGTGAAGCCGGCCGTGCGCTCGGCGAAGCGGGCGGTGGGCAGGGCGGCGGGCTTGTCGGAGGTGTTCGAAGCCACCATGACGGTGCCGGTGGTGTCGTAGCGGAAGTACACGTAGAGGCCGTTTTCGGGCAGGTACTGCATCAGCTTGCCGTCGTGCAACACGTTGTGGTCGCGGCGGTAGGTGGCCAGTTTGCGCACGAAGTCGAAGGCCTCGTTTTCGCGGGCCGTGCGGCCGGCGGCGGTGAACTTGTCCTCCTTGTCGCCGGGCCAGCCGCCGGGGAAGTCGCGGCGCACCTCGGCGTCGGTGGGGTCCTTGAAATTCTTCATCAGAATCTCGGTGCCGTAGTACATGCTCGGGATGCCGCGGGTGGTGAGCAGCCAGGTCAGGCCCATCTTGTACTTGTCGAGGTCGTCGCCGATGACGGATAGGTAGCGGTCGTGGTCGTGGTTGTCGAGGAAGGTCACCAGCTTGGTGGGGTCCTGGTACACTGCGTCCTGGGCCAGGATTTGGTAGAAGCGCTGCACGCCGCCGTCGTAGCTCACGGGCTGCTTCAGTGCATCGTTCATGGCGCTTTCCAGCACGAAATCGAGCCCACCGGGCTGATTCGATTTGAACGGAAAATCAATCTTGTTGCGGGTGTAGTAGGCTTGGTCGATGACGTTGTTCACCGACGACTCGCCGAAGATATGGATGCGCGGGTACTCGGCCAGCAGCGCCGCGTTGCAGCGGTTCATGAAGGGCTGATCGTTGTACATGTAGGTGTCGATGCGCCAGGCGTCGATGCCAAAGTTCTCGACCGACCAAATGGCGTTCTCAATCAGGTAGTTGGCCACGTAGGGGTTGCCCTGGTTGAGGTCGGGCAGGAAGGGCACGAACCAGCCGTCGAGCGTGATTTTGCGGTCAATCTGGGCGGCGTGCGGGTCGGTGATGGGCTGGTAGCGGTAGGAGGTGTTGGTGTAGGTGGGCCACTGGTGCAGCCAGCTTTTCATGGGCAGGTCCTGCAAAAACCAGTGCGTGTTGCCCACGTGGTTGTACACCGCGTCCTGCACCACCTTTAGGCCGGCGGCGTGGGCCTGCTGCACGTAGCTTTTGTAGGCTGCGTTGCCGCCCAGGCGCCGGTCCACGTTATATTGGTCGGTGAAGCCGTAGCCGTGGTAGGAGGCGCGCATCGTGCCGCCCTCGTTGGTGAGGGGCTGGTCGTTTTCGAGCACGGGCGTGAACCACACGGCCGTCACGCCCAGGTCTTTGAGGTAGGGAATGCGCTGGGCCGCCCCCTGCAAGTCACCGCCGTGGCGGAAGAAGGGGTTAGCGCGGTCCAGGTTGGGGTCGCGCATGTCGGCGAACTTGTCGTTGCCCGGGTCGCCGTTGGCAAACCGGTCGGGCACGGCCAGGTAAATGAAATCGGCGGCGGTTACGCCCTGGCCCTTGGGGGCCCCGTCGCGGGCCCTGATTTCCCAGGCCTGGGTCACGGTTTGGCCCGCCTTTTTGCCCACAATCTGCACCGTGCCGGGCTGGGCCGTGGGCGCAATGGTTAGGTCCAGAAAGGCGTAGTTTGGATTTTCCACGGTGCTGGCCTTCAGTAGCTTCACGCCGGGGTAGCTGATGCTGTAGGCCAGCGAACCCGCGCCGGGGCCGTGGATAATCAATTGCACGGCGGGGTTTTTCATGCCCACCCACCAGTTGGTGGGGTTCACGCGGTCGATGGCAACGGCAACGGCCTGGGCTCCCGCCAGCAGCGGAAGCAGAGTACTAAACAGGAGGAGCAGAAACGGGTGAGTTTTTCTCATCGGGGCTAAAATAGGGGCGAGCAGTCTTAGGCGCGCTTTTGGCTGTTGCGCAGGCGCTGCACGGTGGTAGCCAGGCGCTGGGTGCGGCCTTCGGCTGTCTTGGCCCCGTCGAGCCAGCGCACGTAGTCGCGCTGGTCGGGGCGGAGCAGGGTTTGGAAGAAGGTGCGAGCGGCGGGCGCGGCGTCGAGGGCCGCCGCCAGGTCGGGCGGCAGGGTCACGACATGTACTTCGGGGGCGTGGCGCAGGGCCACACGCAGGGTGTCGCCCACGGTTTTGCCCAGGGCCCGGCGCACTTCCTTGGGTACCGGCAGGCCGTGGTGGCCGTCGCCGAGCGGGGCCAGGGTGGCCCGGTGCGGAAATCCGTCGAGGGTGGCCTGCACCGGCAGCTTGCCCCGGGTACCGTACACGTCGGGCACCGAAAACGGTACCACCACGAAAATGCCGCCGTCGGCGCTGTCGGCTTCGAGCACGGCTTCAAATTCTTGTTCGGCCTGAAAGGGTTCCATTGAAAAATGCAGGAATTAAATGCGGGAATGTAAGAATATAAAAATGCAGAAAGCAGCCTGAACGACAAAAGCGGGAAACAACGACAAAAGCGGGAAACAAAGCGAATGACCACCAACCAATTGCGTAGCCCTCCCCACTTTTTACATTCTCAAATGCCCGCATTTTTTGATCCGATTTCGGCCAGCGCGGCCCGCACGCCGTCGGCATCGTCGGCGGCCACTACCCGTACCCGGTTGGGGGCCAGGTCGTAGTGCTTCAGCACCTGGGCCCGCAAGGCGTCGCTCACCACCAGTACGGTGTGGGCGCGGCGCAGGGCGTATCGCTCCAGTTCCAGCAGCCAGCCGCGCTCGGCGGGGGCCGCCGATTCGGCGGCGAGCAGGTGCAGGTGCAGCACCAGGGGCCGGCGGCGGCGGTAGCGGATTTCCAGCGCCGCCAGCCACGTGGGCCAGTCGGGGGCATAAATTACCCCCACGTCCCCGGTGTCGGTGTCGGACAGGTAAGTGGCAAAGCGCGCGTACTGGATGACGCGGTAGTGCAGGTCGTCGGAAAGGCCGAAAGCGGGCGGAGTTGCCTCGTCGGCCGCGGCCGGGGCCCGGTGCAGTGCTGCCAGCCCCTGCGTGAGCGTGGCCTGGGCAGGCCCCGTCGGCGCGGGCACTGGGGCCAGATCCAGGCCGTCGGCCTCGGCCGTACCAATTTCGTTTTCTTGCTGGTCGAAAAGCGGGGCCGGGGCAGCGGTGCCGCTGGCCACTGCCGAAGCCGGCAGGGATAGCGAATTATCCGTTTCCGGCGTTGCGGTGGCTTCAGGATTCGCAGTTGAAGCGGCCGAATTTTCGGTCCTGCTTTCGGCTTGGCCAGCGTACGGGGCCGCCGGTACCAGCCAGCCAGCGGCGCGCTGCGCCGGGGACGGGCGGAGCTGCACGAACCCCCCGGGGCCCCCAGCGGCGGGCGCGTCGTCGTCTTCTAGAGCGGCTTCCGGGTGGCTCAGCCCGTTGGTTAGCGTTGCGGGAGTAAACTCACTTAGCCCCACCAAGCGCGAGGCGGGGCCTGAGGGCTGAAGGAGAGGCGTAGCGACTTCGCCAGCGGCCGGCTGTTGCGGCAGCAGCGCCAGCACGGGCTGCCCAGCGGCCAAGGCGCGCACCAGCGGCAGCGTGGGCGAAACCGGCAGCGCGGCAGGGGCCCCCACGCGGTGAACGGCGGGATCGGCATCGTCCCAGGCCAGCACAAGCAAAACGGAGGAAGGCGGGGTCATGGCTGGGGCGGGCGGGAAAAGTGGGACGGACGGCAAAGATGGCGACCACCCGGGCGGCAGGCAAGCGCCGGTGCCCGCGCCGGCCGGATTCTTGGCAACGCGGTTTTTGGCTGATTTTTTGCCGGCTGCACCCAAAGCCGGGGTTATCTTGCGTACTTATGGGCGCAATCATCGGTCGGGCCGGTGTTTTTTTGCCTTTGCACGGCCTTCATCTTTTCCTCTTATTAATCGATATGGATACTGCGGTACAAGAAAATAATTATATGGTTAACGACCTGGCGGCCAAAGGCCACCAGGACTACACTGCCGGCACCGTGCAGCACGCCGAAGAGCTGGCCGCCGGCCGCTACCTCTTCGTTTGCGACAACGGGGTGCGCCTGGTGCTGCACGTCGTCACCGATAAAATCCTGCGCTTCCGCTACCTCACCGACGGCCCGCTGGAACCCGATTTTTCCTACGCTGTGCCGGCCGACGCGCCCCGGCCCGGCCCCACGTTTCTGGAATTTGTCGAAAAGCCCGATCACTACCGCCTCACCACCGCCCGCCTCATCTGCACGGTGCAGAAGGAGGCCCTGCGCACCCGCGTGCTCGACCGCTCGGGCACGGTGCTCAGCGACGACGAAAAGGGCTTCCATTGGCAGTACGACGACGAGACGGGCAACGACCAGGTAAAAATGAGCAAGCAGGTGCCCCCCGGCGTGCACTACTATGGCCTCGGCGACAAGCCCGACAACATGAACCTGCGCGGCAAGCGCTTCACCAACTGGGGCTCCGACACCTACGGCTACACCAAAGGCACGGACCCGCTCTACAAAAACATTCCCTTCTACCACGTGCTGCACCAGAAAATCGCCCACGGCATTTTCTTCGACAACACGTTCCGCAGCTACTTCGACTTCGCCGCCGAGCGGGCCGACGTCACCAGTTTTTGGGCCAACGGCGGCGAGCTGAACTACTACTTTATCTACGGCCCCACGCTGCTCGAAGTGACGCAGGAGTACACCCTGCTCACGTGCCCGCCCGAGCTGCCCCCGCTCTGGACGCTGGGCTACCACCAGTGCAAGTGGAGCTACTACCCGGAGGCCAACGTGAAGGAAATCGCCAGCGGCTTGCGCGAGCGCAACATTCCGTGCGATGCCATCTACCTCGACATCGACTACATGGACGGCTACCGCTGCTTCACCTGGAACCCGGCGCACTTCCCCGAGCCCAAGCGCATGGTGCAGGAACTGGCCGCCGACGGCTTCAAAACGGTGGTCATCATCGACCCCGGCATCAAGATTGACCCTGAGTATTCGGTTTACAACGAAGGTCTGGCGAATGACTTCTTCTGCCGCCGCGCCGACGGCCCCCTGATGAAGGGCACCGTGTGGCCGGGCCTGTGCAACTTCCCCGACTACACCAAGCCGCAGGTGCGCGAGTGGTGGGCGGGTTTGTTCGAAGGCCTGATTGGCGAGGTGGGCGTGGCCGGCGTCTGGAACGACATGAACGAGCCGGCGGTGTTCGAGAAAGGCACCTTTCCGGCCGACGTGCGCTTCGACTACGACGGCCAGCCGGCCTCGCACCTCAAGGCCCACAACATCTACGGCATGCAAATGGCCCGCGCCACGGCGGCCGGCGTCAAGCGCTTTGCTTACCCCAAGCGGCCCTTCACCATCACGCGCAGCACTTACGCCGGGGGCCAGCGTTACTCCTCCGGCTGGACCGGCGACAACATCGCCTCGTGGGAACACCTGTGGCTGGCCAACATACAATGCCAGCGCTTGAGCATCAGCGGGTTTAGCTTTATTGGGAGCGACATCGGCGGGTTTGTGGACACGCCTGACGGCGAGCTGTATGCCCGCTGGATTGCGCTGGGGGCCTTCCACCCGTTCTTCCGCACCCACAGTTCGGGCGACCACGGCGACCAGGAGCCCTGGAGCTTCGGCGAGCCTTACACCAGCCTGGCGCGGCACTTCATCGAGCTGCGCTACCGGCTGCTGCCCTACATGTACACCACGTTCTGGCAGTACGCCACCCAGGGCACGCCTATGCTGCGCCCGCTCACGTTCCTCGACCAAAACGACCCCGAAACTTACTTGCGGATGGCCGAGTTCAGCCTCGGCGACAACCTGCTCGTTTGCCCCATTACCACGGCCGGGGCCGACGGCCGCTGGATGTACCTGCCCCGCGGCGACTGGTTCTATTACTGGACCGACGCGCCCCAGGCCGGCGGCACCGAAGTGTGGGCCAGCGCCGACCTCACCCGCATCCCGCTGTTTGTGAAGGCCGGGGCCGTATTGCCCATGCAGCCGGTGATGCAGTACGTAAGCGAAAAACCCGTGACGGAGCTGACGCTGCACGTGTACTACAAAAACGGCACCGCCGAGAGCGTGCTCTACGACGACGGCGGCGAGGGCTACGCCTACCAGGAGCAGGGCCAGCAAACCGTGCGCCGCTTCGCACTGGCCGGCACGCCCACCGAGCTGACCATTACCCAGCACACCGAGGGCCCCTACCAACCCGCCTACGCCACCTACTGCGTGGTGCTGCACGGCCTGCCCGGGGCCCCCGCCAGCGCCACGGCCGACGGCCGGCCCACCGACGTGGTGACCACCGACTTAGAAACCGGCCTGACCCTGCCCAGCCTGACGGTAAGCGCGGGTTTTGGCGAGGTGCGGGTGGCACTGACCCCGGCCACCACCTAAGGGCCCGCCGGGTTGAAGCGGCGGCCAGTGCCAAGCGCTGGGCCCCGCTTCAGTCCGGCGACAGGCGCGGGCCGACCGGTATCATGCTGTGCTTGCGCAGCAGGGCCTCCCGCTCGGCTTGGGTAGGGTTTTTAAGTTGGCGGGCTTCAAGGAAGTATTCTTCCATGGTGCCCGCGGGCTGGTGCAGGATGACGAGCCGGCCGGGTTCTTCGCTGGTCTTGACGAAGGCGTGGGGCACGTTGCGCGGGCCGAACAGCGAGTCGCCGGCTTTCAAGCGCAGCAACTCCGTGCCGACTTGAAACTTGAATTCGCCCGCCGTCACGAAAAACCATTCGTCCAGGTTGGTGTGGGTGTGCAGAATCGGGCCGATTTTTTCGAGGCGGGTGGTGTCGTAGATGCTCATGGCCCCGGCGTTGTCCTTGCCCGACACCTTCAGGTCGAAGCGGGCCCCCAGATAAGTGAAGCTCCGCCCGAAACGGTCCTCACCGGCCGCTACTTTTATGCCGGTGCCGGGCCCGTCCGCAAAGTCATCGGCGGGCCCCCGCAAGGCCAGCGCCGGCACCACGGGCAACACCAGCGGCAAGGCGAGAAATGCGCGACGTTTCATCATTTAAATCGGCGGAAATGATACGCCCGCTCAAATCAAATATATTAAATTTATACGATATTTTACTTCTAAGCCTAGCCAGGTTTTTTAGCCGTGCGTACGCCGAATAAGTACGATGTCCTTCTTGCCGACTGGCTTAATGCCCTGGAAAGACTTCTAATTATTTTACGGGCGTATAGCGTATAAAAGATAAGCAGCCCAGGGGGCCGTCGCGCGTCACTCTCGGCAACATCTTCCGAAGTTCCGGCAGGCCCGTCGCGCACTGCCGCCGCTGCCCTGGCCCTGGCGCGGCTGCGGGCCCTGGGGCCCTCGGTGCCCGGCCTCACCTTCGACGCGCCCATGCTTACCGACTTGGCCTTTGCGGGCCAGACGCAGGTGTTGCGCGATACCTCGGCCGGCGGCCGGCCCACTCTCGCCAACTACGTGCGCAAGGTCTTGTTGGTGAGCGACAACGACGCCTATAACTGCCTCTACGAGTTCGTGGGCCCGGGGGCCTTCAACGCCGGGCTGCGGCGACTGGGGCTGCGCCGCGTCGCATCGTGGGTCGCTTGGCGGTGGGCGACGCCCCGCCCAACTCACTGCACACCAACCCGGTGGCTTTCTACGCCGATACGGCCTGCCGCCAGTTGCTGTATGGGCAGCCGGCCGCTTACTGGGCGGGCCCCGTGCCGCACTGGCGGCTGCGCGGCACGGCCATCGGCCGGGCGCACATGGTAGGGGAGGCCGTGGTGCCCGGCCCGCTGGATTCGAGCGAAAAAAACGTCTTTCCACTGCGCGACCAGCAGCGGGCCCTGCGGGCCATTCTTTTCCCCGAAACGCTGCCCGCCCACCGCCGCCTGGCCTTGGGCGCGTCCGACTACGCGTTGCTGCGCGCGGCGATGGCGGACGCGCCCGCTTAGGGCCCGTACCCCCCGCTACGACGCCGCCCATTACCCCGGTACCTACGCCAAGTTCTTGCTGGGCGGGGGCGGGCAAGCCGCGCTGCCGCCGGGCGTGCGGGTGTTCAATGAAATAGGCCAATTGTATGGTTTTCTGATTGATAACGCCTACGTGACGGATGCCGGCCGGGGCGTCGAGTTTATGCTCAGTGCCGTGTGTACGTGAACGCCGACGGCGTGCTCAACGACGATAAGTACGAGTACGACGGCATCGGCTTTCCCTTCCTGCGCGAGCTGGAGCGGCGCGTGTACGCAGCCGAGTGCCGGCGAAAGCGGCCCTAGCCGCCGGTTTGCCGTATAGCCCGGGCGCTGCTTCCTGCGTTTTTAAATCATTCATCATGAAAAAACCCTCCCTATTGCTGGCGGCGCTGGTGCTGGGCACCGCGCTGCTGGGTGCCTGCGAAAACAAGAGTGGCGGCGACGGCGATTCCACCTCCCAGGGCTCGCCGGGCTCCGACATCGCCAATCCCAGCTCAAAAACCGGGGCCGACAGCACAGCCGCGCCCGCCCAGGCCCCGCGCTAGCGCGCCCCGCCGCCCTTCGCGGCAAAACCCGGCTTCTGGTGCCCGCACAGTTCGTCAAAATCGCGCCTCCCGACGGCCTTGTGCAAGGCCGTCGGGAGGCGCGATTTTGTTTACAAAAACCGCGCTTGCAGGGCTGGCGTGGGCAGCATACAGCTTTCCTGGCGGCCAAACCAGC
>CAXTBA010000032.1:0-37006 GCA_964242665.1 uncultured Hymenobacter sp.
ACGTGTACAAGAAGCTGGTGTACTGGGAGTTGGAAATCAACGAAACCGAGGGCAAAAGCATGGCCGAGGTGTTTAACATGCAGAAGGACGAGGCCAACACCTACTTTGGCCGCTTCATCACCGAGAGCTACGAGGACTGGGTGAACGGCGACGACAAGAACGCGCCGCTCATGTCGCACCAGCTGTTTAAGGAGCGCGTGTTCCCAACGCTGAAGGCCACCGGCGACACGCCCGTGTACTTCGTGCTGATCGACAACCTGCGCTACGACCAGTGGAAGGTGCTCGAACCGATTATCAACGAGCTGTTTACCGTGGACAGCGAGGAAATGTACTACGCCATCCTGCCCACCACTACGGCCTACGCCCGCAACGCCATCTTTTCGGGCATGATGCCGGCCGAAATCCAAAAGAAGTACCCCAACCTGTGGGTGAACGACGACGACGACGAGGGCAAGAACCTGCACGAGGCCGAGTTCATGGAAATCAACTTCCAGAAGAACAACCAGAAGGTAAAGCACAGCTACCACAAAGTGACCAACTTGCAGGCCGGCAAGGACTTGCTGGGCAAGATGAGCAATCTGCACAACAACTACAAGTGCAACGTCATCGTGTACAACTTCGTGGACATGCTCTCGCACGCCCGCACCGACATGGCGATGATCCGCGAGCTGGCGGCCGACGAGTCGGCCTATCGCAGCATCACCCGCTCGTGGTTCCTGCACTCGCCGCTGTACGAGATGCTGCAAGTCATTGCCGAGAAAAAAGGCAAGCTCATCATCACCACCGACCACGGCACCATCCGCGTGAAGCGGCCTTATAAGATTGTGGGCGACCGCAATACGAACACCAACCTGCGCTACAAGCACGGCCGCAACCTGGGCTTCGACGACTCGCGCGACGTGTACGTGGTGCGCAAGCCGGAGCGCATTTTCCTGCCCCGCGAGAACGTGAGCACGGCGTACGTGTTCACGGTCGGCGACTACTTTTTCGCCTACCCGAACAATTATAATTACTACGTTAATTATTACAAGGACACGTTCCAGCACGGCGGCATCTCGCTGGAAGAATGCATCATTCCGTACATCACGCTGACGGCAAAGGGCGCGTAGGTAGTTTGCTTGTACTATAAAAGGGCGTTGGCTATCAGTAGCCAACGCCCTTTTTAATGTTTGTGAGGGGCCGGTGGGCCCCCGGCGCGAGAAAATTATTTTGTTTTAACTGCGCTCATTTCGGTGACGGGGGCCTGCGGGGCCAGCAGCTTGCGGCTTTTCTCCACCACTACTTCCTTAGTTACTTGGAAGGCAGCAGCTTGCTTGATGTCGAGCGATGAGGCCCCCACGCGGACCGTGTACGCGCCGGCGTCGGTAATCCAAGCTTCGGCGGCGGTGCTGTAGGAGGCCAGGTCGGCGGCGGTGAGGGTAAAGCTGAGCGTCTGGGTTTGACCGGGTTGCAACAGGTCCGTTTTGGCAAAGGCTTTCAACTCGCTCTCGGGCTTGGCCAGCGGGCCGGCCGGAGCGTGGACGTAAAGCTGCACGATTTCCTTGCCCGCCACAGAGCCGCTGTTGGTGATTTTGATGCTGGCCGTGATTTTGCCCGCCAGCGAAGGCGCGCTCAGCTGCAGCTTGCCGTAGGTAAAAGTGGTGTACGAAAGGCCATAGCCGAACTCGTAAGCCGGCTTTACTTTGAAGGTATTGTAGTAGCGGTAGCCCACGTAAATGCCTTCGGCATAAGTATTTTCCGAAGGCCGGCCCATGAACGCATTGGCGGGCGCGGCGCTGCCCGACAGCACTTTGCCAGGAAATTCGCCGCTGTACGGCACGTCGGCGTAGGCCACCGGAAAGGTCGTGGCCAGCTTGCCCGAGGGCCCCACCCGGCCGCTGAGCACGTCGGCCAGGGCGTTGCCGCCCTCTTGGCCGGGCTGCCACGCCAGTAAAATGGCGTCGGCTTGGGCGCGCCAGCTCGCTACTTCCACCACGCCGCCCACGTTGAGCACCACCACCACCTTTTTGCCTTGGGCGTGGAAGGCTGCGGACACCTGCTGAAGCAAAGCTTTCTCGGCAGCGGTGAGGTTGAAATCGTCCGTTACTTGCCGGTCG
Source organism: uncultured Hymenobacter sp. (assembly GCA_964242665.1). Taxonomy (GTDB): domain Bacteria; phylum Bacteroidota; class Bacteroidia; order Cytophagales; family Hymenobacteraceae; genus Hymenobacter. The sequence continues at coordinate 2,097 of CAXTBA010000032.1, forward strand.
CCGCCTTCTCCGGCGCTGCGGCCCAGAGTGAGCAAGGCCACGTCGGCGGTTTGGGCCGCCTGCTGCAAGGCGGCATCGGCCGGCTTTTCGGGAATAACCGGGGCCGCGTCGAGCAAACCCTTGGTTTTGGGGAGCTTGGCTTTTTCGGCCCGCAGGTACTGGGCGTAGGCTTGGCTTAGCGGCGCATCGACGGAAAAGCCCGCGCTGGTCAGGCCCTGGGCCGGCGACACAGTATAGGCCCGGTTCACGTCGCCGCTGCCGGTGCCGCCCGCAATGAGGTTGTAAGACGTGTTGCCGAACAGGGCCACTTTGCGGCCGGCCTTGAGGGGCAGCGTTTGGCCTTCGTTGCGCAGCAGCACCATGCCTTCGGCAGCCGCCTGGCGGGCCACGGCGGCATCTGCTTTCAGGGCCGGCTGGCTGCTGTAGGGAAATTTTTTGAAGGTGGGCGATTTCAGCACCAGCTCCAGCACGCGCGTCACGTTGGCGTCGAGCTGCGCGGGCGTGAGGGCCCCGCTTTTGAGGGCCCCGAGCACGGCCACGGTTTGGGTGTGCATGCCGGGCATGAGCAGGTCGTTGCCGGCCTTTAGCTGGGCCACCGGGTCGTGGCCGCCGTACCAATCGGTCATCACCAGGCCTTTAAAGCCCCATTCCTGGCGCAGCAGGGCCGTCAGCAGGTCGGAGCTTTCGGATGTGTAGGTGCCGTTGATTTTATTATAAGACGACATCACCGTCCAAGGCTGCGACTTGCGCACCGCCAATTGAAAGCCGCGCAGGTAAATCTCGCGCAAGGCCCGCTCGCTCACCCGCGAATTGAGCTGCATGCGGTTGAATTCCTGGTTGTTGAGGGCGAAGTGCTTGATGGACGTGCCCACGCCGTTCGACTCGATGCCGTTGACGAACGCCGCCGCGATGTTGCCCACCACCACGGGGTCTTCCGAATAATACTCGAAGTTGCGCCCGCCCAGTGGGTTGCGGTGGATGTTCATGCCCGGGGCCAGCAGCACGTCGACGCCGAACGCCCGCACCTCGCTGCCAAAAGCCACGCCCACCCGGCGCACCAGGGCCGTGTCCCAGCTCGACGCCAGCAGCGTGCCCACCGGAAAGGCCGTGGCGTAGTAGGTTTTGGTGCTGTCGCCGCCGCGAATAGGATCAATGCGCACGCCCGCCGGGCCGTCGGAGAGCGTGAGCGACGGGATGCCCAGCCGCGGCACGGCGTGGGTGCGGCCGGCCGCGCCGGGCACCTTCTCGGGTATTTTGTCGTCGCCGGGGTTGCCGGCCGGCAGCATCCCCGCCGGGAAGCCCGCCGGGTAAAAGCCCATGCCCACCACCAGCTGCACCTTTTCCTCGGGTGTAAGGGCCCCCAGAATTTCTTTGAGTGGGGCCTGGCCCAACTGGGGCAGCGCCTTGGTTTGGGCCCTGGCCGGGGCGGAGCTGCCCAGCAGCACGGCCGCGGCCAGCAAGCGCAACAGGGCAGGGGCTGCGGAACCAGCCGGGAAAACACTTCTTTTGGAGAATTTGGGCATGGGCGGTGGGAATTAAGTTGGGGGGAGAAGCTGGGAACGAGCAGTGAAAAATAAGCAACGGCCGGGGCCCTACCGCAGCACCAGCGTGCTAAAAGAATCGGCCGGCAGCTGCGGGGCCAGCACCCGCGAACCGATGCGGACGGCGACGGTACGGGCCGCCGGCCCCGCGTTCTGGACCACGACTACTACGCTGTGGTCGGGGTTTTGGAAGGCCAACACGTTGTCGTAGGGCCCCCGGGTGGCCAGGCGGTGGGCCCCCGGCAGCACGTAGTGGCTTAAATGCTTGAGTAAGTAATATTCGTTGGTCCAGTGGTAGGTATGAGTGGTTTCGTCGACGGTCACCAGCGAGTTTTGTCGCCAGCCCCAGCGGCTGAGGCCGCCTTGCTTCAGCGCGATGTTCCAGTAGAGGTAGGCGTTGGCACCGTTGGCAAGGTAGTGCTTCAGCAGGCCCCAGGTGTACACGCAGTACTTCCAATCGTTCTGGCCGTCGCCGCATTCCTGCTCCGTTTGGTAAAGCGCCAGGGCCGGGTAGCGGCGGTGAACACCCGCAATGGCGTCCTTGCCGGCCCACTGGAAGCCCACGCCCCGCACATACGGTGCACTGCGAGGGTCGTGCAACACCGTGTCCACCAAGGCTTCCGCGGGTCGCTCCATCGTGCCAAAAAATATTTCGGCCTGTTGCTGCTGCACCCGGGGCCCCAGGTAGCCGATGAAGCGGGCCAGGCCCGTGGCCGTCCAGGGGCAACTGGGAAACACCTGCGCCGAGTTGAACTCGTTCTGCGGCATCACCATGCCGATTTTGATGCCTTCGTTTCGGTAGGCTTCGATGAACTTGCTGAAGTACAGGGCGTAAGCGGCAAAGTACTTGTCTTCCTGAATGAACAAATCGTGGCCTTCATTGCCCTGGCGGTCCGCCGGCAGGCCGTTGTCGGCCAGCGTAGGAAAGGCCTTGCGGGCTTCGGGCGTCAGGGCCGCTGCGGCGTAGTGGTGGTTGTACTTCATCCAGGTGGGCGGGCTCCAGGGCGAGGCCCACAGCCGCAGGGCCGGGCAGTAGCGCTGGGCCTGCTTGATGAACGGAACCAGGGTTTCGCGGTCGTTGGCAATGCTGAAGTGCTGCATGGCAAAGTCGCCCGGCGTCTCGTCGTACGAATACCAGTCCCGCGAGAAGTCGTTGGCTCCCACCGGCATGCGGCAAATAGTGAAGTTAGCTCCCACACCCGGCGCAAATAGCTCCTGGAATACGCCGTCACGGTCGGCTGGGGCCAGCAAGCCCAGCGAGGTCCAGCCCAACTCGTTGAAGCAGGCCCCGAACCCGGTAATGGTTTGCGCGGGTTTTGCCAAGTCAACTTCCACGTCGGCCGGGCCCGGGGCAGCGCTGGGGCGCGGCGCGGGCTGGGCCCGCCAGGGGGCCGTAGCGGTGGTCGTCACCCATTCGGCCCCCGGTTGGGCCAAGGCCCAGCCGGGCAGCAACAGCAAAACAAGCAGCTTGAACAGCATAGAAATTAAGCACGAGCAGGATGGAAAAATGAACGGCCGCTAACTCTAGCGGCCGTTCAGTAATAAAAGCGAAGCAGAATTTAGTACCCGCTGTTTTGCGTCAAATTCGGGTTCACATCGCGTTCGGCCTGCGGAATGGGCAGCACCACGTTGAAGGGCTTGATGCCCTTGGAGATCAAATTGGCGTTGGTAAGCAACGTGTTGGTGCGCTTCAGGTCGTACCAGCGGTCCATCTCGAAGGCCAGCTCGTAGCGACGCTCTTTGAGGACGGTGGCCTGGTTGATGGTGGTTGCATCGGGCAGACCAGCCCGGTTACGCACTTTGTTGAGCGCTACCAGGCCGTCCCCGGTTTTGCCCAAAGACGCATCGGCTTCGGCCACAATCAGGTACATCTCGGACAAGCGCAGGATGGGCACGTTGAGCGGCGAATCCCAGATGGTGGAGGCCGTACCGGCGAAAAACTTGCGCACGTTGTAGCCGTTGGGGTCGCCCTCCAGCGATGCTGGCTGCGTTTGGCCGGCCGGATACTTATCGCCGGGCACGAAAATGGTCACTGCCTTGCGTTTATCGCCGGCTTCGTAGCCGTCCACAAACTCCTTCTCGGGAATGTTGAAGCCGTAGCCCCCGCTGCTCACTACATAGCCCAGGGCTTCGAGCGCGGGGGTTGATTTATCGGTGTAAAAACGGGCCCCCCAGAACTCGTTAATCCCCGAACCGGGGCCGTCGAGCGTATAGCCGTTCAGGCCGCTCTTGAATTGCACTTCGAACAGGGATTCCTGCCCATTCTCGTTTTCAAGCTTGAAGTTGTCGCCGTAGTTGGGCCACAGGGTTTTGCCCGAGCCGGCGATAACCGCGCTGGCCTGGGTAGCGGCCTCCGCCATCTTGCCCTCGGTGAGGTACACTTTTGCCAGCAGCGCCGTAGCCGACCACTTGGTGGCGCGGCCCACGTCATCGCCGGTGTAAGAAGAATATTTATCAAGCTTGACGATGGCGTCTTTCAGGTCCGTCTCAACACGGGCGTACACCTCGGCTGCCGGGCTACGGGTCACGCTGGCGGCTTCGGCCGGGCTGGCGGCGGGGGTTACCACCAGCGGCACGTCGCCGAAGGCCCGCACGAGGTAGAAGTAGTACAGGGCCCGCAGGAATTCGGCCTCGCCCAGGCACCGGTTCTTGATATCGGCATCCATTTCAATGGCCGGCACGCGCGCCAACACTTGGTTGGCAGCACCGATGCCCAAGTAGCTGCGCTGAAAGTGGTCGGTGGTGACGGGGTTGGTGGCCGGAATCGAGAAATTGTCGAGTTGCTGAAACTCGATGCCATCAGCGGCTCCACCGCCGCCCACGAAAGAGTTATCAGCCATGATGTCCATGGCCCACAAGGAGTGGTTCACATACCCCGTCTGCTGCAACTGCGCGTACGCGGCGGTGGTGGCCTGAATGGCATCGGTCTGGGTCTTGTAAAACGTCTCGGTTGAAGCGGCATCGCGCGGCTGCAAATCGAGGTAATCTTTGCTGCAACCTGCCAGTAGGCCCAAGGTGAGCAAAGCGGTGCCCAGGGTTTTCTTTTTCATCGGAAATAAAGGATGTATCAACATAGTAAAAGGGATGTAAGAGTGAGGGGGCCAGGGCCGAAGCGCTTAAAAGCCCAGGTTGACACCGGCCAAAAACACGCGCGCCTGTGGGTAGATGCCGCGGTCGACGCCGAGGCTGTTGCCCTGGTTACCCAGTTCAGGGTCAAACCCTTTGTACTTGGTGACGGTCGCCAGGTTTTGGGCGCTCAGGTACACCCGGAGGCGCTGGGGGTGCAGGGGCCCCAGCACCGACGCCGGCAAGGTGTAGCCGATCGTGAGCAGCTTGATGCGCATGTACGAGCCGTTCTCCACGTAATGGCTGGAAATGCGGATGTTCTGGTTGGGGTCGTTGGCCACGGCCCGGGGAACGTAGTTGCTCGTGCCTTCGCCCGTCCAGCGGTCCAGGGCAATGGTGCCGGCGTTGGTGGCCCCCGCCAGGCCCCCTTCGAGGTAGTAGCGGTTCAGGTTGTACACATCGTTGCCCTGCGAACCCTGCAAAAACACGTTCAGGTCAAAGCCTTTGAAGCCGAAGGTGTTGTTCAGCCCGTACGTAAACTTGGGGTTCGGATTGCCGATGAAAGTGCGGTCGTCGCCATTGATAACGCCGTCGCCGTTCAAGTCCCGGAACTTGATGTCTCCGGGGCGCGTGCCCGAAGTTTGGTAGGTCCCCGAGGGCGATTTGTCGTTCAATGTTTTCAGCTCCGTGTCGTTCTGGATGATGCCGTCGGCCACGTAGCCGTAGAAAGCGCCCAGGGCCTGGCCGGCATCGTAGCGGACCAGGCTGGCCCCGCCCCGAATGGTTTGCCCGTTGAACGGCTTGCCTTCGCCAAGCGACGTAATCTTGCTACGATAAGCGGACACGTTCAACGAGGTCGACCAGGTGAACCCTTTGTCCGGGCCCACGAAGTTGTTGGTAGTGACGGAAAGGTCAATGCCGCGGTTTGTGGAACTGGCCGCGTTGGTGGGAACGTCTTCGCTGGTGCCCGATACCCGCGACACCGGTACATAGAGCAGCAGGTTAGGCGAATTGCGCTTGTATATGTCCACCGAAGCCGTGATGCGGTTTTGAAAGAACCCCGCGTCGATGCCCAGGTTGTACTGCTCGTTATTTTCCCAGCGCTCGTAAGGATTCGGCAGCCGGGTAGGGGCCCCGCCGATCACCTGGTTCTGGCCCCCGGTGCCGAACACGTAGGACGTGCCAGTGCCGGAGTTGATGGTAGGCAAGTAACCGAAAGCGCCCGCGTTGAGCGGGTTGCCCACTCGGCCGTAACCGGCCCGCAGCTTCAAGTTGCTGAGGTAGCTTACGTCCTTGAGGAAACTTTCCTCCGACAAGCGCCAGCCCACCGATACGCCCGGGAAAAAGCCGAACTTGCTGCCCGGCGCAAAGGTGTAAGAACCGTCGTAGCGGGCGATGGCCGAGAGCAGGTACTTGCCGGCGAACTCGTAGTTGAGACGGCCGAAATAACTGACCAGCCGGTTTTGGTTGCTTCCGCCGTAGTTGCTGCGCAGGTCATTGACCGGGCCGCTGCTTACGCTTTGCAGGGTGTTGCTCAGGTAGCCCGTCCGGGCACCGCCCGAATAAAAATTATCGAACTGCTGGGCCGACTGCCCAACCAGTAGGGTCACTTGGTGCTTGCCGCCGAAGAGCCGGTCGTAGGTGGCCGTGTTCTCAATCAGGTAGCTGGGGCTGTAGTTGGAAGCGGTGCTGGCCGAGGAGTTTTGGGGCTGGTACTTGGAAGACCCAGGAATGGAGGGGTAAAACTGGTCGTTTTGGTTGAACTGAAGGTCAGCCCCAACGTTGGTCCGCAGGCGCAGGCCTTTCAGTGGCTCCAACTCGGCGTAGAACGTCGTAGTGACCCGGTTGCGGTTGTTCTTATTATAGGCCCGCAAGGCTTTTGTCACCGCGTTTTCCTCCCCAAAATTATCCGCAGCGGTGTACTCGTAGAAGCTGCCATCGGGGTTGCGGGCCGGTACGAACGGCACGTCTTGCAGGGCCAACTGAATGGGGCCCCCAATTTCGTCGTTATCGCCGTTCAGCGGCCGTTCCTCCTGGTGGCTGAGCGCCAGGGTGCTGCCGATTTTCAGCACCTTGCTCAACTGCACTTCGCCGTTCGTGCGCAACGTGAAGCGCTGAAAGCTGGAACCGATGATGGTGCCGTTTTGCTGGAAGTAGCCCGCGCTCACCGCGTACCGCGCCTTTTCGCTGCCGCCCGTCGCCGAAACGGAGTAGTTCTGAATCCGGGCCGGCCGAAAAATTTCACTCAGAAAGTTGGTGGACGGCAAAGCAGCTATTTTTTCTGGCGTGTTGAAGCGTGGGTTGAGTGCCAAGGGCGTGAACTTTGGATCTGCCGCGTTTTGATTATTCCAGTTGGTGCGGGCCTCGTTGTTGAGCACCGCGAATTGCTGGGCGTTGAGCAACGGCACTTGCCGCCACACCTTCTGCGTGCCCACGTAGGCATCGAAGTTGATGTTGGAAGTACCGGCCTTGCCCCGCTTGGTGGTGATGAGCACCACGCCGTTGGCGGCCCGCAGGCCATAAATAGCCGTGGCCGACGCGTCCTTCAACACGTCAATAGTCTCGATGTCGTTCGGGCTGATGCTGTTAAGCTCCGTGCCGGTCGCGTTGCCGTAGCTGTCCAAAGCGGCCGGCAGCGGGAAGCCATCGACCACGTACAGCGGCGAGTTATTACCGGCCGACGTGATGCCGCGCACCCGGATGGACGTGCCGCCCTGCCCGCCCGGGGCCCCCGAATTGGACACCACCTGCACCCCGGCCGCCCGGCCCTGGATGGCCTGCGCCGGGTCGGCCACGGGCTGCGTCGCAATGTCGCGGCCCGACACCGACGACACGGCCCCCGTCACGCTTTGGCGCTCCTGGGTGCCGTAGCCCACCACCACGACTTCGTTCAGGGCCTGCTGGTCCTCTTTCAAGGCCACGGCCAAGTTGGGCGTGGGACCCGTGATGGCAATTTCCTGGCGGGCGTAGCCAATGCTGCTGAACACGAGCGTGCCGCCCTCGGGCACGTCGAGCGTAAAGGCCCCGCTGGCGTTGGTTTGGGTGCCGATGGTGGTGCCTTTCACCAGCACGGTCACGCCCGGCAGTCCTTCGCCGTTGGGCTGCGTCACGCGCCCGGAAACGGGCACGGTGGCCAGGGCCCCTTTAACGACGAACAAGGGGAGTGTAGCGGGTATTCTAGGGTTTTCGGTCACGATAAAATAACCATCGCGGAGCTTTTTAAAGCCCAGGTCGGACGGCGGCAACACCGCGCTCAGTCGCTCTTCCAACGTCGCCGCGCCGGTTTGCCGCGGCACGCGCTTGTCGCCCACCACCGCGCTTTCGTAAAAAATAGTGACGTGGTAGTCGTCTTCCCACCGCGCCAGCAATGATTTCAGCGGCACGGTTTCCGCCACCGGCGAGGAAGTAGCCATCGACGTGGTTTGCGGCATCCGGCTGGAGGCCAGCAGCTGCTGCGCAGCCGCCGGTGAATACACGAAGCTGCTTAGGAGCAGCGCACCAACCGCTAGCCCCGCCGGGCGGCCCGGGTGCCAGGCTTTGTGCGTAAGGGGTACGTTCATGAGAATTGGGTGGGAAAAATGTGGTGAAAGTGAAAAAGCTATTTGTCAGACAACACGATGCGGTTGCCCTGTCGGGTTGCCTTCAGGTGGAAAGCTTCCTGTAAAGCCAGCAGCAGCACGTCGAGGTCGCGCACGGGCACGGTGCCCGTCATCCTGCGCTGGTTCAGCCGGGCGGGAGTTACCACCACCCGGATGCCGTAAGTGTCCTGAAGCCGGGTGGCCAGCTCGGCAATGGTGGTTTCGTCGAGCACCAGCTTGGCATCTTTCCAGGCGGCGTAAGGCGCGGTGCGTACGGCTTTGTGGACGAGCAAAGCAGGCTGGGCGTCGTGGGTTTCCAGCAATTCGCCGGGCTTCAGGATGACGTCGGCCTGCTGAGGATTGTCAAAATCGACCCGCACCGTGCCTGATAGCAAGACCACGCGCGCCTGGTCGCGCCGCCGGTTCACCGTAAACTTGGTGCCCAGCACTTCCACGCTGAAACCGGCCCGGGTGTGTACCACAAAGCGCTGGTTGTTGGGCTGGTGCTGCACCGCGAAGTATCCCTCGCCGTCGAGCCACACTTCGCGGGGCCGGTTGGGGCCCCAGGCGGCCGCGTAGCGCAGCTTCGAGTGCCCGTTGAGGGTCACCTGGGAGCCGTCGGGCAGCAGCAGCGTGTGCGCCTGGCCGTAGCCGGTGGCGTACTCCAGCGGCACCGCCGCCGGCGAGGGGCGCAGCAACCAGCCGCCCGCAGCCACGCCGCCCACGGCTGCCGCGGCCGCCCATAACCGCCAGTTGGTAATGGGCGGCCGCGGTGCTAAGTAGCGGCGTTCAAATGCCAGCCGTCCGTGCAGGCTGCTTAGCAAGGCTTCGTAGTCGGGCTCGTCGAGGCCAACGGGCGGCCCGGGGCCCTCGGGCAGGGCGTCCCAGTGCCCGCGCATCCATTGCTGCGCCAAAGGTTGGTTGGCAGGCTCGGCCAGCCAGGCGATGATGGCGGCGGCTTCCGCCCCCGACACGTCGCCCCGGGTATAACGCGTGAAAAACTCTTCGGTAATGAGTGGCTGCATAGGGTCGGAAAATGTCGGGCGGGACGCGTACAGGGCCATCCGCTAATCAGTTTTGCAAACGATTAGATGTGAGGGCTGCAATCGTTTGCAGTACTACACTCCGGTGGCCATCCCCCCTTATTTTCTTCCAAAAAAATTAGCTTGCGCTCATAGCCACCAACACCAGCAGCATCAGCACCTCGTTGCCACTGGCCCGGAAATGAGCACGCAAAAACTTGAGTGCCTGCGTCATCTGCGCTTCAACCGTTTTCACCGACAGGTTTAGCTGCTGGGCTATTTCCGGGTAGGAAAGCCCTTGCTGGCGACTCAGAATAAAAATTTGTCGGCGCTTGGGGGGCAGCTTTTGCAGCGCGTCTTGGTACAGAGCCTCCATTTCGGAGAATTCAGCCCCGTTGGTGGCGACTGCCGGCTGAAGGGCAGCCATGTAGGTTTGAAAGCGCAGGTGGTGGCGGCTGCGCCGCAACTGGTTCAGCACGGCGTGGTGGGCGGTGGTGAACAAGTAGCCTTTTAAGGGTATGTCTTCGCGCAGTTGCTGCCGCTTCTCCCATATCTTCAGGAAGCACTCCTGCACAATTTCTTCGGCTTCTACCTTGGATTTTAGGTAACTGTAAGCGAAGCGGTACACCAGCGAACTGTAGTACCGAAACAAGGCATTGAACGCCTGCTCGTCGCCCAACCTGAGTTGGCGAAGACAGTCCAATTCCGAAAAATCGTGCGCGGCTCTCACACTACAATTATTGAAATCGCATTAATATTAACAAAAAAATACGATAATAGCAGAAGTGCAGATTGGTTCTTCTGGCTCTGCCCCAGCCTTGCTGCTATAAGCACCAAGGCCCACCCAACGGCCCTGGTGGCCTGCATCTGTATTCGCGCTGGGTCGTGAACGTTTTGCGTCGCCAAGCGGGGGGGCGGGCGCGCAGTGTGGGTATTGAGGCTGCTCTGGTTGCTGCTAAATGAACGGCCGGGCCACAATGGCTGCGCTGTTCTGCCTGGCCCGCAACAACTTCAAGACGGCCCTGCTCAGCGCAGATCGTAACCCGTGCCCACGGCAGCCCGGTTGTTGAAACAAATTGATTTTCCGCCTTCTCTTCCTTTCTTGCGCCATGCAATACACAACAATTCGCGCCCAGGCACTGCTTGCGGCGGTCCTTTTTTGCGCCTCGGCCGGCCCGGCCACGGCCCAAAGCAAGCGGCCCAGCCAAGGAACTGCGGCCGCCCGCACGGCCCCGATGGCTCCTAAAGGTTCGGCTGCGGCCAACGCCCAGCAGGCCCTGATGGGACACGAGGCCGAAATCAGCGCCCTGCTCGAAAAGCTGACGCTAGAAGAGAAAATCAAGATGGTCCACGCCAACTCGGCGTTTGCGTCCGGTGGCATCCCGCGCCTGGACATCCCCGAGCTGATGACCTCCGATGGGCCCCACGGCGTGCGCCCCGAGCAGGGCCGCGACTGGAATGCGGTGGACGACCCCAACAACGCCGGCACCTACCTGCCCACCAACAACACCCTGGCCGCCACCTGGAACCCGGCCCTGGGCTACGCCTACGGCACGGTGCTGGGCAGCGAAGCCAATTTCCGGGGCAAAGACATCATCTTAGGCCCCGGCATCAACATCATCCGCGCCCCGCTGAACGGGCGCAACTTCGAGTACCTCAGCGAAGACCCCTACCTCGTATCGAAAATGGTGGTCGGCTACATAAAAGGGGTGCAGGACCAGGGCGTGTCGGCCTGCGTGAAGCACTTTGCGGCCAACAACCAGGAAACCCACCGCGACGACATCGACGTGGACATGAGCGAGCGGGCGCTGCGCGAAATTTACCTGCCCGGCTTCAAAGCCGCCGTGCAACAGGGCGGTGCGTACTCGTTGATGGGCTCCTACAACAAGTTCCGGGGCACGTACGCCACCGAGAATGCCCACCTGATGAACGACATCTTAAAGGGCGAGTGGGGATTCAATGGTTTAGTAATAAGCGACTGGGGATCAGTGCATGATACCCAAGAAGCGCTGCGCAACGGCACCGACCTGGAGATGGGCACCGACCTAGCAATAGCTTACAAAAGCACGTCGCAAACGGTGGCTGGGTCTAAGCCGGTGTTCACCAAAGCGGTGTACGACCAGTTTTATTTGGGCGACGCCGCGCTGGCCGCCGTTAAGAAAGACCCGGCGCTCGGGCCGCTGCTCGACGACAAGGTGCGGCGCATTTTGCGGGTGATGTACGCCACGCACATGCTCGGCGGTGTGAAGCGCCAGCCGGGCACCCACAACACCAAAGAGCACCAGGCCACGGCCCTGAAGGTGGCCGAGGAAGGAATCGTGCTACTCAAAAACGACGGCAACCTGCTGCCGCTCAAGAAGACCGTGAAAACGGTGGCCGTCATCGGGGCCAACGCGACCCGCGAAAACGCCGGCGGCGGCGGCAGCGCCCAGCTCAAAGCCCAGTACGAAATCACGCCCTTGCAGGGCCTCAAAAACGAGTTGGGCAGCACGGCCACCGTCACCTACGCGCCGGGCTACAAAATTGCCCGCGGCCAAAAAGCCGACCCGCAGCTGATTGCCGAAGCCGTGGCCGCCGCCAAGGCAGCTGACGTGGTCGTGTACGTCGGCGGTTCTTTTCATGGCTACAACTATAAACAGTGGGGCGACAACGCCTACGACGCCGAGGCCGTGGACAAGCCCGACCTGCACATGCCCTTCGGCCAGGACGAACTGGTGCAGGCCGTGCTCGCCGCGAACCCCAACACGGTGGTGGTGCTGATGGGCGGGGGCCCCATCGACGTGGCCGCCTGGGCCGGCCAGGCCAAAGGCATCGTGGAGGCGTGGTACCCCGGCATGGAAGGCGGCAACGCCCTGGCCCACGTCTTGTTCGGCGATGTGAACCCTTCGGGCAAGCTGCCGATGACCTTCCCCGTGAAGCTCGAAGATTCGCCCGTGTACAAGCTGGGCGAATACCCCAGTACGCCCGGCAACCCGCTGAAAGAGGTGTATAAGGACGATATTTTCGTGGGCTACCGCTACTACGACACTTATAAAGTGGCCCCCCAGTTTCCTTTCGGCCACGGCCTGAGCTACACCACGTTCAAGTACGGCGCACTGGCCGTGACGCCGGGAGCCGGCCCGCAAACTGCCACCGTGAAGCTCACCGTTACCAATTCCGGCCCGGTGGCCGGCGCGGAAGTGGTGCAGCTTTACGTGAAGCCCGGCCCGACCGCCGTGAAGCGCCCCGAAAAAGAGTTGAAAGCCTTCGAGAAAGTATTCCTCCAACCCGGCGAGACCAAAACCGTGACCCTTGCCTTGCCCGCCGATTCCTTCAAGTACTACGACGAAGGCAAGAAGCGATGGGTACTGGCCCCCGGCAAGTTCGACCTGCTAGTAGGCAGCTCCTCGCGCGACATTCGCCTCACGGGCAACGTGAGGCTGTGATTAGAATTAATTAAAAATGAAAAATGAAGAATTAAAAATCAAAAGCAAAGGCGCTCTGCTCACGTTTTTAATTCTTCATTTTTAATTTTTAATTCGTTTCCAGCGCATCTAAGGCCTTCCGCAGCCGGGGCAGCGCCGCTTCGATGGAAGCCACCGATTCGGCCCCGACCGAGAGGCGAAACCACGGGTCGGTGGCGTCGGACCCAAAGGCACTGAACGGCACCACGGCCAGCCCGGCGGCCTGGAGCAGGTAGGAAGTCAGGTCTTTGGTGGTAGCCAGCAGCTGGCCGTCGGGCGTGGTATGGCCCAGCACGTCGATGCGGGCGGTGAGGTAGATGGCCCCAGCCGGCGCGATGGCGGCCACCGGGTAACCCTGGTTCTCAAGCGCTTGGAGGCCATCGTACAGGGCTTGCAGGCTACGTTGCAGCCCGGCCTTGATGCCGTCGAGGTAAGCGTCCACGGCCGCGGTTTGGGGCAGAAACTTGGCGGCGGCCACCTGCTCGGCTTTGGGGGCCCAGGCCCCCACGTGGCCCAGAATGGCTTTCATTTGGTCAATGACTAGGGCCGGGCCGAAGGCGTAGCCCACGCGCACGCCGGTGGCAGCAAAGCACTTCGAAAGCCCGTCGATGTAAATGACGTAATCGCGCAGTGCGGGGCGCAGGCTCACGGGGTCGAAATGCTGGGTTTCGCCGAAGGTGAGGAGCCAGTAAATCTGGTCGTAGAGGATGTATAGCGGTTTCTCGTCGGGGCCCCGGCCCTGGTTTTCGATCAGTACCAAGTCGCAGATTTCCTCCAGCGCGGCCTTGGTGAAGACCGTGCCGGTGGGGTTCAGCGGCGAGCACAGGGCCAGCAGCGTGGCCCCCGGCAGGTGGGGGGCCACGTCGGCGGCGGTGGGCATGAAGTCGGCCTCGGGGCGGGTGGGCACCGCCACGGGCACGGCCCCGGTGAGGTGGCAGTAGTGGTTGTTGTTCCACGAAGGAACTGGGAAAATCACCCGGTCGCCGACGTCTACCACGGCCCGGTAGGCCGCGTAAATGAGCGGGCGTGAGCCGCTAGCTACCAAGAACTCGGCCGGTTTGTAGTTGAGCCCCAGGCGCTGGCGCAAAAAATCAGCCGCCGCTTGGCGCAGCTCGGCGATGCCGGGCGCGGGCGGGTAGTTGGTCTGGTGCTGCTCGTAAGCTTCGATGATGCCGGCCTGCAAGCCGTCGGGAATCGGGAACAGTTGCGGGTCGAAGTCGCCAATGGTCAGGTTGCAGATGGCCGCGCCCTGGCGCATCAGCTCGCTTACTTCGTTGCCGATTTTAATGATTTCGGAGCCGGTGAGGCCGGCGGCCAGGTGCGATATTTTCATGGGCAAGAAAAGGGGGAAGCCGGTTGGAGCGGCGAAGGTATCGCCGCCCGCGTAACAACCGCTGGCCCGCCCGGGTTGCGCGGACGGCCTTCTGCTTGCCCCAGATTTTCGTTACGCGCCGAGCGACAGCCTACTGCCCGGCGGCCCGGCGCATTTCTTCTTCCGCGCCCAGCGCACGTTTGCGGGCCCCGGCCACCTTGGTGCTGCCAAAGCGGTAGGTGAAAGCCAGCGTGACAAAGCGCGAATCTTGCCGCCGAAAAAAGCTTTCCGAAAAATTAGTGTAGGCGGAAAACGAGCGGATGGGCGCGTTGTAGAAGAGGTCGGCCACAGCCAGGCGCAGGGTGCCCTGCTGGGCCCACAGGCTTTTCTGGACCCCGGCTGCCACCTGGCCCCGGGGCCGTACCGCCTCATAGCCAAAGACTTCGCCCGACTGGAAGTTGCCGCTCAATTCGGCCGACCAGCCCTGGGGCAGCGTGAAAGTGTTGTGGGCGGAAAGGGTGAGGGCAGGCCGGTTGTTGCGGGGTGCGGAGCCGGCCAGCGTGCCCGCGAAACGGGCGTAGTACAGCACCGCATCGCCGTAGAACTCCCACCACGGCGCGGGGGCCAACGGGACCGTGAGCGTAAGGGCGTAATAATGCTCGGTATTCAGGTTTACGGGCCGGTTGACCACCAAGCGGTTGCCATCGGGCGCGGGCTGCACCACGCTCACGACGGGCTGGTCGGTGCGGCTGTAGCTGAGGCCGGTCGTGAATTTTTGCCGGAAGGTGTGGGTCAGTTCCACGTTGTAGCTGGTGGCGGGGCCCAGGCGGGAGTTGCCCGAGCTGTAGGACGTAGCGTCGAAATAAGCGCGCAGCGGGTTGACTTGGCTGTAGACGGGCCGCTCGATGCGGCGGCTCAGGGCCAGGCCCAGGGCGTGCCGGTCGCTGAACGTGTACTGCACGGAGGCACTGGGAAACAACTGAAAATAATGCCGCTCGAAGCGTCCCGTATCGGCGGCCGGGCGGCCCAGCGTGTTAGTTTGCTCGGCGCGCAGGCCGGCTTGCATCGCAGCGCGGCGCACGGCCCGGCTCAGGGAAAAGTAGGCTGCATTCACGTTCTCGTCGTAACGAAACTCGTTGGAAATGAGCAAATCCCGCGTCGTGACGCCGCCCTGGCTGCGGTCAAATACCACGTCGTTGTCCGAGCGCACGCTGGTCGCCTTGGCCCCGGCTTCCAACCGGGTGCGGTGGGGCAGCAACCGGCTGTAATCCGCTTTCACCGAACCGATGCTGAGGACGCTCTGCTGGTCGCCGGCCAGCAGGGCAGGGGCCCCGCTGGGTTGGTCGTACACGGTCGAGAGGCCCGTCAGCCGGTGGGTGTCGTAGCGGGCGTAGTCGGCGTCGGCGTTGAGCAAGGCGGCCCCGGCCGAGTCGGCAAAGGTGTGGCGCAGGTTTAGGTTGGCGGTGCCATTGGGGCGGCGCACGTCCTGGGTCGTGGCCGAGTGGTAGCGCCCGGCAAACGCGCCCCCGTCGTCGTACGCGTCCGTCTGGCTCAGGGTCGTGCTGGTGGTGGTGCTCAACAGGCCGGTTACGGCCACGCCCAGCAGCGTGCGGGCCGAAAGGTTATAGTCGAGCCCTGCCTTCAGCGCGTGCGATTGCAGGTGATTGGTCAAGTCGTTGGCTTGCACACTGCTGCTGGCCGGGCCCCCAGCGGGCGCGAATTGCCGCAGAAAATCCACCCGCGTAAACCCGCGCCGGTCGGCGTAGGCGTAGCTGCCGAACGCGTTGGTTTTCTTGGTGCGGTGGTTCAGGGCCCCACCGCCCGTGAACTTGCCGTACTCGCCGCGGCCGTAGCTGGCGTTGGCGCTGCCGTTGGTGCCCAGGCGCTGGTCTTTTTTGAGGTTGATGGCGATGACGCCGGCCGTGCCCTGCGCGTCGTAGCTGGCGGGCGGGTTGGTAATCAGCTCGATGCTGCTAAGCTGCTCGGCGGGAAGGGCCCGCAGCAGGTCGGCCAATTCGGGGCCGCTCATCGCCTGGCGCTTACCGTCGATGAGCACCAGCAGGCCCTGGCGGCCGCGCAAGGCCAGGTTGTCGCCCGCGTCCACGGTCACGCCCGGGGCCCGGCCCAGCAGGTCGAGCGTGGTGGACCCGGCGGCCAGCGCGGTGCCTTCCACGTTCATTACGGTGCGGTCGGGGCGGCGCTCAAACAGCGGCCGGGCGGTCGTTACCGACACTTCCTTCAGCGCGGCGCTAGTGCTGAGGACCAGGACCACGGGCGGCAAAATTAGGCCCGCGGCCGGCAGCTCAAATGCGGTGCTCCAGCGGCGCTGAAACCCTACCTGCACCGCCGATACCAGGTAGCGCCCGCCCGGGGCCACCAGCCGAAACGCGCCCTTGTCGTCGGAAAACTCGGCTTTTACCACCGTCGAGTCGGCGGCCTGGTGCAGCATCACCGTAGCATAGGCAACGGCTGCCCCGCCGGGCCCAGCCACTGTGCCGCTCACCGTGGCCCGCGCCTGCCCCCGGCCCGCCAGCGGCACCGCCAGCAGTCCGGCAACCCCGGCGCAACGCGCAAGAAAACAGAATAACCTGGCCGGAGTAGAAAAGGACATAGGCACTGTAAGAAGCAGCAAAACGATGCGCTTGCGGGCCGCCGGGGTAGCGGCGGCCAACGGGTAATGACGGGAATCGAGCGGTGCTTCTCCGTGTCGGGTACGGGCGGGTTGCAGTCAAGACGTTGGGCCCGGCTGCATCCGCAAAACGGAAAGCGTTAATCCAGCGGGAAAGGTAACGGTAAAGGCATGCGAAAACCAACGGTAGGCGACGCTAACTGCTCATACGCTGGTATTTTTGTCGGATGCTACCTTTCCAACTCTCCGTCGCGGCCCTCGCCGACCTGCCCGCAGCCGCCCAACGCCTGCACGCCGCCATCGCGGCCAGCGGCTGCACCGTGGTGGCCTTCGAGGGCGAGATGGGGGCCGGCAAGACCACCCTCATCCGGGCCCTGGGGGCGGCCCTGGGCGTGGCCGACGACATCAGCAGCCCCACGTTTGCGCTCGTCAACGAGTACCGCGACGGGCGCGGGTCCCCGGTGTACCACTTCGACTTTTACCGCGTCGATTCCGTCGAGGAAGCCGCCCGCATCGGGGCCGCCGAGTACTTCGATTCCGGGTATCTTTGCCTGGTGGAGTGGCCAGCGCGCGTCGAAGCTTTGCTGCCCTCGCCCCGGCTCGAAATCGCCATTGATCCAACGGGCCCCGAGGCCCGGGAAATTAAACTAAAAATTATAAATTAAGAAGTAAAAATTGTATGCAAGAAATTGAAAATAAAGGCTTTGTTCTTTTGTTTTTAATTCTTAATTTATAATTTTTAATTCTTTTCCCTCATGCCCGAACAACTACCCCCCGGTTTTGAGTCGCTTGCGGCCAGCCGCGCCTATTTCACCCAGGAATCGACGCTGGCCGTGGAAACGCGTAAGCGCAAGCTGTTCATTGGCCTGCCGCGCGAAACCACGCTCCAGGAAAACCGGCTGGGCCTCACGCCCGAGGCCGTGCAGCACCTCGTAACGGCCGGCCACGAAGTTGTGCTCGAAGCCGGAGCCGGCGAGCCCAGCAAGTACTCCGACCACAACTATTCCGAGGCAGGGGCCCAGGTGGTGTACTCGGCGCAGGAGGTGTTTCAGGCCGACATCATCCTAAAAGTAGCCCCGCCCACGCGCGACGAAATCGAGTTCATGCGCCCGGGCCAAACCCTCATCTCGGCCCTGCAAATGGGCACGCTCACCGCCGAGTACATCGCTGCTCTGCAACGCAAGAAGGTGAACGCCATCGGGTTCGAGTTCATCCGCGACCCCTCGGGGGCCATGCCCGTGGTGCGGGCCATGAGCGAAATCGCCGGCTCGACGGTGATGCTGGTGGCGGCCGAATACCTGGCTCGTTCCAACGAGGGCAAAGGCATCATCCTGGGGGGCATCACGGGCGTGCCGCCGTCGCAGGTGGTCATCCTGGGGGCCGGCACGGTGGCCGAGTACGCCGCCCGCGCCGCCATTGGCCTGGGGGCCGAAGTGAAGGTGTTCGATAACCACCTCTACAAGCTGCGCCGCCTCAAGCACAACCTGGGCACCCAGCTCTACACCAGCACGTTGGACACGTTTGCCCTGAGCCAGCAAATCCGCCGGGCCGACGTGGTCATCGGGGCCCTCAGCATCGAGGACGGGCGCATCCCGTTCATGGTGCCCGAGGAAATGGTGGCCAGCATGACGCCCGGTTCCATCGTCATCGACGTGAGCATCGACCAAGGCGGCTGCTTCGAAACCAGCGAAATGACCAGCCACAGCCAGCCCATCTTCCGCAAGTACGACGTGGTGCACTACTGCGTGCCCAACATCGCCTCCCGCGTGCCGCGCACGGCCACCAACGCGCTGAGCAACATCTTCACCCCGATTTTGCAGGAAATTCACCAGCACGGTGGCATCAACGAAGTGCTTTTCACCAACGAGCATTTCCGCGCCGGCGTGTACATCTACCGCGGCTCGCTCACCAACGCAGCCATTGGGAAGAAGTACAACTTGCGCTACAAAGAACTCGGGTTGCTGATTGCGGTGCGGAATTGATAGGTTGCGCTTGCCGTAGGTGCTTTGTAATTAAATTCAATCGCTTGGTACCGTTTTCGCAGGTCCGTTAAGTAAAAAATAAATCTGATTTCCTGCCCGTTGTAAAAGAAAAGGCTGTGTCAGCCTTTTCTTTTACAACGGGCAGGAAATCAGATTTATTTTTTTAGCACCACGTAGCCGTAGGCGGGCAGTGAAACCTGGCTGCCGAGCGTCACGGAGCCGCCTTGCAGGGCATCGGTCCAGGTGGTGTTGGCCAGGGCGGCGGGCACGTTGTACTGGGTGGCAACATTGCGCACGTTGGCCAGCACCAGTGCCTGGTCGGTGCCGGCGGTTTTGGTGAAGGCACAGACATTGGCCGTGCTGTACGAAACGGGGGTGCCGCGCCGCAGCGCGGCGCTGCCGGCGCGGGCGGCCAACAGCTGCTGGTAAGCCCGCGTCACGTCGGGGTGGGCCCCCCAGCTCACTTTCACCGATGTGAAGGGAAAGGTGATGGGCGTGGTCATGCCGGCTTCCTGCCCGTTGTACACCATTGGTACGCCTTTGTAGCACGATGCTACGACGAAGGCCGACATGGCCCCCGCGTTGCCGCCGAACAAGGTTACCGGCGTGCCATCGGAACTGTTTACATCGTGGTTGGTGGTGTAGCGCACCACTTGCTGGGTACCCGTGGCCCCGGCGTACTCGCTGGTGTTGAGCGCATCGAAGGCCGTGGCGGCGCCCCCTTTGCCGTACACGTTCTTGAGCGCATCGTAGAAACCGAAGCCAAAATTGTAGTCGAAACCCGCCGTGAAGTTGGCGCCGCGGGTGCCTTCGGCCAGCAGCAGCAGCTTGTGGGCTTTGACGTTACGCAGCGTGTCCACGGCTTGCTCCCAGAAATCGGCCGGTGGCGCGTCGGCGTAGTCGCAGCGGAAACCGTCGACGTTGGCCGTGTACACCCACGATTTCATGGCCGCCACCATGGCCAGGCGCATGGGCGCGCTGGTGAAGTTCAGCTGGGCCACGTCGGTGTAGGCCGTGTTAGGCGGGCTGAGGATGGTGCCCGAGGCATCGCGCAGGTACCAATCGGGATGGTCCGTAATCCAGGCGTTGTCCCAGCTGGTGTGGTTGGCCACCCAGTCCAGCATCACGCTCAGGCCGCGGGCGTGGGCCGCGTCCACGAGCGTCCGTAGGTCGGTGAGGGCCCCAAACTCCGGGTTGACCGCCAAGTAGTCTTTCACGGCGTAGGGCGAATTCACCGCGCGCAGTACGCCCACCGGATAAATGGGCATCAGGTACACCACGTTCACGCCTAAGGCTTTGATGGAGTCGAGCCGGGCCGTCACGCCCGCAAAGTTGCCGTCCTGGCTGAACGCCCGCATGTTTACCTGGTAAATCACCGCGTCCTGCCGGTCCGGCACGCCGGCGAAGGGCGTACCGTACTGCGGCGGCGTGGGCGTGGATGGGACGACGGGCACCGGCACCGGGGTTGGGGCCGTCGGCACGTCCTTTTTGCAGCCGGCCAGCAACCCGGCCGCCAGCACCAGGGCCCAGCTATTCTTGAATGTAATGCGCAGGATAGACATTTTTAGAGGAAGTAAAAAGATAAAAAACAAGTAATTGCTGTGTTCACCGCGCCGCGTTTTTGCCCGCGGGCACGGGTTTGAAGCTCACCGCCGCGCCGCCGCCGGGGGCCAGCTTGAGCAACAGGGACGAGCGGCTGTCCACCACCTTTTTGGTAATCTGGTAGGCCGTGGGGTTTTTCTGCCAGTCGGCCCCGGGGCCGTCGGCGTAAACGGTGGCTTCGTAGCGCCGGCCGGGCGTCAGAAAATCCAGCTTGACCGGCTGCTGGCGGGCGTTTTCGTCGGTAATGCTGCCCAGGTACCATTCGTCCTTGCCCTTGGCCTTGCGCACGGTGGTGAGGTAATCGCCGGGCTCGGCGGCCACGATGCGGGTGTCGTCCCAATCCACGGGCACGTCTTCGATGAACTGAAAAGCGTCGAGGTGCTCGTTGTAGTTTTCGGGCAGGTCGGCGGCCATTTGCAGCGGCGAGTACATCGTCACGTACAAGGCCAACTGCTTGGCCAAGGTGGTGTGAACCCGGCGTTGCGGCGCGGCGGCCGCGTACCCTTGCAGCTTAAAAATGCCGGGCGTGTAGTCCATCGGCCCCCCCATGAGGCGGGTGAAGGGCAAAATCGTTTCGTGCTCGGGCGGGTTGCCAGCGCTGAAGGCGTTGAACTCGTTGCCGCGGGCGGCCTCGCAGGCCAGCCAGTTGGGGTAGGTGCGGTGCAGGCCGGTAGGGCGCACCGCCTCGTGCATGTCCACCATGATGTGGCTGGCTGCCGTGAGCTGGGCCGTGCGCACGTAGTGGTTCACCATCCACTGCCCGTCGTGGTGCTCGCCGCGCGGGATGATGCGGCCCACGTAGCCGGTTTTCAGGGCGTCGTAGCCGTGGGCAGTCATGAAGCGGTAGGCGGCGTCTTGGCGGCGCTCGTAGTTGGTGGCCGAACCGCTGGTTTCGTGGTGCATGATGACCTTCACGCCCTGGCTGGCGGCGTAGCGCTGCAACTCATCCACGTCGAAATCTGGGTAGGGCGTCACGAAGTCGAACACGTCTTCTTTCCAGTTATTGGCCCAGTCTTCCCAGCCCACGTTCCAACCCTCCACCAGCACGCCGGGGATGTGGTGTCGGGCCGCGAAGTCGATGTAGCGCTTCACGTTGGCCGTGGTGGCCCCATGGCGGCCATTGGGCTTCAGTTTATTCCAGTCGGTGCCGGCGAGCTTGATGTTGGTGGTGTCGGAGTAGCTCCAAGTGGCGCGGCCCACCTGCATTTCCCACCACACGCCCACAAATTTCTGGGGGTGAATCCAGCCCGGGTCGGCGATTTTGCTCGGCTCGTTGAGGTTAAGGATGAGCTTGGAGGCCAGCATGGCGGGCGCGTTGTCGGCCACGACAATGGTTCGCCAGGGCGTGTGCTCGGGGGCCTGCAGGTAGGCCGCGTTGCCCAGGGCGTCGGGCACGAGCTGGGCGCTCAGACTGAAAGTTTTGGGATTGACGTCCAGCATCATGGCCGGGTAGTTCACCAGCGCGGCCTCGTGGATGTTCACGTACAGGCCGTCGTCCGACTTCAACATAAGCGGCGTTTGCACCCGGTTGGGCGCGGCCCGCAACTGAATCGGCTCGATGGGC
This sequence comes from uncultured Hymenobacter sp., assembly GCA_964242665.1. Lineage (GTDB taxonomy): Bacteria > Bacteroidota > Bacteroidia > Cytophagales > Hymenobacteraceae > Hymenobacter. Next base: position 23,836 of record CAXTBA010000032.1, read on the forward strand.
CCCGTGTTCACCGCGCTCAGCCGCGAGGTAGCGTAAGCGTACTCGTTCGAGTCGTAGTCGCCGGGAATCCAGAAAGCTTTGTGGTCGGCGGGCAGGTTAAACTCCGTTTTCTCGTCTTTGACGATGAAGTACGTCAGGCCCGCCTGGGCCGGAAACTCGTAGCGAAACCCCACCCCGTCGGCAAACACCCGGAACACCACATCGAGCCGCCGCCCGGCCGCGGCCGGCTGGCGCAGGTGCACCGTGAGCTGCTGGTAGTGGTCGCGGATGTTTTTCACCTCGCCCCATACCGGCTGCCAGGTTTCGTCCACGTCTTTCACCTCGCTGCCCGTCAGCACCAGGGGGCCATCGAAGCCGGAGCCGTCGGCCAGCGCCAGGCCCAGGCGCGAAGGCTTAATAACCGGCCGCGCCCCGTACGCCACGGCATACGTGGGCTGCCCGTTGGCCCCCAGCGCAAACGTCAAACTAATCTTTTCCAAATGGGCTGCCAGCGGGGCAGCAACGGGTTGGGCCGCGGCCCGAAAGCTGGCCGCGAGCACGCACACAAACACTGTTTTTCGCATAATTTCAGGTAACGCTCTTCACCGGCGGACGGTGCCGCCGGCTTTGGTGGGCCGCCCCAGCGGGGCCCTCCGCCAGTTATTTCCGCAACACCAGGTATTGGTAGGGCTGCAAAGTAAGCGCGCCGCTCACCGCCGTGGCCTGCCCGCTGAACGCATCGCGCCAAGCCGCGCCGGCCAAACCGGCGGGCACCGCATATGTTTTGGGTGCGTCGCGCAGGTTGATTAACACCAGTACCTGCTCGTTGCCCAGCGTTTTGGTGAAGGTGCACACATCGTCGCTGCTGTAAGTGGCCAGTTGCCCGTTGCGCAGGGCCTCGCTGCCGTTGCGGAAGCGAATCAGCCGCTTATACTCTGCCGTCACCGCCGGTTTGGGCGTCCAGTCGATGGCCTTGCGGGGCCCCATGAACGGCACCCGCTCGGCGTAGCCCACTTCCTGGCCGTTGTAAATCATGGGCACGGCTTTCATGTAAGCGGCCGCTACGAACGTGGCCATGGCCCCCCGCTCGCCCTTGAACATTTCCTGCGGGGGCCCTTCCGAGCTGTTGATGTCGTGGTTGGAAGTGTAGCGCATCATCCGGGCCGCGGGCGGGGCGTTGCGGTATTCGGCAGTGGTGAGCGAATCGAGGAGCTTAACGCTTTTCCCGCTGCCCAAGATGTCGCGCCGCATCACCTGAATGAAGGGAAAGTCGTAATCCAGCTGAAAGCCTGCCTGGAAAAAGTATTTTTTCTTGTCGCCTTCGGCCAAAAACAGCAGCTTATGGCCGCGAATGGACTTGAGATTTTTGGTCATCTCGGCCATAAATTCATACGTGGGGCCGTCGGCGTAATCGAAGCGGTAGCCGTCGATGTTGGCCTGGAACACCCAGTAGCGCAAGGAGTTAATCATGGCCGTGCGCAGCTGCGGGTTGGCAAAGTTGAGCTGGGCAATGTCCTTCCAGGCCGCTATCGGGTTCACGATGGCACCGCTGGCGTCGTGTACGTACCAGTCGGGGTGTTCCGTAATCCAGGCGTGGTCCCAGGACGTGTGGTTGCCCACCCAGTCGAGCATCACGGCCAAGCCCCGGGCGTGGGCACCGGCCACGAGGGCCCGCAGGTCGGCCAACGTGCCGAACTCCGGGTTCACCGCCGTGTAGTTCTGCACGGCGAAGGGCGAATCGACGGCTTTGAGCTTGCCAATGGGGTAAATGGGCATGAGGTACACCACGTTGATGCCCAAGGCCTTGATGGAGTCCAGGCGGGCCATCACCCCTTTGAAGTTGCCTTGCGAACTAAAGCCCCGCATGTTGACTTGGTAGATGGTCGCGTTCTGGCTTTCCGGCACGCCAGTGAAGGGTTGGCCGTACTGCGCGGGGTCGTGGTAAGCCGCTTTGGCGACGGTATTTTGCGCGATAACCGGCACGGTGCAAACCAGCAGCGCCAGCAAAATCAGTAAAAATGAACGGGTTGTTTTTTTCATAAAGCAAAGGATGACGCGCTCGGCAGCTTTGCCGGGCGCGTCATCCTCAAAGGGGTGAAAATGTAGCAACGCGAGAACCGGGAGAATTAATTGGTTACGGCCAGGCGACGGGTCGCAATTTTATCGGCCACCTGCACCTTCACCAAGTACACGCCCACTGCCAAGCTGTTCATGGGCACGCGCAGCTGGTGGATGCCAGCGCTCTGTTGGGCGTCCACCAGCGTCTGCACATTGCGGCCTAGCAAGTCAGTGACGCGCACCGACACGGGCTGGGCCACGCCTTTCACCTGGTATGCAACAGTCGATTCGCCCCGCGACGGGTTCGGGAACACGCTCATGGCCACCACGGCGTCGTCGGCCTGGCGGCTGCTGAGCACCACCACGTTAAGCGAAGCGGCCTGGAGGCCGGGAAACAACGTCGTGTTCGTGAAGTCGGGCGAAAAGCCGATGTTGTTGAGGCCGCCCGTAGTGACAGTGGAAGTGCCCGTGGTTTGGGTGCCGCCGGTCGTTTCAGGGATAATATCCGACGACCAGTAGGCGTCGCCGCTCACGTAGGCCGCAAATACTTTCACAATGGAGGCACCGGAGGGCAGCCCTAGCGCCGCGCGGTCAAACTCGTATTCCAGCGCATAGGAGCCGGCCCCGCCGCCGTTAGCACTGCCGGGGTTGTCGCTAAGGAGGCCGGTGGCCGAAGCCTTGTAAGCCAAGCGGGTGCCGGCAAACAGGGCATAGTCGCCTGTGGTGGCAGTAGCGGGCACGGTGCTGGATGTACCATCGACTTTGGTGCCCACAGCCAAGGCTGCGGCCACCCCGTTGGTGGCGGACTTGTAGATGGCGGCGTACACGTTGCCCTTCCCCGTGGTGGCAATCGCTGCGTCGGCTTCCAAATCTAGTTTGGTGCCGCCGATGCTGCCACCTGCAAACGTACCGAACACCGTTGAGGAACCCGCGATGCTAGGCAAGCCGGTGCCGACCGGTACGCCGGTTTTATTCGGCAAGTCCATGTACAGTTGGAAATTATTATTGCTAGCTTCAATGGTGCCAGCTATGCCGATGTAAAGCTTGCTGGCGCTGTTCGCCCCGTACATCTGCAACAGGCCATCGTTACCAAAACCCGTCGGGCCTTTAGGCACCGGGGTGTGCGAGGTCGTGAATTTGCCCAGCGACTGGTATTTGTTGGCACCGGTACCGATTTCGGCGGCCGTTATTACGCCGTCCAGGGTGATTTGCGCTTGGGCGCTCAGCGCGGCGGCGGCCAAAGTGGTGGCTAACGCAAGAGTAGTTAATTTTTTCATGGTTAACGGGTGAATGGGAGGGAAAATGAAAAAACCCGGGGTCTCGGGCAAATTAAAGAGTTGTTTATCGATGCCCGTTCGAAACACAGGCACCGGGTGGGTACCGCTACCGGCCGGCCCCACGAGCACGGGACCAGCCGGTGGGGCCCGGTTAGTAACCCTGGTTCTGCACCAGGGTGGGGTTGGCCACGATATCGGTCGAGGGTAGCGGAAAGATATTCAGGTTGGCCGACACGCTCTGGCCGGCCGCTACGCCGCCTTTCCAAGGCCACAGGTAGCTGGCCGTAGTGAATTTACCGAAGCGGATGAGGTCGGTGCGGCGGGTGCCTTCCCAATATAACTCGCGGCCCCGCTCGGCCAGGATGAAGTCGGGCGAAGCAACGTCGTCGGCCGTCACGTGGCCGTCCGTGACAGTGCTCGAATTGTTGTAAGCGCGGTCGCGCAGGGCGTTCACGTAGGTGAGGGCCTGGGCCGGAGTGCCGCCCTGACCGCCGCGCTGCACCGCCTCGGCGTACATTAGGTACACGTCGCCGAGCCGGAACATCGGGAAATCGGTGTCCACGAAGATGCCCTGCGGGTCCGAGCCGGGGGCCCCGGTCGAAGTCACGTTCTTCCACTTGGTGGTGGCGTAGCCGTTATTGGAGGCCGTCAGGTCTTTAATTTCCAGGGTGTGGCCGGGGGTGAAGAACATGGCCCGGCTATCGGCGCTGCTAGCCCCGCCGGCAAACAGCAGCGGCAGGTTTTTGCGGGTACGGTTGCCGAACCAGCCCCCGTTGATGCCGAAGTTTTTGGCTACCATGCTGTCGCCCACCTGGGCGTGGACCAAGTATGTGGTGCCGCCGTAGACCTGCGATACCAAGCCGTCGCTGGTGATGGGGAAGATGATTTCCGATGCCCCCGTCACGTTGTTATCGGCCATGAACAGCTTGGCGTAGCCCGAAGCCGGATTGGGATTGGCGGCGGTAGCGGGGCTGGTTTGGCTGAGCGCGTAGCCGCCGCCTATCACCTTGTTGCAATAGGTGAGGCAATCGGTGTAGCGCGCGGTGCCCGTGTACACTTCCGCGTTAAGGTAGAGCTTGGCCAGCAGCGTCTGGGCAGCACCTTGGTCGGCGCGGCCGTAGGGGCCCTGACGCGCCGCTTTCAGCAGCGGCTCGATGGCTTTCAGCTCCGACTCGACGTAAGTGAACAGGTCGGCGCGCTTGATTTGCTTGGGCAGGTTCTTGCTAGGTGCATCGGCTTCAGTCACAAAGGGCACGTTGGCGTACATGTCGAGGGCGTGATAGTACGCCAGGGCTCGCAGGAAGCGCGCTTCGGCCCGGTCAAGGCGGGCGTTGTCGGCGTCAGCGCCCGAGATGCCGCGGCTGCTGAGCTTGTCGTCGCTGGTTTCGCGGATGAACTCGTTGCACAGCGTCACCTCGTAGAAAATCCGGGTGTAGCTGTTGTTGATCAGGTCGTTGCTCGACGACCAGGTGGTCCGGTTCAACTCTTGTAGTGGGCCGCTGTTCCAGGCCACCACGGCTTCGTCTGTGGTCAGTTCCTGCAAGTACCAGTAGGCCCGCAGGTACGAGGTTTCGCCCTCATCCTTGCCTTGCCCGGCGAACACGTCGGGCGTGCCCGAGTTGCCCGACAAGTTGAAGCCCGCGTAGCACTTGGCCAATACCTGGATGTAGTTGGCGGGGTCCTTGTACACCGATTCGGTATTAAGGTCGTAAAACGGCGTGCGGTCAAGATCCTTGGTGCAGCCCGAAAGGCCCCCGCCAAGCAAGGAAGCGGTTACTGCCAGGGCAGCGCCACCGGAAAGAAATTGCTTATTCATATAGGAAAAGGGCTAATAGTCAGTTAAATGCCGAGGTTGAGGCCCAGCGTGACGGTGCGGGGCAAGGGATAGAATTGGTTATCGATGCCGCTGAAGTGCTCCGGATCGAGGCCGGTGTACTTGGTCAGCACCAGCAGGTTCTGGCCGGCCAGCGTGAGGCGCAGTGTGGTGCCAGCTTTCAGCAGGCTGCCAAAGTCGTAGCCCAGCGTCACGTTCTGAAGGCGCACGAAAGAGGCGTCTTGCAAGAAGTAGTCACTGTAAGGCTGCCCGGTTTTAAATCCGGTGGCGTAGATGTCGGGCACCACGTTGGCCGCGTAGCCCAGGCCCGTGTTGAGCCCGTAGTAATTGCCCTGGCCCGCATCAATGCCGTTATACACGTAGTTGCCGATGTTGGAACGCACCGTGAACGCCAGACTGGCCTTGCCGTAGCTCAGGTTGGAGCTGAAGCCCAGGATGGCTTTCGGGGCCGGGTCGTGCTCGTGCAGCTTGTCGCGGTCATTGATAAGTTTATCGCCATTCTGATCCACGTACTGGGCGAGGCTGGTAGCGGAGGCCGGGTCCTGCAAGGGCTTGCCGTTCTCGTATTTCTGCTGGTAGAGAAAGAACGAATTGGGCGCGTAGCCCACCGTGTTCTCCTGCACGAACTGGAAGTTGCCTACGTTGCCCACCGGTGTGCCCAAGTAATTGGGGTCTTCCACCTGCGTGAGCTTGGTGATTTTGGTGCGATTCATGGTGGCGTTGAGGTTCACCGACCAGTTGAACCGTTCGCCCTGCACCAGGTTGTAATTTACGGCTAATTCGATGCCCCGGTTTTCGAGGCTACCAATATTTGTCAGTAGCGTGTTGCTGAAGTTGGTGCCCGCGGACACCGGAATCACGGCCAGCAGGTCGTCGGTCTTGCGCAGGTACACGTCCACTGAGCCAGTCAGGCGATTGTTAAAAAAGCCGTAGTCCAGGCCCGCGTCGTAGGTTTTGGTTTCCTCCCACTTCAGGTTGCGGTCGTAGGCGGCCGGCTTCAGCACGTAAACGGTGTCCTTGCCGAAGATTTCCCGGTTGGTCGGGGCCCCGATACCGTAGCCGCCCAGGTAGGGGTAGTCGCCGGCCACGCTGGTGATGTCCTGCTGGCCCGTGATGCCGTAGCTCGCGCGCAGCTTCAGGTCCGATATAGTATGGGAGTCGGCCAGAATGCTCTCCTTGTTGATGCGCCAGGCCACCGAGGCTGCCGGAAACTTGCCCCAGCGGTTGTCAGGGCTGAAGTGCGACGAGCCGTCGGCCCGGAAGGTGCCCGTAAGCAGGTAGCGTTCCTTGTAGTTGTAGTTCAGGCGCCCGTAAAACGAAATTAGCGTGTACTGCGTCTTGAACGGGTTTTGGGGCGGGTTATTGGGGTAAAGCAGGGTACCGTCCGCCTTATAGGGGGGGCGATATGGCGAGTACGTGTAGAAATCCTGGTACGAGTAGCCAGCCAGCGCCTCCAGGTGGTGGTCGCCCACCTGCTTGCTGTAGTTGAGGTAGGTTTCCAGCAGCTTATTGTTTTTACCCTGGTGGTAGGAATTGTTCTGCCCTTGGGTAGAAAAAGCTATCGACGACGCGGCCGGAATGAAAATGGTACCGTTGCTGCGGGTGACGTCGTAGCCCAGGTTGAGGTTGGCGTGCAACTCGGGCAGAAAATGCACCTGATAGTCGAATTGCACGTTGCCGATGCTGCGCAGCACCGTGCTACGGTCGCGCTTGTCGTTGAGCAGGGCCACCGGGTTGCGGTCGGTGAGGGAATTGGGGATGGCCCCGTTCAGCAGCTCGTAGTAGCCGTTAAACTGGTCATTACCGCTGTAGATGGGTTGGGTGGGGTTGTACCGCACGGCGCCACCGATGGCCCCTTGGTCGGCAAAGCGGTAGTCGGCCTGGGTGCCCTTCAGGTTGACGTCAATGCGCAAATGGTTGTCGAACAGGCGCGGCGTGAGGCCAATGGAAGCCGAGTTGCGCTTCAGGTTGCTGGTAAGCAGCGTTCCGTTCTGGTCGAGAGACCCCAGCGACACCCGGTAGGGCACGTGCTTGGCGCTGCCCGTCAGACTCACGCTGTTGTCACTGGTCCAGGCCGTGCGGTAGATGGCGTCCTGCCAGTCGGTGTCGGCGGTGCCCAAGTATTTGGCCCCGACGGCAGGAACGGTGCCGGCCGCAATGGCCTGAGTCGTCAGGGTGCGGTAGGCATCGGCGCTCAGCACATCAACCTTGCCGTAATTTGTCGAGCGCGACAGCTGCGAGTTGATGTTGACGTGCATCTTTTCACCATCCAGACCTTTTTTGGTGGTAATGATAATCACGCCGTTGGACGCCCGCGAACCGTAGATGGCCGTGGCCGAAGCGTCTTTGAGCACGGTGAACGTCGCAATGTCGGTGGGGTTCACCAGTGTCAACGCGCTGCCGGCCCCGGCGATGCCCTGGTTGTCTACTGGCACCCCATCGATGACGATGAGCGGGTCGTTGCTGGCATTCAGCGACGAGCCGCCGCGGATGCGAATGGTGCTCAACGCACCGGGGTCGCCGCCGCCGGTCGTTATCTGCACGCCGGCCAGCTTGCCCTGGATGAGCTGCTCGGGCGAGGTCACCTGCCCCTGCACGAAGTCTTTCGACGTTACGGTGGCAATCGAGCCGGTCACGTCCTGGCGGCGGGCGGTGCCGTAGCCCACTACCACGGCCTCACTGAGCGCCGTAGCGTTTTCGGTCAGCGTGGTGGCTGCCACTTGCGTCGGCCGACCGTCCAGCACCGTTACAGGTACGCGCACCGAGTTTAGCCCGATGGAAGAATAAATTAGGGTGTGCGGCCCCGCCGGCACATTGGCCACGGTGTACGTGCCATCTGCATTGGTGGAAGATCCCAGCGTGGTGCCTTCCACCACAACAGTAACGCCCGGAATGCCGTCTCCTTTGGCGTCCACCACCCGGCCGGTGACGGTACCGTTGGCCGCAGGAGTAATTGTTGCTCCACCTATCAGCGCGTTTGAGCGGTTAGCTCCCGCAATCAGCGGTACCCCTTTATCAGCGGAAGCGGCTAACCGGAGCACTGGGCCTGCCGGGTGTGCGGAGGCGGTGCCAAGGGCAAGCGCCCCCAGCACCGGCAGCAAGGCCCATCTTTTGTAGTAATGACAAATGGGAGTAGGTAAGAAGTATAGCATGAGCAGGGAGTTAAGGGGTCGCCAACAATAATTTTTGGTCTAGCTGCTGTTTGCCAATGCCAAGAAGCAGAGAACGTTTGTGAGACGAATTTAATAGATGTTTCCCTGGTTGGCAATCGTTTGCAGCGGCATCAACAGCACATCGACCGGACAAAAGAAGAGGGCTCATTATTGCGGCAAAAATTATCAAGCCAGGATATAAAAAATATTAACCCATGTAAAAGATATAACACTGATTTATAACAACTAGTAAATAAAAATCCGAGTCAAAATATGAACCTTATATAATCTATTTAAGAGCCCTTGAGCCAGCATTTGGTGCGTTTATTCCGTTACTTTTTCTGATACGCCGCTAATCAACGCGCGAGTCGATGGGCAAACTGTCCAAGCGACTACTGTATGAGCTTATCTTATGGTTACGTTTTCGGTGCATGCTAGTTCACCACTGTTGTTCCCCGTTATGCTATCTTCTTCGCAACAACCCTGCGGGCGAAGGCCACGTCTTCTAACTGTTGCCAGCCTCTTAGCTGGGCAAGCGCTACTCAAACTGCCTGGATGGCTTGGACCCGGGTTTCAAATTCCTCGTTCGGCAGGAAAGATCGGTTTTTTACCCGGGTTTTATAGGTGTAAATCGTGTTAATGGAATATCCCAGCATCCGGCTGATCTGCTCGCTGTCGTCGATTCCCAACCGGATGAGGGCGAAAATTCGCAACTCCGTGGTCAGCAGTTGGTCTTCAAGGAGTTGGATATGGTCTTCCGCTTTAAGTAGGGCGTTAAACTGGGCGATGAAATGAGGAAACAGCTGGAGAAACACGGTGTCGAAGCCCTTAAGCAGATCGTTACGCTCTTTTTTGATGTTGATGCCATCCACCACCTTTTGCATTCCAGCGTAGTGTTTGTTGCTCAATAGGGCGTCGAGCGTCTTTTTCAGCGTTTCGATTTTATCGATGTACTGCGAGTTGTTGTGGAAATAATAGCCAATGTATTCTTCCTTGATCCGGTTGGCCTCGTTCAGCCCGCCATTCAGATGGCGCAGCTCGTCGTTGCGCCCGCGCAGCTCCCGATTGGCAATGGAAATCAGCCGGTCGGCCTTTTGCAGCTTCCATAGCTGCTGGAAAATGATGAAGGCAAAGCCGATAATGAAAACCGCCAGCAGCGTGACGACGATGGAATAGGTTTTTAAAGATTTGCGCTGGCTTTCAATGATGTTGATTTTTTGCCCTTCTATCAGGGACGAAACGTGGCTGATTTCTACTTGCCGCTGCCGCGCTTTGTAAAAAGCCGCACCTTCCTGGGCTTCTTTGATGAAGGTGTAGGCGTTTTTCAAATCGCCGCGCCGGTAGCAATAATCCGATGCTTTTAGGATGGCCACGGTTTCTTTGGTGGCCGTTTTCACGTCGGCAATGGCTGACACCAACAGCAGTTCGAAAGCCTTTTCGTCCTGGCCGGTCAGCTCGTAGATGTAAGCCGTGGTGCTGGCGCTAACCGCCAGTTGGTGCAGCGACAGGTGGGGCAAGCGGCGTATTTGGCGGTACACCGCGGCCCCGGCACGTAGGTCGCCGGTTTTTTGGGCCCTGAATTCCTGCACCGACAAGTAATCGTAGGAGCCGGGCCGAGAGAACAGCAGCGCCGTGTCGGCGCAGGCCAGCGCTTTGCGGTAATAGTCGGGCCGGTACACCCGGTCTTGATCGAAATCGCCCAAGTCACTGTAAGCACGGGCTTTGAGAAAGTAAAATGTTGGCTTATCGGCGGCCGTCAACCGGCCGGGGTTGATGCTGTTGAGCGTTTCGAAGGTTTCCTTGAACATCCCGGAAGAGAGCAGGACGAAAGCCAGCTTCAGCTTGGCCACTTCCACCTTCTCGGAGCTCTTCAACTGCGCGGCCAGCCGGGTGATCTTCTGGCTATAAACGAATGCGGAATCGTATTTGAAGGCCTTGTATTCATCGTAGATGCGCAGGCCCAAGTCGAATTTTGCATTATCGTCTACCTCGTGAGACGCAAACTCGGCCGTAAGCTCGGCAATCCGGTTCAGGCGCTGCCCGTCGTACTCTTTCTTGTGGGCCAGGGCCTGGTTTAGCTCGGTTAGCAGGCTGTCTACGCTGCTAGTGGCCGCCCACAGCGGTAAAGTGTTGGATATAAATACAAAAATAAACAGTAAACGCTTCACTGGTGAGGACTAGCGAGTGCCTAGGAGCGCTCATCATCAAATGTAGTAAATAGTAGGTGCAGGACTTATTGCGCAAAACGATCGTAGCTATTGCAGTGATCAACGCAGCAAGTACTTTGTTCGGTCAGAACCGCTCGTCGCGCTGAACAGCTGCTGTTCACAACGGTCATACCAATCGTGCGTGTCCCAGCCAGTAATCAAGTACAAGGCTTGGGCTTCGATAAACCCGGTTTCCTTGGGATAAATGCCCCAGGTTTTAAGTTGCCAGGGATTCCAGTCGCGTTCTCATCCTGCCAGCAAAAGTGCCTTCCAGGCCTCCGCCGGCCGCCCTTCTGCCAAAAGCTGCTGCCCCAGTTGCACCAATTGTTTGTGCAATTCGGGGGCATTGCCGCGGTATTTATTCAAAACATAAGCCACCATTGGCTCGGTTCTAAACGCTTCGATTTGCTCCGGCGTGGGCAGGGCCTCGTGCTCGACGTTGGCGAGCTGGCCCAAGTCATTGCCGGTGAGAATGTTGCTGGTGCGCAGGTGCGCCGGCAGCTGGTCGAAGCCCATGCCCAGGCGGCGGTTGGGCCGTACCACTTCGAACAGGCTGGCTCCGCCGGCGCGGCAGTACCAGTCGCCGCCGAGCCGGGCCACGGCGTCGAGCTTGAAAGGATCGATGCCGCTGGCGTTGGGCAGCAGGACGTCGTGGCGGAAGTGGGCCCGCACCACGCGGCACACCACCAGGTTGCCCGCCCCGGGGCCCTGGGTCAACTCAACAATCTGCTCGACCACGCACTCGAAGGCGGCGGGGGCCTCGGCCACGCGGGGCGGGCGCACTTGCTCGCTGGGTTGCTCGGTGAGGCCCGCTTTGGTAAACTCGTTCGCGCCCGCCGGGTACTCAGCGCTGGCCAGCGACAGCTGTTGCACCAGCGCGTAGTCGCAGATGTTGACGACGACCTCGGGCACAGCCTGTACGTTGAGCAGCGTGTGCTTCGGTGAGCCGTCGCGCATCCGGTTGACGGGCGAAAACACGAGGATGGGCGGCGTGTAGCTGAACACGTTGAAGAAACTGAACGGGCTCAGGTTCACGCGGCCCGCGGCGTCGATCGTGCTGGCGAAGGCGATGGGGCGCGGCGCCACCGCGCCGCCCAGCAACTGCTGCCACTGGGCGGGCGCAAGGTCGGCGGGGGTGAAGGAGTGGAAGGCAGGTGGAGGCATAGTACGGCTGGATTGGGCGTGCCAAAGCTACAGATGAAGCTCAGGTAGCCGCCCGGCCGATCCATACATAACCCGTCTGTACCGCTACACAGTCTTCGCCTTTACTGTCCTGGGCTGACCAATAAGGTTTTCTTTTGTACAAGGTGTGATACTCCGCAAACTCAGCGGGACTAAACGCATCTACTTCGGCGTAGCAAGCCCAGCGCAACTGTGCCGCGCCCGGTAGCGACTGGAACTCAGGTGGCAGCGGCACACCGCCTTCCTCGTTCCTGAAGTGGCCCTCGAAATAGGCTTGATGCTCGTGAATGGCGACATCCAACTGTGACAATCCAAACCTAGGGTCGTATAACCGGATGGATAGCCAAAATGTTGGATATAAAGGAGTAAGCTGCTGTTGCCATTCAAAAAAATCGGTTAGCAGCCGGTTGGCCCACAATTGCCGGATGGCAAGTGGCGGCTTCCCGTGCACTGTCCACGGCGCTATGCCCAATTGTTCCCGCTGAAAGTGAGCGCGTTCTAACAAGATCAATGAAAGCTCTTCTGGTGCAGCGGCCCAGCGCTGGTGCTGCCGGAAGAGGCGGCGCAGGCCCCGGATGCGTTTGCGGTTTAGGGTGCGTTTGTGTTTCATACCGGTAAGATAGTGAGCTCACCGCACCGGCTGGGGGCGCATTGCCAGCATGTTGTAGCTGGTCCGTTCAGGCATTTCTTGCTAAAGGATTATAGGTTTGCTGAAAAGTTATAGCTTTACAACCACACAGCTTGTTTTGCATCATGTCTACGCTGGCTTGTCCTAAATGCGAATCGAAGGAGGCCACCAAGAGCGGTGTAGTGAATGGCCAGCAGCGGTTTAAGTGCAAAAATTGCAATTACCACTACACCGTGGCCAAGGTGGGCCGCGAGGTGAATCCGTACTACGTGGTGAAGGCCTTGCAGCTTTACATCGAAGGCGTGAGCTACCGCGAGATTGAGCGCCTGCTGGGCGTGAGCCACGTGAGCGTGATGAACTGGGTGAAAAAGTACGGCATGAAGGCCCCCCGCCAAACCGATTATCACCCAACTTATAAGATTCTTAACCAGAAGGAACTGGCCGATTTTTTCCAAAAGCCCGAGAACCTGAAAGGGGCCGGCCTGGTGGTGACGGAGCTGGGCGACAAGTACATGATGATCCGCTGGGAGCGGTTCCGGGCGGGGTAGGGCGGCGGCTACAGCGGGTTAGCAAAACCCGCAGGGGGCTCGCTACCCGAAAGCACGTTGCAGTATATTTAGCGCATCGAATCACCTTTTTTCGCCCGCCATGAATCCCGCCAGCAATTCTCCGGTTCTCGCGCCCGAACGGCCCCTGTCGGGCTTGTTCAGCGCCATTGTCATCGTGGCCGCGCTTGGCTATTTCGTTGACATCTACGACTTGGTGCTGTTCAGCATCGTGCGGGTGAAAAGCCTGAACGGCATCGGCATCACCGACGCGGCGGCCGTGACCGACCAGGGCCTGCACCTGCTGAG
>CAXTBA010000033.1:0-35704 GCA_964242665.1 uncultured Hymenobacter sp.
TGCCTCAGCGTCAGTAACAGCCTAGTCAGCTGCCTTCGCAATCGGGGTTCTGGACGGTATCTATGCATTTCACCGCTACACCGCCCATTCCGCCGACCTCGTCTGGACTCAAGCCCCGCAGTTTCCAGGGCAGTTCCGTTGTTGAGCAACGGGCTTTCACCCCGGACTTACGAAGCCGCCTACGCACCCTTTAAACCCAATAAATCCGGACAACGCTCGCACCCTCCGTATTACCGCGGCTGCTGGCACGGAGTTAGCCGGTGCTTATTCTGCAGGTACCGTCATCACTGGTCACGACCAGCTTATTCTTCCCTGTCAAAAGCAGTTTACGACTCAGAAAGCCTTCATCCTGCACGCGGCATGGCTGGGTCAGGCTCTCGCCCATTGCCCAATATTCCCTACTGCTGCCTCCCGTAGGAGTCGGGCCCGTATCTCAGTGCCCGTGTGGGGGACCAGCCTCTCAGCTCCCCTAGCCATCGTCGCCTTGGTGGGCCGTTACCCCCCCAACCAGCTAATGGCACGCAGCCCCATCCTTGACCAATAAATCTTTAACCAAAAACCGATGCCGGTTCCAAGTTGTATGCGGTATTAATCCGCCTTTCGGCGGGCTATCCCCCAGTCAAGGGCAGGTTGGCTACGCGTTACGCACCCGTGCGCCACTGTCCACATCGCTATGGACCGTTCGACTTGCATGTATTAGGCCTGCCGCTAGCGTTCATCCTGAGCCAGGATCAAACTCTCCATTGTAATATGTCCTGCACCACGGCGAACCGTGGCTGATGTCAAGGGCTAATTCAATTCGTATTGACGAGTTTAAATCAACTTTACGCTTGTAAAATATTTATCTTAATTGCTTAAGATAAATCTTACCATTTGTCTTTTCCAGTCATTCAAAGAACGTGTGTTGCTTCCATTTGAAGCAACAGTGTGGCCAAGTGGCCGGTACTTTTGTGCCCTTTCTTTCGATTTGGGAGTGCAAAGGTACTGTTAATTTTTAACTTAGCAAGTTAAAAGCGAAAAAAATTTACTTTCTTTTTTTCTTTCACTACTCGGCTTATCTTTAAAACCAAGCGGGGTGCAAAGGTAGAAACTTTTTTCGCTTTAACAAGAAAGAGAAGAGTTTTTAATTCTCTCTCATTGTGCGTCGATTCCATTTGATTCGAAGCGGGGTGCAAAGGTAAGGGTAGTCTTTTCAATTGACCAAGAGAAACAGGATTTTATTTTTATTGTTCCTTTCTCGCCCTTGTCCGTTCGATTTGGGAGTGCAAAAATAGAAGGTTGTTCCCGCTTTTGCAAGGCGCTGGCTGATATTCTATCTACATGTTCTAGAGCTATCATTAGCGTGGCAAAGTATCATACTGGTTATTATTAGCTTAGAGCGCTGTCTTTTCAGGCTGTATTCACTTTATTACTTCCGAAACAAAGAATTCATCCAGGTTAGGGCGGTACTGGCGGGGGCGGGCAGCTTCGTATTGCCGGACGGTTTGGCCCAACTGGACTAGGAAAGGCAGGCCTACCGTTTCGTATTCGTAGGCCCCATCGTTTATAATGCCGTCGGAATTGACATAAACGACGGCGCTTAACAGGAACTCGGATTGGTGAAGCGAGTCGGCGAAGTAGGCTACATCAGCTAAAAAGCCGTGGGACATGCCAACAATGTTGTAGATATGAAGACCGTTTTCAATGGCAAGCGTTGGATTGCGGCCGTAGTAGAGGTATTTCTTATACGCGTCGAAGTAGCGGGGCGAGGCATAGGGGCTGAAACCGGACTCGTGGGGTGTAGCGTGGAGGTAGAACCGAAGGAAAAGGTAATCGGCGGCGGTGAGGCGGGGCCGCTGGGGAGCAGGAACTGATTCGGGGAAGAGTAGGGTACGCAGGAGGGTGCTGATATCGGCCAAAGGCAAGTGGTTGGCCGTGGTAAAATCGTAGGGTTGGCGAATGATGCGCTTGCCTACCTGGTAGGCCCGGCCTTTTAAAACCGGACCGAGAGGACTAGTGTAAGGCTCGGGATTGGTGAGGGCCGGCTGTTTGTATAAGGTATCACCGGCGCAGGTGTGGAAACTGATGGGGTTGGTATGGCGGTTGACAGCCGTATCGCAGGGGGCGAAGCGGCGGGTGATGCGAACATTGGGGTAGCCAAGCTGAGTGAGGCGCTCGTTGAGGGGCCGCTGGCCAAGGAACTCGTAGAGGCGATTGTAGGCGGAATTGTCGCTTACGAGCAGCATTCGTTTGATGTAGTTGCCCACGGTAGCCGTTTGGTCGGAATCGGCGGGGGCGGCAAAAGGGACGGGGGTTTGGCAGCGGAAGGCAGTGCCGGTCGCCATGATGGTTCGGCGGGTGACACCAAGCTGGTGCAGGGCGTTCAGCTTTTCCAGAGAAAGTGCCACGACGGGCAGTTTAACCAAGCTGGCAGGGTTGAAATATTGGCGCGGGTTGACGTGGAAAGTGTGGAGCGTGAAACGGGGCTGATTTTGGGCGTCGCGGTCAATTTGGGTATAAATGATTTGCAACTCGTAGGTAGGATTGTCGGCGATGCGAGCCAGGCCGGGGGCCGTATGGAGTAGGGAGTCGAGGAGGGGCGAATCGCTAGGGGCCGAGCGGGGGCCCTGGCTTTTGTGCTGGGGCGCGTGGGAGGAGGTGCGGCTAGCCAAGGCGACAATTACTGTCGAGCAGAGCATTCCTATTATATACGTATGGCGGATGGAGGCGGCAAGCTTGGTTTTCATCAACGGCATGGAAACGCACGGGGGCCGTGGCGACTGCACCACGGCCCCCGTGCGGTGGCTTTTATTGGAAATGTTTAGTTGCTAACTGGCGTGCGGCGGCGGGCCAGCATCAGGTTGGAATCGGTTTGTTGCCAATTATAACCGGTACCGAAGGGTAGCGGGCGGGGGCGGTGCAAGCTGTCGGTGTAGGCAGCAGTTAGCTCGGGTTGGTAGTGTTTGGCGAACAGATTGATGGGACGGCGGTAGGTGCCGTAGTGCGTAAACTGCCAGATGCCGTCGGGAAAATATTTCATGGCAATGCCGGAGTCGTCTTGCAGCAGGTAATTGCTGCGGGCCAGGACGAGGTTACGAATTTTGGAGAAATATGCTTTGTGCATGAGGTAAGTGGCCGACTTCACATAAGTAGTGAGGGGCCCCAGGGAGCGCACGTAAGTCAGCAAGGCCGGGTGGGGCACCAGCTTGGCATCGCTGATATCAGCAGAGAAGTAATAAATAGTTTGCGCCTGGCCGCTGGGGCCCTGTACTTGAATTTCGGCCCCGGGAATGTTAGCACGGCCCCCGGCACGGGTGGTGTCGGCCGCGCCGGGGGCGAGCTGGCCGGCGGCGGTGAGCTGCACGGGATGCACGGTCAGGATTTGGTGGCCGGTGCGGGCAGCGAAAAGCATGATGAGCGGCACGGCTCCGTCCAACTCCACCGATTTTAGGTCGATGGCCATGTCGTTGGTGCGGAAAAAGCTAAAGTTCAGCACCGACCACAGCGAAGCTTTGATGGCGGGGTACAGCTTGGGGTCTTCGAGCGAAGCGTGGGCCGGTACGCTGCCCACGGGCTCCAGCCCCACCATCACGTAGGTTTGGCTGGTGGGAAACATCGTGACGACGTTGAGAAAGTCGGGGCCACTGAACGGATAAAAGATGGTGGGGCTGTGGCGCTGCACAGAATCCAACTCGTGGCCGGCCCATTTGGTCATGCGGCTGGTGTGAGTACTGGTGTATTTCGCCCAGCTTTTGCCTTGGTCTTTAGCAAAAGCTTGGTAGGCGGGGCCCCTGGTGAGGGTGGCTAACTCAGAATTTGGGCGGACGGGAAGGCCGGCGAGGTAGGCGGCTACATCTTGCACGTAAGCGGTATCGGTGGCAACCGGATGAGCAGCGGGCGCAACCGAGTCGGCCGGGGCCGGCTTGGCGACGGGCGGTACCGCTGCGGAGCCCTGGGCTTTGGTAACCGTGTCGGTCTTAGTAGACGATTCGGAGCAGGCCGTCAGGGCCAATAGAGCGACGGGAAGCAGCCGGAAAACGGCGTTGCGGAGCAGCATATATATAAGGAGTGAAAATGAGCGGGGCCCCGGCGCCGGGGCCCCGCTTAAAAGCCGCAAGTTACAGGTTTGGCGCAGGCCGGGATGGGCGAGAAAGACGGGTGGTGGCCGCATACACCACAAGGCCCCCGACCAAGGTAAGTAGACCGTAGAGCGATTCGGTGGGCTTGTCGCGCAGGATGAAAGCGAGCGTCCAGCCGCTCAAGCCCAAGAAAACCAATGGAGTGAGCGGGTAGCCCCAGGCGCGGTAGGGCCGGGGCATGGCGGGTTTTTTCCAGCGCAGCACGAACAAGCCCAACACGGTGAGGAAAGTGAACAGGTTCAGCACGAAGCCGGCGTACACCAGCACTTCCTTGAAGCTGGGCCGGAGGATGAAGGCCAACGTGACGGCTATTTGCAGCAGCAGGGCCCGCACGGGAATTCCGGCGCGGCTTTTAGGGGCAAGGAAGCGCAAGGCTGGCAGGTCCTCCCCCATCGTTTGAACGATGCGGGGACCGGCGAAAATCATCGAGCTGATGGTGGATACCAGCAGCGCCGCGATAACGCCGCCCATAAAACGGCCCGCCGCGGCCCCAAACAACGAAGAAGCTGCCACAAAGCCGACTTCTACCTGCCCCTTCAGCCCAGCCAGCGGCGTAGAGCGGAGAAATACATAATTCAGCCCCACATATAATAGGAGTACGACGGCGGTGCCGGCCAGCAGAATGCGCGAGAGGTTGCGGCCGGGGTTGTCGATTTCGCCGGTGAGGTACGCCGCCGCGTTCCAGCCCGAGTACGCGTAGCTCACATATACCAGGCTGACGGCAAAAGCGGGGCTGAGTACCGACCGCCAGCCGGCCGCGTCGGGGGCGTAATGCAAGGGCTGCCCCTCCCCCACCACCAGGCCGGCCCCAATAAAAGCCACGAGCACGCCCACTTTCAGGGCTGTTACAGCGATTTGCAGGCGGCTGCCGGCGCGAGTGCTCGTGCCGTGTACCAGGGCCAGGCCAAGCACCACGCCTACGCCCAGCAGCGTGGCCCCGGTGATGCCAGTGCCTTGCACCATCGCCTGGCCCAGACCGGGCCACACGCTCTTGGCGTATTCACCCAGGGCCAGTGCGGCCAGCGCCGTGGGGGCCGCAAAACCAACCGTGGCCGACACCCAACCCGACAAGAAGCCCACCGCTGGGTGGTAAATCTGTCCTAAATAGTGGTATTCGCCGCCCGAGCGGGGCATGGCGGCGGCCAGCTCGCCGTAGCACACGGCCCCGCAAAGAGCAATGAGGCCCCCCACTGCCCACAGCATCAGCAGCGCGAACCCGCTTTGGATGTCGAGCACCTGAAACCCGAGGCTGGTAAAAACGCCCGTGCCTACCATGTTGGCCACCACAATGGCCGCACCGGCAAGAAAACTTATTTTGTAAGGAGCAGAGACAGTATTCACGAAGCAAAGATGCGCGGTTCCCGGGGCCCAGGGCCTTCCGGGGGCGTCTCCGCTGCGCTCGCAAGCGTCTTGGTTGCTCTCGCGGGCGTCCCCGACGCACTTGAAAGCTTCTTTCGGCCGCTGCCAGCCCTCCCCGGCTGGCTCGCTTGCTTCGCTTAAAGCTGGTCGCTGCTTGGTTTGGGCTTTTTGTAGAGCGGCACGGTGCTACACGGCTCGCCGTACATGATGCTGCTCGTGACGGGCAGCAGCTTTTGCATGATGGCCACGTAGGCGAAAGTGGGCACGGGCTTATCGCCGCAGCCCTTCACCACCACCTTGGCGTCGCGGTATTCCTCGGCGTCGAGGCCGGCAATGGCTTCCTGAAAAAGCGCTTGCTCCAGGGCCCCCAGGTCGCCAAAGACGTAGCGGTGGGCGTGGTTTTGCAGCTTGATGGCCAGCAGCATGTAAGCCCAAGTGGGCACAATGGCATCGGCCGAGCAGGTGATGGCGACGTTTTTCTCGTCGTATTGGACCCAGTCGTGCGTTTTAATAAACTCGCGAAAATCCTTCTCACGCAGTATCAATCCGTGGAAAAGGTTGTCTTTGATATCGTATATTACCCGTTCGCCGGGATGAATGAATTCTTCCAGGTTGAGGGTAACGAGGCCGCTGTTGGCGACGCGGTTGACGAAAAGCGGTTCCATAGTTTTGGTGCTCGGTGCTTAGCTGTTGGTGCTTGAACGGTGACTGATGAGTAAAAATTAAGCACCCTGCCCAAACCAAGCTCTAACGAGGCGTGGTCGTGTACACTTCCTTCAAATAAAACGGCTCGTAATAAGCCACATTCTGAAACTCCTGCCGGCAAAAAGCTGCTACTGCCAGGGCCCCCACCGCCACGGCCGAAGGCTCGACGCCGGCCAGAAAACTAATGTTAGGCTGCCCAACCACCAGCGGACGAAACTTGGCCGCGCCGTTGCCAAAGCATAACAGCCGGCGGTGGGCCATTTGTTCGGCCAGCGCGTCGGGCGTGAGGATGAGCGGCGCGGGGGCCAGCACCTCTTGCCCGTCGTGCGTGTACAGGGCCGTGTACACCTCCATGCGCCGCGCGTCCAGCATCGGGCAAAACAAGGCTTCTTCCGCCCCAGCCGTCAGGGAGGCCACTTGCGCCGCCAGGGCCCCCAGCGTGCTCACCGCCACCAGTGGAATATCCAGCGCGAAGCACAAACCCTTCGCCGCCGCCGCCCCGATACGCAGCCCGGTGTAGGAGCCGGGCCCGTCGCTCACGGCCACAGCGGCAAGGTCAGCTAATGCGCGGCCGGTGTTTTCCAGCAACTGCTGGATGAGAATAGTGAGGTGGGTGGAATGCGACTTGTCCAGCCGCAGCTCGGATTGGCCAATCAGGTGGCCATCGGCTGCGTCGTGCAGGGCAACGGAGCAGACCGGAGACGAGGTTTCGAGAGAGAGGAGCGTGGGCAAGCGGGTTTTCTTTAGCCAGGCAAATTTACGGCGGGTTTAGCCTTGCCGTTAGCCTCTTTTTCGCTACTCTGGCTACTTGCCTCCGTCGAGCAGGCCCAAGATTTGGTCAAGCTTGGTGTCCAGATTAGTCACCTTTATTCCCACGATAGATACCGCATTTTCCACATCGCCAAGCCGTGTATTGGCAATGGACTGATTTTGTTCTATAGCGTCTATTTTACCTTTTAGTTCATCAATTTCCTGGAGAACTTCCTGCCTCACCCCGCCGACTTCCTGCCTCACCCCGCCGACTTCCCGGCTCACCCCGCCGATTTCCTGCCTCACCCCGCCGACTTCCCGGCTCACCTCGCCGATTTCCTGCCTCACCCCGCCGACTTCCCGGCTCACCTCGCCGATTTCCTGCCTCAAGCCTTTAATTTCATTTATTGCGAATACTATATTGTCGCTTTGCTGCCTAGCTAAATCGCCTTGCTGCAGCACTAAGCTGACCAACTGCTTAAGTTGGGCGGTGTGGCGGTCAACAACGGCTAAGGTTTGCGAGACGAGCGGTTCAAGTTGGTCCAGGCGTTGGTCGGCAGTCATGAAGAAAAGCAGAAGAAACTAAAATACTAAAAAAAAGGGCCTCGTAGTTCCCTATTTCGTGCCCGCCGACTTGCGTGCGCTGGCCGCTTGCCCGCTGGGTTTCAGCAGCGCGGCGTAGCGGTTGGGGTCGTTGAGAACGGCTACGGCGGCGAGAATATTAGGGTCATCGTCGAATCCAGCTTCGGTACGGCCCTTCTCATAGTAGTAGCGCGACACGATTTCCTGCTCCAGGATTTCCTTTATTTCGGGCTTGAAGCGCTGCAAATCGTTGGCTTTGTTGACAACCATTTTGCGGCGCATGGTTTCCAACTCATTTTTTACGTCGTCGTAATGCTTCTCCTCCTTTAGCCTTTTGCTGAGGTCGGTAAGGGATTTCTCAGAATCGGTGCTGTAGCTAATGTTCTTGCCCTGGAGGTAGGCCACGAATTTCTGGTATTCGGGCTCCGAGAGCTTAAACTCGCGGGCCGAAGCGATGGTGTTGTGCTCGGACCGGAAGCGGGTAGCGTAGTCGAACAGGTAGCTTTTCTGGAGCAGGACGCGGGTGATGTCGGCGATTTCGCGGTCGGCCACTTCCACGTCGGGGGCCACGCCGCCGCCGTCGTACACGGTGCGGCCGGCAGTGGTTTTGAAAGCCGTACGCAGCGAGTCCGGAAATTTGCCCAGCGTACCGTCATCGGCACGGTGGCTGTAGTCAATTTCCTGGATGCAGCGGCCGCTGGGAATGTAATATTTAGCGGTCGTCACCTTCAGCTGCGAGTTGTAGCTCAGGGGCCGCGTGGCTTGCACGAGGCCTTTGCCAAAGGTGCGCTCCCCTACCAGCACGGCGCGGTCGTAATCCTGCAATACGCCCGACACGATTTCCGAGGCCGAGGCCGAGCGGTTGCTCGTAATAATGGCCACCGGAATCTGGGTGTCGAGCGGCACGTCCAGGGCCTTGTAGGTTTTGTTCCACTCCGTCACTTTGCCCTTGGTGCTCACCACGTCCAGGCCCTTGTCGATGAAAAGGTTCGAGATGTTCACCGCTTCGTTGAGGAGGCCCCCGGGGTTGTCGCGGATGTCGAACACGATTTTTTTTGCGCCCTGGGCTTTGAGCTTGGTCACGGCGTTGCGCACTTCTTTGCCCGCGTCGACGGTGAAGCCCGCAAGCTGGAAGTAGCCGATTTCGGGCGAAATCATGCCCACATAAGGCACGTTTTCCACCTGGATTTTATCGCGGGTGATGGCCACCTCCACCGGCTTGTCCTGGCCGTAGCGGGTCACGAGCAGCTTCACCACCGACTGGGCCTGGCCCTTGAGCAGCTTGCTAATGTCGGAGTTCGACTTTTTGTCGACCACTACGCCGTTGATGTTCAGGATTTCGTCGCCCGGCAGCAGGCCGGCCTTCTGGGCCGGGTAGCCTTCGTAGGCGCTTTGCACCACGGTTTTGCCGTTGCGCTTCACCACCACGGCCCCGATGCCGCCGTACTGGCCGGTGGTCATGGTGCGGAAGTCTTCTATATCGTCCTCCGGGATGTAGTTAGTGTAAGGATCGAGCGACTTGAGCATGGCGTCGATGCCTGTTTTCACCAGCTTGCCGGGCGTGATTTCGTCCACATAGTAGGTGTTCACCTCGCGGAAGAGCGTGGCAAAGATGTCGAGGTTCTTAGCAATTTCGAAGTACCGCTCGTTATCAGAAGCAGTGCGGAAAGAAAACAGCAGCGCGGCGCTACTGAGCGCCAAGCCGGCGTAAAGCTTATTGCGGAAAGTCATGGGCGGGCAGTGCTGGGGCGAAGCTACGCGGCGGGCGGCGAAGCCGGGCCGGGGGCCGTGGTACCGAGCAAACGATGGAAGGCGGAAATTAATTTTTTTTCCACTAATGCCAATGCACTTTTTTCTTTGCCGGTATAAATAATTCCTAATACCCCCACGGAATGGCCCCCGGGGTGCTCCAACAGCCGGTATTTATTCAGCCGGTACGCTTCGCGGATGAGGCGCTTGAGACGGTTGCGGTCGACGGCCCGCTTGAAGCCGCGCTTGCTCACGCTGATGAGCACCTGGGGCGGGGCTGCGGTGGGCCCCTCGCTTTTCAGCCACACGATGCGCAGCGGGTAAACGCCAAAAGAGGAACCCTGCTTCCCAAAAAGCTCGTCGATGAGCTTCTTGCGGCACAGGTGT
Source organism: uncultured Hymenobacter sp. (assembly GCA_964242665.1). GTDB lineage: Bacteria > Bacteroidota > Bacteroidia > Cytophagales > Hymenobacteraceae > Hymenobacter. The sequence goes on from CAXTBA010000033.1 coordinate 9,651, forward strand.
TCCTCTTTTGGGAAGGTATATCTTTTAGCTGTTAGCTGTGAGCTATTAGCCGTTAGCTCGTTCACGCTGCTCTTCTTCGCAAGGTGATGAAACCGCTAGCTAACAGCCAACAGCTAAAATATACTAGCGCTTGTGGCGGCCTTCGTCGGATACGGTGAGGCGCTTGCGGCCTTTGGCGCGGCGGCGGGCCAGCACGTTGCGGCCGTTGGCAGATTCCATGCGCGTGCGGAAGCCGTGCTTGTTGCGACGCTTGCGCTGCGAAGGTTGGTAGGTGCGTTTCATGTCAAGTCAAGTTTCGAGTTGGGCCGGCAAAGGTACGGGGAAGCACCAAGATTCGCAAGTGCGGGCGCGACAATCGTTGGTGGCCTAATAGCTTTGATCCAAGCGGTTGCACTGGGGTGGCCGAATTATTGGCTTCGGGCGCGGCGGCTTGCGTATGCGGGTTGCTAGTTTCGCCCGTTCATCCCTCCGGCCGCCACCCATGATTCAGTACCGCGTTTCCTACGAAAACCCGCTCACGTTTTACCTGCAAGTAGAAATGACGCTAGCCGTGCCCGCCGACGCGGCGGCCCCGCTGGCCGTGCAGCTTCCGGCCTGGCGACCGGGCCGCTACGAACTGCAAAATTTCGCCCAAAAAATCCAGCGGGTCGAGGTCAGCGACGCGGCCACCGGGCAGTTCTTGCCCTACCGCAAAACGACCAAAGACCGCTGGGAAGTGCCCAATGTGGCGGGCAAGACACTGAAAATCAATTATAATTTCTACGCCCACCAGATGGACGCCGGCGGCTCGTGGCTCGATGAGACGCAACTGTACCTGAACCCCGTGCAGTGTTTTATGTACGCCGAAGGGCGCGAGCAAGAAGCCTGCGAACTGACGCTGGCCCTGCCCGACGACTGGCAGCTGGCCTGCGGGCTTCCCCAGACGGCCCCGAACGTGCTCCAGGCCCAAAACTTCGACCAGCTGGCCGACGCGCCGCTCATCGCCAGCCCGGCGCTGGCGCACCACGAATACACGGCCGGCGGCGTCCCGTTCCACGTGTGGGTGCAGGGCGAAGCGCATTTGAGCTGGCCGCGCGTGTTGGCTGACTTCCAGGCTTTCTCGGAAGCGCAGGTGGCACTATTTGGTGGCTTTCCAGCAACCGACTACCACTTCCTGAACCAGCTGCTGCCCTACAAATACTACCACGGCGTGGAACACCGCAACTCGACGGTAATTGTGCTGGGCCCCGCTGAGTTGCTGATGACGGAAGCTTTATACAAGGAATTTCTGGGCGTGAGCTGCCACGAATTATTTCACGCCTGGAACATCAAAAGCATTCGGCCTGCCGAGATGCAGCCTTACGATTACGCCCGCGAAAATTACTTTCGCACCTGCTTCATCGCCGAAGGCATCACCACGTATTACGGCGAGTACTTGCTGGCCCGCAGCCGCGTGCGCACCCCGGCCCAATACTTTGAGGAGTTGGGCACGGTGCTGCAAAAGCACTACGCCGATGCCGGCGAGCACAACCTTTCGCTGGCCGATGCGAGCATGGACTTGTGGCTCGACGGCTATAAGCCCGGCGTACCCGACCGCAAGGTGTCGGTGTACCACAAAGGGGCCCTGGTGGCGCTGCTGCTGGACCTCACCTTACGGCAGCTCTCGGGCCACGCGCGCAGCCTCGACGACGTGATGCGACGGCTGTACGCAGAATTTGGCCAAACCGGCACCGGCTACACCGAAGCCGACTACGTGCGGCTGGTAGAAGAAGTAGCCGGTCGCAAGATGGGGGCCTACTTTGACAAGTTTATCTACGGCCTGGAGCCGCTGGCCCCGCCCCTCGACAAAGTATTACACACGGTTGGCTGCCAGCTGATAACGACGGAAAACGCTTCGGCCTCGGAGAGTCGCTTTGGCTTCCGCACGGTGGTACGCAACGAGCGCACCGAAGTAAGCAGCATCTGGCCCGGCTCGCCGGCCGCCACGGCCCTCACCGTGGACGACGAAATCGTGGCCGTGAACGGCCGCCGCGTCGATATGAACCTGCAAACCCTGCTCAACAGCGGGGCCCCGGGCTACGAAATCAGTGTGTTTCGCCAGCACCGCTTGCTGACGGTAACGCTAACTGCCACGCCCGGTGCCACCTATGGCCCCCGCTACACGGTTGAGAAGCTGGCCGAGGCGGACGATGCGCAGCGCGGAGGCTTTGCGAAGTGGTTGGGTTGGGGCTGGCAGGAATGATTTCGCACGGAGGTTAGAAGAGGAAAAGGAGTTTCACAGAGAGGATTAACTCCGTGAAACTCCTTTCCTTCTTTTAACCTCCGTGCGAAACTGACTTGAGCAAATTCAGTTGCCTTGCTTGCCGGGGCCCTTGCCGCCGGCTACCGACATGGGCTTGTTGCCCTGGGGGTTGCTGCGGATTTTGGCAGTTTTGCTGGGGTTGTTGCCGGAGCTATTGCCATCGGTGGTATTGCCGTGGGCCGACACATTGCTTGTGTTCGGGCTTTGCACCTGCGTGCTTTTGCGCTTGGTGTTGGCGGCGGGGTTGACGGACGTTTTGGCGTTCGTGAGGTCGGTTTCTTTTTTGGATAAAGCCATAGCGGTAACGGTTTGCGGTGAGGGATATGAAGTGTACCCGCTTGGCCGCAAAAGAGTTGCCGCCGGGTCCCTACACCGCCGCCACGTTGGCGATGGCCGAGGCCGGCACCACCCGCACGAGGTCAGCAAACTGGGCTTCGCGGGCCTCAATTTCCTCTTGTGTGAGGTTGAGTAAGCGTTCGGTGCCGAACTTTTCGACGCAAAAGGAGGCCATGGCCGAGCCGTGAATAACGGCGCGCTTCATGTTCTCAAACGAGTAGTCGTCGGTGGCGGCAATGTAGCCGATGAAGCCGCCCGCGAACGTGTCGCCGGCCCCGGTCGGGTCGAACACGTCTTCCAGCGGCAGGGCCGGCGCGAAGAACATCTTGTTTTTATGAAACAGCAGGGCCCCGTGCTCGCCTTTCTTGATAATCAAATACTTGGGGCCCATGGCCTGAATTTTCTTGGCTGCTTTCACCAGCGAATACTCGCCGGAAAGCTGGCGGGCCTCCTCGTCGTTGATGCTGAGCACGTCGACCATTTCGATGGTGGCCAGCAACCCTTCCAGGGCCACGTCCATCCAGAAATTCATCGTGTCCATCACAATCAGCTTGGGCCGGTTAACCAGCCGCTGGATGACGAGGCGTTGCACGGCGGGTGTTAGGTTGCCCAGCATCAGGTACTTGCAGTCCTGGTAATCGTCGGGAATGATCGGGTCAAAGCTGCCCAGCACGTTGAGCTCCGTGGCCAGGGTTTCGCGCGAGTTGAGGTCCTGCGAGTACTTGCCCGACCAAAAGAATGTTTTCTCGCCCGCCTTGATTTGCAGGCCTTCGGTGTCCACGCCGTGGCTTTCGAGCAATTGGATGTCGGACGGAGCAAAATCGTCGCCCACTACGGCCACCAGTTTTACCGGCTGCACCGAATAAGACGCCGAGAGGCTGATGAACGGGGCCGCGCCGCCGACGATTTTGTCGGTTTTGCCATAAGGCGTTTCGATGGCGTCGAACGCGACGCTGCCGATGACGAGTAAGCTCATGTAGAGAAGGGTTAAGTTGTGGAATAGTCGGGGAGAAAAATTAACAGCGACCCCGGAGCAGTCCGGCCTGGGGCAATTGCCGGCCTTAATACACAGCAATTAAATAAAAAAGTCCCCGGAGTTGCTTCCGGGGACTTTAAAATGAGGGTAAATAATGGGGCTCGAACCCACGACCTCCGGAATCACAATCCGGCGCTCTAACCAGCTGAGCTATATCTACCGTGTGGTTTTTGGTGCTGCAAAGATAAGAAAGGAAGCCGAAGCGGGCAAGAAAACTTCGGGGCAAGCCAAATGCCCGACCTTTGCGGCATGGAAACCCCCGCTGCCTTATCGTTCAACGATTTCAAACTCAACAAACAACTTCTTACGGCCGTGGCCGAAGCCGGCTTCACCGAGCCCACGCCCGTGCAGGCCCAAACCATTCCGCTGCTACTGGCCGGGCACGACGTGCTGGGCATCGCCCAGACCGGCACCGGCAAAACCGCCGCCTTCGGCCTGCCCTTGCTCATGAAGGTAAAATACGCCCAGGGCCTCCACCCCAGGGCCCTGGTGCTGGCCCCCACCCGCGAGCTGGCCATGCAGATCGAAACCCATTTGAAGGCCCTGGCCACTCAGACCGACTTGCGCATTTTTGCCATTTACGGCGGGCTGGGGCCCAAAACTCAGATTGAAACCATTGCCCAAGGCGTGGACATTCTCATTGCCACGCCGGGCCGGCTGATGGAAATTTACTTAAAAGGGGCCCTGCTGCTGAAAGACTTGAAGACGCTGGTGCTCGACGAGGCCGACAAGATGATGGACATGGGGTTCATGCCCCAAATCCGGCGCATCCTGGAAATCATCCCGCGCAAGCGCCAGAACGTGCTGTTTTCGGCCACCATGCCCGAGCGGGTGACGCTGCTGAGCCAGGAATTCCTGGAGTTTCCGGTGCGGGTGGAGGTGACGCCGCCGGCCCAAACCGCCTCCACCGTGACGCAAACGCTGTACGAGGCCCCCAACCTGCTCACCAAAATTAATCTGCTGCACTTCCTGTTGCACCGCGACCAGGAAACCATGACGCGGGTGCTGCTCTTTACCCGCACCAAGGAGCACGCCAATCAAGTGGCGCACTTCCTGGAGCGCAAGGCCCCAGCGGGCGAGGTGCGCGTGATTCACGGCAACAAAGGCCAGAACGCCCGCATCAATAACATGGACGCGTTTCGGGCCGGGGAGGTGCGCTACCTGGTAGCAACCGACGTGGCGGCCCGCGGCATCGACGTGCCGCAGGTGAGCCACGTCATCAACTTCGATGTGCCCATTATCCACGACGATTACGTGCACCGCATCGGGCGCACGGGCAGGGCCCTGCACACAGGCGCGGCCATCACCTTCGCCAACGAAGCCGAGATGGTGCACATCGCCGAGATTGAAAATCTTATCAACCAGCCGATTGAGAACGTACCGCTGCCACCCGAGGTGAAGATTGAGGAAACGCCGTTCGAAGAGCAGCAGGTGATGAGCCGCGAGCTGGACGAGCGCCGCAAGCGCCTTGACCCCGAGTTCAAAGGGGCCTTCCACGAGCGCAAGGAGTGGATTAAGCCCGGCGAAACCATCGACAAGCGCACGGGGAAGGTTTTCGTGGCCGGCAAAGCCAAGAGCAAAAAAGGCGCAAAGGCCAACCCGGGCAAAAAAGGCGCATCGGCCCCCGGAGTGAAGGCGTTGAAGCGGCGGGGGCGGTAAGAGTTAAAACTTGATCGTTAAAAGTTAAAACCCTGACCTCGTGTTGAGGTCAGGGTTTTAACTTTTAACGATCAAGTTTTAACTTCTTTTAATGGTGAAACATGTGCCCGAAGCGGATGCTCACGAACGTGAGCACAACGCCCCAGAACACGGCACTCCAAAGCATGTGCAGCATGATGCGGGTGCGTGGCACGCCCAGCAGCGTGGCGATGACCGTGCCGCCAATAGGCGAGAGCAGTATCGGCGTGAGGAAGGCAATGCCGCCCATGCCAAACCGCCGGAACACTTTGATAATGTTACGTGAGCGGGAGGAAAAAATGGGCACCCGGCGCAGGCGGCGCTGCTGCTGGCGGTGCCGCACCCACACCCGTCCCACGCCCGATATGATGAACACGCTGGTCATCATGCCCGCCACGGTGAGAACCATGATGAGTACAAACGGCAAGCCCATCGACGCCCCAGCCAAGGGCCCCCCAAAAAACTTAACCGTGCTCAGCAGGAACACAGAGGCATATTTAAAGGCGTGGGACAACACGGCGGGGCTATAAACGGACGGAACAGCCTGACAAAAAGCGAACCAGTGGTAAAGATACCCCGGCCAGCGGGCCAGGGCCCCGGACGGCTATAGCTTGCTGCCGAACGCCAGGTCGCCGGCATCGCCCAGGCCGGGAATGATGTAGGCCTGGTCGTTGAGGCGCTCGTCGATGGCGGCCACCCAGAGGTGGGCTTCGGGGATTTCACGGGCCACGTGGGCCAGGCCCTCGGGCGAGGCGATGACGGCCGCGATGTGGACCTGCCGCGGCATGCCGAAGCGCAGCATGGCCCGGTAGGTCTGCACCAGGCTTTTGCCGGTGGCCAGCATGGGGTCGGCCAGGATGAGCACCCGCTCGTCGAGGCGCGGGGCGGAGAGGTAATCGACCTGCACCGTCACCTGGGCCGTGCCCTCGATGCGGTAAGCGGCTACGAAAGCGCTGGGGCTCTGGTCGAAATAATTGAGAAACCCTTGGTGGAACGGCAGCCCCGCCCGCAGCACCGTGGCCAGCACGGGGAAGTCGTGCAGGAGCTTACCGGTGGTTTCGGCCAGGGGCGTTTGCACGGGCTGGTCGGTGTAGCTGAGGTGAGCACTAATGCGGTAGGCGATGATTTCGCCCAGCCGCTGCAAGTTGCGGCGGAAGCGTAGGCTGTCCTTTTGCACGTCGCGGTCGCGCAGCTCGGCCAGAAAATGGTTGGCGATGCTGGGCTCGGCGCACACTTCGTGCACGCGGGGGTTGGGCTCGGCGGCCGGCGCAACTTCGGGGGCGGGAACGGACGGAGAAGAAGCCATGCAGCAAGGTTTTTGGGTGGGTGGAAGGAAGCCAGCGGTGCGCCAACCGCGTCCCGAAGTTGGCACAAAAACCCCCAACGCCCAAGCCCGTGCCCGTCGGCAGGGCCCCGCGCTACCAACGGCCGGTTGCGTAGGTTTGTTAATTAATTGGCCGGGCGCGCAATGCGGCGGGCCCCACATTAGTTGGCTATCCTACCATTATGCGAAAGATTCTTTTACTACTAGCTACCTGTATCCTACCGGCCGGCTTCGCGGCGGCCCAAACGCCCGCGGTCCCGTCCGCCCCGGGGGCCGACGACCAGAGAGCAAACTGGTATATCTTCAACGACAGCTTGGCCGCGCCTGCTGCCCCAAAGCCGCGCCTGGCTCAGCCGACCAGGGCCGCCAGCCCGGCCCGCGTTGCGGCCCCAGCGGCCGAGGCCGTACCTGGTACCGCAGTTTTTTCTACCCAAGGGGCCCTCTATATTCCCCTCGACCCGGATACTTACCGGCTCGTCGACCGTTACGCCATCAAGTACGGGCCGGATAGTGTGAACGACCCGCACACCAGCGTGCGGCCCTATACCCGCGCCGCCGGGGCCCGCCTGGGCGAGCGCCTGCTCTCGCCCGACAGTGCCGGGGTGGGCCCCGGCACGCTCTCGCGCGCCGACCGCTTCAACGCGCAGTATTTATTGAAAGACAACTGGATGTATTCGGCGCTGGGTGACGACTTGAACAAGAGCAAGCAGCCCATTCTCACGTATTTCTACCGCGACCAAACCGATTTATACCACGTCCAGACCAAGGATTTTTCTTTTCGCCTGAACCCCGTGCTGCTGCTGCAAGGTGGCAAAGACAGCGGCAGCGGCAGCATCGACGGCCTGCGCTACGTGAATACCCGGGGCGTTTCTTTCGAGGGCACGGTGGACCAGCGGCTGGGCTTTTACGGCTTCCTGGCCGACAACCAGGAGGCCGTACCGGGCTGGGTGCAGCAGCGTATCCGGCGCGATAGCAACCTCGAGGCCCCCGTGGCACCGCACGAGGGCTACACCAAACCCTTTAAAAGTAGCGGCAGCGCCTACGACTTCTTTACGGCGCGCGGCGGCATTACCTACGCGGCTACCAAGCACATCAACATCCAGTTTGCGCACGACCGCAACTTCATCGGCAACGGCTACCGCTCGTTGATTTTGTCGGATTACAGCACGCCCTATTTCTTTCTGAAATTCAATACCCGCGTTTGGAAATTCAACTACCAGAACATTTTCGCGGAATTGACCGGTCGCCGCAGCATCTCGGGGGCCGATTCGCTGTATCCCAAAAAATACCTGGCGCTGCACCACCTAAGCCTCGATGTAACCAAAAATTTCAACATCGGCGTATTTGAGTCGGAAGTATCGGGCGGGCCGGGGCGTGGGCTGGAACTGCAATACCTGAACCCGGTCATCTTTTACCGGGCCATCGAGCAGCAAGTGGGCTCAACCGACAATGCTTTGCTGGGGCTCGATTTTAAGTGGAATATCAAGCACCGCGCCCAGCTCTACGGCCAGCTGGTGCTGGACGAATTCAAACTAAAGGAGATACTAGCTGGCGACGGCTGGTGGGCCAATAAGCAAGCCATTCAACTAGGCGGCAAGCTCCTTGATGTGGCCGGCGTGCAAAACCTAGATTTACAGGTGGAAGTCAACTACATCCGCCCTTTCACCTACGAGCACGAAAGTATTTATACCAATTATCAGCATTACCAACAACCGCTGGCGCACCCCATGGGTGCTAACCTCACGGAGGTATTAGCGGTGCTAAGCTACCAGCCCCTACCGCGTTTAAACCTAATGGCCAAAGGATTTTATACATTACAAGGAGTTGATGCCCAGACTCCTAATGGCATGAATAACTACGGCAGCAACGTATTGCTTTCGTACAATACCCGCCCCCTTGATGCCACGGGCAAGATGATAGAGTATGGCTACCGCGTGGGCAACGGCGATAAAAACCGCTTGTTTCACGCCGACTTCACGGCCACTTACCAGCCGCGCCTGAATCTATTCCTAGATGCTACCCTCATCACCCGGCACCAGACCCTCGACCAGCCTACTTATTACGGCGCGGTGAGTGGCAACGAAACCTACGCCTCGGTAGCCGTGCGCTGGAACATCGCCAAGCGCCTGAACGAGTTTTAATCGCAGATTATGCTGATTAACCGTGATTGTGCTGATTCCATTGGCAGCGCAACGGTTGGGGATTGAATCAGCGCAATCACGGTTAATCAGCATATTCTATGATTTATGAAAACCTACCTCCGCATCCTTCAGTACGCCCGGCCGTTTGCCAGTTTTTTACCCCAATACCTGCTTTATACGGTGTTAGGCACGTTTTTCGGGCTGGCTAATTTCACGCTCATCATTCCGCTGCTGCAAGTACTGTTCGATAAAACGGACACCGTGCCGCAGCCGGCGGATGGGAACGTACCAACGTTTCATTTAAGTCTGGACTGGGTGCGCGACACCTTCAACCACTTCTTCGCCGGCATTTTAGCGGCGCAGGGCAAGCTGGGGGCGCTGGCGTTCGTGTGCGTCATCGTGGTAGTGGCGGCGCTACTGAGCAACCTGTTTCGCTACCTGAGCCTGCGGCTGCTGGCCACGGTGCGGGCCCGCGTGATCCGCAACTTGCGCCGCGACCTGTACCACCGCATCGTTGAGTTGCAGCTGGGGTATTTTTCGGGCGAGCGCAAGGGCGATTTGATGTCGCGCTTCACCAGCGACGTGCAGGAAGTGGAAACTTCGGTGGTGAACACCATGACGGCCGTCATCCAGGAGCCGTTTAAAATCGTGGCCTTTTTCGTGCTACTGTTTTACATCTCCGCGCCGCTGACGTTGTTTTCGCTGATTTTATTGCCGATTTCGGGCGGCATTATTGCTACCGTGGCCAAGCGGCTGCGGCAGCAAGCCGAGCTGAGCCAGAGCACGTTGGGTTCAATGATGTCGGTAATTGACGAGACTTTGGGCGGCATCCGGGTCATCAAGGCTTTCAATGCGCAGCGCTACATCAAGGGCAAGTTTGAGGAACAAAACGATGCTTACGCCCGCACCTCGCGGCGCATCGACAACACCCGCGACCTGGCCTCGCCATTTTCGGAGTTTGCCGGCGTGGCGGTGGTGGTGGGGCTGCTGTATTTCGGCGGCACACTCGTGTTGGGCGGCCATTCTACCCTCACCGGCCAAACGTTTATCGGCTACGTGGTGCTGTTTTCGCAGGTGCTCACGCCGGCCAAGGCGCTGTCGGGCTCGTTCGGCAACATCCAGCGCGGGCTGGTGGCCGGCGGGCGGGTGCTGCGCATCATCGACACCGAGCCTACGGTGCGCGACCGGCCGGGGGCCCTGGTGCTGCCGCCCTTCGCGCACGAGATTGAGTTGCGCGACGTGCAGTTCAGCTACGGCGATACGCCCGTGCTCTACGACCTCAACCTGACCATCAAGAAAGGCCAGATGGTGGCCCTGGTGGGGCCCAGCGGCGGCGGCAAAAGCACGCTGGCCGACCTGCTGCCGCGCTTCTACGACCCCAGCGGCGGGCAGTTTTTGATCGACGGGCACGACGTGCGGGACTGCACCATCCACTCGGTGCGCGACCAGATGGGCATCGTCACGCAGGAAAGCATTTTGTTCAACGACACGATTTTCAACAACATCCGCTTCAATACCGAAGCCACCGAGGCCGAGGTGATCGAAGCCGCCAAAATCGCCAACGCCCACGAATTCATCGTGGCCAGCCCTGACGGCTACCAAACCGTGATCGGCGACCGGGGCGGCCGGCTCTCGGGCGGGCAGCGGCAGCGCCTGAGCATCGCGCGCGCCATCCTACGCAACCCACCGATTCTGATTTTGGACGAGGCCACCTCAGCCCTTGATACTGAAAGCGAAAAACTGGTGCAGGAGGCCCTGCAACGCCTCATGGCGGCGCGCACCTCGCTCGTTATCGCCCACCGCCTGAGCACGGTGCAGCACGCCGACGAAATCATCGTGCTCCAGCACGGCCGCATCGTAGAACGTGGCACCCACGACGAGCTGTCGCGCCGGCCCAATGGTGTGTACCAGCGCCTTAGCTCACTGCAAACCAATGCCGCGCTGGTGTAGCGCCCGCCCGGGGCCTATCTTTATTCCCGAACCTTTCACTTAAAACTCACATCCCTCATGGTTGCTCTCAAACGTTTCGTTTCGGTGGTGGTGATGGTGTATTTGCTTTTGGCGCTGCTGTTTCTGCTGGTGCCGTCGGTGCGGGCCTCGGTGGCTGGTCTGAGCGCGGCGCTGTCGGACGCAGAGCGCGAGCGAAATTTTTTTCAGGCATTAGCTACCATTGGGGCCGTGGTCATGGCTGTGCAGCTCGTGGTTGAAAACCTCGACAGCAGCCTGTTGCGCCGCAGTGTGGCGAAGCAGGACGGCAAAATCAACGAGCTGAAGGCCAGGCTTTACGATCATCAGCAAACCAGTGCCCGAATACCTGCTGGCCCTATTGCCGGCCCGACTCCCGACCGCTATTCCGCCCCGGCCTCGTCCGCCGAGCCGGCCCGGCCTCTGTTCCCGCAAAACGACCCCAGCCTGTCCAACACCCCATCGGCCGAGCTGCCGCCGCTGTAATTTCTTTCGCCTGCGCCCAACTACTTCCGCGTGCCCCACCCCGCCCCTACCTCGCTTCCCGACCGCATTTACGCCGAGCTGACCGAAGCCCGCGCCGTGCTCGACCGCTTCCTGGCCGACGAAACCAGCCTGGCCCGCATCGCCCAGGCCGCCGAGCTGATGGCAAATTGCCTGAAAAATGGCGGCAAAATCCTCACCTGCGGCAACGGCGGCAGCCTTTGCGACGCCCAGCATTTCGCCGAAGAGCTGTCGGGCCGCTACCGCGCCGACCGCCGGGCCCTGGCTGCCATTGCCCTCACCGAAGCCTCGCACATGAGCTGCGTGGCCAACGACTACGGGTTCGAGTTCGTGTTCAGCCGCTTCGTGGAGGCCCTGGGCCGGCCCGGCGACGTGCTGCTGGCCATCAGTACGAGCGGCAATTCGCCCAACGTGCTGCGCGCCGCCGAAGCCGCCAGGGCCTTGGGAATGAGCGTAGTGGCCCTCACCGGCAAAGACGGCGGCCAACTGGCCGGAATGAGTGATGTTGAAATCAGGGCCCCGCATGCGGGCTTTGCCGACCGCATCCAGGAAATCCATATTAAAGTGATTCATATCCTGATTATGCTGATTGAGCAGTTGGTGCTGGCTACCTGAACGGTCGCGTTTGCACCCTGTAATCTGCGAAATCCAATCAATCTGCAAAATCTGCGATTTATGTTAACCAAAACTTTCGGCTCGGCCGTGCAGGGCGTCAATGCCTACACCATTGTTATTGAAGTAGTTGTATCAGCTGGAACGGGGTTCGTGGTGGTAGGATTACCGGACAATGCCATTAAGGAAAGCCAGCAGCGGATAGAGGCGGCGCTGAAATTTCGCGGCTACCGCATGCCGCGCACCAAAGTGGTGGTGAACATGGCCCCGGCCGACATCCGCAAGGAGGGCGCGGCCTACGACCTGCCCATCGCGCTGGGCATTTTGCACGCCTCGCAGCAGCTGAATACGGAGCGTTTGGAAGAATACGTTATCATGGGCGAAATGGCCCTGGATGGGGCCCTGCGGCCCATTCGCGGGGTGCTGCCCATTGCCATTCAGGCCCGCAAAGAAGGCTTCAAAGGCATCATTCTGCCCAAGGCAAACGCCGAGGAAGCGGCCATCGTCAACAACCTCGACGTGATTGCCGTGGAGAGCATGCAGGAGGCCATCGACTTCTTCGAAGGCCGCACGGAAATCAAGCCCACCGTGGTCGATACCCGCGACCTGTTCCAGCATTCGGTAAACAAGTACACGGCCGATTTTGCCGACGTTGTCATTTCCCATAACCAATGAGAATAAGACTATAACCGGTGAGAATGTACCTCAACCGATGAGAATATTATTTTAGCGGTTGATGCGGCCCAATGTCATTTCCCAAGCTGGACATCGAGTTGGCCCCTCTGGCCCCGGGCTGTGCGTATCGCCTTTTGCCGGCAGGTCCCATCGGCTATTTCACCGGAACTGAGCTACGCATCGCCGTTTACTTCCAGCCCGTCAAGGCCCTGCGCAGTGGCAACCGGCCGGAAGGAATGCCGGTGGAATGCACGGTTAGCGTCACGCACGCCGGGGCGTTACGAGCGGGCTCGTTGTGGGACGCCAACGGGCAATTGGTTGACGGCAGCGAAAGCCGGGGCTCATGCCGGCACACCATCACGCTTGGGATGGCGCCGCTCCCTCTCGCGCGCGTTCGCGACTTGTTCGCTCCCGATATCCGGCCAGTCCTGCCCTGGGGAACGCCACCGGCGGATATGTGGCTCGCCGTGGTGAAGCATGGCGGCCAGCGCGTGCTCATCCCCTGCTTTGAGTTGTTGCGCGCTTTTTACTACCAGGACGGGGCGAAACTTATTTCCTTCCTGTTCTCGCAACTACCCTTGTCCACGCTGTGTCGGGCCCTTGTCACGCCTAACCAAGCGAACGGGCAGTACGCGCGCATGTGCGTGGCCACAGAGCAAGTGCCGCCGGCGCCGGCGCGGGTCGTGGCCGAACTGCTGTTCAACCCCATTTACCGCCGCACGCTGCAACAGGCCCACACCCAATTGACGCTCCATGAACGCCGGACAAACGGCCCGGTTTACCCCGTCACGGCGCTCCACCTGGGTCGGGGGGTACGCACGTGGGTAATGGGGGTGCCGTTTCACGCGGATGGCAGCTCGTATGTGTGGGGTGAGGCCGTCATTCCGCAGGAAAGCTACTTCAGTTTTCGGACGTTGGTGTACCACCCGATTACCCAAGAAACCTCTCCCCGCCCCGACGAGGCGCGGTGCTCGGATGTGCTGACCGCCTTGCGACCGGGACGATTCCAACGGAGCAAAGAAGTAAATTTTCCGAAGTTGGCCGCAGAGCCGGCTCCCGCCGTTCGGTGGCCGCCGGTCACCTGCGGCCGGCCGTGGGCGCGGCAGCAAATGCCCTCGGCCCCCCTTATCTACCTGGACGAAGCCCCGGCGCTTCCCTGGCCCGTTACGGGGCCCCCGGCCTTTGCCGCCCCGCGTTTGGCGTTGTTCAACCGAGTGCTCCGGGCCTTGGAGCAGGTCGAGTACCAAGTGCAGCGGTTGCGGCTGAACAACCCCGGTCGACGCTTTGGGTCCACCGTTTCCGTGGCGTTGCACCACGGCTTCCTTCCCCTGCGGGAGGAAACGTTCGCCGACCCGCTCTACCGGGTGGGACTGGCGCACCTGACGCGGGGCACGCAGTCGCTGTACGTGGTCCAACCCCCGCAGGAGCCGTGGCTGGTGCTGGCCTGGAAAGAAAACTGGGCGGCCTTGCAGCCGACCGAAAGCAACACCTTACTGCAAGTGTTAGCTGAGACCCACCTGCAGCGGTTGTTCCCCCCATATTACCTGGCACCGATTCGTCATGCACTGCCCAACTCGGAGGCGGCCCTCGCGGTTGTTCCCCTGGTTGGTTGCCGTACCGCAACGGGCGCCGTGGCGCATTGCCGGGCGTACGTGGAACAGGGCCGGCCCTTGTACCCCCCCTACCCGCTTACCGCTGAGGAGCGGCGCCGAAGCCCCCGGTAACTCCCGAGGGCCTCGGCACCGGGCCGGGGGCACAAAACCAGCAGCCCCCTTATCCTTAGCGGGTCCGCCAAGCGGTGAACCGTTGCTGCACCTGCTCTTGTCGAGCGGTCAGAACTGGCCCGCGCGCCGCAAGCGCCGGCCCGCGCCCCAACAGGCGTTCGAGCCAGGGTTCTTTCCGGCGCGGCGCGGCGGCCCGGCAGACGGCCACGTAATCCGCTAAGTGACCCAAGACGTCCGGCACGGGCGCGTGGGGGCCCGCCGGTACCGGCCCGTGTTGGGCCGCCAAGTCGGCTTGGGCAAAGCGCCGGAGTTCTGATTGTTCTCCCGCTCCGTCGGCCGTTTCGTAAGCCGCCGCCAACTGCCGGATGTAGCCCTCGTTGCCGTCAATCGGGAAACCCGTGGCCTCCGCTCCCGCCACGCTTTCCAAACAGAGCAACGCCCGGTTCAGGGACGCTTCCACCGGCGGGGCCTCCCTCCAATCGATGCATTCGGTCGGAAACACCGCGTGCCCCAGCATCATGCAGGCCAGCAGGCGGTGGTTGCCCCCCGTCACGCGGAATACATTGCCGGGATGGTAATGCACAATTTCCATTCTGTGCGTGGGAACCGCGCCGCCACCCGTCAGCGTCAGCATGGTGTGTGCCATCGTGAGGCCCTTAGTCCCGCCCTGATAGACTTTCAGGCTGGTGTCCGGCCACCCGTCGTAACCAACGGCCGAACCGCCGAAGTATACCCGGCTAAAATCGACCGCAGGAACTTTATGCGGTGCGGCCCGCGGCGTGGAGTGGTCGCTCAGCCAGTTCATGGTGCTGCGGGCGAGGGTTTGGCTGACGATGCGCGCGCCGGTATACGGGTCTTCGCGAATAGCGGCCTCTGCGGCTAGTTGCGCCAACAAGGCGTGGTGCGCGGCTTCTTTGTCGGGTTGATTCGAAAAGGCGCGCAACACGTCCGCGGCAACCGCGCGGGCTCGGATTTGTCCGGGAGATGAAAAATTCATACGGGCTGGTAGTGGCTCGTGTCATACGCCCCACCGGAAGCAACCGGTTGGCCGTGGGGCTTCAATAAAAGCATAAATTACGGCAAGCCTGTCCTTGGTTGAAAACCTTGCGGGCAGCTACGTGCTCTAATTAAGGCCCGTGCCCCATTACATGCGACCCAAGCGCAGCCAGCACGGGCAGTTACCCAGCGGCCCGTTCGAGGCCCCCGTTATTGCATCATACAGGACCCGAAAACACTGCCCGAAAACGGCCACTTTGAGGGCAAATACGCGGTTTATGGCGTATCTTGTAGCATGGTCTACCGCACGAAAGAGCAACTGGTTTCGACCACCGCGCACGCGGTTTGCCGGCCCGGAAAACCGAATCGCCCGAAGTACGACCTGTATGACTTGTGGAAGCTCCCCAGCTACCACGCCTTCAGCAACGAGTTGGACGAACTGCTTGAGCGGTGGCCCGTGTACCAGGCGCGCACCGTGGCGCTGTTGGCGGTCCGGCAAGCGTTTTTTATCAATGGGGCCACGCATTGGGAGGTTGGGGCCTACCAAGACGAGCTACTGGTAAACCCCGACGTGGCGGCGCGCAACGCCCGCGAACGAGCGCGGGAGGCGTACCCCGAACTCGTGGCCCGCTACGAGCAGAACTTGGCGCGGGCCGAGGCCGCGCTAGTCAAACGAGAGCGTCGGAAACAAGGTCCCCCGACTGGAAAACCTTCCCGTCGGCTATCAACTGGCCGTTACTCAAAACGGGTGTTATTTGCTCACAAAAAGTAACACGCAGTTGCTAAAACCAGCCTTATACATGAAAACAGCAGAAAAAAGGCAAGCTCATCTTACCGAATCCAAAGCATTGTTAGATGCGGTGATGAACGAGGCCAACCTTACAAATGAGGGACGGGGCATTGACCGAATTGACGAACTGGCCGATAACATTGACAAACTAGCCTCTTCTAAAGCACTTGATGTTGCCAACGCCAGGTTGGGCGAGTTTACCGAAGAATTGAATAAGTCAGGAATGGCGGAGGATGCTATTGAAACCGAAGTGGAAGCTTATAAGGATGAGGTAGTCGACTATTTGCGTGAGTTAATAAGGGAAAAACTTTGATTTTTCCCAGTCAACCCATTTAAGCGCTTAAAAATTGAGCCTTAAAACGGAAAATACCACGCCGGCCGCAGCGGGCGGGCCGGCCGAAAGCCGTATTCATTTCGAGAAGTGCCCGACAATAAGTGTTGCTTTAAGTGACAAAAGGAAGGAACAAGCGGGAAAAACGCCCGCTCGCTACTACTCCAAATTCTATTTGCCTACGCCCAGAAAAGAGCCCATGCCAGCCTTCCCCAAACCGACCAAAGCCGAGCAGCGCGCCGAAGATGCCGCCCGAGCGCAAGGGCTCTTCTACTACGAACAGGTGCGGGCGCTGGTGCAGGCGGGCGACCTGACAGGGGCCGTGCAGGCCATTAACCCCTTTCCGGACAGGCACTTCTTCAGCCAGGCGATTGAGGCCGTAGCGCGGGCCCAGGTGCAGGCCGGCGAGTTGCTGGCCGCCGTGGCCACCGCCCAGCGGCTGCCCTACGCCGACACGAAAGGCGAGGTGCTCGGGACCGTGATTGAGGTGCTGCTCCAACGGAGTGACATGGCCGGAGCGCAGTGGCTGGCGGCCACCGTGACCGGATTTCGGTATGTGGACGTGATGAAGCGGATTGCGGCGGCCCAGTTGCAAGCCGGCGACGTGGAGGCCGCCCGGCGCACTTTGATACAGGCGCGGGAACGCGCTGAGAGCTTTGATGACGGAGACATGAAAAACGGCTACTTCCGGTCTCATTACCTGTCCGACATTGCAAAGGCCCATGTGCAGGTAGGCAACATGGCCGGGGCGACCTACACCGCGCAGTTCATTACCCACCACGAGGAATAGGAAGGGGCGTTACGAGCCCTAAGACGTGTTCTCAGGGGAGCGGCCTCATTGCCGTTGCGGGCGCCTTGGCCGTCATTTCCGCCAATCCGCGCCGACGCCACTTGGCCCACTTCGACTCCTGTGCCTATACGTTTTCCCCTATTTGTTTAACAACGCCCTATAAAGCAACTTTAAGTAAATTTGATATTATAGCTTTGAAGCTCACAATTTCAATTAAGCACGCAGATGAGCCAGCTCACGAACAAGGTCGCCGTGGTAACTGGGGCCTCCAAGGGAATAGGCGCCGCCATCGCTACCTACTTTGCCGCCGAAGGCGCCAAAGTGGTGGTGAACTATGCCACCAGTAAAGAGGGAGCGGACAAAGTAGTGAAAGCCATCACCGACCAAGGAGGCATTGCCATTGCAGTACAAGCCGATGTATCGAAAGAAGCCGATGTCAGCCGGCTGTTTGAAGAAACCAAGCAGGCCTTCGGCACGCTGGATATCTTGGTCAACAACGCGGTTTTTTCGCAATACCTACCCATTGAGCAGGCATCGGCAGAAGCGTTTCATCAGCATTTCAACGTCAATGTGTTGGGGCCGGTTCTCACCATCCAGGCCGCGTTGAACCTATTTGGCGACAAGGGGGGCAACATCATCAACATCAGTTCGGGAGCCAGCAAAGCGCCGACGGCGGGCATTGCGTTGTATTCGGCCACGAAAGCGGCCTTGGATGCCATCACAATTTCGTTGTCGAAGGAACTGGGGGCCAAAAACATTCGGGTCAATTCGATTTTGCCGGGCGCGACGGAAACCGAAGGCGCCCGTGCTGCGGGCATCACGACGGGCAGTGACTTTGAAAAAATGCTTATTGCCAATACCCCGCTTGGTCGCCGGGGTCAGCCCGCAGATATTGCGAAAGTGGTCGTATTTTTAGCTTCCGACGATGCCGCGTGGATTACAGGCGAGCAAATTTCCGTTTCGGGGGGAATGTATGGTTTTTAACAGCTAGTAAGGGCGGCGCGAGGAGTTGCTCCTGCTCCGTCGCCGATAGCGTAGAACGACAAGGTACGAGCGGCGGGGGCGAGAAGAAGAAAGTAGGTAGGCCAAAGGTGGTGTTCCGCTTCACTCTGTCAACAGGAGTTTAACTAGCGGCACTTATCCACTACCGATTGTTCAGAAAATTACCACATTTAACATTGCCCTGTTTTTTTTACAAGTAACCCGTATTGCATCTGCTCCAAAATACTGCACCTCAGACTTTGATGCATGGCTTGTGCTACCCTTTCAGCGAACATTTCGCAACCAGGAATAAGCGGCTTCAATGTCGGCAAAAGTATCCATCGCGAGGCCTTCTGGTGAGCCCGGGGCCGGGTGAGGGGTTGCAGCCAGGGCGTAGGTTAAGTCGGTGCGGGCTCTGAGGTTGTGCGGCAAGACCAGAGCCAAGGCCCGCACCCCCAGCGCCAGCAAGTGCTCATAATAGTCATGGCCGAGCCACTGAGTAATCTCGTGCCAGCCATCCAGGTCTTGGCTGGCATCGCTTAGGATTTTGGTGCTCCCCGTGCGTTCAAGCTCCTGTAGGATGGCTTCGCAACAGGTTCGCTTTTCCCGCCCGCTGTGCCGGCCCTGCCAAGTCGTGAACAAATAGCCAGTAGTGGGGTCGTAGGCGATGGTCAGCCCGGTAACTTCCGCAAGTTGCTGCATAAACCTTTTGCGTAATTTATCCGCACAAGGTACCTGACCCAAGTTGCAAAACCTCGGAAATCAGTACGCTACCTTATTATAGTAATAATAAAATATTAATAAATAAAATATTTATAATAGAAAAATGTGCGGCCTGTCTCAGCATATGGTCGTTTCCCTTTGCAACGATTAGTTCGTAATGAGCAAACTGCTAGAGCTTAACGCGCTGTGTTCTTCGTTTTCGAGCCGACCTCTAAAACTGAAACAGCACCGCCGGCTTGTAGTAGCTCAGGGTGCGGCCGGGGGTTGTATCGCGCGGGTAGTCGCCCGCCGGTACCCAGGCGTAGGTAAAGCCGATAGTAAAGTGCTGGCTGGCCTGCCAGCTCCAGTCAGCCGTGAGCTGCCGGCCGATGTAGCGCCGGGTAGAAAGGGGCGACCCGGCCGGGCCGGGGGCGGCGTCCGCCGGCAAGATGGGGGAGACGGACGGGCTGTACGCAACGTCCTGCGGGCTGGCCCGCCAGAGCCAGGCCACGTCCACGGACAGCGCCAGGCGGGGCCGCAGGTGCAGCTCGACGCCGGGGTGCAGGTCCAGCAAGTTGCCGGGGCCGATGGGGGTGAGCGCGTTGCCAAAAAAAGGCCGGGGGAACAGCGCGTTGAAGGCCTGCAAGCTGGGCTGGCTGCGGTCCCGGTCGCCACTGATGGCGTCCGCCTGCACGCGAAACGTGGGGGTGCTGGGCCCGCGCGCCAGCTGGTAGTACGCAATCCCCGAGGCGTAGTAGGCCCGAATCTGCCCGGCACCAAACCGCCCAGCTTGGCCGATTAGCTCCACGTTGTAGCCAAAAGGCCGGGCGGGGGTCTCGCGCCGCCACAGCCGCAGGCCTGCGGTTTGCCGCTGCTCGTGCCCTACCCCTTGTAAATACACCGCGTCGTGCTTGTTGAGGCCGAAATAATACACGTCCAGCCCCCCGCCCCAGCGGGCCAGGGTATGCATGGCGTAGGCCCCCCAGAGCACCTGCCGGGGGTCGCCTTTGTCATCGAACACCCCTAAGTTGGTCAGCAGCGGGCGGCCCACCAGCAGGTCGAGCCGCCAGGTCGCATGGTGCAGCGCCAGGCGGGCCGCGTCGAAGCTCTGGCGCACGTTGGGGCCTTCCCGCATACTCAGCAGGCGCTCGGAGCCGTACAGAAACTCCTGGCGGCCCACCCGCAGCTCGGCCCGGCCGCGCGGCCCCAGCGGCTGGGTCCACTCCACGAAGCCCTGGTAGAGGTCCAGCGGGTCGCGGTCAATTTGCGGCCGGGGGCCGCCCCGGCGGCCGGCTACGTTATCGCTCAGCACCTGGCCGAACACGCGCAGGTGCGGCCCCAGCCGCCAATCGGCGTGCAGCATGTGCCGCTGCAAGAGGTAGGCGTTAGTGGGCGGCGCGTCGGCCGGCGCGCCCGCGCCCCAATTGTCGTTTTTACTGATTTCATACTGGTAGCGAATATCCAGTCCCAGCGTGAGAAAATACCCCGGCCGCCGGCCCAGCGGCACGTACTTGAGCGGGTCGAAGACATCGGGCGGCACCGGGCGGGGGCGCAGCGAATCCGGATTCAGGAACCCGTAGTTTTCCTGCTCCCGCAGGATGTTGTACGGCGGGCGGCTCGCCGATTCCTGGCCCGCGCCGGCCGGCTGCTGCGCCCAGCCGGGCAGCGAACTCGCTACGCCGAGGCTCAGCACCCCGGCCCGCAGGAAGAAGGAAGAGACAGGCACGGTGCACAGGAGTATAAAGGGTAAAAAATGAGCGCCCGCCCGTCCACTAGGCGGCTGGCAGCCCAAGGCCGGCTGGCACCGGACTTTCTGCCGCCGCGCTAGGTGTTGAGCAGCTCCGGTACGAAGATTTCTTCGCAGGTTTTCAGGCGCTTACAGATGCCCTGCTCGTAAGAGTAGCGCAGGAACGTGTCAATGGCCTTCCGGTTGGCCGCCAGGCCGTAGGGCCACCAGTCCTTCGGGAATAGCTGGCTGTTTTCGTCAAAAAGCTGGCTAAACCAGGGCACCATGATGTCCATCGACTGCTCGGCCATGCCCTTGCGGTAGCGCTCCTGCGCCATTTCCTTGGCTTGGGTAAAGCCCTGGTAGAGGCGCGGGGCCAGGCCCGGGTGCTGCGCCAGCACGTCGCGGCGAATCACGACCGTGTGCATGATGGGAAAGATGCCGGTGCGCCGGTAGTAGTCCCGCTCCACGGCCTCGTAGTCGGGAAACAAGCGGCCGACCTTGGGCGAGCCGTTCAGCACGCACTGCGGGGCCACGGCCGAGATAAAGGCGTCGATTTCGCCCGATTCGAGCATATCGCCCAGGGTCCGGCCCACCGGCACGGGCGACACGTCCACGTTGGCCGGGTGCGGCTGCGGAATGAAATCGAAGGGCGGCATGTACCAGTCGGAGGCCCCAATCACCCAGCGGCACTGGTCGACCGTCACGCCAAAGTCATCGGCCAGAATGCCCTTGGGCCACACGCCCGCGTCGTGGCCGTACATGCCGAACTCGCCGATGGTCTTGCCCGCCAGGTCCTGCGGCTTCGTGATGCCGCTGGCCTTGTTGATAAAAATATCCGAGTGGCGAAAAATGCGGTTTGGAAAGACCGGAATGGCAATAAAGGGCGGGTTGTCGAGGTCGAGCGTGCGCAGGTAAAATGACAGACCCAGCTCCGAGATGTCGAAGGCTTGGTGGCGTATCATTTTCTCGAAAATATCGGACACCAGCGGCGCGCTTTCCAACGTCGCATCCAGGCCTTCAAACTTGACGGTGCCCTCGAAGAGCGCGCGCGTGCGGTCGTACTCGTAACAACCGATTTTAAACTGGGGATTGGGCATGGCATGGGGGCTGAAATGGGTGAAAAATAGCAGGTTAAGAAAAGGAGAATCAATCACCAGAACACTGACTTACACCGTATTTAGCGCCGGATGCCGGCGCCCAGGCGGTCCCAATTGCCGCTGGCGATTTGCGTGCGGTCGGCCGCGCTCAGGTCCGCTTGTTCCAGAAAGTGCCGCGCGCCGGCCAGCGAGGCGGCTTCAAACGGGTAATCGGTGGAGAAGAGCATGCGCTCGGGGCCCACAACCTCGCTGGCCCAGCGCAGGTAGCGCGGGCTCAGCATGCCGCTGGGCGTCACGAACACGTTGCTGCGCATGTAGTCCACTAGGGGCCGGGGTAGTTTTTTGGCTGCCGCCAGGTCCTGCGCCCGCTCCAGGTAGAAGAGCACCACTTCTCCCCAATGGCCCACGATTATTTGAAGGGCAGGAAAGCGGTCGAACACGCCGCTCAGCACCAGGCGCAGTAGCTGCACGCCCGTTTCGTAGTGCCAGCCAAGGCCGTGGGTGGCAAAGGCCGCGTCCAGGGCCGGGCCATAGCCGCCGTAGTAGGCCGTGCGCACGGCCGGCCGCGGCGACTGGGGGTGCAGGTACAGCGGGGCATTGAGCGCGGCGGCGGCCTCAAAAACCGGCCAGAACCGAATGTTGTCGAGGTTGCGCTCCCGCGTGCGGCCAAAAACCATTCCCCCGTTCAGCCCCAGCTGCGTAACCGCCCGCTCCAACTCCCGCGCCGCGGCGGCCGGGTTGGGGGTGGCCAGGGTCGCCAGGCCCTGGAGGTGGTCGGGGTGCTGGCGAACCGCATCGGCGAGCAGGTCGTTGGTCGCGGTTTGCAGCGCAACGGCTTCGGCGGGCCGCAGGTTTTGCACGCCGGGGGCCGTGAGCGAGAGCACCTGCACGTCGAGGCCCGTCTGCGTCATGGCCGCGAAACGCTCGGGGCCCAGCTCCAGCAGGCGCTGCCCGGTGTCGCCGCCAGTGGAGGCCGGCAGGGACAGGTCTTGCCAGCGGGGGGGCAGGGCCCGCCAGGCACTGAGCACGTCCTTCGTGACAAAATGCTCCTCTAAACCAATGATTTTCATAGCCGAATGAAGGTTAAAAGGTGGCTGTTATCCTGCTAGCAGGGCCAGCAGCAGGAAGGGCTTTCGACTACTGCTGCGGAAGGACTACCTTCGCTGCTGTTATCACCGTCTCGTAGTAAATATAATACGATTTAGTTATAATATTAGTTGTTGTTCGTTACATCTTCTTTTATGGCCGATACCCTGCACCTGCTCAAAGCTCTGATTCCCGAGCTGGAGCGCTTTGCGCAGACCACCACCGCGGCGGAACTGCCTGATTTTGTGGCGTGGCTGCACCAGCGGCACGCACCCCGCCCCGCCGCGCCCGACCACGCCCCCGTGCTCCAGGAACCTCCATACCTGAATGCGCTATCTCCCCGTTTGCAGCTGCTGCCGTTGGTGGTGCGCCTGAATTATTTCACTCACGCGGCTATTGAGCGACTATTTGCCGACTTGCCCGTGCCGGCGCTGCGCGAGTTTAGCGTGCTGGGGGTGGCCGCCAACAACGGGGCCCCGACGAAATCGGAGATTGCGGCCACCGCCCTGCTGGAGTTCAGTACCGTGACGGAAGTCACGCGCCGGCTGGTGAAAGCCGGCCTGCTGCTCGAAGTCACCGACCCGCAAGACCGCCGGGCCCGCCGCCTGCCCATCACGGAAACGGGCCAGCGCGTTTATCAGGAAGCCAGGGAGCGCCTGGAGCAGCTTACGAAGCAACTTTATGACCCCCTGACCCAGGCCGACCAGCTGGAGTTGCGGCGGCTGCTCAGCATCCTCAATGCCGTTCATTCCAAGCACCTGATAACGCCGGGAACCGGGGAGTAACATTGCCCCCGTTTGCTCGGAGTTACTTACCCACTGCGCATCAGCCCTGCCAATCAGTCAACGCTGGCTTGCCCTGCCCCGGGCAGCGGCAAGGAATGCCCCGGCATCACCGGGCCGGCCCCGCTGCCGGGCTCCGCCAGGGGAGCCGTCGCGTCCACGGATTGTTGCAGCGGGTCGGCCCCGGCAGGCCCCAGCCAGGTGCCCTTCCAGAACCAGCCCCCGGCTAATAAGGCGGCCAGCACGTTGGACACCACGAACGACCACCACAGCCCCCGGAAGCCCAGCGCCGTGCGACTCGACAGGTACCAGGCCACCGGGAATTGCAGTATCCAGATGCTGAAAATGGTTAGTAGCATGGCCCCCAGCGTGTTGCCCGTGCCGCGCAGCGCCCCCGACATGGACTGCTGAATGCCCGTGAAGCAGAGGCTGAAGGCGATGATGTGCACGAACGCCACCGCGTCCTGGGTCACGGCCGCGTCCCCCTTCAGAAAGAACAGCACGATGGGGGCTGCCGCCGCGTAAATCACGGCCCCGACGGCCAGCAGCAGGCCAAAGCTCAGTAGCATGGCATCGAGGGCCGTGCGCCGGGCCCGGAGCAGGTCGGCGGCCCCCACGTTCTGGGCCACCAGCGTGGAGCAGGCCAGCGCAATGCCCAGCACCGGGATGCTGCCCAGGGCCAGAATGCGCGAGCCGATGCCGTAGGTCGCCAGTACGGTTGTGCCGAAGCCCGTGGCCAGCACCGTCATCACCGACAGGCCCAGTGCCCGCGCCGACATGTCGATGGACGAGGGCACGCCCAGCTTAACCGTGCGCCGCAGCAGCGGAAAATCGGGCGTGAACCCGCGCAAGCTGAGCCGAATGCCCGCCCGCCCCCGCAGCAGCAGCACCAGCCCCACCCCGAACGAGAGCAACTGCGTGCTCACCGTCGCCACGGCCGCCCCGCTCACGCCGAAGGCCGGCACCGGCCCCCAGCCGTAGATGAAGAGCGGGTCGAGCCCGAAGTTGAGCGCCAGCGTGGTCAGGTTGATGTAGAGCGGGATTTTGACCTCGCCCACGCCCCGCATCAGGGCCTGAAACATGAGGAAGCCGAAGTTGAACACCAGCCCCAAAAACAGCACCTGCTGAAACCGGTTGGCCAGAACAAAAATGTCGGGGCCGACCCCAATGAGCCGCAGCAGGTAGGGCGAGCCGAAGTAGGCCCCGGCGGTCAGCCCCAGCGCCAGGACGGTTTCGAGCACCAGCGTTTGCGCGGCAATGTGGTTGACCATCTTCGCGTTGCCGGCCCCGAAGTTCTGGGCCACCAGCACCGAGCCCGCCACCGCAAAGCCGGAGCCCAGCCCCAGCAGCAGAAAGTTGATGGGAAAGCTCACGGCCACCGCCGCCACCGCCCCCGCTCCCAGCCGCCCCACCCAGAAGGCATCGACCAGCTGATAGCCGGTTTGCAGCAGGTTGCCCAGCACGATGGGGCCGGCCAGTGTGAGCAGCGCCTTCCAGATGGAGCCCTCCGTAAGGCGGGGGCGGGTAGCAGCAGGGGCGTTCATGGAGCAGGAGCGGGGCAGGCGTTAATCCTAGATAACAAGCTATTGCTCAAAAACAAAGGGCGCTAGCGTGCGTTAGCCTAAAATGAGCGGCGGCCCCATTGCCCGCAGACGCTGCGTGTGTCTTATAAACAACGCATCACTCAACCGTCAGCACTACTTTACCGTTTAGCCCACCGGCTTCCACTAGCTGCTGTGCGGCGGCGGCATCTTCCAGTTTCATTACTTTGACAATCCGGGGAGTAATTTTCCCGCGTTCAATCAAGTCGTTTCCGAATTCCAGCTCTTGGTACGTCGGAGAGCCATCGACGAACCGGGCGCTGACCCCGTACTGGCCGGCCAACTCCTGCGAAGGAGGCGCAAACGCACTCAGTAGCAAGCCACCTTTTTTGAGCACTGCGAACGATTTTTCCTGGGTTTCGCCCCCCACGAAGTCAATGACGACATCGACATCCTTTACCAGTTGGGTAAAGTCCTGCTGCTTGTAGTCAATCGCCTCGTCCGCGCCCAGCGACTTCAGCAAGGCCACGCCTTCGCCGGATGCGGTCCCAATCACGTAAGCCCCGAGCATTTTGGCTACCTGCACAAACACCTGCCCGACGCTGCCCGCCGCGCCCTGAATCAGGAGCCGCTGGCCCGCCTGCACCGGGGACTGCTCGTACAAAAATAGGTGCACCGTGTGCACGGCCACGGCTAAAGCCGCCGCCTCATTGAGCGTCAGGTTGTTCGGTATTCGGGCCACCATATTCTCCGCCACCGCACTGTATTCGGCATACGTGCCGCCCCTGGTCCCGCCATACACCTGGTCGCCGACTTTCAGGCGGGTAGCGTGGCGGCCCACTGCCTCCACCGTGCCCGCGAAATCCAGGCCGGGCGTGTAGGGCAGCTTCACGGGTAATACCTGCTGCATCTTGCCCGAGCGAATCTTCATATCCAGCGGATTAACCGTAGTGG
>CAXTBA010000034.1:0-4015 GCA_964242665.1 uncultured Hymenobacter sp.
GGCGTCACCGGCGACTCGGTGGTGCCGATGTTGAAGCCTTTTTCGCGCAGCCCGCTTTGCAGGGCCCGCACCACGGTCCACAGGTTGGCGCGGTACTCGGGGTGGGTGCGAATCAGCTCCAAACGCTTCAGGGCCCCGATTACGAGGGGCATGGGCAGCGATTTAGCAAAAATCTGGCTGCGCATGTTGTATCGCAAATATTCAATAACGGTTTCGGCCCCCGCCACGAACGCGCCGATGCTGGCCATGCTCTTGGCGAAGGTGTAAAAAATTAAGTCTACGCCCTCGGCACAGCCCAAATGTTCGGCCGTGCCGGCCCCCGTGGGCCCCAGCGTGCCAAAACCGTGGGCGTCGTCGACGAAAAGACGGAAGTTGTATTTGGCCTTCAGGGCCACAATTTCGCGCAGCTTGCCCAGGTTGCCCGACATGCCGAACATGCCTTCGGTGATCACCAGAATGCCGCCCCCGGTTTCGTCGGTCAGGCGCTTGGCGCGCTCCAATTGCTTCTCCAGGTTGGCCATGTCGTTGTGCGGAAACACGAACCGCTTGCCTTGGTGCAAGCGCACGCCGTCGATGATGCAGGCGTGCGACTCGGCGTCGTACACAATGGCGTCGTGGCGGCTCACCAGGGCGTCAATGATGCTGACTACGCCCTGGTAGCCGAAGTTGAGCAGCAGCGCGGCAGGCTTCTGCACGAAGTCGGCCAGCTCGGTTTCGAGCTGCTCGTGCAGGTTGGAGTTGCCGCTCATGATGCGGGCCCCCATCGGGTAGGCCATGCCGTACTCGGCGGCCCCGTCGGTGTCGGCCTGCCGCACTTCGGGGTGGTTGGCCAGGCCCAGGTAGTTGTTCAGGCTCCAAGTGAGCACTTCTTTGCCGCGAAACTGCATCCGGGGCTGGATTTCGCCTTCCAGCTTGGGAAACGTGAAGTACCCGTGGGCGTAGTGCGAGTGCGAGCCCAGCGGGCCCCGGTTGGCGGCGATGCGGTCAAAAATATCCACTGAAAAACGGGGGAATGAGATGAAGAAAATGCGGGGAAATGGCCGGTTAGGGAAGAGAAATTTTCGTTCGCGGCAGGCCCAATCACAAAGTTAACCCCAGGCCGCCGATGTGCATAATTTGGGCGTAATAACCCGCCTGTCCCGGCGAGGTTTGCGGCGACCGGGCGCTTTCCAACTTTCTTTGCGCGCAACTACATTCAAAGCAGCGCAAAAAGACCGTCATGCTGAGCTTGTCGAAGCATCTCTCCCGCTAAGTAACTCAACCGATTAGATTGCTTACGCAGGAGAGATGCTTCGACAAGCTCAGCATGACGTGCCATTCAGAACGACTATTCATCTCATGAAAAAAATTACTAAGCTGCTCGTCGCCAACCGGGGCGAAATTGCCCTGCGCGTGCTGCGCTCTGCCCGGGAAATGGGCCTGCAAACGGTCGCCATCTACTCCGAAGCCGACCGCCACGCCCTGCACGTGCGCTATGCCGACGAGGCCGTGTGCGTGGGGCCCCCGCCCTCGGCCCAGAGCTACTTGCGGGGCGACAAAATCATCGAGATCTGTAAAGAATTGGGGGTCGATGCCATCCACCCCGGCTACGGTTTTTTATCAGAAAACGCTGGCTTTGCCCGCGCTGTGCGGGCCGCCGGCCTCATTTTCGTGGGGCCCTCGCCCGAGGCCATGGAACTAATGGGCAGCAAGTTGGCCGCCAAGGCCGCCGTGGCTGATTTTGACATTCCACTGGTGCCCGGTACCGAAGAAGCCATCAGCGACGTGCCCGCCGCCAAGGCCATTGCCGCGCAGGTAGGCTTCCCGATTCTGATTAAAGCCTCGGCCGGCGGCGGCGGCAAGGGCATGCGCATCGTGAACAGCGCCTCCGAGTTTGAGGAGCAGATGCAGCTGGCCGTGTCGGAGGCTACGTCGGCGTTCGGCGACGGGGCCGTCTTTATCGAAAAATACATCGGCTCGCCGCGCCACATCGAAATTCAGGTGTTGGGCGACGAGCACGGCAACATCGTGCATTTATTTGAGCGCGAGTGCAGCATCCAGCGCCGCCACCAGAAGGTGATCGAGGAAGCGCCGTCGTCGGTGCTCACGCCCGAACTGCGGGCCCAAATGGGCCGGGCGGCCGTGGACGTGGCCCGCGCTTGTAACTACACCGGGGCCGGCACGGTGGAATTTCTGCTCGACGAAAACCACAAGTTCTACTTCCTGGAGATGAACACGCGCCTGCAAGTGGAGCACCCCGTGACGGAGCAAATCACGGGCCTCGACTTGGTGAAGGAGCAAATTCGGGTGGCCGAGGGCCAGCCCCTGCCCTTCCGCCAGGAGGACCTGAAAATCAACGGCCACGCCCTGGAACTGCGCGTGTACGCCGAAGACCCACAAAACAACTTCCTGCCCGACATCGGCACGCTCGTTACCTACGTGCGCCCCCAGGGCCCCGGCGTGCGCGTAGACGACGGCTTTGAACAGGGCATGGAGATTCCGATTTATTACGACCCGATGATTGCCAAGCTGGTAACCTTCGGGGCCAACCGCGCCGAGGCCATCGCCCGGATGCTGCGCGCCATCGATGAATTCCAGATTACGGGCATCGAAACCACGCTGGCTTTCGGGGCCTACGTGCTGCGCCACCCAGCTTTTGTGAGCGGGCAGTTCGACACCAACTTCATCCGCGACCATTTCCCCGCCGGGGCCCTGGCTCCCGCCCCACCCGACGAGGCCACCGCCCAAGTGGCCGCTGCGCTGGTAGCTATGCTGATGGAAACCAAGAACTCCCAAGTGCCCGCCGCGCTGGCCGAAACAACGGGCGCAGGTGCTTCGGGTTGGCGGCGGAACCGGCTGGGCGTGCGGTAACGACCGGAAAAGCTTATGGGCGTCACTCCCTAATAATCAAAAGAGCCCGGTTGAGTAAACCGGGCTCTTTTGATTATTGGCACCCCCAACTATTGCGTTACTGTTCCAAGTAGTAGTGCTTTACCCGGTCCAGATTATCGTCTAGTTCATACACCAAAGGCACCCCGGTCGGAATATCTAAATCGGTCACTTCCTGGTCGGTCAGGTGGTCGATGTACTGCACCAGCGACCGCAGGCTGTTGCCGTGGGCGCACACGATTACTTTCTGGTTTTTGCGCAACGCGGCCATGATGGTTTCCGTCCAAAAAGGTAGCACGCGGGCAATGGTTTCGGCCAGGTTTTCGGTGGTGGGCAATTCGCGGTCCGTCAGGTGCTGATAGCGCGGGTCGTGGCCCGGGAAGCGCGGGTCGTCGCGGCCCAGGGCCGGCGGGTGCTCGTGCGGGTCGCGTCGCCACTTCTGCACCTGCGCTTCGCCGTACTGCGCGGCGGTTTCGGCTTTGTTCAGGCCTTGCAGGGCCCCGTAAGAACGCTCGTTCAAGCGCCAGGACTTCTGCACCGGAATCCAAAGTAAGTCCATTCCTTCCAGCACAATATCGAGCGTTTTGATGGCCCGTTTCAGCACCGAAGTAAAGCCCACGTCGAACGTGTAGCCGTTGGCCTTCAGCAACTGGCCCGCGTGGGCCGCTTGCCGGACGCCCTCGGCAGACAAATCCACGTCCGTCCAGCCGGTGAAACGGTTTTCCTGGTTCCACACGCTTTCGCCGTGGCGCAGCAACACGAGTTTCTCCATGCGACAAGGTGGGTGGCGAAGGTCCCGCCAAAGTACCGGGCTAATACGGGATTGAGGCCGGCCCGTTGTCCCCAACGAAAGCAACCCGGCGGGATTGACCGGGCCGCTTTCATGTCGCGAAAATATTTGGCTACGGCTGGCACGTTGGGCGGAGAAGCCTACATCCGAACTCGCAGGCCCGCGCTTCCATAAAGTGGTCGAATGCCTGGCCCAACTTTAATTTATTTCCAGGTTGACACAAGTCATCCCAGCTTCTCGTTGACAAGTGCAATAATTTGAGCAAATCCTTGGCTCACTTGCTGCTCCAGCTTGGCCTGCCCCTGCTCCAGCTTGGCCTGCCCCTGCTCCAGCTTGGCCTGCCCCTGCTCCAGCTTG
>CAXTBA010000034.1:4115-34548 GCA_964242665.1 uncultured Hymenobacter sp.
TGCCCCTGCTCCAGCTTGGCTTGCCCCTGCTCCAGCTTGGCTTGCCCCTGCTCCAGCTTGGCTTGCCCCTGCTCCAGCTTGGCTTGCCCTGTAGTCAATTGTTGGGTTCGGGTAAGCAAAAATTCGATGTTGTTGCTTTGGGTGGTCAGCACGTTGAGCACATTGGTAACGGTTGCCGTGAGCTGGCGCACCTGGGCGGATACCCGCTCCACTTTAGCAGCTGTTTCATCTTGTTTTGCAAGCATTTCGCTGATAACCGGTTCTAGTTGGTCTAGTCGTTGCTCAGGGGTGGGCATGGTGGGGTTGAATTAAGGGAACCTCGGGCATTAACATTTTGAGTGCAACGGAGCGCCCCGGCTTCTCCTTGCAATATATCAGGCAAAAAGAGAAAAGCCCGGGCCGTTCACAGCAAATCTCCCACCTCGCGCACGCCCACCGGCCGGTGCACGGTGAAGCCTTCGCCAAATTCCACCCCGACGATGTGCCCGAACTCGCGGGCCCGCGCTTCCATAAAGTGGTCGAATGCCTGGCCCGACAGGTAAGTAGGCGGGGCCGTTGGGTCGGCGTTGGGGTTGAAAAACTGGCTGCCGTAGGCATGAATGGCGGCCCATTTGCCCGCCCAATGCGGCGTAATGTCCACCACGAAAGCGGGCGGCAACTGTCGATCCTGAATGTAGTGGTACACGTTGCGGGGCCGCCAGGGGCCTTGGGGCTGGCCGTGCTCGTCCAGCGTTTCTATCATGCGCAAGCCGCTCAGGAAGCAAGCGTCGGTGGCCAGCTGGGCCGCCCGGCCGTGGTCGGGGTGGCGATCCTCAACGGCGTTGCAGAGCACCACATCGGGCCGGTAGCGGCGCAGGGCGGCGATGAGCGGCAGCTGGTGCTCCCGGTCGTTGCGGAAGAAGCCGTCGGGCAGGCCCAGGTTCTCGCGGGCGCTCAGGCCCAGGATTTTGGTGGCGGCGTCGGCTTCGGCGGCGCGGGTTTCGACGCTGCCGCGGGTGCCCAGCTCGCCACGAGTGAAATCGACGATGCCGATGGTTTTGCCCACGGCGCGGGCGGCCAGCAACGTGCCAGCGCAGGACATCTCCACGTCGTCGGGGTGGGCCCCCAGGGCCAATATGTCTAGCTTAATCACAGATTATGCAGATTTATTTGTAATCTTATTTAATTCGCAGCTTCTTACCGGGTTGTAAAGTTTTCACGCCGGGGTTCAGGCGTTTGAGGGCGCTCAGGCCCACGCCGTACTTTTCGGCCACTTCCGAGAGCGTATCGCCCGAACGCACGCGGTGCGTCACCACCACGCGGGCCGCGCGGGGCTCGCCGCGCCGCGACCGGCCGCTTCTACTGCTACGCCCGCCGCCGGTGAGGCTGCCGCCGCCGCGCCGCAGGGCCTGGCTGTAGTAATCAAACAGCGCCGAGGTGATGGTGAAGTTGTCTTTCTTCAGCTTGTGGTCGGGGAAGTCGTAGAGCTGAATCGGGTTGATGGGGTTGCCCTGGTAGCGCACTTCGAAGTGCAGGTGCGAGCCCGAGCTATGACCCGTGCTGCCGCCGTAGGCGATGAGCTGCCCCGCTTTCACGAAGGTACCCACCGGCACCAGGGCCTTGCTGAGGTGGCCGTACAGGGTTTCGAGGCCGTTGTAGTGGCGCACGAGCAGGTAGTTGCCATAGCCCGAGCCGTCCCACTTGCTGATGCGCACCACGCCGTCGAACACGGCCCGCACCGAATCGCCGGTTTCCAAGTCCAGGTCCACCCCGAAGTGCCAGCGGTAGCCCCGGAAGCCAAAACCCGACGTAATAGGCGTCTTTACCATTGGCATCTGGCTGAACCGCTCCCGGCTGGCATCGGTCAGCTTCAAGTTCACCGAGTCGCGGAAGCGGCGGCCGTCCACGCGGTACGGGTTGATGTTGTGCGTGTCCCAAATGGAATAGTATCCCGCCACCTTCACCCACGACGAGTCGATGAGCACCTCTTCCGACATCTCCACAATTTCCTGCCCGCCTTCGTTGAGCGTGGTGGTGTCCTCGCTCACAATGCTCAGCTTTTTGGCCGGGTTGAAGCGCAACGACTTGGCCGCGTCGGAGTTGTCATCGTGGATTTCCTCGGTTTCAATGACCGTGGTGGTATCGGGCCGCACATACTTCATCTTCGGGGTTTTCACCCGAAAAAAATCCGACCGGCGGCCCGGTTGCTCGGTTTTGGGGTGTGCGGGCTTGCGCACCTGCCCCAATGCCGGGGCCACGCCCAGCCCGGCCAGGAACAAAAGCAGCCCCAGCGGGCGCAAAAAACTCAAGCGGTAATTCAACAAAGGCAGGAAAACAAAGCGGGGTTAATGCAGGCCCAGGGCGGCCAGGTAGCGTTCGGCGTCTAGAGCGGCCATGCAGCCGGTACCGGCCGCCGTCACGGCCTGCCGATAGGTAAAGTCCTGCACGTCGCCGCAGGCAAACACGCCATCGACGTTGGTTTTGCTCGTGCCGGGCAAGGTTTTTAAGTAGCCTTGCTCGTCGTGGTGCAAATAGGGCTGGAAAATTTTAGAGTTCGGCTCGTGCCCAATGGCCACAAAGAAGCCCGTGAGCGAAATTTCGCGGGTTTCGTGGGTCAGCAGGTTTTTCACGCGCACGCCTTCCACGGCGTGCTGGCCCAAAATTTCATCGGTCGCGGTGTCAAACAGCACCTCAATCTTGGGGTTGTCGAGCACGCGCTTCTGCATGATTTTCGAGGCCTTCATTTCGCCCTTGCGCACAATCATGGTCACCTTGCTGGCCAAGTTGGCCAAGTAAGTTGCTTCCTCGGCGGCCGTGTCGCCGGCCCCCACAATGGCCACCTCCTGCCCCCGGTAGAAAAAGCCGTCGCACACGGCGCAGGCCGATACGCCCGAGCCGTTCAGCCGCGCTTCCGAAGGCAGGCCCAGCCACTTGGCTGAGGCCCCGGTGGCAATAATGACGGCGTCGGCCGTCAACTCCACTGTTTCGTCGATGGTGATTTTGTGCGGGTGGCCCGAAAAATCCACCTTCGTGGCAATGCCGTAGCGAATGTCGGTACCGAAACGAGCGGCCTGTTTTTTCAGGTCTTCCATCATTTCGGGGCCCATCACGCCGTCGGGGTAGCCCGGAAAATTCTCTACGTCGTTGGTGATGGTGAGCTGCCCGCCGGGCTGCAAACCCATGTACATAACGGGTGCCATGTTGGCCCGGGCCGCGTAGATAGCCGCCGTGTAACCAGCCGGGCCAGAGCCGATAATCAGGCACTTGTGGTGTTCAGACATAATAATCGAAGGCCGCCAGGCCCGTAGCGCGGAGCCCAAGGGCCCATCGCTGTAAAGGAAAGAAAGTAACGGGCGAGGCCGGTTGCCCCGCCGCTATCAAAAAACCCCAACCAAACGGTCGGGGTTTTTGATGACGTAAAATTAGGAAGAATTAGCCTAAATAAGGCTTCAACGCTTTTGAGCGCGAGGTGTGGCGCAGGCGGCGAATAGCCTTTTCCTTGATTTGCCGCACCCGCTCGCGGGTCAGGTTGAATTTCTCGCCAATCTCTTCGAGCGTCAGGGCCGCCTCGCCGTTCAACCCGAAGTACAGCGTAATCACGTCGGCTTCGCGCTTGGTGAGCGTACTCAGGGCCCGCTGCACCTCCTTGCGGAGCGAATCGTTCATCAGGGCCATATCGGGCGACTCCTCGTCCTCGTTTTCGAGCACGTCGAGCAGGCGGTTTTCTTCACCTTGCACAAACGGCGCGTCCACTGACACGTGGCGGCCCGAAATCTTAAGCGTATCCACTACTTCCGAAGTGGTCAGCTCCAGCACTTCGGCAATTTCCTCGGGCGAAGGCTCACGCTCAAATTTCTGCTCCAGCTCGGAGAAAGACTTACTGATTTTATTCAGCGAGCCCACCCGGTTCAGGGGCAGGCGCACGATGCGGCTCTGCTCGGCCAGGGCCTGGAGGATGGACTGACGAATCCACCACACGGCGTAGGAGATGAACTTAAAGCCGCGGGTTTCGTCGAAACGCTTGGCTGCTTTAATCAAACCTAGGTTTCCCTCGTTGATGAGGTCACCGAGGCTAAGCCCTTGGTTTTGATACTGTTTTGCTACCGACACCACGAAGCGCAGGTTGGCTTTGGTAAGCTTTTCCAGCGCCTGTTGGTCGCCGTCGCGGATGCGCTGGGCCAAGGTCACCTCCTCGTCGGGGGTGAGCAAATCCACCCGGCCAATCTCCTGGAGGTACTTATCCAGCGACTGGCTTTCGCGGTTGGTGATCTGCTTGCTGATTTTTAGCTGTCTCATGGAACGGGGTAAGGACGATAACGCGGGTTAATAAATGACAAAAAATAGCGCTTAGCAATAGGCCGAGAGTCAAGAGAAATCAACAGGCTTCTTTTGACGAAAGTTCGGCCTCTAACGTTACGCTTGGCCGTTGCCGGCGGCTGCGCCTTCGGGCTTCGGCAGCAGCACTTTCCGCGAAAGGCGGTATTTGCCGGTTTTTTTGTCGATGTCCACCAGCTTCACGTCAATGTCCTGGCCCACTTCCAGCAGGCCTTCCAAAGTCTGGATGCGCTCGTGGGTTACTTCCGAGATGTGCAGCAGACCGTCCTTGCCGGGCATAATCTCTACGAACGCACCGTAGGGTTGGATGCTGCGCACCTTGCCTTTATAGGTTTCGCCGATTTCCGGCTGCGCCGCGATGGCCCGGATGCGGTCGATGGCCCCCTGCATGTCGTCTTGGTTGGCCGCGTAAATGCTTATGTGGCCCTTTTCGTCCTTCTCCTCGATGATGACCGTGGCGTTGGTGTCTTTCTGGATCTGCTGGATGACCTTGCCACCCGGCCCGATGATGGCTCCGATGAACTCTTTGTCGATCAGCATCTTGTGCGAGCGCGGCGTATGCGGCTTCAACTCGGCAGCCGGGGCGGCGATGGTTTTGGCCATCTCGCCCAAGATGTGCAAACGACCTTCGCGGGCTTGGTGCAGGGCAGCAGTCAGAATCTCATTGCTCAGGCCCTGGATTTTGATGTCCATCTGGCAGGCGCAAATGCCTTTCTCCGTGCCCGTCACCTTGAAATCCATGTCGCCGAGGTGGTCCTCATCGCCCAGAATGTCCGAAAGCACGGCGTATTCGCCGGTTTCTTTGTCCTGCACGAGGCCCATGGCGATGCCGGCCACGGCCGAGCGAATCTTTACACCAGCGTCCATCAGCGCCAACGAGCCAGCGCATACCGTGGCCATCGAGCTGGAACCGTTCGACTCCAGGATGTCCGACACGATGCGGATGGTGTAGGGGTTTTCGTCGTCGGGCGGCAGCACTTGCTTAAGGCTGCGCAGGGCCAGGTTGCCGTGGCCGATTTCGCGGCGGCCAGCGCCCCGGTTGGGCTTCACCTCGCCGGTCGAAAAACCGGGAAAGTTGTAGTGCAGCATGAACTTCGAGTAGCCTTTGGTCAGCGGCTGATCGATGATTTGCTCGTCGAGCTTGGTGCCAAGCGTGGCCGTGGTCAGGCTTTGAGTTTCGCCGCGGGTGAAGATGGCCGAGCCGTGGGCCCCGGGCAAGTAGTTGATTTCCGACCAGATGGGACGAATCTCGGTGAGCTGGCGGCCATCGAGGCGCACGCGCTCCTTCACCATCATGTCGCGGATGGCCTTCTTTTCGGCCGCGCCGTAGTAGCGGCCGAAGTGCTTCACGTCCAACTCGGGCTGCTCAGCCAGCAGCTTTTCAAGGAATGCCTTTTTCACTTGAGAGAAGCCTTCCTTGCGACCGCCCTTGCTGGCATTGCCGGTGCGAGCCACGTCGTAGGCCCCCTGGTACACGCCTTCATGAACGAGCTTTTTCAGGGCCTCGTTCTCCTCGTACCGCGGGTATTCGCGCGTGGGCGACTCGGCGGAACGGCCCACGGCTTCGGCCAAATCCTTTTGCAGCTGCACCTGGGCCTTGATGGCCTCGTGGCCGAAAGCAATGGCGGCCACCATTTCTTCTTCGCTTACCTCGTGCATCTCTCCTTCCACCATCGCCACCGAGTCGGCCGTGGCCCCTACCATGAGGTCCATGTCGGCGCGCTTCAGGTCGCTGGTTTTAGGGTTGATTTGGAACTGGCCATCAATGCGGGCCACGCGAACTTCCGAAATCGGCCCGGCGAATGGAATGTCAGAAATCGAGAGCGCAGCCGAAGCCGCCAGGGCCGCCAGGGCGTCGGGCTGCACTTCTTTATCGGCCGAGATGAGGGTGATCATCACCTGCACCTCGTAGTGGTAATCTTTGGGGAACATCGGCCGCAAGATGCGGTCGACGAGGCGGCAAACCAGGATTTCGTAATCAGACAGGCGGCCTTCGCGGCGCTGAAACGAGCCGGGAATCTTGCCGGCGGAGCCGAACTTTTCCTGGTAGTCAACGGATAGCGGCAGAAAGTCAACGCCGTCGCGCTGGCTGGGGGCCGACACGACGGTGGCCAGCAGCATGGTGTCGCCGAGGCGCACGACAACGGCTCCGTCGGCAAATTTGGCCAACTTGCCGGTTTCGATGGAAATCTGGCGGCCGTCGGGCAGGGCCAGGATCTTGGTAATGGCGTGGGGGGCGGGCATTCGGAAGGAGAAGTGAGGAAATTGACAAGAGAAGTGAGAACCGCGGGGTGGGAGCCCTCGATACTGCCGAACGCCAACGCCCGGTGCATCGCTCCCGTCTCACTTCCCGCAACAGGCAAAAAAAAGAGTAGGGAACCTCCCAGCGGAAGGCTCCCTACTTTCAAGTTCCGGGCTTATTTGCGGATGCCCAACTCTTTGATGATGGCGCGGTAGCGGTTGATTTCGCGGTGCTGGAGGTAATCCAGCATGCGGCGGCGCTTGCCCACCAACTTCAGCAGGCCCAGGCGGGTGCTGTGGTCTTTCTTGTTCACCTTCAGGTGCTCCGTCAGGTGGTTGATGCGGTGGGTGAACAGGCCAATCTGGGCCTCGGCCGAGCCGGTATCGGTTTTAACGTGTTGCAGGCTATTTTTTTCGAAAATGTCCTGCTTTGCTTCGGTGGTGAGTTTCATCGGTTGATAGAGCCTGGCCCCGTCTTGGATTTAAGGATGAAAATAAGAAAAAAGTATACCCCACACCGTGGGGTGCCGCAAAGGTACGGATTTAGTTAACCAACCAACAAATAATTTAATTGCCTGGCAAACGCGCTATTCCTCCGCAGCTGGCTTTGTCAGGCGGCGCAAGCCCGGCAGGCCCAGGCGACGGGGCAGTCGCCGCCAGAAATCGACTTCCAGCAAGCCTGAATCGTTGTACGCCTGAAATAGCAGGAACAGGCCAATCGGCAGCAACACAAGGTTGGCCAGCCACACGCCGATGCCCACGGGCAACACGAATTCTTTGGCATACTTGGTGCCCATGATGGTGAGCACGTAGTAGATGATAAAAAACAGGATAGAAACCAGAATGGGCACGCCCAGCCCGCCTTTCTTGATGATGGCCCCCAGCGGGGCCCCGATCAGGAACATGAGCAACACCGCTACCGACTGGGCGTACTTGTTGTAAATCTCGACGCGGTACTGGGCCGAGTCGCGGGCCAGGCCGTCGAGCTTGTCGGCGGTGGCCTTGAACGACTGGCGCAGGTTGCGCGCCCGGTTGGCCGCCTGCTCGGCCACACCGGCGGTAAGCTTGGACAAGCGCCGCGGCGGCACCTGCCAGCGGGCCACGCGGCGGTTGGCCGCCGCCCCCAGCGTGTCGAAGCGCAGAAAGGTGTAGTAGGAATCGAGTTGGCGGGGCAATTGCCGGCGCGCCAGGCCCAGGCTGCGCTGAATGGAGTCGGTGCCCGAGCGCAACTGCGGGATGGTGAGCATCATCCGGTTCGTTTGGAACAACTCTTCTTTGGTGCGGTTGAGGTCAAAAGACGCCAGCGAAAACGTGACCACGTTGTGGTCGAAGCCCTGGCGGTAGAAGCTGGCCCCGGCGCGGTTCTGCGCATCGGGTTGCTCGACGTAGGTGTGGCCGTGGAACATTTCCAGCCCCAGGTAGGCCCCGTTGAAGCGGGTAAACATGCGGCCCGAATCGGCCAGCATCACCGTGGAACTGCCGCTTTTCCGATGGTCGTAAATCATTACCCCGTGCAGGCGGTCCTTTTCGGGGCCGGTCTTGTGGTCTACTTTGATGGTGTAGCCTGGAATACCGCCGTAGAACACGCCCTCGCGGATATCAAGGGCCAGTTTTTGCTGACGCACGTCCCACAACAAGCTGTAAGCTTTGAGGTTGGCTTTGGGCACGATGGTCTTATTGAACCAGAATGAGGCCAGCAAAAGGCCTACGCTCACCACCAGCACCGGCCGCAGAATGCGCGTGAGCGCAATGCCCGACGCCTTGATGGCCGTCAGTTCGTGATGTTCGCCCATGCTGCCGTAGGTCATCAGCGAAGACAGCAGTACCGCCAGCGGCAGCGAGGTGGGCACAATCAGCACGCTCAAAAAGAACAGCAGCTTGCCGATGACCGGCAGGCCCAAGTCCTTGCCGATGATGTCGTCGAGGTACTTGAGCAGCGTCTGGGTGAGCAGAATGAACTGCACCACCGCGAAAGTGAGCAGGAACGGCCCGGCGAAGGCCTTCAAAATTAGCTTGTCAAGTTTTTTAATCATGCCCTGGGCCAAACAAAAGCGCGGCGTACCCCTTGCAAACGGAGCGGGCCGCCAAATCGTGCATCGGCACCGCTAGCCGCCCACTTGCTCGCGCAGCTTGGCCACGAGGCCGTCCCACAGTTCGCGCTGCTCGGCAGCGTGGGCCGCTGAGTAGTCCACCACGTGCAGAAACACTTCATCTGTTACTTCGGACGAATGCAGCGTAAACTCCAAGTAATTGGGGTCGTCCTCAATAGTCCGCTCGGCGCCTAAGAACACGTAGCGCACGGCCCGGTTGAAGCGCTGGGGCCCAATTTCGGCGTAGTGGTTTTCACGGTCCCACACAAAATTCAGGCGCGCGCCGTCTACGTAGCGCACGTCGTCGCAAAACCACTGGGCCAGGCCTGCGGCAGTGGCCAAGTACGGAAACAAAATTTTGGGCGACGCATTGATGGGGTAATCCACCGCAAACTGCTTCTTGACTTGGGTACCGAATAAGGCCATGGTGTTAATTTAGTTAAGAACGAATGGCTCCGCTTAGCCTACGACCGGCACCGCAGAAGAACCATGTTTTTGGGCCTTTACCTTGCGCAGCAGGCGTTTTTTGTGTTACCTTTGCACCCACAAAA
This sequence comes from uncultured Hymenobacter sp., assembly GCA_964242665.1. Classification (GTDB taxonomy): domain Bacteria; phylum Bacteroidota; class Bacteroidia; order Cytophagales; family Hymenobacteraceae; genus Hymenobacter. The sequence goes on from CAXTBA010000034.1 coordinate 13,312, forward strand.
CCCGGCGGGGTAGCTCAGTTGGTTAGAGCACAGGATTCATAACCCTGAGGTCGGCGGATCGTACCCGCCTCCCGCTACTTCTAAAACCGCGCTGGCCCCGGCCAACGCGGTTTTTTTATGGCCCGCCGCCCCTGACCGAAAGGTCGGGACATCGCCCGCGGGGCCGTCCCAAAACAAGAAAACGCCGAACCTTGCGGCACCGGCGTTTTCCTGCTGGTTGTGGGCCGGTTGTGGGTTATTTTACTTTCTCCACGATGCCTTGAAAGGCAACCGGGTGGTTCAGGGCGAGGTCGGCTAATACCTTGCGGTTCAGCTCAATACCTGCCTTTTTCAGACCGCCCATGAGCTGCGAGTACGACAAGCCGTGCTCGCGGGCCCCGGCGTTGATGCGTTGAATCCAGAGGGCGCGGAACTCGCGCTTCTTTACCTTGCGGTCGCGGTAGGCGTAGAGCAGCCCTTTTTCGACGGCATTTTTGGCGACCGTCCACACGTTTTTGCGGCGGCCATAATAGCCTTTCGCCAAACGCATGATTTTTTTACGGCGGTGGCGCGAGGCCACGTGGTTGACACTTCTTGGCATAACCTGAATTGTTTTTGGCAGCCGGCGTCACTGCGCGGCGGCAGTGGCTTGGAATTGCGGCCGGAAACCTGGTTGAAAAAATTATGAATTACAGATTAAAAATTATGAATTATTAGCCTAGTGAACAGCTAATTTTTAATTTTTAATTCGTAATTCAAATGTTCAGCATTTGCGACACCCGATTCATGTCGGCGCTGCTCACGAGGCCGGAATGGGTGAGGTTGCGCTTCTGCTTGGTGGTCTTCTTGGTCAGAATGTGCGATTTGTAGGCGTGCTTCCGCTTCACCTTGCCCGAGCCGGTGAGCGTGAACCGCTTCTTGGCACCGGATTTCGTCTTTACTTTCGGCATTGTTGTAATGGTTTGGGGTGGTTGTTGATTGTTCATGTTGATTGCTGACCGACCGTGGGCCGGGAAGCCATCCGCAACCGGAAAAGCTATTCGGTGTCGGCCGGAGCCACTTCTTGGGGCTCGGCTTCTTGGGGCTCAGCCTCCTGGAGCGTCGGCTTGGGGGCCTTCTTCTCGGCCTTGTCGCCTGCTACGGGGGCCGCTGGCTTGGGCGCGGGCTTGGCTACGATGGCGGCCTTGGGCGCGAGGTAGAGGAACATGCGCTTGCCTTCGAGCTTGGGCAACTGCTCTACTTTGGCGAGGTCTTCGAGGGCCTGGGCGAACTTCAATAGCAGGATTTCGCCCCGTTCCTTGAACACGATGCTACGGCCCACGAAATGCACGTAGCTTTTGATCTTCGCGCCTTCGCGCAAAAACTCCTGGGCGTGCTTCACCTTGAAGGCAAAGTCGTGCTCATCGGTGTTGGGACCGAAGCGAATTTCCTTGAGGACGACCTTGGTTTGCTTGGCCTTTAGCTCGCGCGTCTTCTTTTTCTGCTCGTACTTGAATTTCGAGTAGTCGATGACGCGGCAGACGGGCGGCACGGCGGTGGGCGAAATCTCGACCAAATCGAGGTTTTGCTCCTGCGCCATTTTGCGGGCCTGGTCCGTGGGGTACACACCCTGAGGCACGTTGTCGCCAACAAGGCGGACTTCGCGGGCCAGGATCTTCTGGTTGATTTTGAACGGCTCCTCCACCTGCTGGCGAGGCACATACCGACGATTCGGGGTTGCTATGGTTTGGTCCTCCTGCGAAAAAAGTGGCGGGGAATAATTTTAAAAGCGGATTGGCCCGGGTAAGCCCTGGCAATCAGGGGGCAAATATCGTTATTTTTATTCGGAAAGGCAAACGGCTTCCGTTAACTTTCGGTAACCGGGTCGTCCAGCCGCCAAAACGGCCGGTGTTCGACAGCCCGGATGCTGACGGCCACTGCCATGACACGCGGCATTTTACATGGCCGCGGCCACCTGGCCCTGCACGCTGGCGATGAACTCCGCAATCGGCATCGCGCCCAGGTCACCCTCGCCGTGGCGGCGCACGCTGATGGCCCCGTCCTGGGCCTCCTTCTCGCCAACCACCAGCAGGTAAGGCGTTTTGGCCATTTCCGCGTCGCGGATTTTGCGGCCGATGCGTTCGTCACGGGCATCCACGGTGCCGCGCAGGTCGGCAGCTTCCAGCTGAGCCTTCACGTCGTTGGCGTAGTCGATGAACTTGTCAGAAATTGGCAACACGATGAACTGCTCGGGCGTGAGCCATAGCGGAAAGTTGCCGGCGCAGTGCTCGATGAGCACGGCCACGAAGCGCTCCAATGAGCCGAACGGGGCGCGGTGAATCATCACCGGGGTGGCTTTGGAGTTGTCGGCCGCCGTGTACTCCAACCCGAAACGGATGGGCAGGTTGTAATCGACCTGCACCGTGCCCAGCTGCCAGCGGCGGCCCAGCGCGTCGCGCACCATAAAATCGAGCTTGGGGCCGTAGAAAGCGGCTTCGCCCAGCTCCGTGGTCGTGGTCAAGTCTTTTTCGGCGGCGGCTTCCTGGATGGCCGCTTCGGCCCGGGCCCAGTTTTCGTCGGAACCGATGTACTTGGTCTTATTCTCGGGGTCGCGGAGCGAAATTTGCGCGGTGAAATCCTTGAAATCCAGCGCGTTCAATACGTAAAGCACGATGTCAATCACCTTCTTGAACTCGTCTTTCACCTGGTCGGGGCGGCAAAAAATATGCGCGTCGTCCTGGGTGAAGCCGCGCACCCGCGTCAGGCCGTGCAGCTCGCCGCTCTGCTCGTAGCGGTACACGGTGCCGAACTCGGCCAGGCGCACGGGCAGGTCGCGGTAGCTGCGGGGCTCGGTCTTGTAGATTTCGCAGTGGTGCGGGCAGTTCATCGGCTTGAGGAAAAACTCCTCGCCGGGGTTGGGCGTGCGGATGGGCTGGAACGAATCGGCCCCGTATTTTTCGTAGTGGCCGCTGGTCACGTACAGTTCCTTGGCCCCGATGTGGGGCGTGACGACCGGCTGGTAGCCGGCCTTCACCTGGGCCTTGCGCAGAAACTGCTCCAGGCGCTCGCGCAGGGCCGTGCCCTTGGGCAGCCACAGCGGCAGGCCGGCCCCTACCCTTTCGCTGAACGCGAACAGCTTCAGCTCTTTGCCCAGCTTGCGGTGGTCGCGGCGCTTGGCTTCTTCGAGGCGTTCGAGGTACTCGGTGAGGTCCTTGGCCTTGGGGAAGGTGATGCCGTAGAGGCGGGTGAGCTGCTTGTTTTTCTCGTCGCCGCGCCAGTAGGCCCCGGCCACGTTCATCAGCTTGGCGGCCTTGATAGTGGAGGTGTCGGGAATGTGGGGGCCCCGGCAGAGGTCGGTAAAATTACCCTGGGTATAGAAGGTAATCTGCCCGTCTTCGAGCCCGTCGATCAGCTCCAGCTTGTACGGGTCCTGCTTGTCGGTGAAGTAGGCAATGGCCTCGGCCTTGGGCACTTCGCGGCGGATGTACTGGCTTTTGTTCTTGGCCAGCTCGACCATTTTCTTCTCAATTTCGGGAAAGTCGTCGCTGCTGATGGTGCGGCCTTCGCCTAAATCGACATCGTAATAAAAGCCGTTTTCGACGGCCGGGCCGATGGCCAGCTTCACGCCGGGGTACAGGGCCTCCAAGGCTTCCGCCATCAAATGGGCCGAGGAATGCCAATAAGTAGCCTTGCCAGCGGGGTCGTTCCAAGTGAGAATGGCAACACTGGCGTTATCAGGCAGGGGGCGGTGCAAGTCGCGCACTTCGCCGTTTACGGTCACGGCCAGGGCGTTGCGGGCCAGGCCCTCGGAGATGGAAGCGGCCAGGTCGTAGCCGGTAGCGTGGTCGGGCAGCTCGCGGGGGGAGCCGTCGGGCAGGGTGATGTGGAGCATAAACAAAGAAATAACCGGCTGATGGGGCCAAGCAAGGCGCAAGTTACGCTTTTAGGCAATGGGAGAACGCGGGCATGGCTCGGCTGCCCGGCGCTGGCATTCACCAGCCGCCGCCCCGGCCGGCGCAGCAAAACGCCCCCGGCGGCCTGACCGGCGGCGTTTCCAAGCAGAAAAAAGAACCGCTGCTATTTGCGGGCCTGCGCGCCGGCCGGGGCCTCGCCCAGCAGGCGGGCCATCTGGGCTTGCAGCGCGAGCGGGGAAGCATGGTCGGCGGTGGCCTGGACGGCCGGGGCTTGCAGGGCGGCGTTTTGGGATTTAAGGGCATCAATCTGAGCCTGCTGCTCCTGCACGGCTTGCACCAGCGGCACCACAAACTGCGCATAGGCCAGGCCGTAGCGGTCGCGGGGGCCGGCACGCCGTTGAAGCGGTAGTCCACCCGGGCGGCCTACTCCACCTCTTGGGCCAGGAAGTCGGTTTGCAGGGCGGCCGCTTGGCCGGAGGCGGCCGGCAGCACGCCGGTGCGGTCGAACTGCGCCAGCCGGGCCCGGTCGAAGCAGTATGTCACGGACCGCAGGCGCAAGACGGAGGCCAGGCCCGGCACGTCGGCCTTCACCCCGTACTCAAAGCGGGCATCGAACAGCGTCGAGAGCGGGGCAGCGCAACGCCGTTACCTCCGCGTTGCCGAGCACGATGGTGTTGCTGGCCAGCACCGAAGCTCTGTTGCCGATGGCCGCGGCATTGGTGAGGGCCCAGGTGCCGGGGCCGGCATTGTAGCTCAAGGCCGTGTTGTTGGTGCCCGTGGTGTTAGCCGCCCCGCTCAGGTAGCCGAGGAACAGGTTATGGGTGCCAGTGGCATTCCGGGAGCCGCTGTAGTAGCCGCTGAATTGGTTGTGGCTGCCCGCCGTGTTAGGTTGTACGGACAATTATCTTTGCGTCCGTGAGCAGTATTGATGAAATAAGTGATAGGGCCTGGGCCGCGTTGGCGCCTCATTTAGCGGGCAAAGCAGGCGACGTTGGGCGTACCGGGGCCGATAACCGGCTCTTTCTGAATGCCGTTTTCTGGGTGGCTCGCCACGGCTGCGCCTGGCGGACGCTGCCCGCCCGCTTCGGCAAGCACGACACGCTGCGCAAGCGCCGCCGGCGCTGGGCCCAAAAAGGGACTTGGCAACGCCTGTTCGAGGCGGTGCAGGAGCCCGATGTGGATTGGGTGATGCGCGATTCCACGGGGTGCGGGCCCGCGCGCAAGCGGCGGGCAGCCAAAAAAAAGTCGCGTCGGGGACGAAGCCCCCGGCCGCAGCCGGGGCGGGCTGAGCACCAAAGTGCACGTGCTGGTCGACGCGCTGGGCAACCCGTTGCGCATCGTGCTCGGGCCCGGCCAGCAAGCCGATTGCCAGCGGACTTGCTGGCCGCGGCCGCGGGCGCGGGCAACGTGCTGGCCGACAAAGCCTGCGATACAAACGCCGTGGCGGCGGCCGTCGAGGCCCTGGGCGCGCAAGTCGTCGTTCCCAGCAAAAAGAACCGCACAGTCGTTCGCCTCATCGACCGCGACCTGTAGCGCGACCGCAACAAGGCCGAGCGCTTTTTCAGTCGGCTCAAGCAGTTTCGACGCCTGGCCACCCGCTACGAAAAAACGGCCAGCAGTTTCCTCGGAATGATGCATTTCGTTTCCGCCCTGTTATGGCTCCGATAATTGTCCGTACAACCTAGCTTGGCCACTACTGGTGCCAAAAACTGACTGTAGCTGCCCGTGGTGGTGAAATCGCTTCGGTAACCGCTGAGCAGGTTGTGGCTGTCGGTGATGTCCGGGCCGGTTTGGTAGCCCAAGGAGACGTTGCTCCGGGTATTCTGGCCAATGTCGGGCCCGTCGTCGTCGCGCACGCCCACGCCTTTGGCCGATCCGGTGTAGCCGCCGGTGCCCGTTAGCAGGTTGGCACCCAGCCGCAGGTCGGCGGTGGCGGTAAAGTTGCCGAGGTTGTCGCCGGCCGGGCTGAAGCTGTGGTGGCCCTGGGCGATGGTGGTGGCCCCGGTAAGGATGCCGCCCAGCCCGAGGGCCCCGCCAGTTTTGGCCAAGCCGTTGGTGGCCGTGGCCGCACCCTCACCGGGGCCAGCAGCCCGCCCGTCCAAATGACCAAGCCAGAGAAAAGGTGCCTCACAAATCCGCTGTGCGTTGCAATTGTCCAATGATTTTGGCCACACGGTTCAGCGCCGCGCCAACGCAGCAGCATCTCATAAATACGTTAATTAACTCAACAAGCCCTTTCCTGGCCAAGAAAAGGGCTTGTTAAATAGTTTATATTTAGATATTTTATTCTTTTATCAGACGTTGGCTCAGGCTGAGCGAAGTGCCGTTGGCCGCCGTGCCGGTGAGGCGCAGCAGGTAGGTGCCGGTGGCCAGCTTGCGCACGTCCAGCCCGCGGGTGAGGCCCCCAGCTGCCTCAAACTCGCCCACCTGGCGGCCCACGGCATCGAGCAAGCTGAGCCGGTACTGGCCGGCGGGGAGCGCCGTCAGGTCCAGCATCGCCGAGGCCCCCGCCGGGTTTGGGTTCGGGTAGATGCTGAAGGCCACCGCCGTCTGGGTTTTGTCGAACAGGACGGTCCGCACGGGCGAGTAGGCAAACGTACCGTCACGGTCCACCTGCTTGAGGCGGTAGTACACCGGGCCGCGCGCCTTGGGACCAATGCCGGCATCGGTGAGGGCGTAGGCCGTAGCCGCGGCTGTGGTGCCCTGGCCTTGTACTTGCCCAATTTTTACGAAGGCCGCGCCGTCGAGGCTGCGCTCCACGTCGAAGTGGTCACTGTTTTTCTCCGACGCCGTGCGCCACGCCAGCCTGGCGTCGGCGTTTTTCACGGCCTGGGCCGTGAACTCCACCAACTCGACGGGCAAGGGGTAGGCCCCGATATTAAACTGGGCCGTGACCAGGTTCGTGCCGCCGTAGATATCGGTCGTGGTGACGTTAATCTGAAAATACTGGAGCTTGGTGCCCGCCAGCAGGCTGGCGTCGCTCACATAAATCAGGCCCGTGGCCTGGTCCAGGCTCACCCCGGCCGGCAGGGCGTTGGTGGGGTTGGCCGGGTAAGGGCCACTTGCGGCCGGGCCACTGCCTGCGGGGGCCGGCACCACGCTGTTAGGCGTGTTCACGAGGCCAGTGCTAGCGCCTGTTGCCAAGATGGTGGCCGTGGTACCGGCGGGGTTGTACACCAGCTTACCGGCGCTGTGGAGCGCGCCGTTGTTGTCAATTACGAAGGCCAGCACGTCGTTTTTCTGGTAACGGCTGGCCCCGCCCTTGCTGGGCGTCGCCGTGTACACGGAACTGGCGTCCGGGGCCACCGGCACCAGGTAGCGGGCCACGTTGGAGGGCGTGCCGGCGTTGTCGGTGGCCAAGTAGGTGAAGGTGGCATTGCCCGAAAAGCCAGCGGCGGGCTGGAAGCGCAGGTTGCCGGCTTGGGCAGGCGTGAGCACCAGACCGGCGAAGTTGGCCGTGCTCAACAGCACGGGGGCCGTGCCATCAAATACGTACAGCACGCCTTGGCTAGCCGGCGGCAGGGCCACAACGGTGTAATTGGCGATGCTGGCCACGCCCCGGGCCGTGGCCGACAGGGCCTCAATGGGCAGCGGGAGGGCCGTGTTGCCCGCCGGGGCTTGCAGGCCGTTTACCACGTTGCGGGCGGCGGGGGCCGGGCTGCTGACGGCCGTCGGCTGGCTGGCCGTGGCCGGAGCCGGGCTGCCGGGGCCCGTGGCCGTAAGGCTGGCGGGCACGCTGTACGAACTGCCCGCCGCGCCGGGGGCCGTGAAGCTGAGCGTGTTCGAAACGGTGTTGGCCGCGCCGGGGGCCAGCACGTCGGGGATGGGCAGGGTAACCACGCCCCCGGAACCAGGCGTAATGGCTACGCCGTTGAGCTGCACGTTGGTGGCGTTGGCGGGCACCGTTACGGTCTGGGCCGCGCCGGTGGCGGTGGTGGGGCCCCCGTTGGCCGCCGTGATGAGGTAGCTCGCCCGGGTACCCACTGGCACGGTGGCCGGGCCAGTTACGCTGGTGCTGAGGCTGGTTTGCGTGGTGATATCGACGGAAGCGAGGGCAATGTTGTTTGCCGAGTTGGTATTATCCAGCTCGTTGCCGCTCACGCTGGCCGTGGCCGAAAGCGGCCCGCTACCGGGGGCCCGGCTGATGGCGATAGTGTAGACTAAGGCACCACCCGTGCCCAGGCTAAGCACGGGCGGCAAGGTGAGCAGGCCGCTGATGGGGTCGTAAACGGCCAGAACGGCGTTGCCGCCGCTGGTAACCGTCACCGTCCCGCCGGTGGCGGTGAGGCCCGGCGGCAATTGCAGGAATTGCAGGACGCCCGACGCGGTACCGGTGCTGTTCGTGGTCAGGGTGAACGACACGGGCTGGCCGGCCGTCACCGTCGCGGCACCGGCCGCGAGGGTGACGCGCAGGTCGTTCGAGCCCAAAGCCGCGGCGATGATGGGCTGCACCACGGCCGTATTATTACTCGGAATGGGGTCGGCAATGCCCGTAACAACTGCGGTAGCCGTCGAAACCAGCGTGCCTTTGTAGCCAGCGGGCAGCACGAAGGTCACCGTGTTCACTCCCGACGCACCAGGCTGCAAATTGCTCAGCGAAGGCAGGGTAACGAGGCCGGGCGTGGCCGAGCCGCCCGCTGCCGTGCGCGAATCGTAGGTGGCGGTTATGGTCGGGCTAAGGATGTAGGTAGCCACCCCATTCGCCACCGAACTAGGCAGCAAGTTATTGATGCGCACCGAGCTGGCGTCAGTGGTAGAAATTAGCAAACCGGTGGGCAGGCTCACAGTAGTGGCGACCGCGGGGGCCGGGCTGGGGCCGTTGTTGAGCGCCGTGACGCCGTAGGTGACGGGATTGCCTGGGGCAATCTGGCCCACGCCGGTCAGGCTCACCTGCACGTCGGCGGCGGCTTGCAGGGTGGTGGTCAGGCCGGCCACGTTGTTGAGCAGGTTCGATTCGGGCGAAGTGGTGGTAACAGTGGCGGCGGCCGCGAGCACGAGGCTCACGCTGCCGTTGGCCGGGGCCGGGTAGCCGATGGTAGTGGTCAACACGCCGTCCGGGGCCAGCGAGGCCACGGGCGGAATGGTCAGCAGCCCCGTGGCCGCGTTGTAAGTAATGAGGCCAGCGTAAGTAGCCACGCCGCTCACCACGGCACTGGGCAGCGCGCCGTTGATTTGCACCGAGTTGGCGTCGGTGGTCGAAACGAGCAGTCCAGCGGGCAGGCTCAGGGCCTGGCCCACGCTGGTAGCCGAAGCCGGGCCGTTGTTGTTCGTGGTGAGGGTGTAGGCCAGGACCTGGCCCACGGTGGCGGCGGTGGGGCCCACCAAGGCCACGCTCAAATCGGCGGGCGCGGCGGGAGCAATGGTTACCTGGGCCGTAGCCTGGTTGTCAGCCGGAAGGTTGTCGGACGAAGTCGTTTGCACGGCCACCGTGGCCGTGGCCACGCCCAGCAGCGGCGCATTAAAGCCGATGGTGTAGCTGGCGTTATTAGCCGCGCCGGTGGGTTGGTTGCCGATGGTCGGGAACGTGACGAGGCCGGTGGCCGGATCGTAAGTAGCGCCGCCAGTGTAGTTGGCCGCGCCGCCGCTCGCAATTGAAGTGGGGCCCGCGCCGTTAATGGTCACCGCATTCGCTCCGGCCACGGGCAGCCCGGCCGGCACCACAACCGTGGTGTTCACGCCGGTAGCCGGGTTGGGGCCCCGGTTGCCCTGCGCGATGGTGAACACCACGGCCGCGCCGGGTGTGGCGCTTGCTATGTTCGCCTTGGCCCCAGCCACGCTGGCGCTGATGCTGGCAAAGGCATTGGCCGCCAAGCCGGTCGGGGCGCTCAGCGTGGTTTTGGCCACGTAAGGCGCGCTGTTGTTGCCGTTGTTGCCGGGCGTGCCGTTGTTGCTGAGGTCGCCATCGGCCGGGGTCGTGCTCACGGTAGCTCCCACCTGCATGCTCGCCACGCCGGCGGGGGCCGTGAAGCTCACCGTGTTGGTCAGGCTCTGGCCGGCGCTCAGGGCCGCGATGGTGGGGAAGGTAACGGTGCTACCCGTCAGCACGCCGCCACCGGTCACGAACACGTTCGTGGCCCCGGCGGGCAGCGTCAGCGTCTGCACCACTTGCGGGGCGGGCGAAGGATAAGCCGTGCCGCCCACGTTGGTTGTGGTCACGTTATAAGCGACTTGGTTGCCGGCCGTGGCGCTGGCCGGGCCGCTCACGGCGGTCGTCACGTCGTAAAGCAGCACCGTGGTGTTGGTGGCCGTGGCTGAGTTGTTGGCCGTCTGGCTGTCTTCGTTGGTGGTGGTGCTGATGGTGGCCGCGGCCGTTACCGGGGCCGCCACCGGCTGGGTGTAGGTGATGGTCGAGGCAAACGACGCCCCGCTCGCGAGCGAGCCGGGCGTAGCCGAGGAGTAGGCTGGGTACGTGACCAGGCCCGTCGCGATGTCGTAGCTGCCGCCCGTTACGGCCACGCCGGCCAGGCCCGCGGGCAGTTCCACCGCGGCCACTACGCCGCTGGCCGTGACCGGCCCGGAAAGCTGCTGGTTCGAGAACGTTACGGTGAACGTGCCGGTGCTGCCGGCCGGCGTCGCGCCCGAGCCCGTGATGCTGGCCTGCACGTCGGCCGCCACGGTGATGGCGCGGTTCGGGCCAAACTCCGAAGTGCCCTGCCCGGCCAAGAAGGCCGTGCCCGTCAGGAAGCCCGTCACGGCGGCCCCGGTCAGGGGCGGCGTGCCAGCGGGCACCGACAGTTGGCCTGCAAAATTCCCGCTGTTGTCGCACGTCAGCGAGCCGACGTAGGTGCGGCCTTCGCCGTGGGGCAGAATGGTGGCGTTCGACGCCGATACGGCCCCGCTGTTGTTGGCCTGCACGTTATCAGCGGTATAAAAATCCACCACGGCCCCGGCGAAGGCCGCTTGGCCGGGGGCAGAGCCCACATAGCCCACCACGTTCACGGTGGCGCTGGTGTTGCCCGTGGCCGAAGCCAGGGTGAGGACGGGGTAGTTTATGCCCCCGTTGGCAAAGGCAGTGTTCAGCGTGCCGGGGTTGGGCGTTACGCCGTCGCCGTTGCCGTAGTCGCGGGCCCCCAACGTGCCGGCCCCGGCGCTCACGCTGTAGGCCGGGTTGGCAATCAGGTCGATGCCCAGGTTGCCGCCGGTGGGGCTGTTGAAGGGCGTGCCGTTGAAATACGTCGAGTTGCGGGTGATAATGACCCCGCGCTGCCCGTACCCCACCACAAAGGCCCCGGCCTGGGTTTGGGTGACGATGTTGAGGTAGAGCGAGTCGGGGTTGGTGCCCGTGGTGGCGCCGCTGCGCTGCAAGTACAGCACGGCCGCCCCTTCGAGCTGCGACTGCGCCGCGGACTCGCCCCCGTTGCCGTTGTCGAAAAATGTGTTGTTGCGCAGCACGTTGCGGCCCGTGCCGCCCACGGCTACCTTCCCAATGTCGAACTGCACCCCGTCGGAGTTGGCCGTGCGGATGAGGTTGTACACGATGCGCAACGGGCCGGCGCTGCCGCCGTCGCCCACGGTAATATTGTCGCCGCCCGACACGCGGTAGCCGTTCTGCACCAACTCGTTGCGCACAATTAAAATATCGCTGCCCGTGGCGGTGCCGCCCGACGGTACGTAAATACCTGAATTGCTGGCGTAGGCCACCACGTTGTGCCGCACCGTGGCCCCCAGGGTGCCGCCGCTGAGGTAGATGCCGTACGTTCCGGCCGAATTGGCAATGCTTAGCGTAGGGTCGGCAATGGCGTAGGCCGTGGTCCCGATCAGGTTGTTTTCGAGCACTAGCCCGGCCACGTTGTCGGCCCGCACCGTACCGTCGTTATAGCCGGCTCCGTGCAGGGCAAACCCCCGAACGGTGCTGTTGGCGGCCCCTACCCGCAGCACGTTCACGTTGGCCGCCGTCCGCAGGCCGTACACTTCCACTTCGGGGCGGTCGAACTGGCTGAAGGCAATGGCCCCCACGCCCACCGTTGCGAACTGCCCGCCGGTGCCGCCCAGTCCCACCTGGCCGGGGTTCGAGTCCTGCACGTTGGCGGTTTGCGTAGCGGCGTCGAGGGTAGTGCCAGCGTCGGTGAGCGCAGGCAGCGACGAGCTGATGGCAATCTGGGCCCAGGCGTTGGTGCCCGTCGAAGCATTAAGGCCGCTGGCGAGACCCGCGCGCAGGCCGGCCGGCGCACTCGTAGTGGCCCCGTTCGGAATCATAAAAATGCTCGTCTCGCGGCCCGCCACCTGGCCTGCTTGGGCCAAGTTGGCGTTGGTGAGGGCATTGGCGTTGAGCATGAACTGCCGCAGCGAGCCCTGGCCGCTGTCGTTGGTGTTGGTCACCACGTCGAAGCTATAGCCGAAGTCTACGCCCGTTACGGGCACGGCATCCACCGTCACGGGGGCCACGCTCTGGGCTACGAGGCTGCCCAGACCCACGCCGGCCCCGCCGGGGCCCACGGTAAACGCGGCGGTTTGGTAAGTGGCATAGGTTCCAGCTGCCGCCTGCAAACCGGCCAGCAGGGTAAAGTTGTTCACCGTCACATTCAGCGCCTGCTGACCACCGTAGGTGCGATCAGCAGTTTGAAAGCGAATGACATAAGTTCCAGTCGGCAAGTTAAAGGCCTGGCTGATGGTTCCGGCGTTTTGAGCGAAGCCGGCCCGGGCCCCGCTGCCCGTGTTGGGGGGCGTGAAGGCGCTGTTATTGATCTGGATGCCGGACTGCGTATCAAAAGTCCAACCAAAGCCCGTGCCGGTGGGGGTATATTGATAAGCCCCGCCGTTGGCCGTCAGCGTGCCGTTCTCGAAGCTGGGGTTGACGATGGGGTTGGTGCCCAGCGCTGTACCGTTTTGCAGCACCTCCACGTTGTCAACAAACGCGGTGTTGTCGCCAACCGTGTTCTGGCCCGCGAAAACCAAAGAAATGTTGTTGCCGGTCGTGGCCGACGTCACCACCAGGGCCGTGTTGGGGCCGGAGTCGGCCACGGCGGGATTTTCGCCGCCCACGCGGTTCACATCGTTGCTGCCGCTGGCAGTGCGGAACGTTTGCACGGCCCCCGCGGCCCCGGAGGTCCCGGGCCGGCTGCTACTCACGGTCTGGCTCACCACGCGCACCGTGTAGCTGCCCGCCGTTAGCCCCGTGAAGAGGTAGGCCCCGAGGGCATCGGTGGCGGTGCTGCTGCGGTAGGCCCCGGTGTTGTCGTACAGCTCCACCGTGGCGTTCGGCCGGCGAATACTGCCGCTTACAAAACCGCTGGTCGTGGCTGAGGTGTTGGCCGTGAGGTAAGGCCGGCCTGCCCCGCCGCCGTAGTTCACGTCTTCAAACACGGTGCCGCCCACTGCGCCTTGGGCCAGGGCCCGGCCGGGCCCGGCCAGGCCGGCCAACAACCCGGCCGCCGTCAGCAGTTTTTGAACATGGCCCCACGCCGTTGCTGGCCGGAAATTAGCAGTGCAAAATAGTAGTGGATTCATTATAAGCAATAGCCGAACGAGCAATATTTTGAGCCCACAAAGCTATTTTTCCCCTCCCTCGGCGGGCCCCCGATTTCGACTAAACCGCACAAAAAGCCGCCGAACCGGGGCCAGCGCACGACCTGCTTGCTGGATCCGGTGGCATGCGCTCAGCCAAACCAACACGGCACGCAAATACAAGGCGGTTGGCCACACTTCATCCCGCCCATTGCCAGCACTCAAAACCAGCCGACCCCAACTTGGCGAGCTACGGCCCCGGCCCCGCCGCTACCGGCGCGGGGGCAAGCCGCCGAGCGGCACCAAAGGCGCAATGGCCTGCGGTCGGGGCCGGGGCCGACTTGGGGCCGGGTAGTACAGCGGGGCCGGCCGCAGGCTGTCGGGCAGCAGCAGCCGGGCCCGGTTGCCCACCTTCCACGCCTTGAAGGTCCAGCGCGTGTTGCCGGGGTTTTCGAGCACCAGCCGGCGGTACTGGACCAGCGCGGCAAAGACCTGATTTTGGTCTTCCAGGGCTTCGGCGAGCAGGGCGCGGGCCTGGGGCAGGCGGGGGTTACGGCGCAGGGCCCGCACCAAGTGGGGCACGGCCTGGGCCGGCTGGTGGGCGTGGGCGGCGGCCAAGCCCAGGCGGTAGTCGGCCCGGTACTGAGTGGTGTCGAGGGCCAGGGCGCGTCGGTAGTGCCAGGCGGCGCTGTCGGGCAGGCCGCGCAGCTCCAGGTGGCGGCCGTAGTCGTAGTGCAGGGCCCCGGAGGCCGTGTCGAGGCGCAGGCCCCGGGCGGCGTAGCGGCCGGCCTGGTCGGGGTCGCGCAGAGCATTGCAAAGGAATGCCAACTGGTGCAGGATTTCGGGTTGGCGCGGCTCGCGGGCCAGGGCCGCCCGCAGGTAGTCCAGGGCCTGAACAGTATCGGCCGAGGCAGCGTAGGCCAGGCCTTTGTAGAAGAGCGCCGCCGACTGGTCGGGGTCGAGGCGCAGGGCCCGGTCGAGGTTATCGAGGGCGGCGGGGTAGTCGCGGGCGGCCAGGTGGGTTTCGCCCACCAGCAAGGGCAACTCGGCCCCGGTGAAGCCGTTTTCGCCAGCCTGGCGGGCGGCGGCCAGGGCTTCGGGTAAGCGGCCCAGCATGCGCAGGGCCCGCGCTTGCAGGAAATAAAGCGAGCCGTCGTCGCCATCCGTCATGTCGAGGGCGGCGGATGCGTCACGCAAGGCGGCGCTGGGCTGGCCAGCGTCAAGGCGCAAAGCGGCGCGGCGCGTGAGCAAAGCCACGTTGCCGGGCTGCCGGCGCAGGGCCCCGTCCAGTTCGTCGGCCTGCACGCGGGGCCCGCTCTGCACGGTGGCCAGGTTCACGAAGGTATCGGGCCGCTCGGCGGGGGCCGACTGGCAGGCCGCCAGCGCCAACGCGGCCAGCGCAACAAAGAGCGGAATGCAACGCATGGTCAAAAGTAAGAATGTTCAGCCCTCACCGGGCAGCCGGGGGCCCGCCGGCTACGCGGGCCGCCCGCTGCTGGGCCCGCGCCTGCTGCCGAGTCCGCTGGGCAGCGGCCCGTTGCAAACGCGGCAACAACTGCTGGCACAAGCGGTTGAGGGTCAAGTCTTCGCTGGTGAAGGCTGGCAGGCGGATGGCCCGCCGAAGCAAGGCAATAGCGCTCTGGGGGCGGCCCTGGTAGCGGTACATCCGGGCCAGGTCGTAGTAGAACGACACCCGCGACGAATCGAGGCGAAGGGCCGTTTCGAGGCTGTGCAGGGCGCTGTCCACGCTGCCGCCGGGGGGCACGCCGCCGAGCGCGATTTTGCTGTAAACGCGTTCCAGCACGCTGTAATGGCCCACCCGGTACTGCCAGCGGCCCAGCAGCTGCCAAGCTTCGGGCAGGTCGGGGCGGTGGGCCACCGCCAGAAACACGTAGGAGCGCAGGTCGCGGAACGCCGCCAAGCGGCTGCCCGACCGGTACAGGCCGGCCTGGCTGTACAGGGCCAGGGCCGCGGCGTAGTTGCTCTCGCCGCCCTCGGGGCGCAGCGCCAAAGCGCGGTCGGCGTAGCGGCCGGCGGCCGCGAAGTAAGCTGTTTTGCGGGTTTCGTCGGAGTAGCGGGCCCCGATTTTCACGCTCAGCACCGCCGCCTGCCACAGCGCCAGGTAGTGCACCGGGTTGGCTTTGAGGATGTCCTGGTACACGGCCAGCGCCTCCGAGTCCTTGAAGCGGTTGAGGAGGCGGGCGGCTTCGAACAGCTTTTGGCGCACGGCGGGCGGGTCTTCGCCCGCGGGGCCGCCCTGGGGCGCGGCGGGCTGCACCACCGGCGGGGCGGCGGTCGGCACGGCCGGGGCCTGGGCCGCCGCACGGCCCGCGCACAGGCCGGCGGCCAGGGCCACCGGCCCCGCCCATCCCCAAAGCTTTAGCCCGCTGCCCCGCATTCTGCCCGCTAAAACAAGCCCAGCTGCGCCTTGGTGCGGCCGGTGGCCACTTCGCGGGCCTGCGCCACCTCTTCGGCCGTAACGGCCACCGCCGCTTCGTCGGCCGGGGCCCCGGGGCCCTCGGGCGCGCCGGGCCCGCGCTTGCGGGCGGCCTCGCGGCGCAGGGGCTCGGGGCCCTCGTCGGTGAGCAGGGTCAGGGCGTGGATTTTGTAGTGGTTCAGCTTGTTGCCCAGGGCCTTCCAGCCCTTCACATCGATGAACTCGTGCAGGGCGAGCTGTTCGGTTTCGCGCTCGGCTTTCTTGTCCTTCTGGGCTTTCAGCTCTACCAGCGGAGCGGGGTGGGCGGTGGCGGCCAGCAGCTTCGAGCCCTTGGTTTCGGAAATGAACGTAAAGCGCTTGTCCAGCGTGCTGGTTTCGACGCGGAAACGCTTGACGTAGTGCGTCTTGGTTTCACCCTCCATGTACACCGCGCTGAGCACGGTATCGGCTTCGAGCTTGCGCAGCAGCACGATGTTGGGCACGTCGAAGTGGCTGCTCGGATCGGGCACCTTCAACTCATACGAGCCGTCCCGGTACACAATCAGCACCGTTTCGTCGGTGTCGAAGGCCCCCAGGTAACGGCCGTGGCCGGTATGATTAAGGCGGCTGACCACGCTGTCGAAAAACACTTCGCGCCCGCCCAGCGTGCTGTCGCCCAGGCTTTTCTGAGTGATTTTTTTAATGGGCTGCTTGGTCACGATGTTGCCCATCGAGCCCTTGCCCTTAATTGCCAGCTCGGCAAAATCAAAGTCAAACTGCTTCACCCGCGCCGGGGCCTTGTCGCTCAACTGAATGGTCACGACCTCGCTTTCGGAGTTGGGGTTGGCCGTGAGGTACAGCGTTTTGGTGCCCTTGGTGCCCTTGGTCAGGTCGTAAGACTTATCGCGGGTGATGCCCGACACCAAAAAGCGCTTGGCGAAGCTGATGCCCGAGGCGCCGTCCACGTACACCATGTTGTACACTAGCCGGTCGTCGTTTTTATTATAAACGCCCGCGTGCAGGATGTCCTTGCCCACGAAGGTTTTCTCTGCAATCCGGGTTACCACAAACGTGCCGTCGCGCTTGATGGCGATGATGTCGTCGAGGTCGGAGCAATCGGCGATGTACTTCACCGCATCGTCCTTGTCTTTTTTCAAGCCGTAGCCCACAAAGCCGTCCTGGTAGTTCACGTAAAGCTTTTGGTTAGCTACCGCAACCTTCTGGGCCGTAACTACATCAAACGTGCGAAGCTGGGTTTTCCGCTCGCGGCCCGCGCCGTATTTTTTCAGCAGGCCCTCGAAGTACGCCACGGCGTAGCGCGTGAGGTTGGCTAGGTGGTCGGCCACTTCGGCCAGCTCGTCGGTGAGCTTTTGCAGGTATTCGTCGGCCTTGAAACCGTCGAATTTGCTGATGCGCTTGATGCGGATTTCGGTCAGGCGCGCCAGGTCGTCTTCCGTCACGGCGCGGCGCAGCACGATGCGCAAGTCGCTGGCCTTGGGCTTCTCCCCTGCCACGCGCACGAATTTTTTCAGCCCCGCGTCGATGGTTTCGAGGATTTGCTCCCAGGTTTCGGCTTCTTCGATCTTGCGGTAGATGCGGTTTTCGATGAAAATCTTCTCCAGCGAGGCGTTGTGCCACCGCTCCCACAACTCCTCCTGGCGGATTTCCAACTCACGCTCCAGCAGGCGCACCGTGGCCCGGGTGCTCAGGCGCAGCACGTCCTCCACGCCCACGAAGCGGGGCTTGTCGTTGATGATGACGCAGGTGTTGGGCGAAATGCCGATTTCGCAGTCGGTGAAAGCGTAAAGTGCGTCCATCGTCATGTCGGGCGACACGCCGGCGGGCAAATGCACCTGAATTTCGACCACCGCGGCCGTGTTGTCCACGACCTTCTTGATCTTAATCTTGTTGGCCTCCGACGCCTTCACAATGCTCTCCATCAGGGCCGTAGTCGTCGTGCCGTAAGGAATGTCGCGGATGACGAGCATCGTCTTGTCGGCCTTCTCAATGGTGGCGCGCAGGCGGATTTTGGCCCCGCGCATACCCGAGTTGTATCCGGTCACGTCGCACAGGCCCCCGGTCGAAAAATCCGGAAACAGCTGTACCTCTTTCCCTTTCAGCACCGCGATGCTGGCCTGGCACAGCTCGCGGAAGTTGTGGGGCATGATCTTGGTGCTCAGGCCCACGGCGATGCCTTCCACGCCTTGGGCGAGCAGCAGCGGGAACTTCACGGGCAGCGTGGTGGGCTCGCGCTTGCGGCCGTCGTAGCTGAGCTGCCACTCGGTGGTGTCGGGGTTGAACACTACGTCGAGGGCAAACTTGCTGAGGCGGGCCTCGATGTAGCGCGGGGCCGCCGCGCCGTCGCCGGTGCGCACGTCGCCCCAGTTGCCCTGGGTTTCGATGAGCAGGTCTTTCTGGCCCAAGTTCACCATCGCGTCGCCGATGCTGGCGTCGCCGTGCGGGTGGTACTGCATGGTTTGGCCAATCACGTTGGCCACCTTGTTGAAGCGGCCGTCGTCCATCTCCTTCATTGCGTGCAGGATGCGGCGCTGCACGGGCTTCAGGCCGTCCTCGATGGCGGGCACGGCCCGCTCCAGAATCACGTAGGAAGCGTAATCCAGGAAGTAGTTCTGGTACATGCCGCGCACCGTGGCCGCGTCGTGGATGACCTCGCCGGGCGCGAACTTGGGGTCTTCCTCGGCGTTGGACTCCGGGGCCGGCTCGGCGTCCGACAGCGGCTCGTTTTCGGCCGTGAGGCGGGCGGTTAGGGGCTCGTCGCCGGCCGCCAACTCGGCGTCTTCTTCGGCGGCGGGCGAGAAGGCCCCCAGGTCGAAGTCAACGGAGTCGCCGGGTTGGCGGTAGTGTTGGGGTTCCGACGCGTCGGAGGCGCGGGACTCGGTGGGGAACAGCGAGGCGGGGCCGGGGGCAAGGGGTGTATCCACGAAGAGCAAACGGGGTGAGCGGCAAGATGCAGTCAAATGTACCGGCGGCGGGGCGCTGGCGCAACCCCTGGCAAGGCCCAGCTAGGCCGGAAAGTTCCCCCGCGCCGGCAAAACGCTGCCTTTTGCCGGTCCAAACGGGGCCAGCGACTTCGTGCGGGCCGGCCGCTTTCCTGAGGGCCCCGCCCGCTGCCGCGCCGCACCGGGCGGCTGCTCCGCCAGCCGGCTCAGCAGCGCCGTTGGCCGAACAAATATTACTCTTCGCCGAGAAGCAGATAACAAACTATTCCCAAAAATATTTACCGTATTCGAAGGCAGGCCTCATCATCATAAATTGTATTTTACTGATTTTAACGATAAAAATATGCTCACTCGTTTTCGCCGGCATTGGTGGCTTGCTGGGCCATTGGCCGTGCTGGCCTGGGCCAACTGGGAGGCCCCCGAAATGCACCATTTTGTGCGGCCCGCCGCCACGGCCATTTGGCAGCTGGCCCCGCTGGGTAGCCCCGACCAGGCCAGGGCCCTCGAAGCCCGGCTAGCCGCCACGCCCGGCGTGGCCGCCTGCGCCGTGAGCCCGCGCACCGGCTGCGTGGCCTTTGTGTACCACCCCGACGAGGCGACGCCCGGGGCCCTCTACCAAGCCGTGGAGCGCAACGGGGCCCGCGTGGTGACCGCCCCGCCGGCCCGTTCGGCCCCGGCCGGCCTGCGCGGGTGCCCCGTGCCACCCGGCTACGCGCTGCTCGTGGACCGGATTCGGTTTGCCCTCAACCTGCGGCGGTTTTTCGTGGCGGTGTAGCCTGTTTTGCCGCCGGCCTGGGCTAGTGGTCGTTTTTTTTGCGGCGGGGCCGCCTTACTTTTTCTCCCCTGTTTTTTACCCTTTTCTGTTTCATTTCTTCTCTAACCCCTCATGCCCAAATCTACTTTTTTCCTGGCCGGTACCAGCCTGTTAGCCATTGGGTTGCTGGCCTCCGCCTGTAGCTCGAAAGACACCCCGGCCCCCGGGTCGCTGTACACGCGCATGGGTGGCAAAACCGGCATCGAAGCCGTGGCCGACCAAATGGTGGCCAACGTGGGGGCCGAAACTGCCCAGCCGGGTTCGCTGATGCTGCGCTCGCACAAGCCCATGCTCGACGCCGTGAACGGCGTGAACGGCGCGCCCCCCACCGACCCCACCCGCCTGCAACGCCTGCGCAACAACGTGGTGGACCAGTTCACCGACATTACCGGGGGCCCCATCAAGTACCACGGCAAGAACATGCTGGTGGCCCACACCAACATGCAGGTCACGGACGCCGAATACCGCGCCTGGCGGGTACTGCTCGACAACTCGTTGGACAAAAACAAGATTGCGGCTAAGGAAAAAGCCGAGTTCGCGGCCCTCATCGACGACATGAAGGCCGACGTGGTCAACCACTAAAGCCAGTTGCTTCGCCGGCCCGGAAAAAACCGGACGGCCCCACGCAAAAGCCCCCGCCCGAATTACCGAGCGGGGGCATTTTGTGGTGAGAGAAAAGAGCCGGTGCTTTATTTGGCCGCCACCTGGCACCGGATTTCGCCGTCGGCAGGGTATGACGTGCTGTGCAGGTTGGCGTAAATCCCATTGTTAAGGAAAGCCGTTTCCTGCGTGGCATCGAGCTTGGTTGTGCCGGTAATGGGCGACACAAAGCCGTCTTTGGCAGCGTTATTTTTGTCGAATGCGACAGTCACCGGCCCTTTGGAAGTGGTCGGCGACCCGAGGTGAAAATGGGCACCGGTGGGCGTAATACCCGTGTAAGAAACGCTGTATGTCAGCACCTTTGTGTTCTTGTCGTAAGTACCACTTACGGCGCCGGTGGCCGTGGAAGGCGTCGCCGGCACCGACTGGGCCCCGGTGAGGTTACCCGACAGCGCAAAGGACGTTTGGGCTGGGGCCACGGTGTCGTCCTTCTTGGAACAAGCGGTGGCGGCCACCAAACCGGTCAATAGTAAAAGGGAGGAAAGAAAATGTTTCATCAAAACAAGTTAAAGTGTGGAAGAAAAATGGGTTGTGCCAGCCAATAATTGCTTTGCCGTGCAAACCTAAATTTTAGCTTCCGGCTCCGGGGCCGTATCGGCACGAAACCCACTTTTTTCCCGTTCTACGCCTCCAACACCTCGGCGGCCGGCAGCACGTCGCTGGTCACGAGGTCTTTTTCCAGGCGCAGGTTTTCGATGATGAACTGCTGGCGGTCGGGCGTGTTTTTGCCCATGTAATAGGTGAGCACCTGCTGAATGCTGCGGTCGGACTGCAAAATGACGGGTTCGAGCTTGATATTGTCGCCGATGAACTTGCCGAACTCGTCGGGTGAAATCTCGCCCAGGCCCTTGAAGCGGGTGATTTCGGGGTTGCGGCCCAGCTTGCGCATGGCGGCCTGTTTCTCGCCCTCGTTGTAGCAGTAGATGGTTTCCTTCTTGTTGCGCACCCGGAACAGCGGCGTTTCGAGGATAAAAACGTGGCCGTTGCGCACCAGGTCGGGGAAAAACTGGAGGAAAAACGTGAGCAGCAGCAGCCGGATGTGCATGCCGTCCACGTCGGCGTCGGTGGCCA
>CAXTBA010000035.1:0-34064 GCA_964242665.1 uncultured Hymenobacter sp.
TACGGTTCATCACGTAAAGGTACATAGCACTTCTATTTCCCTACACCCTCTTAGAAGAGATTAAGCCAACCGTTGGGTTTGGCTCAACGGGAATTTTTTCGACCAAAAACCTTGGTGCTTTATCCGTTACTTTTTTCTTCGTCTTGAGTGGTTTCTTAATTACTCACCTGCTGATAAAAGAAAAATCGGCGAGCAGCACTATTCAAGTTAAGCGCTTCTACATCCGACGCATTCTGCGCATTTGGCCGCTCTACTACCTAATCACATTTATTGCTTTTTTTCTGCTCAACAATTCAAATCTGTTCGGCTCTACCATCGCCGACAGAAACGTATTGGCACACGCTCCTTACAACTTGCTGCTGTACATCTTTTTCTTGCCGAACGTAGCGTGGTGGCTTAGCTTCTCCATTCAATTCGCGAATCAATTATGGAGCGTAGGAGTTGAAGAGCAATTCTACCTTTTCTGGCCTTACATCACCAAATATTTGGGCAAGCGGAAGCAGTTGTTATTCATGGCTGTATTTGTTGTGGCTTTCATTGCTACAAAAACGGGACTTTCCGTTTTGTCTGAACACTTTCACGAGCGGCACCTGGGGTATTTTGCTGCCCTGCTTACCATCACCCGAATCGACTGCATGGCAATTGGCGGACTCGCGGCGCACGCGTTGTACTACCGCCAAACGGCCGTTTTGCAGCTGGTGTCCAGCCGATGGGCAGACGCTGTTGTAGCGGTAATCACCTTGTTTTTTATTTTTTTCGGCTACCAGATTCCATTTATCAGAGACGAATTTTGTTCGGTTCTGTTCGCCTACATCATCCTAAGCGCTTCGTCCGCGCCGCGTTCTTTGCTTACAATGGAAAGCAAAACCTGGTCGTTTTTGGGTACTTTGTCTTATGGGATTTATATGTGGCACATGGTGGTGATAGCTGTGCTGCTGTTTTATATACAGGTGGCAAATATTAAAGATGCCCCAACCCAGAAAACCATATTGTACGGGTTGGCTTTCCCGTTCACCATCTGCGTTTCCTGGCTTTCCTACAATTGCATCGAAAAACCGTTTTTGCGCCTGAAAGAGCGGTTCGCGGTTGTTCAAAGCGTGTCTGCACAGCGGTAAATCCCTGTATGGGGCCCTCTGCCCAGCGCAAGCCGCAGAAATAATACCGGCAGCTAATCAAGCCGTACGCGTAACGGGCCGGGCATGCGTTCCATCCAAAAATTTTAATAGGACAGAGCGAACCAGCAGCTAAGCTAAGATGCACTGCCTCAGTAATTTATCGCATGCCCGATGGCGAGGCAGCCATTCATTATGCAATGCGCCGATACGGCGGCCCAGCACGAGCCCGTACGTTCGCGCACCCACAGAAGCAGGGCGCTCATTCCCAGGTAGTATAGCGCGTCGCTGGGACCAAAACTCATTAGGGGCAGCCAATAGTAGGCGTGCCGTAGAGACCCAAAGCTATTTCCCGCCTGGAGGGCCGCCAGCAGCAAAGCAGGAAACTTGATGACGTGCCCTAACGCAAAAAGGAGCGCCACGACCACGCCGCCCCAACTGGTGCGGGCCCCCAGCAGGGGAGTTCGCCGAGGGAAAACGCGGCCCAGCAGCCCGAGCAAAACACCCCGGTAAAACAGCTCTTCTTCCAGCCCGGGCAGGGTCGCGTAGTAGAGTTGTTCGTTCCGCCAGAGGTCGGCAAAGACATGCCGGGAAAGGTAAGCCTCCACAAAAAGGGCGCACGCCACCGCCGCAACCACCGGCCCCACCGCACGCAGCGACGCGGGCTGCAGCCATTTCAGCCCGGCTTCGGCGGGCGTTATCCACTTCAAGCCGTATACCAAGAGCCCGGACATCAGCAGCGCAACCCCTTTACCGGTCCAGTCTACGGGGTGGTACAACGGGCTAACCCACGTGACGGGCACCTTAAAACCGAGCCACCAAGCCCACGCGGACCACTGTGAAACGGTGAGGGCGCACGCGTGCCAAGCGCAGGCGAGCGCGGCCAGTCCAAGGAGGCGGGGTGCCGCTGCTACCCGAGGCAAGCACAGCCCAAGGCATAAAAGCCCCCAAAATGCTCCCCAAATCAGAAAAAAGACAGTACACCAAATAATTATGACAAACATAGACGAGTGAGGAGAGGCACAGCAGAAATTCGTGCAATCAATTCATTGCTCTCGTCGCGTCATTGCTCTTTTCGCGCACGGGTAAAGCAGCTTTCGAATTCTTGCGCATGTCGCGCTAACACTTGCTACGACGTGTGGTCGGCCACCACCACCCAGCGGCCCTGCACGCGCCGGAACACCAGCAGAAACTGCCCCTGCAAGTCGCCCAGCGCGGCGGGGCGGGCCAGGTGCCAGCGGCCCACCACCTCGGCCGCATCGGGCCCCAGCGGGGTGATGCGCAGGCCGCTGAAGTCAAGACGGCCCATGGCGGTGGCGTCGGGGTAGCTTTGCTGGTAGTGCGCCAGGGTGGGCTGCCAGCCGTAGGTGATGCCATTTTTACCGATGAACACCAGCGAGTCGGACCGCCAATAGCCCTGCATAAAACCGGGGATGTCGCCCCGGTTCCAGGCGGCGGTTTGGGTGGCCATCACCTGGGCGATGGCCGCACGGGGCGCGGGCTGGGCCCCGGCCCGCGAAGCGGCCAGGAGCAGCACGGCCCCCAGCACGGCGGCGGCCCGGCGCGGCCCCCGAAAGCAAACGAACGACATAAGCGGCAAGCTGGAAGGCGGGGCAGCGGTGCCCCGCCCGCAAAGATGCGCCGGGCCGCCAATGCTTTGCCGCCGCCAGCGCGTAGCTTGCCCTTTTATTTCTGTCTGCTGCTTTTTATGCCCAACGCTACGCCCACCTCTCCGCCCCATTTCCAGCGGGCCCTGACGCTTTTTGACGCCATCATGCTCGTCACGGGCAGCATGATCGGCTCCGGTATCTTCATCGTTTCGGCCGACATCGCCCGGCAGGTGGGCAGCGCCGGCTGGCTGCTCGTGGTGTGGCTCATCACCGGCTTCATCACCACGGCCGGGGCCGTGAGTTACGGCGAGCTAGCGGCCATGTTCCCGAAGGTGGGCGGCCAGTACGTGTACCTGCGCGAAGCCTTCGGGCGGCTGGTGGCGTTCCTCTACGGCTGGACGCTGTTCCTGGTGATTCAGACCGGCGTGATTGCCGCCGTGGCCGTGGCCTTCGCCAAGTTCCTGGGCGTGCTCTGGCCGTGGTCGAGCGTGAACAACGTGCTGCTGAAAGCCGGCTCGTTCGAGTTCAGTAGCGTGCAGCTGGTGGCCGTCCTCATGATTGTCGGCGTCACGGCCCTCAACGCCCGGGGCGTGCGCACCGGCAAGCTCATCCAGAACGTGCTGGGCAGCACCAAGCTGGTGGCCCTGGGGCTGCTCATCGTATTTGGGGTGGCGCTAGGCCTGAACCACGCTGCCGTGCAAGCCAACTTCCACCATGTTTGGGCGGCCGTGCGCTACCCCGCGCCCGGCACCAGCGCCCAGCCGCTGCCCCTCAGCCCCGGGGCCCTGGTCATCGCCATCGGCATGGCCATGACGGGCTCGCTGTTTTCCTCCGATTCGTGGAACAACATCGGCTTTGCGGGCGAGGAAATCCAGAACCCCGAGCGCACGCTGGTGCGCAGCATGGTCATCGGCACGGGCATCGTCACGGCCCTCTACATTTTACTGAACGTGGTGTACCTGCTGGTGCTGCCGCTGGCCGGCTCGCCCGCCGCCGCCACCGTGGCCGGGCGCGGCATCATGTACGCCCAGGACGACCGCGTGGCCACGGCCGTGGCCGAGTCGGTGCTGGGGGCCCCGGGGGCCTACGTCATGGCCATCCTCATCATGCTCAGCACGTTCGGGGCGAACAACGGCATCATTTTGAGCGGGGCCCGGGCCTACTTTGCCATGGCCAAAGACGGCCTGTTCTTTCGGGGCCTGGCCCGCCTCAACCCCGCCGGGGTGCCCAGCCGGGCGCTGTGGGCCCAGTGCCTGTGGGCCTCGCTGCTGTGCCTGAGCGGCAGCTACGGCCAGCTGCTCAACTACGTCATGTTCGCGGTGATTCTGTTTTACGTGGTCACCATCGTCGGCATTTTTGTGTTGCGCCGCACCCGGCCCGACGCGCCCCGCCCCTACCGCGCCTGGGGCTACCCGCTGGTGCCGCTGCTCTACGTCGGGCTGGCGTCGGCCTTTTGCCTCGTGCTGCTCGTGGCCCCCGACACGGCCGAGTACTCGCGCCGGGGCCTGGGCCTGGTGGCCCTGGGGCTGCCGGTGTTTTTCCTGTTCCGCAACCGCTTCGGTGGCCCAGCCGCGGAATAAACCCAACGCCATCAGCGACGCAAAAGAGGCCGTTCCTGTGCAGGAACGGCCTCTTTTGCGTCGCTGGTTGCTGCTGTGCCAGCGGCTCGTGGCCGGGCCCTGGCACAGGCGGCGGGGTTAGGGTTAGCGGCGACGCTTCGGGGCGTCGGGGCGCGGGGTCAGCGTCACGTTTACCGTCAGGCCGGCGTGGGTGCGCACCACCTCGTCTTCGTAGCCACCGTAGCCGTAGAGCAGGGTGTTTTCGCCGGCGGGCACCTCCAGGGTGTAATTGCCGGCTGCGTCGGTGCTGGTGCCCTTACTGCTTCCTTTAAGCAGCACCGTGGCCCCCACCAGGGGCTTGCCGTATTCGTCGAGCACGCGCCCAACCAATGGCGCGGTGGCCGGGGCCGCGCTGGCAACAGGAGCAATTCCCGCGTCCGGCGCGGGCGTAGGGGCCACACCCGTGGCGGCAACAACCTGGGTTGGCGCCAGCGAGGCGACCCCCGCCGGTACAACAGTAGGCAGAGCAGGCGCTTTTTTGTCAGTCGTCGGCTCATCGTCCGACAAGGTTTTGGCGTCGTCAGCCGCAGAGGTTTTAACGGCGGCGGCAGGCGCGTCCCGGGTTGCCGTCACGGCAGCTCCTTCGAGCAAAAACGACGGCGTGGCAGTAGGAATGGCTGAACCCGATTTTTTCGGTAATAGTACATAAACAAGAATTAGTAGTACCACCACAGCACCGGCCACCCAAGTCAAGCGGCTCCCACCCGAATTTCGTAACTCATCTGAATTGGCCGCAGAACCGGCACTGTACTCTTCTGTTTCGGCAAAGGGTAAACGTTCAGCGTCCATAAAACGGGGAGGATGGAAAAAGATGAAAAAATAGTAAAAAACGGAGCCAGTTGCGGCGCACCAAATTACGCACCTGCCAGGCAGATGCGCAACAAAGGGCCCCAGTGCTAGCCTTAATTTCTTCTATTTTTTCACGTCACCGCACCCTTACCCGTCCTGGGCCGTTCCGGCCGGGCCGCTAGGAGCCTTTTCGCCGAATTCCTGGTCGCGGGTGCGCAGCTTGTGGTCCAGCTCGACGCTGCCTTCGCTCTCAAAACCAGGGCCCTGCTGCTGCTCATCGGCCGTCTGGTGGTCGGTTGCGCCCTGGACCGTGGCTTCCGAGCCGCTGATGCGCAGGTTTTCGAGCTGGTCCTTTTGGTCGTCGCGCTGCGTGTAGCCGTGGGCCCCGGTGTAGCGCGCAGCGGTCGGGTCGTTCGTCTCCTTGCCGTTGCTTTGGTCTGCCTTGTACTGCTTTTCCTTTTCCTGCTGCTCGTTAA
This sequence comes from uncultured Hymenobacter sp., assembly GCA_964242665.1. GTDB lineage: Bacteria > Bacteroidota > Bacteroidia > Cytophagales > Hymenobacteraceae > Hymenobacter. The sequence continues at coordinate 5,607 of CAXTBA010000035.1, forward strand.
CAGGGGTATCGTGAGAAGTAGGCACTTCGTCTGTTTTGTCGTGGTCGTCGGTGCCAAACAGGCTGTCGAGTATCATGGCGCGGGGCTAAAAAGTGAGGGTTGCGGTTGCGCCAGGGTGTACGCCGCACGGGCGCTGGCGTTGCGGGGCCATCCGCCGCCGGGCGGCTATTTTTGCCGGGGCCGCCGGCCAGTTATAGCCTCAGGGCCAGGACCGCTCAACCGCGCTTTCATCATGGATTTCTCGAAACTCTACCGTCCCTCGGCCCTCAACAGCTTCCAGTTCGTGGCAGGCACTGGGCTGATTATGAGCGCCGCCGCCCACCTCATCCTGGTCATGGGCGCGGGCCGCGTACCCCCAGGCTTCGGCTGGCTGTACGTATGCTGGCTGGTGTTTTACGCCGGCGGTACGCTGCTCAATTATTTTGGGAAATCTACCGCCGGCCACCATCATCACGACCACGACGAGGACGGTATACCAGAAGATTTTGAAAATTAACTGTTCTTACCGACAACGTGTTGGCTTGAATTTCCAAAGCGCCACTTAAAATACACCAACGTGAGGGTGAACAACAAATTGAAGCCATTGCCTACCAAGATGGGGACGTTGTGCTCGTAGCTGCCGTAGAGCAGCCAGAGCGCCATGCTGCTTGCCCCCACCGCCAGCATCGAGCCCGACAAGCCTGCGGCCGTGCGCGTTTGCCAGGTGTGCAGCACCTGCGGAAAAAAGGTAAGGGCGGAGAGGGCCGCCGCCAGCAGGCCGATGAAGTTGAACGCCTGCGCCGTGGAAATCGCCATGCGCCTGCATACGCGGGCCGGCCCGGAAAGGTGGTTTTGCGGGCCGGGTTTCGCATGTCGCTGGCCGGTGCGCCGGCTAGCGGGCCAGCCCAGCCAGCATTTCTTTGGCGTGGCGCACGTGGTCGGTGGCCCCGCTCAACGAATTGAAAATGTACCGAATGATGCCCGCTTCGTCGATGACGAACGTGACGCGGCCCGGCAACAGGCCCAGCAAGGCGCGCGGCACTTCGTAGAGCTTGCGCACCTGCCCGCCGGCGTCGGCCAGCAGCGGGAAAGGCAGGCGGTGCTTTTGGGTGAACTTCTGGTGCGACGCTTCGCTGTCGGAGCTGATGCCCACTACGTCGGCCCCCAGGTCCTGAAAATCCTCGTACTGGTCGCGGAACGAGCAGGCCTCGGCCGTGCAGCCGGGGGTGTCGTCTTTGGGGTAGAAGTACAAAACGAGGTGCCGGCCCCGCCGGTCGGCCAAATGAAACGGGGTGCCATCGGTGGCGGTGAGTGTGAAATCGGGTGCGGGCTGGCCTACCTGGAGCATGGTTCTGTAATTAATTGTGAAGGTGCTTTAGTGCAAGATATTGATTGGCACCTTATTTACATTTGGCAACAGCGGCAAATAACGTCCTCCGCGCCGGTATTGCCCGGCCGGGCAGCCCTTATCCCACCAAAACGGCCCCCGCGACGATTCGCGGGGGCCGTTTCAATGGGGCAGTAAAACAAAGAAGGGGCTAGATCGTGCCCATGGCCCGGATGGGCATGGTGGGCGCGGCACTGCCGCCCGCGGGCTCCAGCGTCACGGCAAAAGCCTGGGCGCTGGCAATGTCCTTCATGCGCTCCAGCCGCGTGCCGGCGGCGGCGGCAGCTGTCAATACCCCGGCATTGACGGGCTTGCCTTTGTTGAGGGCCCAGAGCTGGTACTGGCGGCCGGTGGGCGGCGCGGGCAAGCGCTGCACGTCCACGTACACCCGGCCGCTGACGGCGTTGAAAAGCACCCGGGCCCGGGCCGCCGGGGCGGCCGGCGTGCCGGCCAGCGACACGAAGCGGAACTCGGCGTCGCGCAGCACTTCGTTTTGCTGGCGCACATCGCCTAGCTGCTTCTCGGTTACCAGGGTATTAGCGGCGAGGCGGTCACGGTTTACCTGCGTGGCCACCAGGGCGCGGTCGGCGTTTTGCCAGCGGCCGTACAGCCAGCCGTTGGCCAGCAGGCTCAGCAGCAGAATGATGGAAGCGGCGATGGCCAAAGGCGATCGGCCCGCCGGGGCCGAGGTGGTAGCCAGAGGCCGCACCACGCTTTTGCCCGGCGCGGGGCGCGGGGCAGCCAGGGCGTCCACCTCGGCCCGCAGGCCGGCCGACGCGGTGGAGGCCTGGACAGCGGGCGCTATCTGGGCCAACACGTTGGCCAGTACCCGGTCGCGCATGCTGCCGGGCAGCGGGCGGGCATGGGCTTCGGCGTAATGCTCCAAGGCCAGTTGCTGGGTGGCCAGCTCCTGCGCAATGGCCGGGTGGCGGGCGGCCGCGGCTTCCACCGCACTGCATTCGGTGGGCGTGAGCAGCCCCAGGACGTATTGTTCCAAGATGCCGGATTCGATATATGCTTGAGGGTCTTCCACGTTGGGGCTAGCGAATCAGTTTACTCAGTACTTTAATGGCCGTGCGGGCCCGGGTTTTAACGGTGCCCAGCGGCAGGCTCAACTCTTCGGCCACTTCGCTCTGGGTATAACCCCCAAAGTAGAGCAAGTCGATGATCTGGCGCTGCTCGGGCACCAGGGTTTGCACGATTTCCCGCAGCCCAATGTGCTCGGGCCGAAAACTATCGGCCGCTGGCAGGCGTTGAGCGGCCAGACTGTCGTCGAGGCCCTGAGTACGAGTACCTACGCGATGCTGGCGCGAGCGGATTTTGTCGATGGCCAGATTCCGACTGATGTTCAGCACCCAAGTAAAAAGCCGCCCTTTGCCCGCGTCGTAGGTCGGGAAGGAGTTCCAGATTTTGACCAACGCTTCCTGGAGCACGTCTTCAGCCGTGTCGTCGTCTTTTACGATGCGGGAAATAACGCCGAACAAAGCGGCAGCGTAACGGTCGTAAAACAGCGTCAGCGCCGATTCATCGCGGGCTCGGAGCCGCCGCACGAGGTCTTCCTCCGGGGCAGTGGGCAGGGAAATAGGCAGGATATCGGACACGGAAAAACGGGAAAAAGAAGTAGCCCCGCGACGGATCGGGCCGTAGATAGGTACGCGAAAGTAAGGGCTGGCCCCCAACTCTGTGCCGCTGCCGGCCCGCTGGCAACCCCGACGGACCGAACGCGGTTGTAACAACTGCCCGGCCGTCCGGTTGCCGGGCACTGCTGATTAGCTTTATCATGCCCATCGAGTCGTACAATCCCTACACTGGCCGCGTGCTGCGCCGGTTTCGCTCTTTTTCGTGGCCTAAGACCGAGCGCATCCTCGGCCAGGCCCACCGGGCCGCCGCCGCTTGGTCCGCCGCTACATTCGCGCACCGCGCCGGGGTGCTGCGCCGGGCCGGGGCCCTGCTGCGCGAGCGCCAGCACGAGCTGGCCCGCCTCATGGCCCTGGAAATGGGCAAGCCCGTGGCCGACGGCCGCGCCGAAGCCCTGAAGTGCGCCGCCTGTTGCGACTTCTACGCCGCCCACGCCGAAGAATTCCTAGCCGACGAGCCGGTGGCCACCGACGCCGGGCGCAGCTTCGTCAGCTGCCAGCCGCTGGGCGTGGTGCTGGCCGTGATGCCCTGGAACTTTCCCTTTTGGCAGGTGGTGCGCTTCGCCGCACCGGCCCTGATGGCCGGCAACGTGGGCCTGCTCAAGCACGCCTCCAACGTGCCGCAGTGCGCTTTGGCCCTGGAAAAAATATTTCACGACGCGGGCCTGCCGCCGGCCTGCTTCCGCGCGCTGCTGATTGGGTCGGATTTGGTGGAACAGCTCATCGCCGACGACCGGGTGGCGGCCGTGACGCTTACCGGCTCGGAGCCGGCGGGGGCGGCCGTGGCCGCCGCCGCGGGCCGCCACATCAAGAAAACCGTGCTGGAGTTGGGCGGCTCCGACCCGTTCGTCGTGCTGGCCGACGCCGACTTGGCCCTGGCCGCCCGCACCGCTGCCCAAGCCCGCATGATCAACGCCGGCCAGAGCTGCATCGCCGCCAAGCGCTTCATCGTGGAGAAGCCGGTGTTGAAGGATTTCGTGGCCCAGCTCAAAACCCACCTGCTGGCCCTGCGAACCGGCGACCCGCTCGACGAGGCCACCCAATACGGCCCCCTGGCCCGCCCCGACCTGGCCGACGAGCTGGCCCAGCAAGTGGCCGACTCGGTGGCCCAAGGGGCCCGCGTGGCCCTGGCCGGCGGCCAAGACCGGCCAGGCACGGCGCTGTTTCGTCCGGCCATCCTCACCCACGTAAAACCCGGCCAGCGGGCCTACCACGAGGAGTTTTTTGGGCCCGTGGCCCTGGTGCTCGAAGCCAAAGATGCGGCTGACGCCGTGCGCCTGGCCAACGACTCGCGCTTCGGCCTGGGGGCCTCGGTGTGGACGCGGGACCTGAAAAAGGGCGAGGCCCTGGCCCGCCAAATCGAGAGCGGGGCCGTGTTCGTCAACGGCTTGGTGAAGTCAATGCCCGAAATGCCCTTCGGCGGCATCAAGAAATCGGGCTACGGACGCGAGCTGTCGCGCCTGGGCATCCGCGAATTTGTGAACCAGAAATCGGTCTGGATCGGCAAAGCCGCTGTGCCCGACGGACGGACGGAATAAGCCGGCAGGCACGGGCGTTCCGCAGCACAGTAAGCAGCGAAAATGCCCCCATACCTAACCGCGGACGGGCAGGAAGGCACGCAGACGGTCGAGTTGGGCGCGCACGTCGTCCTCCTGGGTGAGGGCGTCGCACTCGAGCAGGGGGCCCTGGCAGTAGCTCACAAAAAACGGAGCCACGCGCTGGGCCATCAGCTTCTTGGCTACCGGGTTTTCGTCGGAATTTAGCTTAAAAAACAGAATGGCTTCGTAGGCGTCGGCGAATTTAGTGAAAGGAGGGGCCAGGGCGCTGCAGGCCGCACAGTTTTCCGACATGAGCTTGGCGAATAACTTAAGGCGCTCGTGGATGGGGCAGCGCAGGTCTTCGTCGTCGACCCCCTGGATGGTTTGTAAACCAACTTCAATCATGGCAAGGCACGCGGCTTCTGGTTGGCGGATGGCCCCCGGTGCGCGTCGCCTTCAGAATTTATTTGCGCAGCATAAGTTCACGGATGTACTTTACCGGCGCGCTGCCGTAGCTCAAAAACTGCTCGTGGAAGGCTTTGAGGTTGAACTTCGCGCCCTGTCGGCGCTTCAGCTCGTCGCGCAGGGCGTAAATCTCGGTGTAGCCCGAAAAATAGCTACTCAGCTGCACCTGGCTAAGGGTGGCGCGCAGCCACTTGCCCTCGGCCTCCGCTTTCTCCTGGAAGCCTTCGCGCTCGAGCAGCGCCACGGCGTCTTTCTCGCCGATGTTGTCGACCTGCACGGCGTGGTCGAGGACGGTGTTGAGCGTCACGCGCAGGTTCCATTTGTCCCAGAGCAGCCACATTTCGTCGGTGTTCTGGCCATAGCCTTGCTCCAGCATCATGCGCTCGGCGTACACGGCCCAGCCCTCGACCATGGCCCCGTTGCCGAACACGCTTTTCACCAGCGAAGGCGAGCGATTGGCGTACACCAGTTGCGTGTAGTGCCCCGGAATGGCCTCGTGGATGTTGAGAATTTGCAGCGTGTAGTCGTTGTACTCGCGCAGGTAGCTCTCGGCCTGGGCGGCCGTCCAGGCGGCAGGGATGGGTTCCACGTTGTAGTACGTGTTGGCTCCCTTGTCGTAGGGCCCCGGGGCCGACACGCTGGCCCCGGCCCCGCTGCCGCGCATGTAAAGCGGCGTTTCGCGCACCACCAGCGGCTTGCTGGGGTCTTGGGTTAACAGGTTGTGGTCGTTGACAAAGGCCACCAGCACCGGAATCTGGCGCTTCACCGCGTCCACGAAGCCGTCGCGCGGGGCGTGCTTCAGGGTGAGCTGGTCGATGACGGCCCGGATGAGCCGGAGCGTGTCGGCGGGCACGGGCTGGCCGGGCAAGTACTTGGGAAAGAGCCGGGCGGCGCGGCGGCCCATGTCGTGCAGCAGCTCGGCCTTGTGGGCCACGGCCTGCCGGTACACCTCGTCGGCCCCGAAGCGCGACTGAATATCGTAGGCAAACTTGCGGTCGAACAAGGCCTTGCCGATGCGGAACGAGCGGAACTTGCGGGCCCCCAGCACGTCTTCTTTCAGGAACGCGACGTAGCTCTCGATGGCCAGGCGGGCCGTGCCGATGCGGTCGGTCAGCTCCTTTTTCTCGCGGGCGCTCAGGCCCGAGCGGCGCACCGAGTCGGCCAGAGCGGGGCCCAGCACGGCCAGGCCGCCCTCGTTTTGCTTGATGGCGAGCCGGGTGTGTTCTTGGGTGGGCCGGCGCAGGTTGTTTTTGGCGGCGTTGTAGTACTCGGGGGCCCGGGCCAGCTGGTCGGAGATGTTGCGCAGGCGGCGCTCCAGCCGGAAGTGGCGGCCGTTGAGCAGGTCGCCGATGCCGGCCCCAAGGTTGTAGGCAGCCGGGTTCCACTGCCAGCTGCGCAGCGTATCGTCCTGCCAGCGGCTGGCGCGCAGGTAATTGGCGAGCAGGCGGTGGTCAATCCGGTTGCCGGGGCCCAGGCTATCGAACGGAAACGCGGCCAACGCATTCAGGTTTTTTTCGCCGAACACCGCCGCCCGTCGGCGCTGCAGCGAGTCGGGAATCACCAGCAGCGAGTCGTACTTGTGGTAGCCTTGCGACGAGGCAAACCCGGGGTCTTCGCGCCACAAGTCGGCGATGAACCGGGTTTTGAAGGTTTCAAAGCGGGCGTCGGGGCCCGGCCGGGCGGCCGTGGGCTTGTCGGCGGAGTGGCAGGCGGGCAGGGCCAGCGCCAGGCCGAGCAGCGGCAGGTAGCGGTGTTTCATAAATAATTCGGTTCGGACTGGTGGGGGCCCAAAGGAACGGAAGACCGCGGGAAAGTTGCGACGCGGTGCCCCGGCCATGTTTACAACGCACAGCCACAGCGCGGCGCTTTGAAACCGTTCGCTTGGCTTGTGCTATGGATATGCCGCCGCTTGGGTTGCCTGGGTTTCGTCGTTACTTGCGCGACTATCCCGCGTCCAATGTCTGATATAACCAGCCTCAATACCTACCTCTCCGAAGTTTACGCCATCCACGCTTCCGGCACCGGCGTTAAGGAAACTTCTTATTACCCGCCCCTGACCAACCTGTTCAATGCCGTGGGCCGCACCCTTAAGCCCCGCGTGCACGGCATTCTCAACCCCAAAAGCACCGGCGCGGGCATTCCCGACATTGGTTTTTACACCGCTACCCAGCTCCAGCGGGGCGAGCTGACGCCCGGCCAGGCGACCAACCCCGAGCGCGGGGCCGTCGAAGCCAAAGGAGCCAGCCAAAACCTGGATAAGCTGGCCGCTTCCAAACAGGTGGCCAAGTACCTGAACCTTTACCGACTGGTGCTGGTAACCAACCTGCGGGAGTTTCTGCTCATCGAGGCCGACGAGGACGGCCAGCCCCTGCTGCGGGAGCGCTACGCGCTGGCCGCCGACGAAACCGCGTTTTGGACGGCCGCCAGCGCGCCGCACCGCGCCGATACCGTGGCGGCGCACCGCGAGCGCCTCACCGAGTTTCTGCGACGCGTGCTGCTCTACAAAGCCCCGTTGACCTCGCCCGAGGAATTGGCGCGCTTCCTGGCTTCCTACGCCCGCGAGGCGCTGGCCCGGCTGGAACAAACAGCTGACCTGCCTGCCCTCAACCAGCTAAAGGCGGCGATGGAACGGGCCTTGGGCATCCGGTTTGAGGGCAGCAAGGGCGAGCACTTCTTTCGCTCCACGCTGGTGCAGACCCTGTTTTACGGGGTGTTTTCGGCTTGGGTCATCTGGCACCGGGGCGCAGTGGCCGGCGCGCAGTTCGACTGGCGAGCCGCCGCCTGGACGCTGCACGTGCCCATGATTCGCACCTTGTTTGAAGAAATCAGCAAGCCCTCCACCCTACAGCCGCTCGGGCTGGACGAGGTGCTCGACTGGACGAACGTCGTGCTCAACCGCGTGCAGCGCCCCACATTCTTCAAGCGCTTTCAGGAAGAACAGGCCGTGCAGTATTTCTACGAGCCATTCCTCGAAGCTTTCGACCCCGACCTGCGCAAGGAGCTGGGCGTGTGGTACACCCCGCCCGAAATTGTGGAGTACATGGTGGAGCGCGTGGACCGCGCCTTGCGCACCGAGCTGGGCTTGCCCAACGGCTTGGCCGACCCCAACGTGTACGTGCTCGACCCCGCTTGCGGCACCGGGGCCTACCTGGTAGAAGTGGTGCGCCGCATCAACCGCACCCTGGAGGAGCAAGGGGCCGACGCCCTCACCAAGCAGGAACTCAAAAAAGCTGTGCGCGAGCGCCTCTTCGGGTTCGAGCTGCTGCCCGCGCCCTTCGTAGTGGCCCACTTGCAACTGGGGCTGCTGCTGCAAGAGCTGGGCGCGCCCCTCAAGCCCAAAAGCGCCGAGCGCGCCGCCGTGTACCTCACCAACTCGCTCACCGGCTGGGAAGACGGCCCCGCTCTGCCGCCGCTCACCGGCTCGTTCTACCCCGAGCTGCAAGCCGAATCGGACGCCGCCCGCGAGGTGAAGCGCCAAAAACCTATCCTGGTGGTGCTCGGCAACCCGCCCTACAACGCCTACGCCGGCACCAGCCCCGACGAGGAAAACGGCCTCGTGGAGCTCTACAAGCAGGGCCTCATCAGCGAGTGGGGCATCAAAAAGTTCAACCTTGACGAGCTCTACGTTCGCTTCTTCCGGCTGGCCGAGCGCCGCGTAGCCGAAAAAACCGGCCGGGGCGTGGTGTGCTTCATCACCAACTTCAGCTACCTGCGCGACCCCTCGTTTGTGGTGATGCGCCGCCTGCTCGGCAGCTTCGACCGCCTCTGGTTCGACAACCTCAACGGCGACGCCCGCGAAACCGGCAAAACCACCCCCGCCGGCCTGCCCGACCCCAGCGTGTTCAGCACCGCCCAAAACCCGGCCGGCATCCGCAAGGGCGCGGCCATCGGGCTGCTGGTGCGCACCCCACGCCCCCCCGACGCGGCCCCCGAGCCTGCCACTGTGCACTACCGCGAACTGTGGGGCGCGAACAAGCGCGGCCAATTGCTGGACTCGCTGGCCGTATCGGACATCGAGGCTTTGTATGCCACGGCTGCCCCAACGCAGCAGAATAAATTTTCCTTTAAAAAAGCTGATCTTGACGCAGTATATGAATCATGGCCCACTGTAGCAGAATGCGCTACTTTCTTATCTAACGGCCTCATGGAAAAAAGAGGTGGGGCATTATTTTCAGATGTTAAAACCTCTTTAGCAAGTCGGATTACCAACTATTTGGATAAGAGTCTAACTTGGGATGATTACTGCGAAAACAATTCCTTTCTAACAGAAGAATATGCTAGATTCGACCCAGAGAAAACAAGAGAAAAGCTATTATCACACGAGGATAAAAATAACCCCCAAATTATACGCTACGAAATTCGTCCTTTTGATACTAAATGGGCTTATTTCACGGCAGTAAGACCAGTATGGAACGAGCCACGACCTTTTTTTTAAAGAGCAAGTTTTTTCTACAAACTTTTTCTTGATTTCACGTCCTGCATCTATAACAAGTTCTGAGGGATTTCCTTTTTCGTTCACCAATAATTTAGGCGACAATGATTATTTGCGTGGTCACGCTTATTATTTCCCAATTCTATTAAAGAACAAAAAGCAGCCGAAAGCAACGGTTAATCTTTCGCTATTTCCGACCGAAACACAGATCACCGCCAACCTTTCCCCGTCGGCCCGTGCTTACCTCACTGGGCTCGGACTGGCCGACCTCGACGCGCTGCCGCAGGCGGGCTTGGTCTGGTACCATGCCCTAGCCATTGGTTACAGTCCCTTGTACCGGCTGCGCCACGCCGCTGGGCTGCAAGCCAACTGGCCCCGCCTGCCGCTGCCCGCCACGGCGGCCTTGTTGCACGCCTCCGCTGAGTTGGGTCAGCAGGTAGCGGCCCTGCTCAGCGCCGACGTGCCCCTGGCTGGGGTGAGCACGGCCCCCGCCAAGGCCTTGCAGCCGTTCGGCCGGCTCGAAATGGTGCCTCCCGCCACCGATGCCGACCTGAGCCTGACGGCCGCCTGGGGCTACGGCGGCCACGGCAAGCCCGTGATGCCCGGCCCCGGCCGCGCCGAGGCCCGGCCCCTACACCGAGCCCGAGCGCCAGGCCCTCGAAACCCTTTTTGCCGAGCACCACCTCACGCCTGCGCAGGGCTACGCCCTGGTCGGCGAGCAGGCCCTCGACGTGTACCTCAACGACACCACCCGCTGGGCCGCGGTGCCCACCCACGTATGGGCTATTACCATTGGCGGCTACCAAGTGCTCAAAAAGTGGCTTAGTTACCGCGAGCAGCCTGTATTGGGCCGTGCCCTTAGCCACGACGAAGCCCGCTACGTGCCCCAGGTAGTGCGGCGGCTGCTGCGGTTGTTGCTCCTCGCCCCGGCCCTTGATGCGAGTTACGAAGCCAGCGCTGCCCGCACTTATCCGTGGCCCAGTGCCTAGCCCAAGCTGCCGCTATTGCCGCCTAAACCACAGCGTAGGTAGAAGCAATAATTTTAGGGAATTATCAACTAGCCAAATCAGCTTTCCCGACTCACAAGTCATTCTTCCCAAGCCCCGCGCCAACGCGCCCAAGCCCCGCGCCATCCCTCCCAAGCCCGGCACCAACCGTCCCAAGCCTTGTGCGAGGCCCCCAAGCCCGCTGCCAACGCTTCCAAGGCCCGCGCCAACGCCCCCAAGCCCGACGCGGGGGTTCCCAAGCCCCGCGCCGACGATCCTAATCCAAGATTCACTCGATAAAATCCAAGTTCCACCTATTCCAGCTCTCGTTTCACTTTTTTCATGCTGACCGCTCAACAAGACAACCGCCTCACCGCCGCCGAAACCCTGCTCGCCGCCCTGCGCCAAGACCCCGCCCCCTACGCCACCGACAAAGCCCTGCAAACTGTGGTGGCCCGCCTGGCGGCCCTCATCGCCGACGTGCAGCCCCTGCGCCAGCAGGCCCAGCGCGGCACCGCCGCCAAGGTGGCCGGCCAGCCCAGCAGCAAGGAGCAAGCCCGCGCCCACCTGGCCCAGGTCGCGGCCGAAATCGCCGGCGACATGTTCGCCTACGCCGGGGAGGAGCGCAACACCGCCCTGCAAGCCGTGGCCGACTACAGCCGGGGCGACTTCGAAAACCTGCGCGGCTCGCGCCTCACCGACGCGGCCACGGCCCTCTACCAGGCCGCCGGGGCCTCCGACCACCGCCAAGCCCTGCGCACCGAGTACGACCTGAGCGACGAGCGCCTCCAGGAGCTGGCCGACGCGCTGGCCGCCTTCGACGGTCTCAAAACCGCCCCCCGCCAAGCCGTTATCGAAGGCAAAACCGCTCGCATCAGCCTGCGCGCCGAGTTTGCCGAACTGGGCACGCTGCTCAAAGACCGCCTCATGCGCCAGCTGCGCAAGTACGAGCGCCGCAGCCCCGATTTTTACAACCGCATCGTGGCCGCCCGCCAAGTCGTGGACCGCCCCGGCTCGGCCGGCAGCCCCGGGGCCCCGGCGGCGTAGGGCCGCGGCGGGGAACCTCACCCCCGGCCCCACGCCGCCGGGGGTGAGGTTCCCTGCTCGGTGCCATGCACTACGCTAGAACCGACCCTGACGACCACTACAAAAGGGCCCGTGGCGACGCCACGGGCCCTTTTGTGTTTCTTTCGGCGGCGACTGCTACTTTCGCTGCCATGCACGCCTTCCCACTCCTTCTCGGTGCCCTGGCCTTGCTGGCCTGCTCCCAAAACCCGGACTCGGCCGGTCGCGCCCAGGCCGTTCGCCAATCTCCCCCCGCCGCTTTCCCCGAAACCTTCGAGGCCGGCACCAAAGGGGCCTACACCGGGGCCGATGAGGCCTTGGCCACGGGCCCCTGGCACTTCCAGGACGGTCTCATCGGCAGCACCGAGCAAGACCATAAAGACGGCCAGCACGCGGCGCGTCTGCGCGGGCTAGGCCGCCTCACCATGCGCTTCGACGCCGCGCCCGGCGTGCGCCAGATTACCGTGAGCGCGGCGGCCTACGGCACCGACGGCCCCAGCACCTGGGAGTTGTGGCTGAGCCGCGACGGCGGCCGCAGCTTCCAGCGGGCCGGCGCGCCCGTGACCACCAGCGGCCCCAATTTGCAGCCCCACACCTTTGCCGGGGCCGCCGGCGAGCCACTGCGCCTGGAAATCCGCAAAACCAGCGGCCCCAAAACCCGCCTCAACTTCGACGACGTGGTGCTGACCACGGCCACCGGCCCCGCCGTGGCCGTGGGTGGCGGCACAGGGCCCCTGCCGGGCCAGGCCCCCACGGCCAACGCGCCCCACCCCGGGCACCAGGCAACGCCGCCCTCAGCGCAGCAGCCCACCACGGCCCCTGGCCCGGCCACCGACCCCGGCGACAACCTGCTGCTCGGCAACCCGAGCGGGGCCACGTCCGACCCGGCCAACGCCACCAACTACCTGCTGGTGCGCCCGCAGTTCACGAGCGGCTACAACGCCACGCGGGGCATTCCGGTGTGGACGAGCTGGCACGTGGGCCGCGGCGATTTGGGCCAGTCGCCGCGCCAGAACGACTTCCGCCCCGACCCCGGCCTGCCCCGGCAGTTCTACCCCGTGACGCCCCAGAGCTACGGCGGTTCGGGCTTCGACAAGGGCCACAACTGCCCCAGCGGCGACCGCACGGCCACCCTCGACGACAATTCGGCCACCTTTTTGATGAGCAACATGGTGCCCCAGGCCCCCCACAACAACCAGCAAACCTGGGCCCACCTCGAAGAATACACCCGCGCCCAGGTACAGCGCGGCCTCGAAGCCTACGTCATCATGGGCAGCTACGGCCGCGGCGGTACCGGCAAAAACGGCTTCGCTACCACCCTCGACCAGGGCCGCGTAACGGTGCCGGCCCGCATCTGGAAAGTGGTGGTGATTTTGCCCGAAGGCACCGACGACCTCCGGCGCATCGCCGCCGGCCAGGCCCGCGTCCTTGCCATCGACACACCCAACGACAACGCCGTGGCCCCCGACTGGAAACAGTATTTGACGTCGGTCGATAAAATCGAAGCCGCTTCGGGGCTGGACTTGTTGAGCGCGCTGCCCCCAGCCGTTCAGGCGCAGCTGCAAAAAGTGGTGGACAGCGGCCGGGCCAATTAACCCTTCACGGTTAGCGGTTTTCCCGCATCGCTTGCATTGCCCAAACGCAAGAAGGGGGCATTGGGCGGGCTATCTTTGCCACAAGCGCGTTTAGTATGTCCCCCAGCGAAAGCGGGTCTTCTTGAACAAAAAGAAGCCCGGCCTGCGCTAACAGGTCGGGCTTCGGAAGTGTGGGGGTTTAGAGCAACCCTTTACTTCTGGCAAGATGAAAAAGGCAAGCGTGAAGAAACTGCTGCAAGAATGGTGGAAGCCGGTCTTGCTAGAGTTTTTGAAGGGAGCAGCGAAGGCCATCGGCCTGTTGTTGCTCACTCATCTACTGAACAAGTAGTTGGGGAGGTGTCGGGCCAAGTGTTCGGCACCTCTTTTTTGTGCGTATCGACGCACAAATATACAAGATCCATTTACAGATGGTTGCAATTGGTTGCAAAAGACCTTATTCAACCAAACAGCCGCCCTCACTGCTCTTTCGCCGTCACCGGTTTCCCCGCCAGAAACTCGCCCAGGGCCCTAGCGTAGGCGTCGCCGTATTCTTTTTCCGTCAGCACTTCCATCGCGCCGCCGTGGTCGCACTTCACGGCCAGCAATTGCCGGCGCTGCCGGGGCCGGGCCGCCCGCACCGCCGCGGCCGAGTCGGCCAGCGGGGTTTTCTGGTCCTCCGTGCCGGCGATGAACAGCCACGGGCACCTGACCTTGGGGCCCAACGGGTTGTAGGCGGCGGCTTCGGCAGGCAGGGTTACCGTTTTGTGGAAAGCAGCCAATTGGTAGGCCACTATTGCTTGCAGGTTGCCGACGTAGCCGTCGGTGATTAGAAAATCGCAGCGGTTGGTAGCGGCCACTTCGGCCCCCAGCAAGGTGCCCATCGAGAAGCCGATGATGCCCACGCGCTGGCGTGGGCTGCGCCGCCGGGCCTCGGCCAGGGCCGTGCGCAGGTCGGTGGCAAACTCCTCGTAGTACAACCGCTGCGCGTCGATGGCAAAAGCCCCGCTGTGCCCGAAGCCCCGGTAATCGAACAGCAGCACCCGGTAGCCGGCCCCGGTCAGGGCCCTCGCCGTGAAGAGGTTGTACGACATGTTGCCGTAGTCGCCGCTGGCCACGACCATCGTGGTGCGCTGGTCGGGGGCCCCGGCCGCGGGCTCAACCAGCCACGAAGCCAGCGGCACGTGGTCGGGCGTGACCAGGGCTAGCGTTTGGTACTTCAGGCCCAGCGAGTCGGGCGTGGCCACCCAATTTGGCAGGGGCTTGAGGGCCCAGGCCGCCAGGGTTTGCAGGAACAGGAAGCCGAGAAGGAGGAAACGAACCATGCGGATTGGGTTTACAAGCAAAAAGCCAAGGCATGGGGCCCTGGCTTTTTGACAGACTGCTGATGGGAGCCGGGGTTGCACCGCGCGGCTAGCGTCAACTTTATGCCCAGCCGGCAAAGCTGGTAGCCAAATCCTCGCGACGGGGCCGCACGTGAAGGGACGAAATTCCTTCCCGCATGGCCACATCGGTGCTACGCCAAAGCAGGTCGAGTACCGCGTCCATCGTGTTGCCAAACGATAGGCCCGCCGACCACGGCGCTACAATACGCAGAATATAGCCATTACCGGGCAAGCCCGGCAATGCGTCGTCCAAGCGCACAATCTCCATTGGCTTGCCTTCTTGCTTACTCAATTCCAAGAACGGCTGCAGGCGGTCGATTAACTGATGTCTATCCATTGCAAGAGTCCGTTTTTATTTCCTAGAAAACTGATAAATTGCTGCACGTCGCCCACATCAGCCTGTCCGGGCAGCCGGTAGCGCAACTGCTCACTCCACGTCCAAAGCAGGTCGTCAAATTTGGAAAACGTCTTGTCAATTAATTTCTGCTGCTCATACGCCGCCCGCAGGCCACTGACTACCAACAGCAAGAATAAATTATGAGTTTGCACCAGCTGCCGCAGCTTGCCGATGTCGGTAAATACTTCGTTCGGTAACGGTTTTTCCGCGAATAAACTGCCCACGCCCAGCCGCTCCGAGATTTTGGCTTTCAAAGTCAATTCAACGCTGTAACCCGCGAGGTAGAAGGCTCCGTCTGGTTTGCCCTGCTGAATCAATATCCCGGCTTCTTCTAAGCGAAGTACCGCTAATGCACGAATGACGTTGGGGGTTTCCACGGGCGCAAGGTACGCCGCTCACCGCCCGAACCGGGCCCCGAAAAAGTCGCCTTGGTTCCAGCGGGGGCGCTCGGCGGCCTGGGCCACCTGGTAGCCGATGAGGAAGTTGAGCTGCGCGTACTTGCGACCGGCCTCCCAGTCGAAGGTGCCGTCGAGGCCGTCCTGGGGCTTATGGTAAGTCACGGCGCGCCACTTCTGTACTTGCTCGCTGAGGTTGTTTTTGCCGTCGGCCGTCTTGTTGCCGTACTTGACGTGCAGCGCCGGAACACCTTGCACCACAAAGCTATATTGGTCACTGCGAATGAAGCGGTGCTGCGCCGGCTCGGGGTCGTCTTCCACGGCCAGGCCCAGGTAGGCGGCGGCCGCCTCCACCGGCCGAAGCAGCGACGAGTGCAGGGCCCCCAGCGGCACCACGGCCAGCAGCGGCGCTATTATCGTAGGCATATCCGTGTTGATGTCGACCACCAGCGCCGCCTTTGGCACCGTTGGGAACCGGGCAAAATAGCCCGAGCCCAGTAGGCCCATCTCCTCCCCCGTCACCAGCACGAACAGCACGGAGCGCCGGGGTTTTTCCTTGAGCCGGCCGTAAGCCCGAGCGATTTCCAGCACCGAGGCCACGCCGGTGGCGTTGTCGTGGGCCCCGTTGTAGATGGAGTCGCCGTTGACGGCGGGCCCCACGCCCAGGTGGTCGAGGTGGGCGCTGTGGACCACGTACTCGCTTTTGAGCCGGGCGTCCGAGCCTTCGATTTTGCCCACCACGTTGTAGCTGTCCACGTCTTGGTACCGGCTGCGGTAAGCGGCACTGAGGCGGCCCGGCAGCACCTGCGAGGCGGGTTTGCCGCCGCGCAGCGCCGCCAGGGCCTGCGTGGTATCGGCCGCCGCGCCGGCAAACAGCCGCTGCAACGCCGCCGCGCTCAGCGTGCCCACTGCCTGCACCGAGCCCGGCGCGTAGGTGCGCGACACGGCCACCCGCCCGTCGGGGCCCAGCGCGCTCACCATGCCTTTGGGGGCCTGGGGCAGCGGGGCCCCGGCCTTGTTGTCGGCCAGCAACACACCTACCGCGCCGTGGCGGGCGGCGGTTTCGAGCTTGGTGCGCAGGTCGCCGAAGTACTGCTGCTCGTTGTCGCCGAACAGCCGCAACGGCTGGCGCGTCAGCACCACGATTTTACCCTGGGCGTCGAGGCCGGCGTAGTCGTCGTAGCCCAACTCGGGCGCGCTGATGCCGTAGCCGGTAAATACCAACGGGGCGTCGGCCGCCACCTGCGGCAGGCCCGGGTTGGGGTAAAACGTGAA
Source organism: uncultured Hymenobacter sp. (assembly GCA_964242665.1). Taxonomy (GTDB): domain Bacteria; phylum Bacteroidota; class Bacteroidia; order Cytophagales; family Hymenobacteraceae; genus Hymenobacter. The sequence goes on from CAXTBA010000035.1 coordinate 22,119, forward strand.
GTCGGTACCGTACACCAGCGGGGCCGCCGGGCCCCCAGCGGGTTGGTAGCGCAGGGCCGCGCCGGGCTCTACAAAGGCGCGCCGCAGTCGTACCTTCTGGGTGAACGTGCCGTTTTCGCCGGCCGGCCGCACGCCCATTTTTTGCAATTGCGCCGTCGCGTAGTCCACCGCCAGCTGGTAGCCGGGCGTGCCGGGCAGGCGGCCCCGCAGGCGGTCGTCGGCCAGATATTGCACGTGGGCTTTGAAGTCGGCGGCGCTGATTTGTTGCAGCGACGCCGCCACCGGCGCGGGCACGGCCAGCGTTTGGGCAGCGGCAGGCCAGGCCAGGCCGCCGGCTAAAAACAACTGGAAGAATGTTCGCATAACAGCTTTATCCACAAAGGTTTCATGTCTGCGTGAGCACGGTTTTGAAACCGGCCAGCCGGCCGTTGGCGTCGCGGCCCAGCGCGTAGGCATGAATCTGGGGCCCCGCGCCCACCAAGTACACTTGCACCCCGTCCAATTCCTGCTTCAGGTACACTTGCAGGGCCTTGTAGCGGTTGGCCAGGGCCGCGTCGTGCAGTACGCCGTTGTCGGCGGTGTGCTGGCCCAGAAACTGCGTCAGCTCCTGGGTGCGCGCCGGGGTGCCGGCCGGCTCGCCCAGCACCTTCAGCAGCGCGGCGGGGGCCAGCGTGCCGGCCGGGGCGGCGTAGCTCACGGCTTCGAGCGGGGCGTCCGATTCCGAGATGAAGCTCAGACCGGCCGTCAGCTTTTGCAGTTGCTGGAAGGTGGCGTCGTTGGCGGGGGCCGTGGGCGCGGCGCTGGCGGCGGCCTCGGCCAAGCCGCTGCCGCCGTCCACTTTGGCGGCGATGGCGGCGGCCAGCTGCTGCATCCGGTCGGCGGGCACGGTTATTTTGGGGTTGGCGAAGTTCATGTCCGCCACTTTGTTGAGGGGAATCAGGTGGATGTGGGCGTGGGGCACTTCCAGCCCGATAACGGCCACGCCGATGCGCCGGCACGGCACGGCGGCCTGCACGCCCTTGGCCACGCGCTGCGCAAATACGTTCAGGGCCGCCAGCTCGGCGGGCGGCAGGTCGAAGATGTAGTCAATCTCCTTTTTTGGAATGACCAGCGTGTGGCCTTCCACCAAGGGAGTGATGTCGAGAAACGCCAAATGCTGGCCGTCCTCGGCCACTTTGTAGGCGGGCAACTCGCCCGAAATGATGCGGGAGAAGATAGAGGGCATTTTTCTTAGCTCTTGGCTTTCAGTTGATAGTTGTTAGCACCGTGATTGGTGGTGCAAGCTGCGCACTTTTTTTGAAAGTGGGAACGCCACTACAGCGCAGAATACACAAAAAAGCCGCAAACGTCTCAGCGACGTTTGCGGCTAACAGCTATTAGCCATCAGCTAACAGCCAAAGAACCTAGCGCGAAATTTCCAGCACTTCGAATTGCAGCTTACCAGCCGGCACGGTGATTTCGGCCGTGTCGCCCACCGATTTACCCAGCAGGCCCTTGCCGATGGGCGACTTCACGGAAATCTTGCCGGCGGCGAGGTTGGCTTCTTCCTCGGCCACCAGCGTGTAGTTGAGCACGGTATTGTTTTTCGTATTTTTCAGCTTCACCTTGCTCATGATGAGCACTTTGGTGAAATCCATGTTGGTTTCGTCGATGACGCGGGCGTTGCCCATCACTTCTTCGAGCTTCGATATTTTCAGCTCCAGCAGGCCCTGGGCGTCCTTGGCGGCGTCGTACTCGGCGTTCTCGCTCAGGTCGCCTTTGTCGCGGGCCTCGCGCAGGTCTTCGGCCGCCTTGGCGCGGCCCTTCACTTTCAGGTCTTGCAGCTCGTCTTTCAGTTTTTGCAGGCCTTCGGGGGAATAATAATTGATAGTGGCCATGGTCGAACGGGTGGGTTTGCGGGTTGGCTAAAAAGCAAGGAGAACGGCTGACGCGCGGCCAACCGTTCTCCCTGCGTTAGGTTCGCCACAAAGATACGACAAACCCAATTATTCCCCATTGCCTCTACCGTCCGCGCCCAAAAATGCCGCCAGCTTGCTCACCAGTACCTCATTGATGCGCTGGTAGCTCTGGTGCGTCCAGCCCCCGATGTGGGGCGTGAGCAGCACATTGTCAGCATTTTTCAGAAAATCAAACCGCGCCGCCTGGAGCCCCGACAGCGTGGCCAGCCGCTCGTTTTCCAGCACGTCGAGGGCTGCGCCGTAAAGCCGCCCGGACTGCAAGCCTTCCACCAAAGCGGCGTGGTCGAGCACCTCGCCGCGGGCTGTGTTCAGCAGCCACAGCGGCCGCTGGAAGCCGGCCAGAAAGGCATCGTTTACAAAATGATGGTTGGCCGGCGAGTACGGAATGTGCAGGCTGAGCACATCGGCGCGGGCCTGCAATTCGGCCAGCGGCACCAGCGCGGCGTGGGCGTCGGCGGGCACGGCGGGGTCGTGGTCGTGGGCCAGCACCGTGCAGCCGAAGGCCCCCAGCCGGCGGGCAAACGCGCGGCCCATGTGCCCATAGCCGAGCAGGCCGATGGTCTTCCCTCCTATCTCCTCGCCGCGGTTGGCCTCGCGCCGCCACACGCCTTGCCGCACCTCGCCGTTGGCCCGCACGATGTGCCGAAACAGCGCCAGCAGCAGCCCCACGGCAAACTCGCCCACCGCGTCGCGGTTGCCCTCGGGGGCGTTGAGCAAGGTCACGCCGGCTGCTGCCATCGCTGCTTCGTCAATGTTATCGACGCCGGCCCCGGCGCGGGCCACGTAGCGCAGGCGGGGGCCCTGGGCCAGCAGTTCGGCCGTCACGCGCAGCTTGCTGCGCACCACCAGGCCGTCGTAGGGCTTGGCCGCCAGGGCCCCGGGGATTTCGCCGGCAGTCAGTTGGGGCCGGTAGTCGGCCGACACGCCGATGCCGGCTAGCATCGGCAGCAACGTGGGATGCATTTCGTCGACGACGAGGCAGGTGCTTACCATCTACTTTTTGTCAAACTGGAGTTGAACGGGAGAAGGGTATCGCCATTTGCTTTCAGCAAGGCTATTTGAAATTCCTTCTTTGTGAGAGGCCCCATAAGGTTTCCGCGGGCAACCTCACGGTCTTCCGTACCGGTTATCCGTGCAACGTAGAATTGTGGCGAGGTGCCAGTAGACCGCATGACAATGCATTTATTATTGAACTCTACCGATTCAACCCAACGGTTAAGTAGCGGCTCACCCAAGATGTCCTTTTCTTCGAAGTACAGATACCAGTAGTCAGAGCTTGGCTCGGCTCTGCTCAAGTAGTAATGTCCAGTCAGTTGCTTTGTTCCATATTCGTCGCCCCAAAAACAGCCAGTTGCTGAAAAGAGCAATAGAAATACCAGTAATTTGGTGAGCAGCAGGCAGCGCGGGCGCGCCTCAGGATTCATTGTGCGCTTCCAATAATTTCGTTAGCCCTACAAACTCCGCCACGCCCAGCTGCTCGGCGCGCTTGTCAAAAACCTCCCCCGCCATGGCCTCGGCTGAGAGGCCCAGCGGTTTGAGGGCGTTGCGCAGCGTTTTGCGGCGGGTGGAAAAAGCTTGCTTCACAACGCGGAAAAACAGCTTTTCGTCGCAGCCCAGGTGTTCGGTTTGGTTGCGGGTGAGGCGCACCACGGCCGACTCGACTTTGGGCGGCGGGAGGAACACGTGGGGCGGCACCGTGAACAGGTACTCGATGTCGTAAAACGCTTGCAGCAGCACGCTCAGGATGCCGTAGGTTTTCGAGCCGGGCGGCTCGGCCAAGCGCTCGGCCACTTCTTTTTGGATCATGCCCACCACCTCGCGCACCTGCTGCCGGTGGGCCAGCACCTGAAAGAAAATCTGGCTGCTGATGTTGTAGGGAAAGTTGCCGATGATGGCCAGCGGCTGCCCGGGAAACAGGGCCCCCAGGTCCTGCTTCAAGAAATCGGTGGCAAAGATGCGCGGGGCCAGCGCCGGGTACGTGGCTTCCAGGTACACCACTGACTCGCGGTCAATCTCCACCGCGCTGGTCGTGAATGCCGGGTCTTGCAGCAAAAATTGCGTGAGCACGCCCGTCCCGGGGCCAATTTCGAGCACTTCGCGCACGCCGTCGGGCCGGCGCAGGGCCCCCACGATGCGGCGGGCAATGTTGGGGTCGGCCAGGAAATGCTGGCCCAGGTGCTTCTTGGGTTTGACGGGGGAATGCATGGAAATTGCGCGGCCACGGGGCGGCGGAACGGCCCGCCGGGCCCGCAAAGGTAGCCCGCGCCGGGGCCGGCCGGGGCGCGCCCGGTTGGCCGAAACCCCATTCGTTCCTACCTTGGCAACGAGAGCGGGCCGTTCCTGGCGCGGGCCCCGACGGCCCGCCCGGCCTTCCTCGCCGGATTTAATTCATTTCGCGCCTTGTCCAGTACCAACAAGCGGATTTCCATCGCCGAACTCGCCGCGCAGCTGGGCTTGTCCACGTCCACCGTCTCGCGCGGCCTCAGCGACCACCCCAGCATCAGCGAGGCCACCAAGGCCCGCGTGCGCCAGCTGGCGCAGGAGCTGAACTACCTGCCCAACAGCCTAGCCGCCGCCCTACGCAAGGGGCGCAGCAACACGGTGGGCGTGATTGTGCCGCACATCAACGGCTACTTCTTCCCGGCCGTGATGAACGGCATCGAGAAAATCGCCAGCCGCGCGGGCTTTAATGTGATGATGTGCCAATCGAACGAAGACATTCGGCGCGAGCGCCAGAACGTGGAGGCCCTGCTCGCCTCCCAGGTCGAGGGCATTCTGGTGTCGGTGTCGAAGGGCACCGATACCGACCTCAACCACTTCCGGCAGGTGCAGCAGCAGGGCACGCCGCTCATTTTCTTCGACCGCATGCCCGACCTGCCCGGCAGCACGGCCGTGGTGCTCGACGACCACCTCGGGGCCTACGAGGCCGTGACGCACCTCATCCGGCAGGGCTGCCGCCGCATCGCCCACTTCGCCGGGCCCCAGCACCTCAACACCAGCCGCAACCGCTACCTGGGCTACGTGGCCGCCCTGGAGGCGCACGGCCTGCCCTCCGACGAGCGCTTGGTGTACTCGCTGCCGCGCTCAAACCAGGAGTCGGGCCGCGACGGCATGGACTACCTCATGGGCCTCGACGAGCGGCCCGATGCCGTGTTCACGGCCTACGCCTTCCCCGCCGTGGGGGCCCTGGAAGTACTTGAGAGCCACGGCATCCGCGTGCCGCAGGACTTCGCCATCGCTTGCTTCAGCAACGAGCCCTTCACCACCATGACCAACCCGCGCCTGACGGCCGTGGACCAGCGCGGCGAGCAAATGGGCGAAACCGCCGTCAATCTGCTCCTGCAAATCCTCAAGCGCACCACCAACTACTCGCCCCCGCGCATCGTGCTCAAGCCCCAGCTCATGCTGCGCGAGTCGTCGCTGTTCGGGCAGGAAGTGCCGGCGGGGTAACAAGGCTGGGGCCGGGCGGCCGGCTTTTTCGCCGGCCGCCCGGTAATCGTTGAGTCGCCGTCTAGGCCTACACGCCGGCAACCTGCCGCAACGATTAGCGGGCAGCCGGCGAAAAAGCCGGCCGCCCGCGCTGGGGGCCCTACAGCGCTTTCGTGAAGCTGACCTTGATTTTCACCTGAAAGTCGGCGATGACCTTGAAAATCTCTTTCAGCGTCACGCGCTCCACTTGGGTTAGCTCTTTGGGATCGAGGTAGTTGGTGGCGGGCATGAGGTCGTCGATGAGCTGTCGGGCTTGCTTTTTCAGGCGCATCCCCATCAGGTAGTAATAGGCTTGCAGCAACTCCTGGTACTCTTTGTCGGTGAACACGCCCAGCCGGCACAATTCGCCCAGCCGGGCCCCGGTGTTGGTGGCAAACACTTGGTGGCGCAGGGCGTACACGCGCACCAGGTCCACGATGGGCGTCATGGTCTTCTTTAGGTCGAACACCTGGTGGTCGCCCTGGGCGAAGGTGCGGAAGTTGCGGAAAAACGTGAGCGGCGGCTCGTATTGCAAGGCGTTGATGGCCATGTAGTGCAGGAAACGGTCGAGGGGCCGGTCCAGCTCGGTGCGGATGAAAGCGCGCAGCTCGTCCATGATTTCGGGCTCGCCGTAGAGCAGGCGGCAGTCGAAAAACGTAGAAAACTGCATGGCCGACTCCGGGTTCGAGTCGTCGATCCACGCGCGGTAGTTGCGTTTCCAGTGCGAGAGCGAGTGCGTCCAGCGCGGGTTTTGGGCGATGAAGCCGCCCGTGCACAGGCTGAGCCCAATTTGGTCGAGGCGGTCCGACACGGTGCTGGCGAAGCGCAGGAAATACTCGCGCACCAGCTCGCGCTGTTCATTGGCCTTGTCTTCGTACACGATGGCGTTGTCCTGGTCGGTGAGCAGGGTTTGCTCCTGGCGGCCCTCGCTGCCGAGCACCATGAACACGAACTTGGCCGGCGCGGGGCCCAACTCGGCCAGCACGCCTTCGATGACTTTCAGGGCGATGGTGTCGGCCACGGTGGTGATGACCTGGTTCACCAGCTCGGCCTTCACGCCGCGGCTCAGCAGCTGGTTCACAATTTCGGGCACCTTGCGCCAGCGCAGCCGCAGCTCGCGCGGCGACTGCGCCAATTTCACGGCCTGGATGAACATAAACGGCGACTGCGCTAAGTCACTCAGCAGCTTATTGCGGCTGAGGAAACCCACGAACTCGCCGCCCTTCTCGATGAGCAGGTAGCGCGTTTTGGTCTGGAACATCAGCAAAATGGCCTCGTGCACAAAAGCGTTGCTGGCAATGGACACGATGGGCGTGGCCAGGATGTCGGCCACCGGCCCGGCGGCGTCGCGGCGCTGGGCCACCACGGCGTCGCGCAGCACGATGTCGGTGACGTAGCCCACGATGCGGCCCGCGCCGTCGCGCACAAACAGGCAGCTTACCTTGCCGCGGGCCATGCGCTGGGCCGCCTCGTAAATGGGCGTGTCGTAGGTGCAGTCCACGATGTCGCGGGTTTCGAGGGTTTCGATTTTGCGCGAGTAAAGCTGGTCGGCGGCGATGAAGTTTTGCTCGGGGGCCGCCGTGGGGCGCACAAAATGGGCGTATTCTTCGTCGAGCATCCGCTCGCCGTAGCGGGCCGTGAAGTGGTGAAAGAAGTCGGTGTAAGCCAAACACAGGGCCCGGAAATCGCGCCGGTGCAGGAAGTATACCCGCGTGCCCTTGCGGGCGATGACCGTGCGGATGGAGCGTTTCTTGTTGAGCAAAATCGACATGCCGCCGTAGCAGGCCCCCGGCGCGTATTCTTCCAGCAGGCGCTTGTTTTGCTCGCTGTCGTAGAAAAACGTTTCGTAGCTGCCGGCCACGATGAGGTCCACGCCGCGCAGCTTGGTCACGTCCTGCTGGTAAATCAGGGTTTCCTTAGCGTAGGCCACCTCCTGGAGCAAGTCGGCCACGCCGGCCAGTACCTCGGCGGGCAGCCCGTCGAACGGCTGGACGGTGCGCAGGAATTCGAGGCGATTATCCATCATAATTTCAGCCATAATAATAGAGCCAGGTAAGCAATAATAGCAGCAGCGCGGCCCCGGCCAGCGCCAGGAACCGGCGGCCCCGGGGGCCTAGCCAGTCAAGGGGCCCCATAGCGGTGGGCACCGCCAACGGGACCTGCTGGCCCAGGCTGGCCTCGGTGAGGTAGCCGGTGCGCCACAATTCAAAAAAGCTGCGGGCAGTGGCCTGGGCGTCGGTTTGGGCGTCGTGGTGGCGGGTAAGCGGCTCATGAAACAGCTGCTCATACAGCTCGTTGAGCCGCAAATAATTGCGGCCGGGCGGGGGGCCCAGCTGGCGCGCCAGGGGCCCGGTGGGCAGCATGGTGCAGAACGTGGGCAGGCCCGGCAGCGGGTTGGGCAGCCCGGCCCGGTGGAAGCCCACGCCCAGCATGTGAAAATCGAGCTGCACGAAATGCCCCACCACCAGCGGCCGGTACTGGGCCAGGTCGGCGGCCAGGGCCCCCAGCACGGGGCCCAGCGCCTGCCCTTCGGCCGCCAGAAACTCCGTCGAGAGGCCGTGGATGGCCTGGGAAGTGGGCTGCATGGTGCCAGCGGGCACGCGCAGGTAGTGGTTTTCGGTTTTTACCAGCTCGCCGGCCCGCGAGTACACCACCCAGGCGAGCTGGGCCAAGTGGGGCCAAGCCGCGTCGTCGGCGTAGGGCCGCCGCCAGTCCGTGGGCAGGCCCGTGGTTTCGGTATCGACGAACAGCAGGTAGTCTTGCACCGGGCGCGGCGGACAATTAATAGTAGAGAACCGGACAAATTTAGGACGCGGGCCCGCCCGGACCGGCACAAAAGGCGGCCGTTGTTGCGGTTTCTTTCGTAAAGAAAGCCCACCTTCGCGGCGGCATTGCCGCTCACTTTCCTTCGAATATGAACCCACTCGTTGCCATCCGCCCCCTCGACCAAAGCATCTGGCTCGACTTCATCCGTCGCAAAATCCTGATTAACGGCGACTTGCAGAAGCTAATCACCGACGACGACCTGCGCGGTGTTACGTCCAACCCCGCCATTTTTGAAAAAGCCATTGGCGGCAGCGACGACTACGACAGCGCCATCAAGGCCCTGGCCCTGACGGGTAAATCGACGAACGACATTTACGAGGCCCTGGCCATCGCCGACGTGCAAGCCGCTTGTGACCTGTTCCGCCCGCTGTACGACGACGCGGCCAACGCCGGCGACGGCTACGTGAGCCTGGAAGTGTCGCCCAAGCTGGTGAACGACACCGAGGGCACCATCGCCGAGGGCCGCCGCTTCTGGCAAGCCGTGAACCGGCCCAACGTGATGATCAAGGTACCGGCCACGCTGGAGGGCCTGCCCGCCATCCGCCGCCTCATCTCGGAAGGCATCAACATCAACGTGACGCTGATTTTCAGCGTGGAGCGCTACAGGGCCGTGGCCGAAGCGTTCCTCTCGGGCCTCGAAGACCGCCTGAAAGCCGGTGAGACCGTGGCCCGCATCGACTCGGTGGCTAGCTTCTTTTTGAGCCGCATCGACGTGTTGATTGACCCGCAGCTGGAAAAAATGGTGGCCGCCGGCGGCGAGCAGGCCAAGCTTGCCGAACCCCTGGTGGGCCAGGTGGCCGTGGCCAGCGCCAAGCACGCGTACCAGGTGTACAAAGAAATTTTCGCCGGCCCGCGCTGGGACGCGCTGAAAGCCAAAGGCGCGGAGTCGCAGCGCCTGCTGTGGGCCAGCACCGGCAACAAAAATCCAAAATACGACGACCTGAAGTACGTGGACGGCCTCATCGGGCCCCACACGGTGAACACCATCCCGCTCGAAACCCTGAACCTGTTCCGCGAAAAGGGCCAGCCCGCCGTGCGCTTGGAAGACGGCCTCGACCAAGTGAACGCTGTGCTGGCGGCCCTGCCGAAAGTGGGCCTCGACCTCGAAGACCTGGCCCATCAGCTGGAAGTGGACGGCGCGAAGAAATTCACCGAGCCCTTTGGCAAGCTGATGGAGGCGCTGGACAAGAAGCGCGTGGCGGCCCTGGCCGAAACCACGGCCCCCGCTACGATGCAACTAGGCCAGTACCAGGCCGCGGTAGACGCTAAGCTACAGGAGTTTAATGCGCAGCACTTCACCGAAGGCTTTTGGCAGGCCGACGCTGCGCTGTGGACCGACGACGCGGCAGCGCAGCAGAGCATCCGCGACTTTACGGGCTGGCTGCGGGTGGCCGAGACGATGGAGGCCGCCGTGCCCGCGCTCGAAACCTTCGTGAACGAAGTGCAAATGGCCGGCTTCAAGCACGTGCTGGTGATGGGCATGGGCGGCAGCACGATGGCCCCCATCGTGTTCCAGCAGGCGTTCGCGCAGGGCGAAGGCGGTTTGCCCATCTCGATTCTCGACACCACCGACCCCGGCACGGTGCGCCACTTCGAGGAAACGCTGCCGCTGGCCGACACGCTGTTCATCGTGGCCAGCAAGTCGGGCACCACGGCCGAGCCGCTGGCTTTCGGCGACTATTTTTATGACAAGGTGAAGGCCCTGAAAGGCGATAAGGCCGGCGAAAACTTCGTGGCCATCACCGACCCGGGCTCGAAGTTCATTGCCACGGCCAACGGGCTGGGCTACCGGCGCGTCTTTTTGAACTTTGAAGCCGTGGGCGGACGCTTCTCGGTGCTCACCTACTTCGGTCTGGTGCCGGCTGCGCTTTACGGCCTCAACGTGGGCGAAATCGTGGAGCGTGCCATCCGCATGATGCGCGCCTGCGGGGCTTACGGGCCCGTAGAAGCCAACCCCGGCCTAGAATTAGGCACGGCCCTGGGCGTGCTGGCCACGCAGGGCCGCGACAAGCTGACGCTCGTCACGCCGCCCGCGCTGAGCAGCCTGGGCCTGTGGCTAGAGCAACTCACGGCCGAAAGCACCGGCAAGCACGGCAAGGGCATTCTGCCCGTGGCCGGCGAGCCCGTGGGGGCCCCGGAGGTGTACGGTCACGACCGGGTGTTTGTGTACGTGGGCTACGAGCAGGAAGAAGACGCTGATAACAAAGCCAAGCTGAAGGCCCTGGAAGCAGCCGGCCATCCGGTTGTCACCATTTTGCTGAAGGACGCGCTGGACCTGGGCCAGGAGTTTTTCCGTTGGGAAATGGCCATTGCCGTGGTGGGGGCCGTGCTGCGCATCAACCCTTTTGATCAGCCCAACGTGCAGGAAAGCAAGACGGCCACCGACCGCCTCATGAAAGTGGTGGCCGACGAAGGGCATTTGCCCGAGCAGGAAAAGGCCCTGGCCGCTGACGGCATAGCTTATTACGGCGTGCCGAAAGCCCAAGACGCCGCCCACCTGCTGGCTGCTTTTTTCGGCCAGGCCAAGGCCGGCGACTACGTATCTATCCAAGCCTACCTCACCGAAGCGCCGGAGCTGAACGCGGCGTTCGATGCGCTGCGAACTGACCTGATGCAGCGCCTGCACACGGCCACTACTTTTGGCTACGGCCCGCGCTTCCTGCACTCGACCGGCCAGTACCACAAGGGGGGGCCCAACACCGGCCTGTTCTTGCAGTTCACCGCCGAGCACGCCCAGGACCTGCCGCTGCCCGGCCGCTCCTATACGTTCGGCGTGCTTGAAAGCGCCCAGGCCCAGGGCGACCTCGAAGCTTTGCAGAAATACGAGCGCCGGGCCCTGCACGTGCATTTCGGCACCGATGTGCTGCAAGGCTTGCGCACTTTGCAGCAGGCCCTCGGCGCAACCAAAGCGTAACTTCTCTGCCCCAAAAAGGCCCGCCGCGCTCTGCACGGCGGGCCTTTTTGCTAAGTTTGTGTTTTAATCACTGTTCGGTTTTATTTCCTGGTTATGCTTCCCACCCTTGCCCACGCGGCCGCCGCGCCCACCGCGGCCACTCAAGTGTTTTTGCTGCCGCACGGCACCACCGCCCTGCCCAAGGCCGCTGCCGGCGACCTGCCCATCGCGGCCCGCACCTACGTCGAAACGGCCTTGGCCCACGATCAAAAGCTGGTTCACCTCAATCATTTCAGCCACCATCACTATTACGTGGTGCTGGCCGATAAACCCACTGCCGACCAAGTGCTCGAAGGCGTGCGCCGCAGCGGCCACCAGCTTCACAGCCTATTAAAAGCGGATGAGGTCGCCGAAGTTTTCATCCAGAACCTGACCGAACAGCCCACCGCCGCCCTGGCCCTGGCCGAGGGCCTAGCCCTATCGGCCTATCGGTTTGAGGGCTATAAAACGGACGAGAAAACGCGCAAGGCCCCGGCGCTGACTACTATTAACTTGGTGGGCGACGCGGCCACCGCGGCCGGAGTAAATGAGTTGCAGGGCCTACTGCAAGGCGTGGCCTTGGCCCGCGACCTGGTAAACGCGCCCCTCAACAAGCTCAACGCCGAGCAGTTGGCCGAGCGCATCGCCGCCGCCGGCGACGAGGCCGGCTACACCACCGACATCTTGGATTTAGCCCGCATCGAGGCCCTGCGCATGGGCGGCCTGCTGGCCGTGAACCTGGGCTCGCCCGAGCCGCCCACG
>CAXTBA010000036.1:0-33595 GCA_964242665.1 uncultured Hymenobacter sp.
GGGCCCTGCTCAAGAAGCTCTACGACAAGGGTTTGCTCTACAAAGGCTACACCATCCAGCCCTACTCGCCAGCTGCTGGCACCGGCCTTTCTTCGCACGAGCTGAATCAGCCTGGCACCTACCGCGACGTAAAGGATACGACGGTGGTGGCTCAGTTTAAAGTAGTGAGGGATGCGGCTTCGGAGAAGCTGTTTGGTAATTCCACTTGGAATCGAACCAGTAATGATACTGAGCCAGAGTTGTTCATTTTGGCTTGGACAACTACGCCCTGGACATTGCCCGCCAACACGGGCTTGGCCGTGGGACCGAAGATTGTTTATCAGTTGATTAAAACCAGAAATCAGTACACTGGTGAATTAATCAATGTAGTCTTGGCAAAAAGTCGTTTCGGCTCCTATTTCCTCAATGACAATTTACAGGAAGTAGGTACTGCCTCTTCTCCTCCTGTTGAAGATTGGCCTACTGATAGTGTTTTTGTCGTAAACGGTAAGTACCGTCCGTTTGAAATTTTAGCAGAATTCACCGGTGCTGACCTCATCGGCATCAAGTACGAACGCCTATTCGACTTCACACCCTTTGAAGGCGAGGAGAAAGCCTTCCGCGTCATCCCCGCCGACTTCGTAACCACCGAAGACGGCACGGGCATCGTGCACATCTCGCCCACGTTTGGCGCGGACGACTTCCGGGCGGCGCAACTGGCGGGTATTCCGGCGCTGATGGTGCCCGACGACCAGGGCAAGCTGGGGCCCATCGTGGACCGGATGGGCCGCTACGTGGCCCAGATGGGCGAGTTTGGCCGCCGCTGGGTGAAGAACTACGACGGCCACGACCAAAGCGGTGCCGACTACAAAACGCTGGACGAGAGCATCGCCATCAAAATGAAGGGCGACGGCACGGCCTTTAAAGTGGAGAAGTACGAGCACACTTACCCGCACTGCTGGCGCACCGACAAGCCGGTGCTGTACTACCCGCTCGATTCGTGGTTCATCAAGACCACGGCGGTGAAAGACCGGCTCATCGAACTCAACAAAACCATCAACTGGAAGCCCGAAAGCACCGGTACCGGCCGCTTCGGCAACTGGCTGGAGAACCTGGTGGACTGGAACCTCAGCCGCTCGCGCTACTGGGGCACGCCACTGCCCATCTGGCGCACCCAAGACCGCACCGAGGAACTTTGCATCGGCAGCATCGCCGAGCTAAAGGCGGAGATTGACAAGGCCGTGGCGGCCGAAATCATGACCCACAACCCTTACGCCAACGGCGAGAAAATCGACCTGCACCGGCCGTACGTGGACGATATTTTCCTCGTCTCGCCCAGCGGCCAGCCCATGTACCGCGAGCCGGACCTTATCGACGTGTGGTTCGATTCAGGGGCCGTGCCCTATGCGCAGTGGCATTACCCGATTGAAAACGCGGAGGTTTTCCACAAGAATTTTCCCGCTGATTTTATCGCCGAAGGGGTGGATCAAACCCGCGGCTGGTTCTTCACCCTGCACGCGCTGGCCGTGATGCTGGAAGATTCGGTGGCTTTCAAGAACGTGATTGCCAACGGCTTGGTGCTTGCCAAGGACGGCCAGAAGATGAGCAAGCGCCTCGGCAACGCCGTGGACCCGTTTGCCACCATTAAGCAGTTCGGGCCCGACGCCACCCGCTGGTACCTCATCGCCAACGCGCCGCCGTGGGACAACCTCAAGTTCGACCCCGCCGGCGTGGTGGAGGTGCAGCGCCGCTTCTTCGGCACGCTCTTCAACACGTACTCGTTCTACGCCCTGTACGCCAACCTGGACGGGTTTGAAATCGACGCAAACAACCGCATTCCGCACGCCGAGCTGAGCGAGCTAGACCGCTGGATTCTGAGCAAGTTGCAGTCGCTCATCAGCGAAGTGCGCTCCCAGCTAGATACTTACGACCCGACGAAGGCTGCCCGCGCCATCCAGGATTTCGTGACCGACCACCTCTCCAACTGGTACGTGCGCCTCTCGCGCCGCCGCTTCTGGAAGGGCGAGTTGACGACTGACAAGCGCGGGGCCTACGAGACGCTGAACGAATGCTTGCTGACGGTTTCGCAGCTTATGGCCCCCATCGCGCCCTTTTTCGCCGAGTGGCTGTACCAAAACTTGACCTTCGGAGCGTTAAAAGCGGAAAGTGAAAAGTTAAAAGGGGATGATTCCTTCACTCTTAATTCTTCACTTTTAACTTTTAACGCTCCTGAATCGGTGCACCTTACGCTGCTGGGCGAGGCCGATGCTGCCCGCATCGACGGGGCCCTGGAGGAGCGCATGGAGCTGGCCCAGCGCATCAGCTCGCTCGCGCACTCGCTGCGCAAGAAGTCGGTGCTGAAGGTGCGCCAGCCCTTGCAGCGCATCCTGGTGCCGGTTTTGAACGAGACGACGAAGGAGCAGGTCGGCCTAGTCGAAGACTTGATTTGCGCCGAAGTGAACGTGAAGCACATCGAGTTTCTGGACGATGAAAGCGGCGTGCTGGTGAAGTCGGTGAAACCCAATTTCAAGCGCTTGGGCCAGCAGTACGGGCCCCGGCTGAAAGCCGTGGGGGCCCGCATCCAGGCCATGACGGCGGCGGAAATCTCGCAGCTGGAAAAGGAGGGAAGCCTGGCCGTGGAAGTCAACGGCGAGCCCATCACCCTGGCCCCCGACGACGTAGAAATCCGTACCGACGACCTGCCCGGCTGGCTCGTGGCCACCGACGGGCCCCTGACCGTGGCCCTCGACGTGACGCTGACCGACGCGCTGCGCCAGGAAGGCCTTGCCCGCGAGCTGGTGAACCGCCTTCAAAACCTGCGCAAAGACTCGGGCCTGGAAGTGCAGGACCGCATCCGCGTGACGCTGGCCGACCAGCAGCCCGCCCTGACGGCCGCCGTGGCCGCTTTCGGCGACTACATCCGCACCGAAACGCAGGCCCTGGCCCTCGACTTTGCTCCCGAAGTAACCGGCGGCTCGGTGCTCGAATTCGACGACTTCGCGGTGCCCGTGCGCCTGGAAATCGCAACTAACTGAGGTTGAACGACTCGCCGGGGCCCTAAAATCCCGGTAAGTTCTCCGCCGCACAAATGATGAATAAGCTCGTCTTTATTTGTACAAAAGACCAGTAAATCAGTTATAAAAAGTATAAAAAGCCGATAAGCCGTTATCCTGTTGCCCCGGCAACTCCCGGCACGCTGCTATGCAACCAACCCGCACCAACCGCCCACAAACGGCGCTCAAATTTTTCCTGCTGGCCCTGCTGGTCATCGGCCTCGACCAGCTCTCGAAGTGGGCTGTGCACACTTACATGCAGCCCGGGATGCCCGGCGAAATGCCGCTCCTTGGCCACTGGCTCAAGCTGCACTACACACTCAATCCCGGCATGGCCTTCGGGGTGGAGCTGCCGCCGCCGTATGGCAAAATCCTGCTTAGCGGCTTCCGTTTGCTGGCCGTGGGGGGCCTGAGCTGGTACATCGTAAAGCTGTGCCGGGAGCGGGCCGCAGCGGGCTTCATTGCCTGCATGTCCCTCATTTTGGGCGGGGCCGTGGGCAACTTAGTGGACTCGATTTTCTACGGCCTGATTTACAAGAATGCACCGTTTGGGGCCCCCACGGCGTGGTTCCACGGCCAGGTTATCGACATGATTTACGTGGATATCTACGAAGGCTTTTTGCCGCAGTCGTGGCCGCTGCTGGGCGGAAAGTACGTCTCGCTTTGGCCCATCTTCAACCTCGCTGACTCTTCCATCTTCATCGGCGTGGCCCTGATCCTACTCAACCAAAGCCGGTTTTTTCAGCAGAACGAAGCGAGCCCGCTGCCGGCAGCCGATACGGAAAGCGCCGCAACGGTCCAATAGATGGTAGTGCAAAGCCGTTTGGGCGATGTAGCGACGCATCTTTGCGTCTCCGGCTTGAACGTCTTAGGCCCTGGCGTTCCTGTTGTTCAGGCCGGAGACGCAGAGATGCGTCGCTACGTCGCGTTGGCTGGTACAAATCCTTTTCGCAAACCAAGCACTGAGCACTACTAACCAAGCGCCAAACCTCCGTGCCGCTCCTCACCGTTGCCAACCTCACGCTCGATTTCCTCAGCCACCGCGGCCACACCCGCGCCGTGGACGGCGTGTCGTTTGAGCTGAACCGGGGCGAAACGGTGGCGATAGTGGGGGAGTCGGGTTCGGGCAAGTCGGTGACGTCGCTGGCCCTGCTGGGGCTGATACCGATGCCGCCCGGCCGGCTGGTGGCGGGCTCGGCCGTGTTTCAGTCGGGGGCCCTGGGCGAAGTGGACCTGCTGAGCCTGTCCGAAAAGCAGTTGCAAAAGGTGCGCGGCAACGACATCGGCATGATTTTCCAGGAGCCGATGACCTCCCTTAACCCGGTGCTCACCTGTGGGGCCCAGGTGGCGGAGGCCCTGCTGCTGCACACCGGCCTCAATAAAGCCGACGCCAAGCAGCGCACCATCGAGCTGTTCACCGAGGCGCAGCTGCCGCGCCCGGCGGGCATCTTCACCAGCTACCCGCACGAGATTTCCGGGGGCCAGAAGCAGCGCGTGATGATTGCCATGGCGATGGCTTGCCGACCGGCCCTGCTCATCGCCGACGAGCCCACTACGGCCCTCGACGTGACGGTACAGGCCCGGATGCTGCGCCTCATCGACGACCTGCGGCGTCAGCACGGCACGGCGGTGCTCTTCATCACCCACGATCTGGGCGTGGTGGCCGAAATCGCCGACCGCATCCTGGTCATGTACCGGGGTAAGGTGGTGGAGCAGGGCCCCGTGCTGGAAATTTTTGAGAATCCCCAACATCCGTACACCAAAGGGCTGTTGGCGTGCCGTCCGCGCCTCTCCGTGGGCCTGAAACGGCTGCCGGTGGTGGCCGATTTCATGGCCGAAGACGCCAGCGGGCTCCTCACCGTCCAGCCCGCGCCGGTGGTGCCGCTCGAAGATGAGGCACTTACGGATTCTTCGCCCGAAATCGAGCATCAGCAGTTACGCGAGAATTCTGGCACTACCAAAACGTTCCCCGTGGAACATCTACGGTCGGGCGTGGAACAGCCGGTCGTTGCCGTGTCCAAACCTCGCAAAGAGCCCATGATCGGGAAGAGGGCCCTGGACGAAGGACTGAATTTTTCGGCTGCTCAACCGTTGCTCCAGGTTGAAAATCTGCAAGTACATTTCCCTGTTCGCACCGGGTGGTTGCAGCCCAAAGCTGTGGTGCGCGCCGTGGACGACGTCAGCTTCACGCTTTACCCCGGCGAGACGATTGGATTGGTGGGCGAGTCGGGCTGCGGCAAGACTACTCTCGGCCGAGCCCTGCTTCGCCTCACGGAACCTACAGCGGGCCGTATTCTGTTTGAGGGAACAGACTTGGCCCAGTTGCCAGCCGAGGACTTGCGCCGCCGTCGACG
Source organism: uncultured Hymenobacter sp. (assembly GCA_964242665.1). GTDB lineage: Bacteria > Bacteroidota > Bacteroidia > Cytophagales > Hymenobacteraceae > Hymenobacter. The sequence continues at coordinate 5,387 of CAXTBA010000036.1, forward strand.
CGAGTTTCAGCTGGTGTTCCAGGACCCTTACGCGGCCCTGAACCCGATGCTGACGGTGGGCGAGGCCATTTGGGAACCGATGCGGGTGCATAAAGTAGGAGGGCCCCGGGCCGAGCAAAAGGCGCGGGTACTGGAACTGTTGCGCACGGTGGGCCTGCGCGACGAGCACTTTCTGCGCTACCCGCACGAGTTCAGCGGGGGGCAGCGGCAGCGCATTTGCATCGCGAGGGCCCTAGCCTTGCAGCCGAAGCTGATTGTGTGCGACGAGTCGGTGTCGGCGCTCGACGTGTCGGTGCAGGCCCAGGTGCTGAACCTGCTCAACGACCTCAAGCGCGAGTTCGGCATCACGTATTTGTTCATTACCCACGACCTATCGGTGGCCCGTTTTATGAGCGACCGGCTGCTGGTGATGCACCAGGGTCGCATTGTGGAGAGCGGCCTGGCCGCTGCCATCTACGCCCACCCGCAGCACGAGTACACCCAGGGCCTGCTGGCTGCCATTCCCAAAGACAGCCTGGCCGACATCCGGGCGGCCGTGGCTAGCCGGGTGGCCTAGCCTTCACCACAGCGCTTGGCCCATCGGACAAGCCAACTGAAAACCTCGCGGCGCATGCCGCGTTTCACTTACCGCCGGGCATTGCTCCGGCTGATTTGCCCGCCGCCCGGCTCAATTCACTCAGTGGCGGCTTACGTTTTACATGGAATCATCTACTCCCTCCCGGCCCGCCCGCGCCAAGCGCGACCAGCCCGAGCCCGCGCCCATTACCCAGGAACTGGTCTTGCGTGCCTTCATTGACAACCCTGACAAGGTGTTGGCTTACCGTCAGCTTTCGCGCCGTTTGGGCGTGACTACTAAGCAGCAGCGGGAAGAAATTTTTGGTCACCTCAAAAAGCTGCGCCAGCTGGGGGCCATCACCTTGCTTCAGAACGACGAATACCGCCTAGCCGATGCCAGTGCCGCGCCGGTGGCCGCCGCGCCCGCCAAGGGCCGCAAAAGCCCTAAAGCCGCGGCTCCTGCTGCGCCGGCAACTAATGCCATCCGCCCGGCCGAATTTGGCCAGGATCCTATTGTACACCGCCGCCGCGAGGCCGGCTTTGACTACGTGGGCGACGACTCGCGGCCCAGCCGCGACGCCAACACCGTCATCGGCACCGTGGATTTGGCCACGCCCAACTTCGCGTTTGTCATTCCCGAAGTGGAGGGCGACGACATCCGCGTGTTCACCGACCAGCTCAAGTTTGCTTTGCAGGGCGACGTGGTGCGGGTGCGCCTGCGCGGCTCGCGCGACGGCCGGCCGGTGGGCGACGTGGTGGAAGTGCTCAAGCGGCAGCGCCCCGAAGTAGTGGGCCGCCTGCAGGTGCAGGGCACGCTGGGCTTCGTGAAGCCCGACAACCGCAAGGCGTACTTCGACGTGTTCGTGCCGCCGCACGGGCTGGGCGACGCCCGCAACGGCGACAAGGTGCTGGTGCGCATCGTCGAATTCCCAACGGACAGCAACCGCCAGCCGGTGGGCGAAGTGGTGCGCAACTTCGGGCAGGCCGGCGGCAACGAGGCCGAGATTAACGCCATCATGGCCGAGTTTGGGTTGCCGTTTGAGTTTCCCGACGAAGTGGAAGTGGAGTCGGAAGCCATCGCCGAAACCATTCCCAAAGAAGAAATTGGCCGGCGGCGCGACTTCCGGCACGTCACCACGTTCACCATCGACCCGGCCGATGCCAAGGATTTTGACGATGCGCTGTCCATCGAAAAGCTGGAAAACGGCAACTGGGAAATCGGCGTCCACATCGCCGACGTGACCCATTACGTGCGCCCCGGCACCGAGTTGGAGCGCGAAGGCAAGCACCGCGCGACGTCGGTGTACTTGGTCGACCGCGTGATTCCGATGCTGCCCGAGCGCCTTTCTAATGGCCTGTGCTCGCTGCGGCCCAACGAAGACAAGCTGACGTTTTCGGCGGTGTTTGAGCTGGACGAAAACGGCAAGCTGTACGAGTCGTGGTTTGGCAAAACCATCATCCACTCCGATCGGCGTTTCTCTTACGAAGACGCCCAGGAGCGCATCGAAACCGGTGAGGGCGACTACAGCTTCGAGGTGAACACGCTCAATGGCATCGCCAAGAAGCTGCACGCGCAACGATTTAAGCAGGGGGCCATCAGCTTCGAAACCCAGGAGGTAAAGTTCCGGCTGGCCCCCGACGGCAAGCCGCTCGGCGTGTACGTGAAGGAGCGCAAGGACGCGCACAAGCTCATCGAGGAGTTCATGCTGCTGGCTAACCGCAAGGTGGCCGAGTTCGTGTTCAACCTGAAAAAGACTAAGCCGCGCTACACGATGGTGTACCGCACCCACGACGCGCCCGAGCCCGAGCGGCTCCAGAATTTTGCCCTTTTCGCTCAGAAATTCGGCTACACTCTCAAGCTCGACAACCCCAAGAAAGTGAGCACTGAGCTGAACACGCTGAGTGAGGAGGTGATGGGCAAGCCCGAGCAGAACGTGTTGCAAGGGCTGGCCATCCGCACCATGTCGAAGGCCGTTTACACCACCGAGCCACTGGGGCACTTCGGACTGGCGTTTGCGCACTACTCGCACTTCACCTCGCCCATCCGCCGCTACCCCGACATGATGGCCCACCGCCTGCTGGAACATTACCTCGAAGGCGGCAAAAACGTGCCCGTGGAGCCGGTGGAGGAAGAATGCAAGCACTCGTCGGCCCGCGAGAAGCTGGCCGCCAACGCCGAGCGCGCCAGCATCAAGTTCAAGCAGGTCGAGTTCATGGCCGACGAGATTGGCAACGTCTTCAAGGGCGTGGTGTCGGGCCTGACCGAGCGCGGCATGTACATCGAAATCGAGTCGAACAAGTGCGAAGGCATGGTGCGGCTGAGCGACATTCCGGGCGACACCTTTGAGTTGGACAAGGACAACTACCGCATCGTGGGGCGCGGCAGCAAGCGCATCATCCAGTTCGGCGACGAGCTGGAAGTGGTGGTAAAATCGGCCAACCTGCTCGACCGTACCATCGACTTCGACTTGGTCGACAACCGCCCCGACGATGTGAAGCGCCGCGAAGCCGAGGAGCGGAAAGCCCGGCGCGACGCGCCCCGCGGCTACCGTGAGCATTCCGGCGGCGGTAACAAAGGCGGCTCAAAAGGGGCCCCCAAGGGCGGCAACCGCCGCCGCTAGTCATCCATTGAGCTTTTATACAAGCGCCCCGCTGCCCGTCCCAGGCAGCGGGGCTTTGTTTAGAGCGAACTTTGCGAGACTTAACTTTTAAACTTAGCGAGACTTCGCGCGAAACCGCCATTGGACTTCCAAGCCCAAATTACCGCCGCCCTGGCCCAGCTTCACTACGGCGAGGCCCCCGACACCCTGTACGAGCCCATCCGCTACATCATGGGCCTGGGCGGGAAACGCATCCGGCCGATGCTTACGCTGCTGGGGGCCCACCTCTTCACCGACGACCTGGGGCCCGTGCTGCGGCCCGCCGTGGCCACCGAAGTCTTCCACAACTTCACCCTGCTCCACGACGACCTCATGGACCAGGCCCCGCTGCGCCGCGGCCAGCCCACGGTGCACGAAAAATGGAACCCCAACGTGGCCATCCTCAGCGGCGATGTGATGCTGGTGCGGGCCTACGAGCTGTTCTTCGACGTGGCCCCGGCGCTACTGCCGGTAGTGCTGCGGCGCTTCAGCCAGACGGCCGCTGAGGTGTGCGAAGGCCAGCAGTGGGACATGAATTTTGAAACCGAGCCCCAGGTCAGCATCCCGCAGTACTTGGACATGATTCGCCTGAAAACGGCCGTGCTCCTGGGTTTCTGTCTGGAGCTGGGGGCTCTCCTCGCCGGGGCCCCGGCCCCCGACGCCGAGCACCTGCGTCAGTTCGGCACCGGCATCGGCCTGGCTTTCCAATTGCGCGACGACCTACTCGATGTGTACGGCGACGCCGCCACCTTTGGCAAGCGGGTGGGCGGCGACATCGTGTCGGATAAGAAAACTTATCTGCTCCTCACGGCTCAAGCTCAGGCCAGCGCCGTTCAGCGCGCCGTGCTGGCCCGGCACATCGGACAGCCCGTGGCCGATGCCAACGCCAAAGTAGCCGCCGTGCGTGCCGTGTACGACGAGCTAAACATCCGCCCCCAAACGGAGGCCCTCATCAACGAGTATTTCCAGGATGCCTTGGAGCACCTGGCCCGCGTGGGGGCCCCCACTGCCCGCAAGCAACCCCTGCATCGCCTTGCCCTCCAGCTCATGGAGCGCGAAAATTAACCTACCGTGTCCAACCCTATCGTCCTCATCATTGCCCTCACGGTCCTCGTGTCGGCCTACGCCCTGTCCAAGCCCGAGTTCATGGAGGCTTGGATTCTGGAGCCCGCCCTTATGGCCCGGCGCGGGCAGTGGTACCGCTTCCTCACCTCCGGTTTCCTCCACGCCGACTGGGGTCATCTGCTCTTTAATATGTTCGCCTTCTACTCGTTCAGCCCCGTGGTGCTGGGGGCCCTGGCGGGCAACTTTGGCGCGGTGGCCGGGCTGGGCTGGTTCCTGCTGCTCTACCTGGGCGGCATTATTCTGTCGGATGTCCCCACCTATTTCCGCCACCGCAACGACCCCAATTACCGCAGCCTGGGGGCCTCGGGCGGGGTGTCGGCGGTGGTGTTTGCCAGCATCTTGCTGTTTCCGGTGGCCCCAGGCGGGGGCGGCATTATCATCTTTCCCATCCCGTTTCCCATTCAGCCTTTCCTGTTCGGCTTCCTGTACCTGGCCTATTCGTGGTACCAGGGCCGTCGCCGGGGCGATAACATCAACCACGATGCCCACTTTTACGGGGCCCTGTTCGGGGTGATTCTTATCGCCGTCCTGCTGCCGGCATCTGCCCCCCAATTCTTCGTCCAGGTGAAGCAGTTTATTTATTCAAAGTTTTGATTATCAATTGTATATATATAAAACAGTTCACTTTTTATACCTATTTCTTTTCCAGCGCGTAGAAAGCAGCAAACTCACCTTAATCCTGCTCCTCATGCGCTCTTCCATCTTCTCTTTGACCAAACGGTTGCCTTTGGTTACCACTACTGCGTTCAGCATTCTAAGTGCCCTGCTACTGACGGCCTGTGGCTCAGGGCGTAATTCGCAGACCGGTGCTCTGACCACTGGTGGGGTCTTTTATCTTATTCTCGCTGTCTTAGCTTTTTTAAGCCTCATTAAGCAAGATTGGTCGGGCACTAAAAAAATTGTATGGGGGCTCATCATTTGGTTTTTCCCATTTGGCGGCTCTATTATTTATTTTTTGTTTTCAGGCCGTAATTAACCTTACGACGTATCATGGCGCTCACGAAAAAGCCCGGCCAATTCGGCCGGGCTTTTTCGTGAGCGCTGAAAAGGATAAGGCACTCTAATTCAACATATGCTGCTTTTCCAGGCTTGCCGCCTGGCGTAGCAATTGCCCGGTATTGGTAATCTCCGTCATCTGCCAATGGTCGCCACGGTGCGCCATTTTTACTTCCACCACCATTGTGGTGTCGTAGCGCGGCTGCGTGAACTCCAGGCCCACCAGCGCCTGCTCGCCCTGCTCCGTCGTGTATTTAATGCCCTTAAACTTACTGTCGGGGCCCACTACTTTGCCCGCCAGCCCGAGAATGGAAAGGTTCAGGGGCCCTCTGGGGGCGTCGGCCGCTGCTTCCAACGAACCTGTTTCTACGTAGCGTTGAACTTCTTTGCGGGCGGCGTTGGCCAGCGTTGGCTTCAGCAAGCGCAGGGCCCCGCCCATCATCAGGCCTCCGCCCGGCACCAGCACCGATACGACCGAACCCTGGCTGCTCACGTTATCGACCAAATGCGACGTAACGCTGCCCACGTCCACGAATTTCTCAAAGCTGGCCATGTCGTGGGCCTGCACGGCGGCGGCGGCCTGCACCAGGGCCCCGGTCGGGCCGTCCTTTTTGCTTTTCACGTAGTAATAAGCTCCGGCCGCTCCGGCCAGCACCACAATAAAGAGAAACAGTTTTTTCATTTTTGAGGATTAAAGCAGGAAGCACAAGGTTGAAAAAAGACCGCCTGAGCGCTAGGCAGAAACTCAAATTTACCCTAACCAGACGCGAAATCCGACATTTGCCCTTCTGCCGGCACAGAGATTTTCTTTCATCAGCAACTCTGCATGCCCAATAGCCTTCCTGCCAGTAAGCGCCCTGAAGTACACGGCCACCGGGGCTGCCGTGGCCTGTTCCCTGAAAATACCCTGCCGGGATTTCTACACGCGCTGGCCCTGGGCGTGGACGTGCTGGAGATGGACGTCGTCGTTTCAGCTGATCGGCAAGTAGTGGTTTCGCATGACCCTTGGCTGGCAGCGCACCTGTGCCGCGACGCGGCCGGCCGCCGCATCGACCCGGCCCACGAACGCCAGCACAACCTCTATCAAATGCCCTATGCGGCCATCCGGCAGTGCGACTGCGGGAGCGAATTCGTGCCAGATTTCCCGGCTCAGCGGCTTGCCCCAGCCTCCAAACCGTTGTTGCGCGAAGTGCTGGCCGCCACCGAAGCGGCCCCACGGATCGCCGGTCGTGCGCCCATCCGCTACTCCATCGAAATAAAAAGCCACCCCGCCGGCGACGGTATTTACCACCCGGCCCCCGCGCCATTCCTTGCCCTGGTGCTGGCCGAGTTGGCAGCGGCAGCGGTGCTCGCCCGCACTACGCTGCTTTGTTTCGACGTCCGGGTACTGCGCTTAGCACAGGCCCAAGCAGTACCCGGCCTGTCCCTCTGCTTACTCATCGAAGACGGCCGGCCCTGGCCGGAAGCCATCGCGGAGTTGGGTTTCCAGCCCGACGTTTTTGGGCCCAATTACGAATCCGTTACCCCGGCTGCCGTTACAGAGCTGCGCGCCTTGTACCCCAAAATGAGCTTGGTTCCCTGGACTGTAAACCTGCCCGCTGCCATGCGGCGCATGGCAGCGCTGGGTGTTGAGGGCATCACCACCGACTACCCCGACCGGTTACTAAGGGTTTTGGATGCGATGCAACAATAATGTTACAGGTTGCGGTGTAATGGGCGCAATATTACATATTATTCAAGTTGTACAAAATGTTATTTACACTTGTGTCGCTTAAATATTGAACGATACAAAGCTTATTACGTAATATATTTTGTACATTTTTTGTTTTGACAATGTAATTGATACATCTTTGTATTGCTCGCATACTTCTCCCAATCAATGCCACATCAAGGCGAAATCCTGCAAGAGGCCATCAAAAACAGCGGTATTTCCATCACGCGTATCGTGGAGGAAATGGGCATTACGCGTCCAACCATCTACCGTAAATTCAAAGAAGAAACGATTGATTATAATTTTGTAAAGCGGGTCGGAGCTGTCATTGGGCACGATTTTGCGAATAACTTTACATCGTTACAACAAGCGGCGCTTCCATTTGTAACATCCCCGCCACGTGTTACAAATCAAATGACTGTTACAAGCCGTGTAACGCCTCCCCAAACGATTGATAATGACTTGCCAAGGCAGCTGCTGGTGCTCCAGACTAAGTACATTGCCCTGCTCGAATCCTACAACGAGTTGCTGCTAAAAGTGTACGGCCCCCGGTGACAAAAATGTTCCACGTGAAACATTTTTGTCAAAGAACGCAGACCAACCAGCGGGCAGTTCTTACAGAAAAACGACTTCTTTGACCACCGTTTCGCCAACTTCGGCGTTGATGAGTTCCAGCACTTTGGTCTTGGCCATCATCAATTCGTGCTTCAGCGGGGCCGATGTCAGGCGCACAAAAAGCTTGCCTTGGTACACGTAAACCTCCTTGGTCTTGAGGGCAACCGGCTTACCCATCACCCGCTCCCAGTTCGCTACCACGGTTACCTCGTTGAGCTTCCCTTGCAAGCGGTATGCCTTCACCAAGGCCGCCAAGCCGTCCTTCAAATCGATGACGTCGTTGCGGCGGGAAGAAGCGGAAGGCCCAGGTTTTTTCACGGAATCAAGGAAGGGCCGGCGGGGGAGAGGTAGTTACGTGAACGACCAATCCTGCCGTCAACCACGGCAATAGTAAGGGGTGCGAAGGTACAACTTAGCGGGGGGGCGTCGGCTGCTACAGCTGAGCAACGGCGCCGGCCCGCACGGCAAAACGGCGGATGGCCCCTTGCACGTTGGCCAGGGCCCGGTCGGTTCGAGCCAGGTTGGTGTCGGTGAGAAAAACCTGTCCGAAGGTGTCGTTGGCCACCAGCTCCAACAGGCGGGCAATGCGCTTGTCGTCGAGCCGGTCGAAGATGTCGTCGAGGAGCAGCAAGGGCTTGGCCGCGACGAGGCCGGCCGAGGCCGGGTTGCGGGTCAGGGTTTCGAACTGGGCCAGCTTGAGGGCAATGGCGTAAGATTTTTGTTGGCCTTGGGAGGCGTAGCTTTTCACCGGTAGGCCGTCCATCAAGAAAACAAAATCGTCGCGGTGCGCCCCGGCGGTGGTGCGCTGCATGGCAAAGTCGCGGCGCTCGTTTTGGCGCAGGAGCTGGGCAAAACCGGTTTCCAAAAGCTGGCTTTTGTAGGTGAGGGAAACCGTTTCCTGGCCGTCGGCCAGCTGCTGGTAGTGCCGCTGGAACACGGGCGTGAAGCGTTCAATGAAAGCGGTCCGCTGCGCCGACAGCTGCTCGCCGAGCGGGACCAACTGGTCGTCCAGGGCCAGCAGGTAGTCGCGATCGAAACCGTGGGTGGGTCGGTCGGTGGCTTGCTTAAGCAGCGCATTGCGTTGCCGCAACAAAGCATTGTAAGTGATGAGCACGTCAAGGAATGCGTGGTCAAACTGCGACAAGAGGCTGTCGAAGTATTTGCGGCGCTCCTCGCTGCCCTCCCGGATGAGGTCGGTGTCGTAGGGCGAAACCAACACGGCGGGGTAGCGGCCGATGTGGTCGGCCAGGCGCTCGTAGGGCTGCTTGTCGTGGGTAAGGGCCTTTTTTTGCCCTTGCCGCAGGCTCACTTGAATGGTTTCGGATGCGGCGTCCTCATCAGCGCGAAAATTTCCCTTAACTACGAAAAAATCAGCACCTTGCCTGATGCTGTTGGCATCGACGGGGGTAAGCGCGCTCTTGGTAAGCGATAAGTAGTGGATGGCGTCCAGCAGGTTGGTTTTGCCACTGCCGTTGTCGCCGATAAAGCAGTTGAGGCCGGGGGTGAATTGGAGGGAAGCTGCTTCGTAATTCTTGAAAAAAAGCAGTTGCAGCGAGTCTAAAGTCATCGATTTGTCGGTAGTGCGGGCGGATTTACGTAATTTCGCCCTCCCAACGCGAATAACCTATACGTGCTATGGCGGATACGAAAGTAAAAGAGGCCACCAAAACAGCTTCCAATGGCAAGGCCAAAGGCAACGACGCCAGCCAGCGCGTCGCCACCGCGGCGCAGCCCGATGGTGCCCTGCCGGGCCCCGACCGCCCGGTAGAGGCCGAAAGCGGTGCCGAGCCCCAGGCCCAGGCGGTAGCCGCGGCCATTTTCCCCAAAGAAACGTACCTGCGCTGGTACGAGCAGATGCAGCTCATGCGCAAGTTCGAAGACAAGGCCGGCCAGCTGTACGGCCAGCAAAAAATCAAGGGCTTCTGCCACCTCTACATCGGCCAGGAGGCTTGTGTGGCCGGGGCCGTGTCGGCGCTCGAAAAAGGCGATAAGTATATTACGGCTTACCGCGACCATGCCCACCCGCTGGCGCTCGGTACCTCGCCCAACGCTGTGATGGCCGAGCTTTATGCCAAGGCCACCGGCTGCTCGAAAGGCAAGGGCGGGTCGATGCACATGTTCGATAAAGAAGTGGGGTTCATGGGCGGGCATGGCATCGTGGGTGGCCAGATTCCGATGGGCGCGGGCATCGCCTTCGCCGAGAAATACAACCAGACCGGCAAGCTCTGCATCTGCTACATGGGCGACGGCGCGGTGCGCCAGGGGGCCCTGCACGAGGCCTTCAACATGGCCATGCTGTGGAAATTGCCCGTGATTTTTGTGGTCGAGAACAACGGCTACGCCATGGGCACGTCGGTGCAGCGCACCTCCAACGTGACGGACCTCTACAAGCTGGGCCTGAGCTACGACATGCCCTCCGAATCGGTGAACGCCATGCAGGTGGAGGACGTGCACTACGCCGTGGCCCGCGCCGCCGAGCGCGCCCGTGCCGGCGAGGGCCCCTCGTTCCTGGAGTTTCGCACGTACCGCTACAAGGGCCACTCGATGAGCGACCCGGCCAAGTACCGCACCAAGGAAGAGCTGGAAGAGAAGCGCACCCACGACAGCATCGAGGCCGTGCGCCACACCATCCTGGAGAACCGGATGGCGACCGAAGACGACTTAAATGCCATCGACGAACGCATTAAAGGCGAAGTGCAGGCGGCGGTGGAATTTGCCGAAGCGTCGCCGTACCCGACGCCCGACGAGCTGTTCAAGGACGTGTACGTGCAGGCCGATTACCCCTACATCCACGACTAACGCGCCCCGCGAGCGGCGCGCTGGCTCCGTTCATTTAAAGCAACCATGTCAAAAATCCCGTTCACTGGCAAGAGCCAGCAGGCCCGCCAGGGGCAAGTAACCCAACCCGTGCCCGCCGACCCGCTGGCCCCGGCCGAAGAATTCGCCCCGGAAAACCCGTTGCTGGAAGACCCGGACGCGCTGGCGGCCCGCTTGGTCGAGTCGGAGGACTTTGTGCGCACCAACCGCAACCTGCTGCTGGGCATTTTGGCCGTGGTGGTAGCGGCGGTGGTGGGCGGCTTCGGCTACTATTCGTGGCGCGGCCAGCAGACGCAGAAAGCGCAGTCGGCCATGTTCAGGGCCGTGGACGCGTGGGAAGCGGACTCGCTGAAAAAAGCCCTGAAGGGCGACGGTAAGGCCCCCGGCCTGGTCACGGTAGCCAACGAGTACGGCAACACCAAGGCCGGCAACCTGGCCAACTTCTACGCCGGCGTGGGCTCGCTGAAAGAAGGAAAATACAAGGATGCGCTCGATTACCTAGAGGACTTTAGCTCGGACGATTACTTGGTGCAAAGCCGCGCCTACGCCCTCATGGGCGACGCGCAGCTGGAACTGAACAAGCCGAAAGAAGCGGCCGACCTCTACGCCAAAGCCGCTGACCACAACGCTAACGAGTTCTTCTCGCCCGGCTACCTGCTGAAGGAAGCCACGGCCCGGGAAGTAGCCAAGGACAACGACGGGGCCCTAAAAGCTTACGACCGCATCCTCAACGAATACCCTGCCGCCCAAGAAGCCGCCGAAGCCCGGCAGCTCAAGGCCCGCCTGAATCGCTAATCGCAGATTATGCGGATTTGGAATGATTCCGCTGATTTAAAAAAAGCGCTTCTCCTGGCCAGGAGAGGCGCTTTTTCTATAGGAGAAATGGCTTGTAGGTGAGGGCAATGGACGCGACAAAAAATGAATAATGCACATTTCACTGATTTGAAGTCAGCGAAAGCACAGTTAATCAGCACAATCAACGATTTATGGCCACTGCCCTGCAACACCTGAGTACCTACGACGCTTCCTCCTTCACCGACATCAGCGAAAAACGTTTCGGGCTGGTGGTGGCCGAGTGGAACCACGAAATCACCGACGCGTTGAGCGCCGGGGCCTACGACACGCTGCTCAAGCACGGGGCTCTGGCCGAGAACATCTTCCGCAACAGCGTGCCCGGCAGCTTCGAGCTGACGCTGGGGGCCCAGCTGCTGGCCCAGCACGAAGAGATGGACGCCGTGATTTGCCTGGGCGTGGTAATTCAAGGCGAGACCAAGCACGACGACTACATTTGCCACGCCGTGGCCCAGGGCCTCACGCACGTGGGGTTGAAGTACAACAAGCCGGTCATTTTCGGGCTGGTGACTACCAACACCTTGGAGCAGGCCCAGGACCGGGCTGGCGGCAAGCACGGCAATAAAGGTGTAGAGGCGGCCGTGGCCGCCATCCAAATGCTGGGCTTTTGAGGAGGTTAAACAAATAAGCGGCGCGCTTGCTACCTTTACAGTCTGAGGTGCATGAGCCAGGAGTTGCCCGGTAGTGAAACTGCCTTTGGGCCTGTTCCGGGCCGATTAAACTATTCATCGGCTCTGGCCGTTGCCTGCCCACTTGCTATCGGCTACTGGTGCTTTTAATGATTCCGCTTATTCCTTTTTTCTTACCATGACCGACCAGAACGTCCGCTATTCGCGGGAAGACCTGAACGAATTTGATCAGATTATTCAGGAGAAGTTGGTTGCTGCCCGGCGCGAGTTGTCCTTCATCAAGGAAACGCTCACCCGCCGCAACGATTCGGGCACCGATACTACTGCTTCGTCGGCCAAGGTGTTGGAAGACGGAGCCGACACTGCCGAGAAAGAAAGCATGAACCAATTGGCTTCGCGCCAGATGAAGTTCATTCAGCAGTTGGAAAATGCCCAGGTCCGCATCAAAAACGGTACCTACGGCGTGTGCATCGGCACGGGCAAGCTCATCCCCAAGGAGCGCCTGCGGGCCGTGCCCCACACGCAGCATTCCATCGAAGCCAAAATGGCTCGCCGCGACTAAGCGACGCGCCCGTTTGCGGTAGTCGGTATTGAATCATTCGGTGATCAGAACGGTTGGCTTGCGCTGGCCGGGTACTATTTCTGACCACCGGCGGCTCAATACCGACTACTTTTTTATTTAATTTATACCTCACCAATCGTACCGTAGCGATACGGCACTTAGCTAGCGTTCCTTATGGGCAAGCAACATTTTTCGAAAGACAAAGGCGACCGTCGCGGCGGCGCTCCGGGCAGTTTCAGCCGCCCCAACTCCGGCGACCGGCCGGGTGGTGAGCGGCGCTCTTTTTCCGGCGACCGGCCGGGCAGTGACCGGCGGCCATCCTTCGGCGACCGGCCGGGCGGCGAGCGGCGGCCCGCCCCGGAGCGCGGGGGCTTTGGCGGCAGCCGGGGCCCGGAGCGGAGCGGCTCCGGCCGGGACGCGGGCGGCAGCGGCTATTCGGCCAGCCGTCCGTCGTTTGGCGGGGGCGGCAAGCGCTTCGGCGGCGACGCGGAGCGGCGGCCTTACGGCCAGAGCGGTGGCTCGTCGTTTGGCGCGCGGCGCGATGAGCGGCCCAATTCCAGCAAAGAGCAGCGCACCGGCACCAGCTACGGCCGCACCGACCGGGCCCCGGACCGTGCCGAACGGCCCGCCCGCGAAGGCTTTGGCCGCCCCGCCGGTGGGCCCGACGAGCGCCCCGCCCGGCCTTACCAGCCCCGCGAGAACTGGAGCGGCCAGCCCTATCGCCAGGAAGGCCGCCCCGCCGTGCCCCGCGGCACGCCCGGCGAGCGCAACCGCAAGTTTCAAAAACAAAACCCCTACGAGGCCGGTGAAAGCCGCGCCGAGGCCCCCAGCACCACGGGCTTCGGCCGCAGCACGCCCCGCGAAGACAGCGGCACGCGCCCGGACGAGCGCGGCCCCAACCGGCCCATTCGGGCGGCCCGGCCGTTTGGAGCCACCCCGCCGCAGCCCCGCGAGGAGCGCGGCGCAGGAGGAAACGACCGCGAGGGCAACCGCGACCGAGGCTTTGGCGGCTCGCGTGGGAGCGAAGGGGGCTTTGAGCGCAAGTTTACGCCGGGGGCTTTTGGCCGGCGCGACGGTGCCCCGGGGGCCCCGGCCCCGCGTGGCTACGGCGAGCGGCCGGGCGGCTTCGAGAAGCGCGGCTTCGGGGGCGAGCGGGAGGCCACCCGTGTGGGCAGCGCCCGCCCCGACGGCGACGAGCGGCCGGCCTTGGGCAAATTCGCGCAGCGCCGCGAAGAACTGAAGTCCCAGGAGCGCAGCGTGCGCCGCTCGGGCACCGGCTACGGCACCGCCGGGGCCGGCCAAACCAACCGCGCCGACAAGCCCCGCTTCGGCGAGCGCCCGGGCGAGGCCCCCGACTATAAAAACCTGAAGCACTACGACGCCGACAAAGACCGGGGCAACAAACGCCGCCGCGACCAGGAAAACCAGGACTTCGCCACCGATGAGCTGCGCCTGAATCGCTACATCGCCAACGCCGGCGTGTGCTCGCGCCGCGAGGCCGACGCGTTGATTGCCGCCGGCGAAATCCGGGTGAACGGCGAAGTGGTGACCGAGATGGGCTACAAAGTGCAGCCCGCCGACACGGTGCAGTACGGCAAAACCAACCTCAACCGCGAGAAGTCGGTGTACGTGCTGCTGAACAAGCCCAAGGATTTCCTCACCACCACCGACGACCCTGAGGGCCGTCGCACGGTGATGGAACTGGTGGCCAGTGCTTCGAAGGAACGCATCTTTCCGGTGGGCCGCCTTGACCGCAACACCACCGGTTTGCTGCTCTTCACCAACGACGGGGAAGTGGCCCAGCGCCTCTCGCACCCTTCGCACAAAAACAAGAAAATCTACCAAGTCGAGCTGAGCACGCCCCTGACCGAGGACGACCTGCGCAAGATTTCCGAAGGCATTGAGCTGGAAGACGGCAAGGCCGAAGTGGACGACGTGGCCGTGGTGGCGGGCAACGCGCATTTTGTGGGCATCGAAATTCACATCGGGCGCAACCGCATCGTGCGCCGCATTTTCGAGCACCTGGGCTACGAAGTGGTGACCCTGGACCGCGTGCAGTACGCCGGCCTCACCAAAAAAGACCTGCCGCGCGGCAAGTGGCGCTTTTTGAGCGAACAGGAAGTTATTCGGTTGAAGTATTTTATGTAGTTTATGAGCTGTTGGCTGATAGCTGCCGGCGGTTAGCTTTTTTACTATAATCAAAAGTAAAAAAGCTAACCGCCGGCAGCTATCAGCCAACAGCTAAAAAAATGCACACCCTTGTTCTCGACATCGGCAACACGGCCGTGAAAGCCGGGTGCTTTGCGGGCGGGACGTTGCGGGAAATGGCGACCGGCCTTGCTTCTAGCGAAGTGGAGGCCCTGGTGAAACGCTGGCAGCCGCAGCACGTGCTGGTGGCCTCGGTGGCCGAAGAAGCGGCCCGGTGGTCGCTGGCGCTGCAAGGCTTGGTGCCGGGCCGGGTTTTGCTGTTTGAGCCGGGCACCACGCCCGTGCCGCTGCGCAACGCATATGCAACGCCTCACACCCTGGGGGCCGACCGGCTGGCGGGGGCCGTGGGCGCGGCGGCTTTGCGGCCGGGCCGCGATACTTTGGTGCTCGACGCGGGGACTGCGTTGAAGTGCGACCTCGTGACGGCCGACAGCACTTACCGCGGCGGCAGCATCGGGCCGGGCCTGGGCATGCGGCTGCGGGCCCTGCACGAGCACACCGGCCGCCTGCCGCTGCTGCCGCTGCCAACCCCCGATGCAACGATTCCGCTGGTGGGCGACTCTACTGCGGGGGCCCTGCTCAGCGGCGTGGTGAACGGCGCCGCCGCCGAAGCCAACGGCCTGGTGGCCGCCTACCGGCAGCAGTACCCCAACCTGGGCGTAGTGCTAACCGGGGGCGACGCCCCGCTGCTGGCCGCCCGGCTGGCAGGCCCTATCTTTGCCGTGCCCGAACTGGTGCTGCTCGGACTTTACCGGATTTTAGCCTATAATGTTGAAGTTGAACGATAAAAATGTGGTCCGGCTGCTGCTGGCTTCAGCTGCACTGCTGGCCGCTGGCAGCGCACAGGCGCAGGGCCTGGGCAACTCGCCCTACTCGCGCCTGGGCATTGGCGAATATTACCCCAACACCGGCGGCGTGCGCCAACAGGGCATGGGCGGGGTGGGCCTGGCCGCGCCCAACGCCGTGAACGTGAACGACCTGAACCCCGCGCTGCTTTATTACACGGCCCGCACCACGTTTGAGGCCGGGTTTGATGGACAATACAAGACGGTGAAAAACGCCGCTGCTTCGTCGAAAAGCGGCAGCGGCACGCTGGGCTATTTGTCGTTGTCGGTGCCGCTGGCGCGCCGCTGGGCCGCGGCCGTGGGCCTGAAGCCGCTGAGCTCGGTGGACTACCAGACCGGCGCGCAGGGCACCGTTGAAGGAGCCCCCAACGACTTGGTGCTCACTCAAAGCCAGGGCTCGGGCGGCATTTCTCAAGCTTACTTTGCCCAGGGCGTACACGTGGCCCGCGACCTGAACCTGGGCTTCACGGCGGCTTACGTGTTCGGGACGGTGGACGAGACGACCGGTACGGTTATCCAGTTGGCCAACGGGGCCGCCAGCCAGAAAACGGTGGACGTGCGCCACCTGCACTACTCCGACTTCGCCTACCGCGCCGGGCTGCACTACCGCCACAAGCTGAGCAAAGACCTGCGCCTGAACCTGGCCGGCGTGTACAGCTTCCAGGCCAACCTGGGGGTGCGCCGCACCGGTACCCAGGAGCGGCAAGACGTGAACGGGGCCCCCATCGCCGGTACCGTCATCCAAATCGACGACGTGAACGGCACCGCGCGGGTGCCCGCGCTGGCCCAGGCCGGCTTCAGCCTCGACAACGACAAGAACTGGAGCGCCAGCGTTGACGTGGCCCAGCAGCAGTGGTCGAAGTTTACCAGCTTTGGCACCGCTGGTACGCCGTTGCGCAACACCGTACGCATCGGCGTGGGCGGCGAGTTTACCCCCGACCCGGGCTCGGTGGAGCACTACTTCCAGCGCGTGAACTACCGCCTCGGCCTGAACGTGGCCCAGCTGCCGTATCAGCCCGGCGGCCTCACGCTCTACGATCGGTCCGTGAGCTGGGGCTTCGGTTTTCCGCTGCCCACGGCCACACCGCTCGAAGCCACCACGTTCAGCTTGGCCTTCACTTACGGAATGCGGGGCAACACCGATGTCATCCCGGGCCGCAACGGGGCCAGCAACGTGCAGGAGAATTACGTGAAGATGACGCTGGGCGTGACGCTGAACAACCGGTGGTTCATTAAGCGCCGGCTGCAATAGTTCGGCCCGAAGCTTTGGATACGCTGCACGCATTTGGAAAAGGCAGAGGGCTGCTGGCAGGTGGGTTGTTAGTGCTGGCGTTGGTGGGCTGCGACGAGAAAAAAACCATCGGCCCCATGCGGGTTTATGATGGCCCGATATCGGAGAGTACCAACGTGCTGGAGGTGTTCAGCGACTCGGCCAAGCTCAAGTTCCGGGTTTCGGCCCCTTTGAGGCAGCAGTTCGAAAACGAAATAGTCTATTCCAAGGGCCTGTTTGTCACATTCTATGGCAAAGACAGCAAAACGGTAGTGAACACCTTGAGCGCCCGCTACGGCAAGCTGGAAGAAAACAAAAATCTCTTCACCATGCGCGGGGCCGTGCAGGTAGCCAACGTGCCCGAGCAACAAAAGCTGTTCACCGAAGAGCTGTTTTTTGATCGGGGTAAGCAATTGATTTATACCACGCCACAGATGTTCGTGAAGGTAGAAACCCCCACCGAGCGCCTCACCGGTACGGGCCTGACGGCCAACCAGAACTTCTCTTCCTACCGCATTACCCATCCCGAAGGCGTATTCGCCGTCGACCAGCCGGGGGCCCCCTGAGCGGTGCGCTGCCTTCAACTTCGCCCATGAAATTCGACAAACACTTGTTGCGCACCGTGCTCTTCGCCGTGGGCGTCGTGGCCATGGTGATCGGCATTTACCAGACCATTCTGTTCAACGACCTGGGCCGGAACTACTGGATTTTTATGGTGTCCACGGTGTGCTGGATGCCCCTTATTTACTGGCGGCAGCAGGACACGGTGGCCGCCAAGCTGGCCGAACAACGCGCCAAAGCCGCTAAGGCCGCGCCTAAGGCCGGCCGGCCGGGCAAGGGCGGGCGGCCGGGCCCCAAGCGCCGCTGAGGAACGCCGGCTAGGATTAACCGGCGATTTCTGGTTATTTTGCGCCTCTTTTGACCTTAACTAGTTAGTTTTCTTTTAGACAAGTACATGGCGTTAATCAACACGATACGGGAAAAATCGGGCTGGGCCGTGGGCACGGTGGCCATCGGGATGCTGCTCTTCATTGTGGGCGGCGACCTGGTGGGCGGCAAAAACCGCCTCTTCGGCCGCAACGAGAACGTGGTGGGCGAAGTGGCCGGCCAGAAAGTAGAGCTGGCCGACTACAACAGCTCGTTGGAGCAAGCCAAGCAGCAGTTCACCGCCCAGCAGCAGCGCGCGCCCGACGAGCAGGCCCTGGGTTACCTCCGCGACCAGGCCTGGAACCAGACCATCTACCGCCTGGCCTTCCAGCCCGAGTGGGACAAGCTGGGCCTGGGCGTGAGCGACGACGAGCTGGTAGACATGGTGCAGGGCGACAACATCAACCCCGGCGTCAAGCAAGCGTTTACGGACCAAAAAACCGGGCAGTTCAACAAAGCCCGCCTGATCGAATACCTCAAAAACCTCGATAAGCTGCCTCCCGAAAGCCAGGCCGCCTGGCACAACTTTGAGGCCAACCTGCCCGCTGAGCGCATGGCCAACAAGTACAACGCCCTGCTGAAAAACTCGGTGTACGTGACCACGGCCGAAGCCAAGCGCTACAACGACGACCAGAACACAAAGGCTGCGGTGAAATACCTGTTTGTGCCCTACGCTAGCATTTCCGACTCGGCGGTGAAGGTGACCAACGACCAACTGCAAGCCTACCTCGACAAGCACAAGGGCCAGTACAAGGTCGAAGACGGCCGCTCGGTGGAATACATCAGCGTGCCCGTGGTGGCCTCGAAGGAAGACAGCGCCGCCGTGCGCAGCACCATTGGCACCCTGGCCACACAATTTGCCACGGCCCCGGCCGATTCGCTGTTCGTGAAAATGAACTCCGACCAGCCCTACAACAAAGCCTTCCGCAGTCCCGCTGATTTGCCCGAGCAGTTGCGCAAGCAACTGCCCCTGGCGGTGGGCAAGGTATACGGCCCCTACGCCGAAAACGGCACCTACTCGCTTTACAAAGTGACCGCCGAAAAAGAGGGCACTCAGCCTGCCGCCCGCGCCAGCCACATCCTCATCAAGGCCGCCGCCAACACGCCGCAGGCCAAGGCTGTGGCCAAAGCCCAGGCCCAGGGCCTGATCGACAAAATCAAGGGTGGGGCTGATTTCGCGGCCCTGGCCCGGCAGTTTGGCACCGACGGCACCAAGGAGCAGGGCGGTGACCTGGGCTGGTTCACGAAGGGCCGCATGGTGCCCGAGTTTGAAAAGGCCATCTTCGGGGCCCCCGGCGTGGGCCTGCTCCCCGCTCCGGTCGAAACCTCGTTCGGGTTCCACGTCATCAAAATCACTGCCCCTCAAACCAAGCAGACTTACCAGGTGGCCGAGGTGAAAAAGTCCATCGTGCCCAGCGACGCTACCCGCGAAGCTGCCTACGCTAGGGCCCAGCAGCTCAAAGGCCAGGCCACCGACCTGGCCAGCTTCCGCCAGCTAACGGTTAAAGACAAAACCCTGCAAAAGCAGGAAGCCCTAAACCTCGACCGCAGCGCCCGCAGCGTGAACAACCTGCAAAACGCCCGCGAGCTGGTGCGCTGGGCTTACGGGGCCGGGACCAACGGCGAAACCAAAATTGGCGACGTGTCGGAGGTGTACGAAATCGGCGACCAGTACGTAATCGCGGCCCTCACGGGCACCCAAGCCAAGGGCACGGCCACGGTAGCCGGCATGAAGCCCCAGTTGTCGGCCCTGGTTCGCAACGACCTTAAGGCCCAGCAAATCATGGCCAAGCTGGGCAAGACCGGTTCCATCGAACAATTGGGTGCCGCCTACGGCCCTACCGCCCAGGTGGGCACGGCCCCCGGCGTGGCCCTGGGCCAGGGCGCACTGCCCGGCATTGGCTTCGAGCCGCTAGCCGTGGGCACCGCCTTTGGCCTGAAGCCGGGCCAGCACTCGGCCCCCTTGCAGGGCGAGCAGGGCGTGCTGGTAGTGGAGCCGGTGAGCATAGCGCCCGCCCCCGCTACGGCCGACCTGAAAGCCGTGCGCCAGCAGCTGGCGCAGCAACGCAGCAGCCGCCTCGACGGCCTGATTTACGAGGCCATCAAGGCCCACGCCAACGTGAAAGACAACCGCGCCAAGTTTTTCTAAGCGCCGGCATTCGTGCCAAATCGACGGGCCGCACCTTCGGGGGTGGCCCGTTTTTGTTGGGCCGAAGCCAGCTTTTTGTATCTTGGTCAACTCACCTTTCAACCCCGTCAAACCATGCAGCCTAAAACCAGTATCTCGTTTGCCTCGCGCGGCCTCACCGGCTTGCTGTTGATTGCCAGCGGCTTGATCATGTGTTTTGTGTTTCGGCAGCGCAGCGCGTGGGGCCCCGAGGCGAAGCAATTGATGTTTCCGTTGGCGCTGGTGTTGGCCGTAGGAGGCGGTAACCTGTTGAGCAGCTACGTACAGCAGCTCCCCTTCAAAGCCATGAAAACCGAACTGCTGGCTTCGGTGGTCGGAGTGGCCACCCTGCTGGTCCTGGGTTGGGTTTCATAGAAGGGCATCATTGAACAAACCGTTTGCACTGCGGCGTTAGGGCAGGACACCGGAAGTTTTTAGCCGTAAGAAATTATGCGTCTGTCCCTTTTGCTGTTGAGCGCCGCTTTACTGCTGGCCGCCTCAGCCCGCGCCCAGGCCCCCAGGGGCTGGGGCCCCGCCGACGGCGCTGCCCTGGCCCGCGACTACGCCCGCCGCGGCGAACCCGAAAAAGCGGTTTTCTTGCTAGAGCACTTGCCCGCTGAGCAGCAAACCGGCCCCGAGCTGTTTCCCGTTTACGTGCAGGCCCTGACCGACCTCAAGCGCTACAAAGACGCCGAGAAGCTGGCCAAAAAAGCCATCAAGCTGCACCCCGACGACGCCACCTACGGCGTGGCCCTGGGCGGGGCCCTGCAAGCCGCTGGCGAGTCTGCCGGGGCCGACAAGCAGTGGCAGCGGGTCGTGAATCAGCTCGTGCCGGCGCAGGTGGGCCCGGTGGCGGCCGAGTTCAGCAAGCGCAACTTGCCGGCCTGGGCCGAAAAAACGTACCTGCGCGGCCGGGCCCTGGCCCGCACCGAAACCGAGTACGGCCCCCAACTCATCCAGCTTTACACCCAAACGCAGCAGCAAGACAAGCTGCTGGCCGAAACCCTGCGCCTAGTGGCCCAGGACGAGCAGCAGCTGCCCTACGTGCGCAACATGCTCCAGAATGCGCTGAAGGAAGAAAAGGACTTCGATGCCCTCGAGAAACAGCTGGTGAGCGCCGCCCAGCAGCACCCCGAGCAGGCTGCCTACGCCGAACTGCTGCTGTGGCTGCAAGTGCAGCGCCACGACTTCGCCGGGGCCCTGGTGCAGGCGAAGGCCCTCGACCGGCGCGGCCGCACCCAGGGCCGCCGGGTGCTGGACGTGGCCGCCATCGCGCAGCAAAACAAAGATTTCGAAAGCGCCTTGGCCGGCTGCGACTACGTGCTGAAAGAATATCACGACGGCCCCCTCTACAACGTGGCCCGGCAGCGCCGCCTGGCCGCCCGCGAAGACCAGGTGCGCAGCACCTACCCCGTCGATTTGGCGCAGGTGCGGGCGCTGGCTACTGAATATGAAGCACTGCTGGCCGAGTTGGGCCGGGCCCCCGAAGCGGCTTTGGTGCGCCGCCGCTTGGCCGACCTCTACGCCTTCCAGCTCGGCGACCAAGCCAAGGCGATGGCGCTGCTGCAAGCCGTCGTTGACCAGCCCCAGGCCCCCGCTGACTTGGTAGACGACGCCAAGCTGGCCCTCGGCGACCTGTACCTGCTGCGGGCCGAGCCCTGGGAGGCCACGCTGCTGTACTCGCAGGTGGAAAAGACCGAGAAGGAGGCCCCCCTGGGCTACGAAGCCAAGCTGCGCAACGCCCGCCTGAGCTACTTCGCCGGCGATTTCAAGCTGGCCCAAAGCCACCTCGACATCCTGAAAGAAGCCACGACCCGCGAAATTGCCAACGACGCCATGCAGCTTTCGCTGCTCATCGCCACCAACACCGTGGAGGACACCCTGGGCCTGGCTCTGAAGGACTACGCCGCCGCCGAGCAGCTCGTGTTCCAGAACAAATTGCCCGCCGCCGTGGCCGGCCTCGACGCCCTGCTGGCCAAGTACCCCGGCCATTCGCTGAGCGACAACGCCGCTTACCTGAAGGCTCAGCTGCAGCAGCGCATGGGCCAGTTTCCGGCCGCCGTGGCCACACTGGAACACCTAGTGGCCGGCCCTGCCAACGGCGTGCTCAGCGACGACGCGCTGTTTTTACTCGCCCGCATCCAGGAAGAAGACCTCAAAGACAAGCCCAAGGCGCAGGCCCTGTACGAGCAGGTGCTGACCAAGTACCCCGGCAGCATCTACGTGGCCGAGGCGCGCAAGCGCTTCCGCAAGCTGCGCGGCGACAGTGTGCAGTAGGGCCCCGTGCGGCGGGCGGCCGGCTTTTCTGCCGGCCGCCCGCTAATCGTTGAATCGTTGCAAAATCGTTGCGGAGGGCCCCGGCGATTACCGGGCGGCCGGCGAAAAGCCGGCCGCCCGGGCCGTTCCGGTAAACAGCCAGCCCTGCTGTCGTTACCGAAAGAACGCGAACAGCAAGGCCAGGAACACGATGAAAACCACGTACATCAGGCCGTCGGAAAGGATGTACTGGCGGTAGCGGCGGTAGAAATATCGGAGCTTGGACATGGCGCAACGGGGGCTGGCGCGGGGGCCGGCAAAGGTACGGCCATAGCCCAGGCCCGGGTTTGGGCGTACTTTCGCCCGATAATCTTTCCGCAAAAACCCACCCGATGACGCTCCCCGCCGCCAAAAGCTGGAACTTCGCGCCTACCCCCGACCCGGCGCTGGTCCTGGCCATCACCGAGGCCCTGCCCGTGGGCCCCGAAGTCGGGGCCCTGCTCGTGCAACGCGGCCTCGACACCCCCGAGGCGGCGGCCGCCTTCATTTACTCCGACCTGCGGCAGTTGCCCGACCCGTTCCTGATGCGCGACATGGACCGCGCCGTGGACCGCCTCGTGCGGGCCCTGGAAACGGGCGAGAAGGTGCTCGTGCTGGGCGACTACGACGTGGACGGCATCACGTCGGTGGCGCTGGTCATCAGCTACCTCACGCCGCTGTTTGGGCCCGAGCGCCTGCGCGACTACATTCCCGACCGCTACACTGAAGGCTACGGCATCAGCAACACTGCCGTGGACCTGGCCCTGGCCGAAGGTTTCGGGCTGATTGTGGCCCTCGACTGCGGCATCAAGGCCCTGGAGCCGGTGGCGTACGCCGCCGAGAAGGGCATCGACTTCGTGATTTGCGACCACCATTTGCCCGGCGAGGAGCTGCCTGCTGCCGTGGCCGTGCTCGACCCCAAGCGCGCCGACTGCTCGTATCCTTACAAAGACTTGTCGGGTTGCGGCGTGGGCTTCAAGCTGATGCAGGGCCTGGGCCAGCGCCTGGGCCGCGACCCCGCCGCCCTCTACGACCTGCTCGATTTGGTGACGGTGAGCATCGCTGCCGACGTGGTGCCCGTGACCGGCGAAAACCGCGTGCTGGCCGCCCACGGCCTGCGCCGCTTCAACGAAGACGCCCACTTGCTGCGCCCCGGCTTGGCCGCCCTGCGCGAACTGGCCACCCTGCGCGAGGGGCCCCTCACGCTCAGCAGCCTGGTGTTTGGGTTCGCGCCGCGCATCAACGCCGCCGGCCGCATGGGCGACGCCCGCCGCGCCGTGGCCATGCTGCTGGCCCCTGATCAGCAGGAGGCCCGCCACACCGCCGAAGTCGTGGACCGCATGAACCAGGAGCGCCGCGGCTCCGACCAGGCCACCACCCAGGAGGCCCTGGCCCTGATTGCCGACAGCCCGGCCCTGCAAACGGCCCACGCCACGGTGCTCTACAAAGCCGACTGGCACCAGGGCGTGCTGGGCATCGTGGCCTCGCGCTGCCTCGACCAGTACTACCGCCCCACGGTCATCCTCACGCAGCGCGACGGCAAAGCCACTGGCTCGGCCCGCTCGGTGGCGGGCTTCGACATCCACGAGGCCCTGGAGTTGTGCGCGCCCTTGCTGGAGCAGTTCGGGGGCCACCGCGCCGCCGCCGGCCTCACGCTGAAAGTGGAGAACGTGCCCGCGTTCCAGGCGCAGTTCGAGGCCATCGTGGCCCGCACGCAGGCCTCGGCGCACCTGGTGCGGCCCGTTGAAATTGATGCGCTGCTGCCCATCGCCCGCATCACCGACGGCTTTTTGCAGGACATGCGGCCCCTGGAGCCGTTCGGGCCCGGCAACCCCAACCCAATCTTTGCCGCCGCGCGGGTGCTGGCCGTGCCGGGCAGCGCCCGCGAAGTGGGCAACGGCCACCTCAAAATTCGCCTGGTGGCCGCCGACGCCCCCGGCCCGGCCGTCGAAGCCATCGGCTTCGGCCTGGCCGGCTACTTGCCCCGCATCAACGAAGGCGAGCCCTTCGACGTGTGCTACGCGCTGGAAATGAACGAGTACCGCGGGGCCCGCCACGTGCAGCTGCGCCTGCTGGACGTGCGCTGGGCGTGAATCAATTAACATTTGACAACCGTTTCATTGACCAGGAAGGGCCAATAGAATGGTTGTTAAGTATTAATTGATAACTGTTGAATGATTCAATTACGCGCCGTCCAGGCCCACCACATTAGTAGGGCTTGCAGGGGCAGGCGGCCCCAGGCCACCCAGGGCGCGATGCGCAGCTGGCCGGAAATCTGCGCCATGTACACGTTGGCCGGGAACACGGCTACCAACAGCAACACCAGGCCCAGGGCGGCCCACCAGCGGGTGGGTCCGAAGAGTAGCCCCAGGCCCCCGGCAATCTCAAAAAAGCCGCTCACGTACACCAGCGCCAGCGGGGCGGGCAGCGCCGGCGGCATGATGCGTAAGTAAGTGCCAGGCTTCAAAAAATGCAGCAGGCCGGCCCCCGCGAAGACCGCCGCCAGCGCGTAGCGCGAAACAAGGTGTAGCATAGCGGGCAAAGAACGGCTGCCGGCGCTAAGCCGGCACGGACGGGGGCAGTTGCTTGAGCAGGGCCGCCAGGCCCAGCATGAGGGCCCTGGCGGCCCGGTGCGCCGCCACCGAGGACGCGTCCGGCGCTTCGAGCGCGGCCAGGTGGGGCTGGAGGGAAGAGGCGTTCAGCAGCCGCAGCGACGGGCGCAGGCGGTGCGCCAGGGCCGCCAGGGCCCCCAGGTCGGTGGCGGCCTGGGCGGTGCGCAGCTCGGCCAGGGTCGCGGGGATATTGGCGTGGAAAGCGGCCAGCACCCGGTTGATGAAAGGCAAGCTGCCGTGGGCCGTTTGGCGCAGCAAAACCAGGTCGAAGAGCGGGGACAGGGCTATAACCGGGGGCTCCGGCGCAGTATGGGTCGCCAAGTCGGGCAAGGGCTCGCCGAACAAAGCGGCCAGCTTGGCCAGCAGCTCGGCCTCTACGTAGGGCTTGGCCAGCGTGTCGTTGAGGCCGGCGGCGCGGTACTTCTCGGCGTCGGCCCGGAAGGCGTTGGCCGTGAGGGCCAGGATGGGCGTGGCTGCCCGCACCGGGTCGGGGTGGGCGCGCAGGCGGGCGGTGGCTTCCAGGCCGTTCATGGCGGGCATCTGGATGTCCATCAGCACGGCGTCGTAAACGTTGGCCGCGAATAGGGCCAGGGCCGCCGTGCCGCTGATGGCCACGTCCACCACCACGCCGTGGGCGGCCAGCAGCAGCTGGGCCACTTCGGCGTTCACGGGGTTGTCTTCGGCCAGCAGCACCCGGCGGCCGCGCACGGCCCGGTGGCCGGGCGCGGCCGCCGGTGGGGCCAGCGCGGCGGCCCGAGCCTCCGCGCTGGCCTTGGGCAACGTCACGGTGAAGGCAAACGAGCTGCCCTTGCCCATTTCGCTTTGCACGTGCAGCGTGCCGCCCATCTGCCGCACCAGGGCCCGGCTGATGCTCAGGCCCAGGCCCGTGCCGCCAAACTGCCGGGCCGTGTCGGCGTAAGCCTGGGCGAATTCCTGGAAAATGGCCTCTAGCTTATCAGGAGCAATGCCGATGCCCGTGTCGCTAACCCGAAACTCCGTAGTAAAAGTGGTGTCGGACTCGTCCACGCAGTAGCCGCCCACCGAGATGGTGCCCCCCGCCGGGGTAAACTTAATGGCGTTGGAAAGCAGGTTGAGCAGGATTTGGTTGAGCCGGTAGGGGTCGCCCACCACCCACGGGTGGGGGCACGATTCGCTCAGGCGGGTGCCCACCACTTCGATGCCCTTTTGCTGGGCCAGCGTTGCCAGCGGATGCACGGCCGCGCTCATGCTGTCGCAAAGGTTGAAGGCGAGCTGTTCCATTTCCAGCTGCCCCGACGTAATCTTGGCCATGTCGAGCACGTCGTTCACCACCGTCAGCAAGTGCTGGCCCGTGTGCTGAATGGTGCCCACGAAGCGCTGCTGGTCGGCATCGAGCGGGGTTTTGGCCAGCAGCGAGGCCATGCCCAGCACCCCGTGCAGCGGCGTGCGAATTTCGTGGCTCATGTTGGCCAGGAAGTTTTCGCGGGCCGTGGCCGCGGCTTCCGCCGCCAGCTGGGCCGCTTTGAGGGTGGTGATGTCGGTGCTCACGCACAGCACGTGCGCGGTGCCGTCGGGCTGCACCAGCGGGCACTTCATCGACTGGTACCAGCGCACTTCGCCGTTGGGCAGCGTCAGCCGGTCTTCCACTTTCAGCGGGCTGCCCAGGGCCAGCACTTCGGCGTCGGAGCCGTCGAAGGCGATTAGCTCTTCGGGCCGGATGCCCGCCGTGGCCGTGGCCGTGCCGGCCAACTGCTGCACCAACCCGCGCAGTTCCAGCATGGCCCGGTTCTGAAATACCACTTTGCCTTGCGGCTGGCGCACGTAAATCAGGTTGGGGTTGAGGTTGAGCACCTGCGCCACGAACTCCTGCTGGGCCAGCACGGCCGCCTCGGCCTGGCGGCGCAGCGTCACGTCGAGGCCGTAGCTGATGACCACGCGCAGCGTGCCGTCGGCGTGAAAAACGGGGTGGTACGAGCGCAGCCAATGCACGGCCGGCTGGCCGTCGCCGGCCGGCCATTCCTCCGCCCAGTTCATCGCCGTTCGCTGCGCCACGGCCCGGCGAAACAGGCGCTTGCGACGTTCAGCCAAGGCCGTGGGCAGGCCGACTTCTTGACAGTACTCGGTAAAGGTTTGGCCCAAGCCGGGAACCTGGCGGTTCTGGTGCGGCCGTGCGGCGGGGTTGCGGTAGCGCAAGCGGTGGTTGGGGTCGAGCACGGCCACGGCGGCGGGAATGTGTTGGAGCACGGTTTCATAGTAGGCGTGCTGCTCGTGCACTTCGGCCTCGGCCGCCCGCAGCTCCGTCACGTCGGTGAGGTAGAACAGCGTGTGCTCTTCGTCGAGCACCGGCACCACGCACACCAGGAAGCTATGCCCGGCCACAACTAGCTCGCGCTGCACCGACTCGCCCGCATTCCACGCGGCCCCGGCCGCCGCGGCCAGCCACTGCCGCACGGGCGTATCGGGCGGGCCCACCAGCTCGGGCACCAGAAACGTGGCCGCGTTGGCGTATTGCAGCTGCGCGCGGCGGCCCAGGCGCACCAAGGGGTTGGGGCAGCGCTCGGCCATGTGGGCCGTCAGGCGCAGGTGGGCGGCTTCCGCCTCCGCCCGCACGCGCCCGGCGCGCTCGGCGGCCAGCTGCGCGCGCAGCTCGGCCACAACCGGCAGGGCGTTAACCTCGGCGTCGGGGTAGGGTAAAGTAGCAACCATAAGCGGCAGGCTTTAGCGGGAAAGTCCAAAAACTGTCGTAAATGTAGTGCGCCGCCGCGGTACTTTGCTACAGTTCTTTTCGCAGCCGCGCCACCGGAATATTGAGCTGCTCGCGGTACTTGGCCACCGTGCGGCGGGCAATGTTGTAGCCCCGGGCGTTCAGCATCTTTTCCAGCTTGTCGTCGGCCAGCGGACGCGACTTGTTTTCCTTGTCAATCAGGTCTTTAAGTATGCTTTTTACTTCGCGGCTCGACACGTCCTCGCCCGAGTCGGTGGCGATTCCCTCCGAAAAAAAGTATTTAAGCGGATATATGCCGAACTCCGTTTGCACCGACTTGGAATTAGCCACCCGGCTTACCGTGCTGATATCCATGCCGATCTGCTGGGCGATGTCCTTCAGAATCATCGGTCGCAGCTTGGTTTCGTCGCCTTCGATGAAAAACTCGCGCTGCAAGCTCACAATTGAGTTCATAGTGCGCAACAGGGTGTTCTGCCGCTGCCGGATGGCATCGATGAACCACTTGGCAGAATCCAATTTTTGCTTGACAAAAGACACTGCTTCTTTCATCTTTTGGTCCTTCTTCGCGGCCTTGTCGTAGGTCCGAAACATCTCGGTGTAGGCCGGGCTCACGCGCAGCTCGGGAGCGTTGCGGGCGTTCAGGGTCAGGTTCAGCTCGCCGTTGTCGTTGGTGAGGATGA
>CAXTBA010000037.1:0-33364 GCA_964242665.1 uncultured Hymenobacter sp.
GCTACAACCTGGTCAACGGCGAGCACTCGACCCAAAACAGCCACCTCAACAACGACATTCTCAAGAAAATGTGGGGGTTTGACGGCATTCTAATGTCGGACTGGGTGGCGACGTACGACGGCGTAGCCGCCGCCAAGGGCGGCCTGGACCTGGAAATGCCCTCGGCCGCTTTCATGAACAAAAAGGCCCTGCTGCCTGCCCTTCAGCAAGGGGCCCTGTCCGAGGAAGTCATCAACGACAAAGTGCGCCGCATCCTGCGGATTATTTTCCGGTACGGATTTTACGACAAGCCGCAATTGGACAGCACGATTCCGGCCGACAACCCGGCCACGGCGGCCGTGGCGCTTCAACTGGCCCGCGGCGGCATTGTGCTGTTGAAAAATGCCGGTAACATCCTGCCCTTCAGCGGCTCGGTAACATCCGTGGCCGTTATCGGCCCCAACGCGAAGGCTTACGTGGCCGCGGGCGGCAGCTCGCTCGTGCCGCCGTTTCACTCAGTGTCGCTGTTGCAGGGCCTCCAGGCGGTAGGGCCCGGCGTTAAAGTGACCTACGCGGCGGGCAGCGTGCCGCCCCTGGAGGACTTTGCCGCCAAAACGCCGTTTTATACCGGTCCCCAATCGAAGGTGGCGGGTCTGAAGGGCGAGTACTTCGCCAACCAAAACCTGGCGGGCCCACCGGCTGCCGCGCGCACCGAGGCGGTTATCCGGCACGTGTGGCCCGCCGCGCCGGGTGTGGGGGCCTTGCCGGCCGACCATTTTTCGGCACGCTACACCGGGGTGGTGCGGCCGGCCAAATCGGGGCGCTACAAGTTTGGGGTGAAAAGCGACGACGGGGCCCGGCTGTTCATCGACGGCAAAAAAGTTATCGACCAGTGGCACGACCAGGGCCCCACCGAAAACAGCGTGTACCGGCAGCTAGAAGCCGGCAAAGAGTATTCCGTGAAATTGGAATACTACGAAAACGCCGGTGGCGCCGAGCTAACCTTGGCCTGCTACATCGAAAAAATCGACTTTAGCGAAGCCGCGCGTGCCGCCGCCGGGGCCCAGGTAGCGGTGGTAGCGGTGGGTTTCGACAATACGTCGGAGGGGGAGGGCTCGGACCGGACGTTTGCGCTGCCGGCGCATCAGGTGGAACTCATCAATGCCGTGGCCAAGGCCAACCCCAATACCGTGGTGGTGCTCAACGCCGGTGGCAACGTGGACATGACCGGCTGGCTGCCGGCCGTGAAAGGACTGCTGCACGCCTGGTACCCCGGGCAGGAAGGCGGCACGGCCCTGGCCGAAATCCTGTTCGGCAAAGTCAACCCAAGCGGCAAGCTGCCGGCCAGCTTCGAGCGCCAATGGGCCGACAACCCGACGTTCAACAACTACTACGACCCCGACGGCGACAAGCGCGTGGCCTACAAAGAGGGCCTGAACATCGGCTACCGGTACTACGACCAAAGCGCAGTGAAACCGCTGTTTGCCTTCGGTTTCGGCTTGTCGTACACTACGTTTGCGTATTCAGACCTGAAAGTGGCCAGCACGGGCAACGCCACCGCTGCAGTTAGCTTCACCCTCACCAACACGGGCCCGGCCGACGGGGCGGAAGTCGCGCAGGTGTACGTACACCAGGCCAAGAGCCCGGTGGCGCGGCCGGCGAAGGAGCTGAAGGGTTTTGCAAAAGTGTTCCTGAAAAAAGGCGAGGCGCGGACCGTCACGGTGCCGCTGGATGCGGCAGCTTTTTCGTATTTCAAAACGGAAAAGAATGCGTTCGGGTACGACCCTGGCACTTTCGACGTCCTCGTAGGCTCGGCTTCCGATGCCGTTAAGCTCAAGGGCTCGGTGCTGATTAAATAAGATTTGCAAGCTTGCTTGTTAAAAGCATTTCCCTTAGGCATCAACCATTTTGGAGCCATGAAAAAACGTATTATCGGTGCCGGTCTGGTTTTGCCTTTGCTGGCCCTTGCCGCTTGGCCGCTGGCGGCCGCCCGCCCGGCGGCACCCAGCACCGAAAAAACCGGGCCCGTGAAAGTAGAAATTCGCCAGGTTGGGGGCCGCTACCAGTTGCTGCGGGCGGGCCAGCCCTACTTCGTGCGGGGGGCCGGGGGCGGGCAGTTCCCGGAGCGTATCGCGGCTTACGGGGGCAACTCCATCCGCACTTGGGGCACGGACGACGCGCCCAAAGTCTTGCAAGCCGCCAACGCCAACGGCCTGACCGTGATGATGGGCCTGGACGTGGCCCGCGAGCGGCACGGCTTCAACTACGATGACCCGCCGGCCGTGGCGGCGCAGCTCCAGAAAATAAAGGCTGAAGTGCTCAAGTACAAAGACGACCCGGCGGTGCTGCTCTGGGGCATTGGCAACGAGCTGAACCTGGAGTACAAAAATCCGAAGGTGTGGGACGCCGTGAACAACATTGCCAAAATGATCCACGAAGTCGACCCCAACCACCCCACATCGACCGTGCTGGCCGGGGCCAGCAAGCGCGAGATTGAGTTCGTGAAAACCCGGTGCCCGGCCGTAGACATCTTGAGCATCAACACCTACGCCGGCCTAGCCTCCATTCCCAAGCAAATTCAAAGCTCGGTGTGGACTGGCCCTTACCTGGTGACCGAGTGGGGCCCCACCGGCCACTGGGAAAGCCAGCAAATGCCTTGGAAGGCGGCCGTGGAGGAAACCAGTAGCCAAAAAGCCGCCGTATACCAAAGCCGCTACGAGGCCTCGGTACCGCAGGACAACGCCCATTGCCTGGGCACCTATGTGTTCTTGTGGGGCCAGAAGCAGGAGCGCACGCCCACCTGGTACGGCCTCTTTACCGAGGATGGGCAGGAGTCGGAAGTGGTAGACGTGATGCAGTACCTATGGAGCGGGCATTGGCCCGCCAACCGGGCCCCCCACATCGCCAGCCTGCGCCTGAACGGTAAGCAGGCCGCCGACACCGTGTACGTGCAAGCAGGCCAGTCTTACCCCGCCGCGGCCGCCGTAACGGACCCCGACCACGATGCCCTGACCTACCGCTGGGAGCTGCTGCCCGAGGCCACCGACATCCACAACGGGGGCGACCGGGAGAACCGCCCCGCGCCCCTGCCGGGCGTGTCGGCCGCTGCAAGCCCTGGCCAGGCGCAAGTGCAAGCCCCCGCCCAGGCGGGGGCCTTCCGCCTGTTTGTGTACGCTTCCGATGGTCACGGCAACGTGGCCACGGGCAACGTCCCGTTTTACGTGAAGGGCCAGTAGCGGGCCCGCCGTGCTCAAGCCCGCGCTGAGGCGAGTTCCAAACCTGCTGCTGAACGGCCCCAAAGCGTGGCTTTTTTACGCGTTCCGAAGCACGTTTAGCGCCAGCGGCAGGCTCGGGTTGCGGTTGGTGGGATTCCAGAGAACCGATAAGTCGGTGCGTTGGGGTAGGTCGGTCAGGTCGATGAATTTTACTGCCAAGTCGTAGCCGTGTTTCAGCGAAGTTGGCACGATGGCGATGCCTAGTCCTTTCTCCACCAACTTATAGATGGCCAAGGCGCTAACGGCCCTGTGCGACACCTTGGGCGTAAAGCTGGCATCCTCGAAAATGCTCATGACCAAGTCGTAGTAGTAGGGACTGTAATCGCTGGAAAATAGAATGAACGTCTCCTCCCGAAGTTGCTCCATCCGCTCGAAGGTATCCTGGCTCAAAGCGTGCGCTTGAGGCAACACCAGGGAAAACGTGTCGCGGAACACCGAGCGGATTTGCAGCCCCCTGGGGGCCCCCGCCAGCCGGACGAAACCGAGGTCTATCTTGTTTTTAAGCAGCAACTCTACCTGCGCCGTGTTCGACAGCTCTTCCAGCGTCGTGTTGATGAGCGGGTGCTGCTGCGCCAGTCTTTCCAACAGGTCGGGCACGGCTTGCTGCGCGGCCGAGCCCAGGAAGCCGATGCGTAACTCGCCCAACTGGCCCTGCCCGAGAAGTTTTACCTGCGTCTTTATGCCATCGAGGTGGTTGGTAAGCACGTCAATTTCGCGCTTTAGGTAGTGGCCGGCCGCCGTCAGTTCCACCACCCGTTTGTTGCGGACCAGCAGCTCGGTGCCGTACAGCGCTTCCATCTGCTTGATTTGCCGGCTCAGGCCGGGCTGCGAGATAAACAGCCGCTCGGCAGCCTTGCGGTAGTGCAGCTCTTCGGCCAGCACGCTAAAATAGTGCAGGTGCCGAAACTCAATCTGATAACCTGTGGGCATTAATTTACAACAAACTTGGTATTTAGAAGCATCAAAAGTAGCCGATAAATTTGCCTTCTATTGGAAGGGCCCCGCGGTTGCCCGACTCCATGCCCTGTATTCGAGCCACCGTAACGCGCCCCTTGATGAACGACTTATTTCAATATGGCCGCGAATTCCTCAGCATTTCAGCGGCCATCGCCCTCAGCGACGGGCGGCGGAAGGGCGAGCTCAACGCCCAGGCCCGCGAACAGATTCGGCGGAGCAGCGACACCGTGGCGCAAATCGTGGAATCGGGCCAGACGGTTTACGGCATCAACACGGGGTTTGGGCCCCTGTGCACGAGCCTGATTTCGGCAGCCGACACCCGCAAATTGCAGGAAAACCTGCTCAAAAGCCACGCCGTGGGCCTCGGCGCACCCATTGCCGAGTCGCTGGCCCGGCTCATGCTCGTGCTGAAGATCCAGGCCCTGGCCCAGGGCTATTCCGGCATTCAGGAGCAGACGCTCGACCGGATGCTGTGGCACTTGGAAGCCAGCGTGATACCGGTGGTGCCCAGCCAGGGCTCGGTGGGGGCCTCGGGCGATTTGGCCCCGCTCTCGCACCTGTTTCTGCCACTCATTGGCTTGGGGAAAGTCTTTTATCAGGGCAAAATAATTTCGGCGGCGGCCGCACTTCAGCAGGAAAACGTGGCGCCGCTGGCGCTGGGGGCCAAGGAAGGGCTGGCGCTCATCAACGGCACGCAGTTCATCGCGGCCCACGCCGTGCGGCTGGTCGAGCGCTTCCAAAACCTGCTGGCCAACGCCGACTTGACCGGGGCCCTGATGCTCGAAGGGCTGAAGGGCTCGGGCAAGCCGTTTTTGGCCGAGTTGCACCAGCTGCGGCCGTTCCGGGGCAGCCAGCACGTGGCGGCCACCGTCCACAACTTGCTGCACGGGTCGGAAATCGTGGTCTCGCACGCCAACTGCGCGCGGGTGCAGGACCCGTATTCGCTGCGCTGCATGCCGCAGGTGCACGGGGCCGCCCGCAACGCTTGGCGGCACTTGAAAGAGCTGGTAGAAGTGGAAATCAACGCCGTGACCGACAACCCGGTCATTATCAACAATGAGCTGACCATCAGCGGGGGCAATTTCCACGGCGAACTGCTAGCGTTACCGCTGGATTATGCCTGCCTGGCCGCTTCGGAAATCGGCAACATTTCAGACCGCCGCATCTACCTTTCCCTCGAAGGCACCGCGCCGGGCGTGCCCAAGCTGCTGCTGCGCGACACGGGCCTGAACTCCGGCTTCATGATTTTGCAATACGCATCGGCGGCCCTGGCCAGCGAAAATAAAGGGCTGTGCTTTCCGGCCAGCGCCGACAGCATCCCGACCTCGCTGGGGCAGGAAGACCACGTCAGCATGGGCTCCATCAGCGGGCGGAAGGCGTTGCAGGTGCTCGAAAATTCGGAGAAGATTTTGGGCATCGAGCTCATGTGCGCGGCGCAGGCCCTGGATTTTCACGCCCCGATCAGGCCGGGGAAAATCCTGGGGGCCCTCCACGCCCGGGTGCGCCAGGCCATTCCGCATATTGAGGAAGATCAGGTTTTGTACGACTGGATGCACGAGGCCATTGCCTTGGTGCAGAGCGGCGAGCTTCCGCAACTGGCCCGCTCGGTGGCCGAACGGGAAAATGTACCCCTGGCGACCGAGTGGACCGCGGAATTTGATACGTTTTAGGGTTCCCGGTATGCTGACGGAAAGTCCCTTTTTGCTGATTGGCCCGTGTCGGCAGCTCCTGTCGATGGCCGAACTGCCCGACCGGGGCCCTATTTCCGATGGGGCCCTGCGGCCAATGCCAGAAGGCGGGCTGCTGCTGCGGGGCGAGCAGATTTACCGCGTGGGCCCGTTTGGCGAGCTGGCCGCGGAAGCTAGGGCCCTGCAAGCCCGCGTAGTTGAACTGACCGACAACTTCGTGGCCCTGCCCGGCTGGGTGGATGCCCACACGCACCTGTGCTTTGCCGGGTCGCGGGCCCGCGACTACGCCCTGCGCAACGCCGGCAAAACTTACCTAGAAATCGCCCAGGCGGGCGGCGGCATCTGGGATTCGGTGCAGCAAACCCGCCAAACCACCCAGCAGGAGCTGGCCCAGCTGACCAGCCAACGCGCCGGCCGCCACCTACGCAATGGGGTGACTACCATCGAAGTAAAAAGCGGCTACGGGCTTTCCGTAGCCGAAGAGCTGAAACAGCTGCGGGCCATTAAAGCCGCCGGACAGCAAGTAGCGGCCGACCTCATTAGCACGTGCTTGGCGGCGCACACGCTGCCCCGCGATTACGCGGGAACGCCCGAAGCGTACCTGGCCGAGATGGCGCAGCAGCTCCTGCCCGTGCTTCAGGAGGAGGGGCTCGCCAGTCGGGTCGATGCATTTTTGGAGCAGGGGGCCTTCTCAACCGAGCAGATTGCCCCGTATTTTGCCGAAGCCCGCCGCCTGGGCTTTCAGCTCACGGTGCACGCCGACCAGTTTCACGCGTTCGGCAGCCGGGCGGCCGTCGCGTTCGGGGCCCTCAGCGCCGACCACCTCGAAGCCAGCGGCGAAGCGGAAATTCAACTGCTGGCGCGCAGTTCGGTGGTGCCGGTGGCGCTGCCAGGCGCTTCGCTGGGGCTGGGGTGCGCCTTCGCGCCCGCCCGCCGGTTGCTCGACGCCGGGGCGAGCCTGGCCATCGCCAGCGACTGGAACCCCGGCTCGGCCCCCATGGGCGATTTGCTGGCGCAGGCGGCCATCCTGGGAACGTTCGAAAAACTCACCACGGCCGAAGTGCTGGCCGGCATCACGTACCGGGCCGCGCAGGCCCTGGGCTGCGCCGACCGCGGCCGCTTGCAACCCGGGCTACTGGCTGATTTTCTGCTCTTTCCGGGCCATAGCTACCAGGAAATTCTCTACCAGCAAGGGCAATTGAAGCCGGCCCAGGTCTGGAAGCGGGGCAAATGCGTGTACTCATCAACTCAGCCAGCATGACCTTCCAGGAAGAAATACAGCAGGGAATTCCGGCGCAGTTGCCCCCGCGCCAGCCGCTCGACCCTGGCGTGAGCCACGCCCCCCGGCGCAAGGACATCTTGTCGCGGGATGAAAAAAAGCTGGCCGTGCGCAACGCCCTGCGGTATTTTTCCGCCGCGTGGCACGCAGAATTGGCTCCGGAATTTTGGGACGAGCTGTCGGCCTACGGGCGAATTTACATGTACCGGTTTCGGCCGGTGCACGCCATGCGGGCCCGGCCCCTGGCCGAATACCCCGCCCAATCGCGGCACGCGGCCTGCCTCATGCTGATGATTCAAAACAACCTGGACCCCGCCGTGGCCCAGCACCCGCACGAGCTGATTACCTACGGCGGCAACGGGAGCGTTTTTCAGAACTGGGCACAGTACCGGCTCACGATGCGCTACTTGGCCACGATGACCGATGCGCAAACCCTGCACCTGTACAGCGGGCACCCGATGGGCTTGTTCCCGTCGTCGCCGGCCGCGCCCCGGGTGGTCGTCACCAACGGCATGATGGTGCCCAACTACTCCAAGCCCGACGACTGGGAGCGCTACAACGCCTTGGGCGTCACCCAATACGGGCAAATGACGGCCGGCTCGTACATGTACATCGGGCCCCAGGGCATTGTGCACGGCACGACCATCACGGTGATGAACGCCTTCCGCAAAACGCTGGGGCCCGGCCAGCTGCCGGCGGGCAAATTGTTTCTGACGGCGGGCCTGGGCGGCATGAGTGGGGCCCAGTCGAAAGCCGGCAACATCGCCGGCTGCATCACGGTGTGCGCCGAAGTCAACCCGGCTGCGGCGCGCAAGCGGCACGCGCAGGGCTGGGTCGATGAGCTGTGGGAAGACCTCGACGGGCTAGTTGGCCGCATCCAGCAAGCCAAGCAGCGGCAGGAAGTCGTGTCGCTGGCCTACCTCGGCAACGTAGTGGAAGTGTGGGAGCGCCTTTACGAGGATGGCATTTTCGTGGAAATCGGCTCCGATCAAACCTCGCTGCACAACCCCTGGTCGGGCGGCTATTACCCGGCCGGGCTTTCTTACGAAGAAGCCAACGAGTTGCTGGCCAGCGAACCCGAGGCGTTCAAAAGCAAGGTGCAGGAATCGTTGCGCCGCCACGCGGCGGCCGTCAACCGGCACGCGGGCCGGGGCACGTATTTCTTCGACTACGGAAACGCTTTTCTGTTGGAATGCAGCCGGGCGGGGGCCCCGGTGATGGCCGAGAACGGCATCGATTTCCGATATCCGTCTTACGTACAAGACATTCTGGGGCCCATGTGCTTCGATTACGGGTTCGGGCCGTTCCGCTGGGTGTGCGCCTCGGGCGAGCCCGCCGACCTGGCCCTCACCGACCAGCTGGCCCACGACGTGCTCGACGCCATGCGCGCCGGGGCCCCCGCCGAAATTCAGCAGCAGTTGCAAGACAACATCACCTGGATTCGGGAAGCCGCGCAGCACAAGCTGGTGGTGGGCTCGCAGGCGCGCATCCTGTACGCCGACGCCGAAGGGCGGCTGAAGATTGCCGGGGCCTTCAACGAGGCCGTGCGGGCGGGGCGGCTGCGGGGCCCCATTGTGCTGGGCCGCGACCACCACGACGTGAGCGGCACGGACTCGCCGTTTCGGGAAACCAGCAACGTTTACGACGGCAGCCGCTTCACGGCCGACATGGCCATCCACAACGTAATTGGCGACAGTTTCCGGGGCGCTACCTGGGTTTCCATCCACAACGGCGGGGGCGTGGGCTGGGGCGAGGTCGTCAACGGCGGCTTCGGCCTGGTGCTCGACGGCACCGCCGAAGCGGACAGCAAGCTTCAGAATATGCTGTTTTACGACGTTAACAACGGCATCGCCCGCCGCAGCTGGGCGCGCAACCCGGAGGCCCGCTTCGCCATCGAACGGGAGATGGAGCGTCGCCCGGACCTCCAAGTCACGCTGCCCAATCTGGTGGACGATAAGCTGTTGGATGCGCTGGAATCTACGCGCCCGGCCCCAACCCAGCCCATGCCATGACGCCTTTTGACATTACGCGGCCCGCCGCGCAGCAGCTCCCCATCGTCATCAGCGTGCCCCACGCCGGCACCGATTTTCCCGCCGATATTCGCGCCGCGCTGAAGCCGGAACTGCTGCCGCCCGACGACACCGACTGGCTCGTGCCGCAGCTCTACGATTTCGCCACCGAGCTGGGCATTCCAATGCTGTGCGCCCGGTACAGTCGCTGGGTTATTGACCTGAACCGCAACCCCGACAGCAGCCCGCTGTACAACGATGGCCGGGTGCTGACGGGCCTGTGCCCCACCACCACTTTCCTGGGCGAACCGATTTACGTTGACGAACGGCAAGAGGTGGCCGCGGCGGAGGTAGCCCGGCGCAAAACGCTGTACTTCGAGCCTTACCACCGGGTCCTGCAACAGTTGCTGGACGAAACCAAGGCCCGTTTTGGCCGCGTGCTGCTCTGGGACTGCCATTCCATCCGGCGCCACGTGCCGGCCATCCACGCGGGGCCCTTCCCCGATTTGATTCTGGGCAGTGCCGACCAGACTTCGGCCTCGGCAGCGCTCATCGGGCAGGCGCTACATCAGCTCGGTAGCGGGAGTTATTCCCTCAGCCACAACGCTCCGTTTAAGGGCGGCTTCATCACCCGGCACTTCGGCCGGCCCGCCGTGCAGCAGCACGCGCTACAACTGGAAATGGCCAAGGACGTGTACATGGACGACCAGGAGCAAGCGTACGACCAACCGCGCGCCACCCAAATCAGGGCCCTGCTCCGCCAAACGCTGCTGACGCTGGGGGGCCAGCTCCGCGCGCTTTAACCCAATATTTTTCTGCCCGCGCAAGATTCCGGCCTATGAACTACTACGTCTTCTCCTCGCTGCTCCTGAAAGACGGCTGGCTCAGCCCGGCCTGCGTGGGCGTCGATGCGCAGGGCACGATTCAATACCTGGCGCAGGAGCCGCCAACGGGGCCCGGCGTAGTGGTGCAAGCCGTGAAAGGCGTGGCCTTGCCGGGCTTTCAAAACGCGCATTCGCACGCGTTCCAGTACGGTATGGCGGGCATGGCCGAGCGGCACGCCGTGGGCACGCGCGACGATTTCTGGAGCTGGCGGGAAGCGATGTACGCCTGCGCCGAACAGTTCAGCCCCGAACAAACCGAGCGGGTGGCCACCACCTTGTACCGGCACCTGCTGCGCAACGGCTACACCTCGGTCGTCGAGTTCCACTACCTGCACCACGGCCCCACGGGACAGCCCTACGCCAACCTCGCCGAAATGGGCGAGCGCCTGGTGGCCGCGGCCCGCACGGCGGGCATCAAAATCACCCTGGTTCCCGTGTTCTACCAAAAAGGCGATTTTGGCCGCGAGCCCCAGCCCCGGCAGCGGCGGTTCATCTCGCGCACGCTGGATGACTACCTGAACTTGCTGGACAGCAGCCGGGTGGCGGTTTCGCACTACGAACGGGCCCGGCTGGGCTTCGGCGTGCACTCGCTGCGGGCCGTAGAGGCCGCCGACGTGCTCGCCACCTACGCGCAAGGGCCCGCCGACCTGCCGTTTCACCTCCACGCCGCCGAGCAAACGCTGGAAGTAGAGCGCTGCCTGGCCCACTTGGGGGCCCGCCCGGTGGAATGGCTGCTGGAAAACCTGCCGGTGAACGACCGGTTTCACTTGGTGCATTGCACCCACATGACCCCCGCCGAGACTGCCCGGCTGGCCCGGTCCGGCGCGCACGTGGTGCTGTGCCCCGGCACGGAAGGCAACCTGGGGGACGGCACTTTTCCACTGGTTGACTACGCCGAAGCCGGTGGCCGGTGGTCCATTGGCACCGACAGCCACATCAGCCTGAACCCGCTGGAGGACTTGCGCTGGCTTGATTACGGCCAGCGCCTGGTGCATCGCCGGCGCAACATTTTCGCCGATGGCGCTGCTGTGCTGGTTGAAAAAACCTTCTTCGCGGGTCTCAAAGCCGCCGGGCGTACGGCCTCCGATTACTTTGCCCTTGGCCAGCCCCTCGACGCGGTGGTGTACGACATCAACCAGCCGCTGCTGGCGCAGGCGGGACCCCAGCATCTGCTCGCGGCCATTGTGTACACCGCCGACCCTTCGGCTATTTTAGGGACGCTGGTTGACGGAAATTGGGTGTATCGCCAAGGCGAAAAGCAAGCATAACTACATGACTGAGGGCCGTATAACTGTCCCATCAATCACCTAAAAAACTCAGAAACGCGGCCCACCACTTGATGCGCCGTTTGGTTCACCGCGTTGCTCAGTGTCGCCGCGTTCTTGCCCTAATTGGTAGCTGGGCCCCGGGGCCCGGCACCCATCCGCCGGGAATCTGCGTACTTCGCAGGTAATTACTTTTCATTGTTTTACTTATGAACCGCACCTTCCGCTTCGCCCTGGCCCTGCTGGGCGCTGCCACCGCCCTCACCGCCTGCGATTACGCCCAAAACAGCCCGGGCGTAGATACCCAGTACAAAGCCAATTTCAGCTGGACGCCCGGCTGGCACAACTGGGACATCCACCGCGACAGCATCAACGACCATCAGCGCGTGGAGCCGGCCGGCGGTGAAGGCTCGGCCGCCGCCATTAAGAACGGTACCGTGCAGGACAAGATTAATTCGGCCCCCGCCGGCAGTAGCGTGGCCTCGCCGCAGTCGGCCAACGGCAAGCTGGCCCCCGTCGCCAACCAGTCGACCAGCAACAGCAAGACGCCGGTTGATAAAAGCCAGGCACCCAAATAATATCTTTCCAATATTAAAAAAAAGTCCGCTGCCGGCCCGGTGGTGGGCTTTTTGCGTTTTGCTGAGTGCGGCTAAGGTCCGGTCCGGCTGCCGCGCCCGGGCCAGACGTTGGCCGCTAAACCAGCCGGGCCGTAGTACAGCAACTGGTGTTGTTCCACTTTTAATTGGCATTGTTCCATGCTTTCCAACCACGCTTCGCGGGCCAGCACGCCCGATTTTATGCCCGTGGTGCCCGGCCTGTGGGTGCTGCGCGACGTATTTGTGAACCTGTACTACGCCGCCGCGGTGCCCGAGCAGCCCCAGGGCCCCTGGGTGCTGATTGACGCCGGCTTGCCTGGTTCGGCCAGCAAAATCCAGCAGCACGCCGAAGAGGTGTTCGGGGCCGCGCCGCCGGTGGCCATCCTGCTCACGCACGGCCACTTCGACCACGTGGGGGCCCTGTCCGGGCTGCTTGCCGCCTGGCCCGACGTACCGGTGTACGCGCACCCGCTGGAGCTGCCCTACCTTACCGGCCGCTCGGCTTACCCACCGGCCGACCCCACGGTGGGCGGCGGGGCCATGGCCTACCTCTCGTTTCTGTACCCCAAAAAGCCGCTCGACCTCGGCACCCGGGTGCACCCGCTGCCGGCTGACGGAAGCGTGCCCGGCCTGCCCGGCTGGCGCTGGCTGCACACGCCCGGCCACGCGTTCGGGCACGTATCTTTTTTCCGGGAAGAAGACCGGCTGCTGGTGGCCGGCGACGCCTTCACCACCGTGGTGGGCGAGTCGGGCCTGGCCACTTACACCCAGCGGCAGGAAGTGCACGGGCCCCCGGCCTACTTCACCCCCGACTGGGACGCGGCCCGCGACTCGGTGGAGCGCCTGGCGGGCCTGGTGCCCGAAGTGGCTGCTACCGGCCACGGCATTGCCATGCACGGCCCTACGCTGCGCGACCAGCTGCTGCGCCTCGCCCGGGAGTTCGACGCCCTGGCCCGGCCCAAAGTGGGCCGTTATGCCCACGAGCCCGCCACCGCCGACGCCAGCGGCGTGCGCTCGGTGCCCCCGCCGCTGGTGAAACCCTGGGCCAAGGGCCTGCTCGTGGCCGGGGCCGTACTAGGCGTAGTAGCCCTGGCCGCCGGCGGCAAGCGCAGAAAGAAACCCGTTCCGAACCTCAACAAGGTCCAAAACCCCAACCGATATGCCGAGCGAGTGCGCCGTACGCAGGGTTAAAGGTTTTACCATTAGGCCTCGCACCAACAGCCCGTACTTGCTTAGCTTTTAGCCGGGTTAAGGGGCACCGGGGGCTGCCCGGGCCGGGCGTAGCCGAAGCGCGTAGGCGGCTCGACGACGTGGTAGCCGTCGAGCCCCGAAATGGCCGCCGTGCCCATGCTTACCAGGTCCAGCGTGCCGTCGTCGCGGAGGCCGGCGGCGGGCAGGTACACGTGTTCGACGCTGCCCACCAGCAGCACGGTGCCGTTGGAAATGGCGTGTTCTTCCAGCAGATGCAGGCCGATGCTGAGGGCGCTTTCGGCCACGTAGGGGGCCGAAAACCCGTCGAGGTACACCGCCGTGAAGCCGCAGGCCCCGAACTCCGAGATGCCGGGCGGGAAATCGGCCGAGGTGTAGTGCGCTCCGGCCAGCCGCGCCACGGGCACGTGGTTGAGGGTGTAGCAGCCGCTTTCTTTCAGGTTCTGGTAGGTGTG
This sequence comes from uncultured Hymenobacter sp., assembly GCA_964242665.1. Taxonomy (GTDB): domain Bacteria; phylum Bacteroidota; class Bacteroidia; order Cytophagales; family Hymenobacteraceae; genus Hymenobacter. Next base: position 13,597 of record CAXTBA010000037.1, read on the forward strand.
ACGGGGCACGGTGGCGGGCCGCGTCACCATGCCCAGTAGGGGCGGGTCGGAGCCCAGGTGAATCACCGAGCTGAAGATGGCCAGGTTGGGGAAGCCATCGGGCGCGGCCGTGCCCACCAGGTTGGCCGACTTAAAGCCAGGCAGCCCGTTAACGAAGTTGAGGCGGTAAATCTTGTCGAAGCCCTGGATGTCGGCGGCGGTGATGTGGCGCATTTTTTCAATTAACAATTAACAATTGTGGGTACATAAGCTTGCTTAAGGCAAACTGTTTATCAATAATTGTTAAATATTAATTGATAAATGTTAAATGTAATCACCGTTCCAGCTTGAAGCCGGGCTCGCGCGCCGGGGGCGCGGTGCGGTTGGCCACGGCCCAGCCGGTGAGGTACATCCACTGCGCCATTTTCGTCAGCTTGGGGTAGTTGATGCGGTCGGCCTCGTCTTTGGGCGTGTGGTAGTCGGGGTGCAGCAAAGAGGTGTACATCACGGCCGGGATGCCCAGGCGGGCGTAGGGCAGGTGGTCGGAGCGGAAGTACCAGCCTTCGGGGTGGGTGGCCTTGTCCCACTCGGTGTCGAGCTTGAGCCGGGGCCCGGCCTGGTTGGCGGCCAGGGCCACGTTCACCAAATCGGAGGAGTTGCGGTGCGGCGGGATGGCCCCCAGCAGGGCGGCGCTGTCGGGGGCGTTGCGGCCCATCATCTCGGCGTTCAGCACGGCCACGATGGCGGCGGGCGGCACGGTAGGGTGGGCCGAATAATAGCGCGAGCCCAGCAGGCCGCGCTCTTCGGCCCCGTGGTACACGAACAGCGCCGAGCGCCGGGCCGGCGCCTTTTTAAAGGCCCGCATGATGGCCAGCAAAGCCGCGCAGCCGGTGGCGTTGTCGTCGGCCCCGTTGTAAATCGAGTCGCCCGCCACCGGGGCCCGCACGCCGTCGTGGTCCTGGTGGGTGCTGAAGAGCACGTATTCCTGCTTGAGCTGCGCGTCGGTGCCAGGCACTTTGGCCACGATGTTCACCGACGGGTAGGCGAAGGTTTCCACCCGCAAGTCGGCCACAAACTGCTGGCCGGCCTGCTGCACCCAGTTCAGGGCGCTGGCGGGCAACCACACGGTGGGGGCCTGGCTCACCACCAGCAGGTTGGGGTCGCCGGGCAGGCCGTAACGGCCGCGCTCGTAGGTGTGGCCCCAGTGCTCAAACACGGCCTCGGCGCGGGCATCCGACACAAATACAACGGCTACGGCCCCGGCCTTCACCAACTCCGCCGACTTGTCGCGCAGCGTGGCCGTGAGGTAGCGCCGGAAGCTGATGCCGTCGGTGGGCTGGCCCGAAAACAGCAGCGCCACCGCCTTGCCCTTGATGTCAACCTTGGCCAGCTCCTCGGGCGTGGCCGTGCCCGCGTACACCAGCGGCGCGTTCACCACGGCGTTGGTGGGCTGGTACACGAGGCCGTCGTGGTTGATGCTCAGCTGGTGGGCCCCGATGCTGAGCCGGCTGGCCCGGGTGAGGCGCGTGCGCTGGAGCTGGAAAAACTGGAAGAACGTGCCGTCGTCGCCGGCCGGCAGCAAGCCCGTTTCGCGGATGCGGTCGGCGAGCCACGCCGAGGCCCGCAACTCGTCGAGCGTACCGCCCTCGCGGCCCCGGAAGTGGTCGGCGGCCAGCGCCGACAGGTCGCGCTGGATGTCGGCTTCGCGAATGGCAGCGCGGGCGTCGGCACCGGTTGGCTTGCGGGCCATCGGAAGCGGTTTTTGTTGGCCGGCGGTAGCCAACGGCAGGGCCAGGCAGAGCCCGGCGGTGAGTTTCCGCAAAAAAGATTTGATAAAGTGGGTCATCAAGGAAAGAAATAAGGCGAAAATCCCAACGCCGAGCAGCGCATTAGCGCGGACCGAAGGCCCGCGAAACTACGTTTCGCTGCATAAAACAGCCGGGCGCACCCGCCGGCCGAACGCATTGGCCCGCGGGCCCGCGCTACTGGACGCTTGGCTTCAACAGGTTGTCCTGCAAAAACAGCATGATGGCCCCGTAAGTGTAGTCGCGGTTAGCCTTCTTGGCCAGGCTGTGGCCTTCGTCTTTGGCCAGAATGTACCAGACCGGGGTGCCTTGTTTTTTCAGGCCCGCCACCATTTGCTCCGACTCGGAGAGGGGCACGCGCGGGTCGTTCTGGCCCTGGTACACCAGCATGGGCCTGGTGATGTTGCGGATTTTGTTGATGGGTGAAATCGTCTCGAAGGCTTTGAGCATGGCCGGGTCCCGCTCGTCGCCGTACTCGGCGCGGCGCAGGTCGGCGCGGTAGGGGCTAGTATTTTTCAAAAACGTGACGAAGTTGCTGATGCCGAACAGGTCGATGCCGCAGCGCATCCGGGCGTTGTAGTTGGCCATGGTGGCCAAGCTCATGTAGCCGCCGTACGAGCCGCCGAACACGGCCACGCGTCCGGCGTCGAGGCCCGGCTGGGTGGCAATCCAGTCGAGCAGCGCGCCGATGTCCTTCACCGAGTCTTCGCGCTTGGGGCCGTTATCCAGCCGGAGGTAGGTTTTGCCGTAGCCGGAAGAGCCGCGCACGTTGGGCACGGCCACGGCCACACCCAACTCATTCACCAATAGGTTTATCAGGGCGCTGAAGTTGGGCAGGCTCTGCCCCTCGGGGCCCCCGTGGATGCTGAGCAGCACGGGTACCTTGCCGGTGGTGTTTTTGGGCCGGTAAATGAACGCCGGAATCAGCCGCGGCCGGCCGCTCACCTGGTCGAAGGTTGGGTACTGAATTAGCTCCGGCTCGGCGAAGGCGGCGGGGTTGAGGCCCCCGGTTTCACTCGTCGTCCAGCGCGTAAGCTGGCTGCTGCCCAAATCCAGTACGTAGGCATCGGCGCTGCTCGTGGCCGAGGAGAGCGTCAGGGCCAGCCGGCGGCCGTCGTCGTTCAGCCGGAAGCCGCCGATGACGCCCTTCGGCACGTTTGCCACGGGCTGGTAGCGGCGGGTTTTGGCGTCGAGCACGTAGAGCCGGGAATAGCCGCCTTCGTTGGTCGAAAACACCAGCTTGCTGCCGTCACGGCTGCGCTCCAGCCCGTCCACGTCCCACGCAATCGGGGCCGACAGCGGCGTGAGCTGCCCGCTGGCCAGGTCCAGGTAGCGCAAGGTCTGGAACTCGCTGCCCTCGTCCGACACCAGGAACAGGCCCTGGCCGTCCCGGCCAAATTCCACGCCTGAGTAGGCCACGGCCGCCGGGGTTTGGTGCAGGGCCCCCAGCGTGCGGGTGCCCAAGTCGAAGCGAAACAACTCGCTTTCGGCCGCCGACTTGTAATTCTGCAAAATCATCTGCCGGCCGTCGTCCGACCACGCCGCCACGCCCCAGCCGCCGCCTTTCAGCTCCAGCAGCGGGGCGGGTTGGCCGGTGCTTTTGCCTACCAGGTCCGTCACGAACAGGTCCAGGTCGGCCCCGTTGCGCTGGTTGCTCATGTAGGCGAGTTGGGTGCCGGCCCGGTTCCAGCCCTGGAACACGTTGCGGCTCTTGCCGTCGGTGAGCAGGCGCGAGCCGCCGGTGCCCAGGTCGAAGAAGTAGAGCTGAAAGTTTTCGTCGCCGCCTCGGTCGCGGCTGTACAAAAAGCCGTTCTGCCGCTGGTCGGGGCACACGGCCACCGTCGTCAGCGGCTCCTTGAAGAAAGTGATTTGCCAGCGGTCCGCCCCCGGGCCGGCCACGTGGTGGATCTGGGGCACCTCGGCGAAGCGCGTGCTGACGAACAGGCCCGTGCCGGCGCGGTCCCAGTCGGCCACGATGGCCCCGCGCACGTTCTGGTACTGGTCCACGCGGGCCAGCAGGTCGGGGGACAGGGCCGGAATGCCTTCGATGGTGAGGTTGCCCACGTCGCGGCGGGCGGGCGCGGTTTGGGCGCGGGGGGCCCCGGCAGCGGTCAGCAGCAAGGCGGCGAGTAGAAGATTTTTCATGGGCACAGGAGACAAGAAGAAGTGCATCAAGGTAAGGCACAAACCATTCTTTCTATATCCACAAACGAAAATATTCAGGGGGCCCTGGCGGGTTTTCTGCGCGGAGGTAGGAGGGGTTTCACGCAGAACCCGGACTCAGGGCATGCGAACGGTTGGCTACGGGCCGTCCTGCTGGGCTGGCCGGGCTGTTCAAACCCACGCTGAACGAAAAACACACCCTCAGGCCCAACGGCCTGAGGGTATTACTAAGCACAACCAGTATGGAACAGCTTTAAAATCCGAACGGAAACCGCGCTGCCTTATTTCCGGATTTTTTGCCCATGGTGCGGCATTGGCCACGGCCGGGCCCACCAGCTGGCCGTTGCGCACCAGCACGTTGCCGTATGCCTCCACGGTGGCGTTGGCAACGGGGAAACTGGTGCCGCTCGTCGCGTGTACGGCCTAGAAAGCGGAAAATTCGAGAAGCAGGGTGCGATTTTTAGTTTTTCGCTACTAATTTTTAACCCCGCTCAGCTACTGGGCATCGGCCCAGCGGGTCATTTTCTTCTCCAGTACATCCAGCGGCATCACGCCGTCTTTCAGCAGCTCGTCGTGGAAAGCGGCGAGGCTGTATTTGTTCTGGTACTGGCCGGCGTAGTGCTGGCGTAGGTGCTCGCCGCCGCCGAGCTGCTGCATGGTCCGGTTGCGCAGCTCGCGGATTTTGAGTTGGCCGATTTTGTAGCTCAGCGCCTGCCCGGGGATGGCCATGTAGCGCTCGATTTCGGCCGTGGCCGCGGCCCGGGTTGTTGCTTCGTTGTCGAGCGAGTACTGAATGGCCTGCTCGCGGGTCATGCCCTGGGCGTGCATCCCGGTGTCCACCACCATGCGCACGGCGCGGTGCATCTCCTGGCTCAGGGCCCCTAGGTACTCGTAAGGGTCTTTGTATAGGCCCAGCTCCTTGCCCAGGCTTTCGCAGTACAGGGCCCAGCCCTCGCCCATGGCCCCGTACCAGGCAAACTGCCGGAACTTGGGCAGGGCCTTGTTTTCCTGTTGCAGCGAAATCTGGTAGTGGTGCCCGGGAATGGCCTCGTGCAAAAACAGCGATTCCATGCCCGGCGTGCGGTACTTGGTAGCGTCCAAAATCGGCACGTAAAAAATGCCCGGCCGCGAGCCGTCGGGCGTGCCGGCGTTGTACTCGGCCGAGGCCGAGGCGGCGCGGAAGGCCTCCGTTTGGCGTACCTCAAACGGTGTTTTGGGCACCCGGGTGAACAGCTTTTTCAGGTTGGGCTGCATGCGGGCCTGGATGGCGCGGAAGCCGTTGAGCACGTCTTCGGGCTTTTTGTAGGGCAGGAAGCGCTTGTCGGTTTTCATGTACTCGAACAAAGCCTTCAGGTCGCCATGAAACACGAGCTGCGTGCGTACCTCGTTCATCTGCTTCTTAATGCGCTCCACTTCGTGCAGGCCAATGTCGTGGATTTCGGCCGGCGTGCGGCTGGTCGTCGTCCAGTTTTTTACCAGGAACTCGTACTGCGCCTTGCCGCCCGGCAGGGCCCCGTGGCCGGTGGTGGCGCGGGCCTTGGGTAGGTATTCCTGCGCCAGGAAGTCGCCCAGCTTCTTGTAAGTCGGCACTAAGTCAGTGAGGATGGCTTTTTTGTACGCTGCCGTCAGGCGGGTTTTGTCGGCATCGGCAAAGCCCGCGGGCAGCAGCGTAATGGGGCCGTAGAATAAGCTCTTGGTGGGGTCGGCCGTCACCAGGTCGCGCATCTGGGGCACCATCTTCGCCACCAGCGTTTTGGGCAGCACCACGCCGGCCTTCATGCCGGCCCGGAAGTTGGCGATGGCCGAATCGGCCCACACCGGGAAGCCGTGCACGCGCCCCAGCCAGTTGTCGTAATCCTTGACGGTTTTGAAGGGCTGGGCCCCCGTGCCGGCCCCGTACTGGCCCAGCGACAGCGGCAGGCCCCCGAACTGGTTGAAGGGAATCATCCAGCTGTTCGGGAAATCGGCCCCCACGGCCAGGCCCAGCTTGAGGCCGGCGAGCCGCGTTTGCAAGTCGTACTGCAAAATGTCGTAGCTCACCTGGTCGTTGCCGGCCAGCTTGGCGCGGTCGAATTTGCCCAGCCGGCCGAGGTAGCTTTGGTACAAGCCGGTGAGCGAGTCGCGGAAGGCGCGGGTCTGGTCGTTCACCAAGCGGTTGTTGTAGCGGTTGTCGCCCTGGCTGGTGGCCGCCAGCGGAAACAGCGGGGCCTGCCGCTCCCAGTAGCTGCCGAACATGCCGCTTGAATCGGCCGGGGCCGACGTGGCGCTGGTGTCAGCGGTTTTGGTGCGGTCGCAGGCCGCGAGCAGCGCCAGGGCCGCCAGACCGGTGAGGATACTTTTTTTCATACAGGATAACGCAGCAAATGGCCGCGCCCGCAAGCTACGGCCCGGCGCGGTACGGGCCAATCGGGCCCCAGCGAAAAGCCCGGCGCAAGGCCGGGCTTTTACAACAAAAGAGCAGAAGATGAAGGCGCTACTTCACCGGCGTCAGCAGTTGAGCCAGCTTGGCTTGCAGCTCCTCGCCGCGCAGGTTGGTGGCCACGATTTTGCCGGCGGGGTCGAGTAGAAAATTTTGGGGAACGCCCTGCACGTCGTACTGCTGGGCCACGGCGTTCTGCCAGAACTTCAGGTCCGACACTTGGGGCCACACCAAGCCGTCGGCGGCAATGGCTTTCACCCAGGCCCCCTGGCCGTTTTCCTTGTCCAGCGACACGCCCAGGACGGTAAAGCCCTTGTCTTTAAAGGCGTTGTAAGCCGCCACTACGTTGGGGTTTTCCTCGCGGCAGGGACGGCACCAGCTGGCCCAGAAGTCAATCAGTACGTACTTGCCGCGCAGCGACGAAAGCGTGAGCGGCTGGCCTTCAGGCGTATTCTGGGTGAAGTCGGGGGCCACCGCGCCCACGGCCACCGCTTGCCGCTTGGCAATCTGGGCGGCAATTTTCTGGCCTTCGGGCGTGGCCCGCACCTTGGGCGAGAGCCGTTGGAAAAGCGCCGCGTATTCGGCCGCTTTGGGAGAGTAGCCCACGGCCTGCTTGATGGCAAACAGGCTGAACCGGTCGTCGGGGTGAGCGGCCACGAAGGCGCTGGCGATTTTCTGCTTGGATTCATCGAGGGCGTCGAACTTGGCTTCGAGCGCGTCTATTGCGGGCTTATCCTGTTTGGCGCGAGCGGCCGCATATTCTTTGCTCAGGGCCTTTTTCTGCGCATCCAGCGGCTTGAGCTGGGCGTTCAACTGGGCGTTCAACGCGTTGAGGGGCGTGCCCGTGATGGTGGCTTTGGCCGTCGAATCGGGCGTGGTTACTTTGATGGTGCCTTTCTCAAGGAACACCTCAGTCATCATGGCGTGCGGCGCGAGCAGCCAGGCCCCCTGGTGGGCCAGCACTAATGCGGCGTCCGTGGGCCCGGGCACCGTGCCTTTGAAAGTAAACGCGCCGTTCTTCACCACGGCCGAATCCTTGACGAGGCGGTTGTCAATGGCGTAGCGCAGGTAGGCCTTGTCGGCGGCCTGGGGGTTGGCCATTTTGCCGTTCAGCACGAAGGTTTCGGCCTGCGCATAGCTCAGCAGGGGCAGGGACGCGAGGGCCGTGGCGAGGAATATTTTCATTACACGGGGAGAATCAGTGTTAAGGACCAAGATAGGGCCCCCGAAGCAGCCACAAAAAACGCCGCCCCTACTTCACCCCGGCTGCCCAGGCGTCCATCTTCTTCTCCAGTACGGCCAGCGGCATCGAGCCGTCTTTTAGAATCTCGTCGTGAAAGGCGCTGAGCGAGAACTTGGGGCCCAGCTGCTTTTCGTACTTCGTGCGCAGCTCCCGGATTTTTAGGGCCCCGATTTTGTAGCCCAGCGCCTGGCCCGGAATGGCCATGTAGCGCTCGATGGCCGAAGTGGCGTCCTGCCGGCTCATGGCCAGGTTGTCGAGCATGTAGTCGATGGCCTGCTCGCGGGTCAGGTTGCGGCTGTGCAGGCCGGTGTCCACCACTAAGCGCACGGCGCGCAGCTGCTCGTCGCCCAGGGCCCCCGCGTATTGGTACGGGTCGGTGTAGAGGCCCAACTCCTTGCCCAGGCTTTCGCAGTACAGCGCCCAGCCCTCCACGTAGGCGTTCTGGCTGCCGAAGCGCCGGAACTTGGGCAAATCAGTGTTTTCCTGCTGCAACGAAATCTGGTAGTGGTGCCCGGGAATGGCTTCGTGCAAAAACAGCGACTCCATGCCCGAGGTGGTGTTAAAGGTAGTGGCGTCGAAAATCGGCACGTAGAAAATGCCCGGCCGCGAGCCGTCCGGGGCCCCCTGGTTGTACTCGGCCGAGGCCGAGGCGGCGCGAAAGGCTTCCGTCTGGCGAATCTCAAACGGCGTTTTGGGCACGTGGAGAAACATCTTTTTCAGGTTGGGCTCCATGCGCTGGTGGATGGCTTCGAAGGCCGCCAGCACCTGCGCCGGCCGGGTGTAGGGCATGAAGCGCTTGTCGGTTTTCATGTACTCGAAAAACGCCTTCAGGTCGCCTTTAAAGCCCACGCTGGCCTTCACCCGCTCCATCTCGGCGCGGATGCGCGCCACCTCGCTCAGCCCCAGCTGGTAGATTTCGGTCGGCGTCTTATCGGTCGTCGTCGAGTTGGCCACCAGGTACTTGTACATCTCGGGGCCCCCGGGCAGGGCCCCCAGTCCGCTCGTGGCGCGGGCCTTGGGCAGGTACTCGGTTTGCAGGAAGTTGCCCAGCTTCTTAAAGGTCGGGTTCAGCTCCGTGCCGATGGCCTGCCGGTACGCCGCGCCCAGCCGGGCCCTGTCGGCCGCCGAAAAATCCTTCGGAAATTTATTGATGGGCGCGTAGAACAGGCTTTTGGTGGGGTCGGCCGCGGCCAGGTCGCGCAGCTCGGGCAACATTTTTACCACCAACGATTTGGGCAGCACCACGCCGGCCTTCAGGCCCGTGCGGAAGTTGGCAATGGCCGTGTCGGCCCACACCGTGAAGCCCTGCACGCGGCCCAGCCAGTTGTCGTAGTCCTTCACCGTTTTGAAGGGCTGAATGCCTTCGCCCGAGCCCATCTGGCCCAGCGTCAGCGGCAGGGCGTAGAACTGGTTGAAGGGCATCATCCACGTGTTCAGCTTCAGCCCGGCCAGGTTCTGCTGCATCTGGTACTGAAAGATGTCGTAGCTGAGCCGGTCGTTGGCGCCGAGCTTGGCGCGGTCGAATTGTTCCAGGCGCGTGAGGTAGTTCTGGTAAAAGTTGCGCAGCGTATCGCGGTAGGCGCGGGTGCCGTCGTTGGGCAACAAATCGTTGTAGCGGTTGTCGCCCTGGGCCGTGGCCGAAAGCGGGTCGAGGCGCGACTGCTGCTCCCAAAAGCCGTCGAAGAGGCCGGCCAGGGCCTTGGGGTCGGTTTGGGTAGCGGTGGTGGCCGCGCCGGTGGCACCGGTGGTTTTGGTTTGGTTGCACGCCGTAGCGAGGGCGGCGGTGGCCAGTCCGGCCAAGAGGAGTTTCTTCATAAAAGACTTTAAGCAAAGCGAAAACAACCGCCAAGCTACGGGCCCGGCGCGATACGCCGCGTGAAGAAAACCGGGCGGGCCCGGGCCGCCGGCTTTTTCGCTGGCGGCCCGGTAATCGCTGGCTTAACCGGCAAGCCGCCGCACCGAGCGTAACGGTTAGCGGGCGGCCGGCGAAAAGCCGCCCGCCCGCCCCGCACGGGCCCGGTCGTCGCCCCCGGAAATCGTCCTAACTTTGGCTCGTACAATCGCACTCTATGCAAAATAACCTCTTGGCTAAAACGCCCGCGCTGCCCCGGCTGCCCAAGTCGCTGACCGGCATCGAAGGGCTTGACGAAATCACCGAAGGCGGCTTGCCGTTGGGCCGCCCCACGCTGGTGTGCGGCAGCGCTGGCTGCGGCAAAACTCTGATGGCCATTGAGTTTCTGGCGCGCGGGGCCCTGCTGTTCGACGAGCCCGGCGTCTTCATGGCCTTCGAAGAAACGGCCGCCGAGCTGACGGCCAACGTGGCTTCGCTGGGCTTCGACCTGGCCGAGCTGCAAGCCCAGAAAAAGCTGCGCCTCGACCACGTGCACGTCGAGCGCTCCGAGATTGAGGAAACCGGCGAGTACGATTTGGAAGGACTCTTTATTCGCCTGGGCTACGCCATCGACACCATTGGGGCCAAGCGCGTGGTGCTCGATACCATCGAGGCACTATTTTCCGGCTTCCCCAACGAAGCCGTATTGCGTTCGGAAATCCGCCGCCTGTTCCGCTGGCTCAAAGACAAAGGCGTGACGACCATCATCACCGCCGAGCGGGGCGACGGCACGCTGACCCGTCAAGGGTTGGAAGAGTACGTGTCGGACTGCGTGATCCTGCTCGACAACCGCGTGATTGACCAGATTACGACCCGGCGGCTGCGCATCGTGAAGTACCGCGGCAGCACCCACGGCACCAACGAGTACCCGTACCTGATTACCGAAGACGGCATTTCGGTGCTGCCCGTGACCTCGCTCCAGCTCGACCACCAAGTGTCGGACCAAATTGTGTCGTCGGGGGTGCCGGCCCTGGACGAGATGTTCGGCCTGCGCGGCTTTTACGAGGGCAGCAGCGTGCTCATCACCGGCACGGCGGGCACGGCCAAAACCACGCTGGCGGCCGGCTTTGCCCAGGAAATTTGCCGGCAGGGCGGGCGGTGCCTGTTTTTCGCGTTCGAAGAATCGCCCCAGCAGCTCATCCGCAACATGCGCTCGGTGGGCATGGACCTGGCCCAGTACGTGGCCCAGGGAAGCCTGCGCATCGAGGCCTCGCGGCCCACGCTCAACGGCCTGGAGCGCCACTTGGTCACCATCCACAAGCTGGTGAAGGAGTTCCGGCCCACGGCCGTCGTTATCGACCCCATTACGAACCTGATTTCGGTGGGCAACCTAGCCGAAGTGCAGAGCATGCTCACCCGGCTCATCGATTATTTGAAAGTAAACGGCATCACGGCCCTGTTTACGGCCCTGGTCAGCGGGTCGCAGCGGCACGTGGAAGTGACGGAAGAAGGCGTGTCCTCGCTCGTCGATGCCTGGATCAGCGTGCGCGACCTGGAAGGCATCGGCGAGCGCAACCGCGGGCTGAGCATCCTCAAGTCCAGGGGCATGAGCCACTCCAACCAAGTGCGCGAGTTCATCGTGACCCCGCACGGCATCGAGCTGCTAGATGTAGTGATCGGGCCGACGGGCATCGTAACCGGGGCCAGCCGCTACACCGAACAGCTACGCGAGCAAGCCGCCGCCCTGGCCGCCCGGCAGGAGACCGAGCGCCGCGACCGCGAGCTGGAGCGCCGCCGCCGGATGCTGGAAGCCAACATCGACAACCTGCGCACCGAGTTTGAGAGCGTGGAAGAGGAACTGCGCCAAATCAACCGCGAGGAAGAAACCCGCCAGCGGGTGGCGGCCCACAACCAGACTACCCGCAACAGCGGCCCCGGCCCGGTGGCCGCCCCCGTGCTGCCCCCCAACGAAACCGCTGGCCACACCCATTGAGCGCCCCCCAAATGACCGAAGAGAAAGAAGAAACCTGGGAGCTGCGCCTGTACGTGGCGGGCCAGACGCCGAAATCGGTAGCGGCGCTGGCCAACCTGCGCAAGTATTGCGAAGAGCATCTGGCCGGCCGCTACCAGCTCGAAGTAATTGACCTGCTGCTGAACCCGCAACTGGCCGAGGGTGACCAGATTCTGGCCATTCCGACGCTGGTGCGCAAGGTGCCGGTGCCCATCCGCAAGATCATCGGCGACTTGTCGAACGCGGAGCGGGTGCTGGTGGGCCTCGACATCCGGCCCGTGCCGGCCCCGCAGCCATGATGGTGGAGGACGATGCCCAGCGTGAAGACCACGGGGCCGAGTACCTGCTGTACCTCTACATCACGGGGGCCACGCCCAACTCGTTGCGGGCCGTGCGCAACATCAAGGAAATCTGCGAGCTACATTTGAAGGGACGCTACGAACTACTCATCATCGACGTGTACCAGGAGCCCGAGCGCGCCCAGCTGGAGCAGTTGATTGCCGCGCCCACGCTGGTAAAAAAACGCCCCGGCTTGGTGCGCCGCCTCGTGGGCGACCTCTCCGACCGCCGCCGGGTGCTGGTGGCCCTGGGCCTGCCCGCGCCCGCCGACGAGGGCCCCGACAACGACCCGCGCCGTGGCTGACCTGCGCCCGTCCACCCCCGACCCGCTGCGCGCCCTGGCCTTGGAAAACGAGGAGTTGCGCTCCCAATTACTCGAGGCCCAGGAACTCATCGAGGCGGTGCGCACGGGGGCCGTGGACGCGCTGGCCGTGCAGGGCCCCAGCGGCCCGCGCATCTTCACCTTGGAAGGAACCGACCTGGGCTACCGCGCCCTCGTGGAGCAGATGAACGAAGGGGCCCTGCTGCTCAGCCCCGAAGGCACGGTGCTTTACGCCAACGCCGCCTTGGCCGAGATGCTGCGCTACCCACTGGCCGAGCTGCTGGGCAGCGCGTTTGAGAGCTTCGTGCCGGCCGACTTTTACGGCTACTGGGCCGGGCTGCTGGCCCAGGGCTGGGCCGACAAGGCGCGCGGCGAGCTGCCCTTGCGCAGCCAAGGCGGGGCGCTGCGGCCGTTTGCGGTGTCGATGAACGTGCTGGTGTTCGCCGGGGCCCCGGCGCTGGCCGTGCTCGTCACCGACTTGTCGGCGCAGCGGGAAATCGCCGACATCCGGGCGCGGGTGGCCGAGCAAAATGCGCTGATTGACCGCGCCAACGAGGAGCTGGCGCGCCAGCAGGCCGCCCGCCTGGTGGTGGAGCGCACCGCCGCCGAGGCCAGCCGCGTCCTGGAAGGCATCCCGCAGATTGCCTGGACAGCGAATCCGCAGGGCGAAAATACTTACCTCAACCGGCGCTGGTTCGACTACACGAACCAGGAAATACCGGGCCCGGACCGCCCGATTATTAGCCGCATCCACCCCGACGACCACGGGCACGCCACCGCTTGCCTGCGCCACAGCCTGGCCACCGGCGAGCCGCTGGAAATGGAGTGCCGCATCCGCAACGCGGCCGGCGACTACCGCTGGATGCTGGGGCGGGGCCTGCCCTCGCGCAACGCCCAAGGCGATATCATGCAGTGGATTGGGACGTACACCGACATCCACGAGCGCAAGCTGGCCCTGGAGCGGGAGGCCCAGGCCCAGCGCCTGCTGCGCGAAAACAACGAGCAGCTCACCCGCGTGAACGCCGACCTCGACAACTTCGTGTACACGGCCTCGCACGACCTCAAGCAGCCCGTCAACAACATCGAAGGCCTGCTGCACGCCCTGCTCGACGAGCTGCCCGCCGAGCGGCCGGGCGCGGTGCCCGCCATCCTGAGGATGATGGGCGACGCGGTGGAGCGCTTCAAGCACACGGTTGAGCAGCTCACCGACGTGGCCAGGCTAGAGCGCGACCCCGGGGCCGTGGGACCAGTGAGCGTGGCCGCCGTGGTGCGCGACGTGCGCCTCGACCTGGAGCCGCTCGTGCAAGCCGCCGCCGCGCACGTGGCCATCGACGTGGCCGCCTGCCCGCCGGTGCCGTTCTCCGAGAAAAACCTGCGCTCGGTGGTGTACAACCTGCTCAGCAACGCCCTCAAGTACCGGGCCGCCGAGCGGCCGCTGCGCATCGCCCTGACGGGCCGGGCCGTGGGCGACGAAGTGATGCTGGCCGTGGCCGACAACGGCCTGGGCCTGGACCTGACGGGCGAGCCCCGGCTGTTCGGCATGTTCCAGCGCCTGCACGGCCACGTCGAAGGCAGCGGCATCGGCTTGTACATGGTGAAGAAAATGGTGGAAAACGCCGGGGGCCGCATCGAGGTACAGAGCCAGGTGGGCGTGGGCTCTACCTTTACTGTGTACTTCCGGCCCGTGGCCGCTACCTCCAATCCCTGAACCATTTGCGCTTGATTTCTTCAATTGCCAAACGGCTGCTGCTCTTGGCCCTGCTAGCGGCCCCGCTGCTGGCCCCGGCCCAGCGGGCTTCGCAATTAAAAATTCAAAATTCAAAATTAAAAATGAGGTCCCGGGCGGCTAAAGCGGCGCAGCAGGCAACTCCCAAAGCCATTTTTAATTCTAAATTTTTAATTTTTAATTCAAATAAAACCCCCGCCTTCACGCAGTACCTGCACTCGGCCTGGGTCGACTCGCTGATGCGCGTGCTCACGCCCGACCAGCGGGCGGCGCAGCTGTTCATGGTGGCGGCGTATTCCAACCGCCAACGCATTGATGAAGACTCCGTTTCGGCGCTCGTGCAGCAGTACGGCGTTGGGGGGCTGATTTTTTTCCAAGGGGGCCCCGTGCGGCAAACCAAGCTGCTGAACCGCTACCAGGGCCAGGCCCGGGTGCCGCTGCTGGTGGCCCTCGACGGCGAGTGGGGCGCGGGCATGCGCCTGGACAGCATCGAAAAATTTCCGTACCAGATGAGCCTGGGGGCCGTGGCCGGGGCCGACACGGCCCTGTTCTACGACATGGGGCGCGAGGTGGCCCGGCAGTTTCGGCGGCTGGGCATGCACGTCAATTTCGCGCCGGTGGTGGACGTGAACAACAACGCCGCCAACCCCGTCATCGGCTTTCGCAGCTGGGGCGAAAACCCGGGGGCCGTGACGCGCGCCAGCCGCGCCTACATGCGCGGCATGCAGGACGCCGGCATCTTGGCCGTGGCCAAGCACTTTCCCGGCCACGGCGACGTTGACACCGACTCGCACCTGGCCCTGCCGCTGGTGCGCGTGGACCGCCGCCGCCTCGACTCGCTGGAGCTGCCGCCGTTTCGGGGCCTCATTGCGGCCGGGCTGGGGGGTATGATGGTGGCCCACCTCAGCGTGCCGGCCCTCGACAGCACGGGCACACCCACCACGCTCTCACGGCCGGTCGTCACGGGCTTGCTGCGCGAGAAATTGGGTTTTAAGGGCTTGATTTTCACCGATGCCATGAACATGAAGGGCGTCATCAGTAGATACCCGCCCGGCGAAGCCGACGTGCGGGCCCTGCAAGCCGGCAACGACATCCTGGAGTTCAGCAAGAACGTACCGCTGGCCATCCAGATGGTGCGCGCGGCCGTGGACAGCGGCCGGATTTCGCAGAAGGAAATCGACGCGCACTGCCGCCGGGTGCTGGCCCTCAAGCAGTGGGCCGGCCTGAACCGCTACCGGCCCGTCGCGCTCCAAAACCTGGTTGCCGACCTCAACCCGCCCCACGCCCGCTACCTCAGCCACCGCCTTACCGAACTCAGCCTCACGCTGCTGCGCAACCAAAAGAGCCTGCTGCCCCTGCGCCGCCTCGACACGCTGCGGGTGGCGACGCTGGTGCTCGGCGGGCCCCCGCGCGACACCACCGACTTCCAGAAAACGGTGGCCGACTACGTGCCCACGGCCCACTTCCACGCCCCGGCGAGCCCCACGCTCGACGAGCTGACCCGCCTGCGCGGGGCCTTGAGACCCTACAACCTGGTGCTAGTGAGCCTGCAAAGCCTGGGCCGCCTGCCAGCCACCAATTTCGGCATCACGCCCGAAGATAACCTGCTGCTGCGCGAGCTGGTGGGCCAAAAGCAGACGCTGGTGCTCAGCGTGTTCGGCTCGGCCTACGCCGTGGCCAAGGTGCGCGACCTCGACCGCGCCGCCGCCGTGGTGCTGGCCTACCAGGAAAGCCCCGACGCCCAAAGCCTGGCCGCCCAACTCATTTTCGGCGGCGTGGGGGCCCAGGGCACGCTGCCCGTCACGGTGAGCAACGCCCTACCGCGGGGCTTCGGCCTGAAAACCGAAGGCGGCCTGCGCCTGCGCTACGCCCACCCCGAAGACGTGGGCCTCGACGGCCGCCTCGAAGCGCGCATCGACAGCCTCGTGGGCCGGGCCCTGGCGGCGCAGGCCGTGCCCGGCTGCCAGGTGGTGGTGGCCCGGCGCGGCACCGTGGTGCTGCGCAAAAGCTACGGCAACCAGACCTACGCCGGCTACGACGAAGCCGTGCCCATCCGGTCCCTGAAAAAGAACAAGCACCCCAAGGAAGCCCCTACCCCTGCGGGGGCCCTGCGCGTGCCCCGCCCGGTGGCCAACGACGACCTCTACGACCTGGCTTCGCTCACCAAGCTGCTGGCCGCCACGCCGGCTTTGCTCCAGTTGGAGCAGGCCGGTAAGTTCAGTCCCGACAGCACGTTGGGCAACTACTTTCCTTTTCTGCGCGGCACCGACAAGGCCCCGTTGAAAATGCGCGACGTGCTGGCCCACCAGGCCCGGCTCAAGGCGTTTATTCCGTTTTGGAAGGAGCTGACGAAGAAGAATGGGGCCCTGCGCCGCCGCTACTTCCGCGCCGATTCGTCGGCTCGGTTCCCGCTGCTGGTGGCCCGGGGCCTGTGGGCGAGCCGGAAAATACCGGCCCGCATCAACCAGGAAATCGGGGCCTCGCCCTTGAACGAGAAGCCGGGATACGTGTATTCCGACCTCTCATTTCTGCTGTACCCACAGCTAGTGCGGGCCCGCACGGGGTTGGCGTTTGAGGATTATTTGCAGCGCGAAGTGTACCGGCCGCTGGGAGCCACCACGCTGGGCTTTCGGCCGGCGCGGCGCTTCCCGTTGGCCCGCCTGGTGCCCACCGAGTACGATTCGACGTTTCGCCGGCAGCTGCTGCACGGCACGGTACACGACGAGGGCGCGGCCCTGCTGGGCGGCTTTTCGGGCCACGCCGGCCTGTTCGGCGACGCCAACGACGTAGCCAAATTGGTGCAGACCTACGCCTGGGGTGGCCGCTACGGCGGCCAGCAGCTCTTCGACCAAAAGCTGTTGGACGAGTGGACGCGCTGCCAGTTTTGCCCCGACAACCGGCGCGGCCTGGCCTTCGACCGCCCCGCCGCCAACCCGGCCCTGAACTTCGCCCCCGGCTCGTCGCCGGCCGCGTACGGGCACACCGGCTACACGGGCACGGGCTTTTACGTCGAGCCGAAATACGATTTGGTGGTGGTGTTCCTCTCCAACCGCGTGCATCCGAGCCGGCGCAACAACAAGCTTTCGGAACTGAGCGTGCGCACCGGAATTATGCAGATTGCGATTGAGAGCGTGCGGTGAGCTTTCACGCAGGGTTGCGGGGTGTTGAACCGCAGTGTTTCGCAGGGCTGTTTTATAGGCCATTCACCAGGCGATGCATGTGGTCTTTTAGGGTGACGACGTTGAAATTGATGAGTTGCCCGAGTTTTAGGTTCGATAGCTTCAGGTAAGTTAGCAGTTGCTTGTAATGCACTTCCTGTAAGGCTTCTACCGATTTTATCTCGACGATTACTTTCCCGGCCACTACTATATCGAGCCGGAAGCCCACCTCCATCAGCACTCCAGCATACACCATGGGCAGGGGCACCTGGGTGCTGACCACCAAGCCGCGCTGCCGTAGCTCGTAGGCCAAAGCCGTTTCGTACACCGATTCCAACAACCCAGGCCCCAAAGCAGTGTGCAGCTTAAACGCCGCCCGCCGTATTTCAAAAGAAATTTCGTTCTCATTCATCCACAAAAGAAAGCCGAAAGAACAGCACCGTGAAACACTGCGGTTTAACACCCCGCAACCCTGCGTGAAATACCGTTGCGTCGCTACCTTACGGCCCCATTCCCACCCCGCTCTCTATGTTAGGATTGATGATGGCCGAGCCGCTGCGCGTGACCGGCATACTCGAGCACGCGGCCAAGTGGCACGCCGACACCGAAATTGTGTCGCGCCTGCCCGAGGGCGGCCTCCACCGCTACACATACGCCGCCGCGCACCGCCGCACCAAGCAGCTGGCCAAGGCGTTGCTCCGCCTGGGCATTGCCAGCGGCGACCGCGTGGGCACGCTGGCCTGGAACACCCACCGCCACTTCGAGCTGTACTACGGCGTGGCCGGCATCGGGGCCGTGTGCCACACCGTCAACCCGCGCCTGTTTCCCGAGCAGCTTGTCTACATCATCAACCACGCCGAAGCCCGGCTTCTATTCTTCGACCTCACCTTTTTGCCCCTGGTAGAGCGGCTGGCTCCCATTTGTCCCAAGGTGGAAAAATGGGTGCTGATGGCCGGTTACGAGCACCTGCCCGCTCAGTCGGCCATGCCCGGCCTGTGCAGCTACGAAGATTTGCTAGCCGCCGAGCGGGCTGATTACGAATGGCCCACGTTCGATGAAAATACGGCTTGCTCGCTCTGTTATACGTCCGGCACCACCGACCAGCCTAAGGGCGTGCTTTACTCGCACCGCTCCACGGTGCTGCACGCGCTGGGGGCCTCGCTGCCCGATTCGCTCGGCTGCTCGGCCCTCGACGTGATAATGCCGGTCGTGCCGATGTTTCACGTCAACGCCTGGGGTCTGCCCTACGCGGCGCCCCTCGTGGGGGCCAAGCTGGTGCTGCCCGGCGCGGGCATGGACAGCGCCAGCCTCTACGAACTGTTTGAAAGCGAGGGCGTGACGTTCTCGGCCGGGGTGCCCACTATTTGGCTAGCGCTGCTGCAATTCATGCGCGAAGGCCACCGCCACTTCACTACTTTGCGGCGCACGGTGGTGGGCGGCAGCTCTTGCCCGCCGGCCCTGATGACGGCCTTCGAGGAGGAGTTGGGCGTGACCATCACCCACGCCTGGGGCATGACCGAAACCAGTCCCCTGGGCACCGGCGGCCGCCTCGTTGCCAAACACAAAGGCCTGACGCCCGCCGAAAGCCTGGCCGTGCGCGCCAAGCAAGGCCGCGTGGTGTTCGGGGTGGACATGAAAATTGTGGACGACGAAGGCATTGCGCTGCCGCACAACGGCATTGCCTTTGGCGACTTGCTGGTGCGGGGGCCCTGGGTGGTGCGCGACTACTTCCGCAGCGGCGTGCCCGGCGAGCTGACCGCCGACGGCTGGTTCCGCACCGGCGACGTGGCCACCATCGACCCCGACGGCTACATGCACATCACCGACCGCTCGAAAGACGTCATCAAATCGGGTGGCGAGTGGATTTCCAGCATCGACCTCGAAAACCTGGCCGTGGCCCACCCCGCCGTGGCCGAGGCCGCCGTCATCGGCGTGCACAGTGCCCGCTGGGCCGAGCGGCCGCTGCTCATTGTGGTGCGCCGCCCAGGCATGAACGTTTCGGCCGAAGAGCTGCTGGCGTTTTTCGAAGGCAAAGTTGCCCGGTTTTGGGAACCCGACGCCGTAGAATTTGTGGACCAATTGCCCCACACCGCCACCGGCAAGCTGCTTAAAACACAGCTGCGCAAGGACTTTGCCGGGTACGCGGTGGCGTGATTTCAGTTAACAATTAACAACTAGGCGGAGGGACAGCCTGACCAATTGTTAAATGTTAACTGATAAATGCTAACTGAAATCACCGCCCTAGCTCTTCGGCTCTGTCCCGCGCCGCGCCGGCCCCGGCCATAAGCCCCTCGCGCACCTGCCCGGCCCCGAAGGCGCGCATGGCCGCCTCGGTGGTACCGCCTTTGGATGAAACTTTGGCAATCCAGTCGGCGCAGCTTAGGCCGGCTTGCGAGTACAATTCCACGGCCCCGCGGAAAGTCTGGCTCACCAGCAGCTCGGCTTCGGCGGGGGCAAAGCCCATTTGGGCGGCGGCGGCCATCAGCGCGTCCATGCAGTAATACACGTAGGCCGGACCGCTGCCCGAGATGGCCGTGCTGGCGTCGATGGCCGCTTCATTCTCCACGTAAATGGTCTTGCCAGTGGTGCTGAGCAGGTTTTGCACCTGCACCAATTCGGCGCGGCTCACCTCGTCGGTGCTGGTGAAGGCCGTCATGCCCATGCCAATCTGGGCGGGCAGGTTGGGCATGGCCCGGATGATTTTGGGCGTGCCCAAAGCCTGGCGCAGCGTGGCCACCGTGACGCCGGCCATGATGCTGAGCACCACCTGCT
>CAXTBA010000038.1:0-33037 GCA_964242665.1 uncultured Hymenobacter sp.
GGGGCGGGCAGCGCCGCGGCCCCGCCCTGCGCGCGGGCCGCCGGCAGGGACGCCGCCAGCAGGCCCAGGCCGGCGCGCTGCAAGAAGTGGCGGCGCGAATCGTGTGCGAAACGGGACATGGCAAGGCTAGGTAAGAATGGAAGTAACGGCCCCTGTGATCAGCAGAGCCTGGCATTTTACCGGGCCGCGGGGTAAATGGTTTAATGGCGTTCCAACTTTTTAACGGCTCGCGCCCCTGCGGCCCCCGCTGTTCGGAGTGCCCAGGCAGGAGCAATAGCCCATAAGACCTTCTTACAGCAATAGAAGGGGTGAAGTGAGGTGGTCTAGTTGAGCCGGACAGAGCTGGGTGGCAGCTTTCCTTCGTCATGAAAGCCACGCCAAAACCTGACCAACGCCGCAAGTACGATGCGGCCTTCCGTGCCGAAGCCTGGCGTCTGGCTGAGCAAAGCCGCTCGACCCACGCCGCCGCACGAGTGCTCAACATCGACCCGAAACGCCTCTACCAGTGGCAAAAAGCCGCCCAAACGCCGGTAGCGGCCGCGTTGGGGGCCGCGTTGGGCCCGGCCACGGCCGCCGAACTGCGCCAGTTGCGGGCCGCCAACCGGCGGCAGGCGCAGGAACTGGAAGTTTAAAAAAAGCCATTGCCAGCAAACACTTCACACGCGTTATCTCGCAGACCGAGACTCCATGAGCCGCCAGCGCTTTGTCGAGGCCGAGCGTGGAAATTGCCCCGTGTGGTAGCTCTGGCAGGTGCTGAGCGTACCGGCCAGCGGCTATTGTGCCTGGCAGTCGGGCCGGCAGCGGGCAGTAGGACCGCAACCGCCGGCCTGGGAAATGGCGCTGGCGAAGGCCTTTGGGTATCATAAACGCCGCTACGGCACGCGTCGGTCGTGCTGCGCCAGAGTGGGCACCGGGTGGGCCGCCAGCGCCTGCGCACGGCCATGAAGCGGCAGGGCTTGCACGCCTTACAAGCCAAGGCCTACACCCCGCGCACGACCGACGCCACCCACGGCTTGCGCTGCGCCTCCAACCGGCTGCTCGACCAGCTCACGCCCACCCAGGCCAACCGGGTCTGGGTATCGGGCACTGCGTATCCGCCGCTCGCTGCTGGTGCCTGGGCCTATTGATGCGCGTTTCAGGACGCGTGCACCAAGCGCGTGGCCGGCTGGCATGGCCGCTACCATGCCCGGAGAGTTGGTCACCACGGCCTTGCAACGGGCGTTTTGGGCCCAGCCGTCTACGCCCAGGCTCGTCGTTCATTCCGACCGCGGCGGGCAGTACGGCGGCAACGCCTACCGGGCCCTGCTCCGCGCGCACGGGGCCCTGCGCTCGCAGAGCCGCCGCGGGGACTGCTACGACAATGCCCAGGCCGAGAGCCGCTGGTCCCGGCTCAAAACGGAGGTGCTCGAACTGCGCGAGTGGCCCGTTTTTGCCGACCCGGCCGATGCCCAAGCCAGCGTCGCCAGCTATTTTGATCACTATAACCACGACCGGCCACACTCCAGCATCGGCTACCGGACCCCGTATCACGCTCACCAACAGTTTCTTCAACCTACTGCCCTAAACTGTCCAGCGTAACTAGACCACCTCACAGGAATACCGTACCGCCTCCAAAGTTAGCTTTTTGCGCTCACTAACTATGTATTAGCGGGCTGCCCCTCAAATACCAGATTTTCGGCCAGCACCAAGAAGCCGCAGCCGGGCAGGTCGAGGAACTTGGCCTCGTCGGGCCGGATAATTTCCAGGTAGCGCGGGGCGGCAAATACCTTGGCGATGTCCTCCACCGCGTCAAACCACAGTTCGGTGGTGCCGTCGTAGGCGGGGGCCGGCAGGCCGGGCAAGTCGAGGGGCAAGGTGTGGCCCTGCACGTAGCGGCGCACGTGTTGCTGCACCTCCGGCAGCGACATGAAGAGCGGGGCGTGCTGGGTTTTATGGTACTGCACGAACTCCTCGTGGCTCAGGTCGGCGCGCTTGCGCAACAGAATGGTGAACTTTATCATGGTCAGAAATTGAGTGTGGGGTAGGAAAAATGAGGAAGGGAACCGGCCGGCCGCTTGGCCAGGACTCGCTGGCTAGCGGGCGGTGGGCCGCGAGACCCGCGTGGCAATGGCCAGCAGCAACCGCCGCGAGGGCATCAGCCCGGCGCCGAACGAGAGCAGCTTGCCGCGCAGGCCCGGCACCACGTTGAGTTGGCCGCGCAGCAGGCCCCGGTAGCCGGCCCGCGCCACTTGGGCCGCATCGAGCAGCTTCCCCTGCGCGTCGGACGAGCGGCCCATGTTGGCGCGGGCCACAAAGCCAGTGTTCGTTACGCCGGGGTTGAGCACAGTGGCGCTCACGCCGGTGCCGCGCAGCTCGCCGTGCAGGGCCTCGGTGAAGTGCATGACGTAGCTCTTGGAGGCCGCGTAAGCGGCCAGCTGCGGCACGGGCTGGAAGGCGGCCAGCGAGCCCACGTTCAGGATGCGCCCCTGCCGGCGCTGCACCATGTCCTTGACAAACAAGGTGGTCAGGGCCGTGAGCGCGCCCACGTTCAGGGCCAGCATGTTCTCGTACACGGCCGGGTCGGCCTCCGCCACGGGCCGGTAGTCGCCGTAGCCCGCGTTGTTGACCAGGTAGTTTACTTGAAACGGCTGCGCCCGGCACCACTCGTAGAGGGCGGTGGCCTGGCCCGGCTGCGACAAGTCAAGGGACCGGTACGCCACCTGAATGCCGTACTGCTGCTCGAATTCTTGCTGAATGGCGCGCAGCTTGTCTTCCCGCCGGGCCACCAAAACCAGGCTCGTGCCGTCCTGGGCGAAGAGCTTGGCCAGCTCGTAGCCGATGCCACCGGAAGCGCCCGTGATGAGCGCCCGGATAGAGGTTGCTTGGTTCATAACTAAAGGGGTAATAGTCCAGCCTGCAAGCCTAGGCGCCGGAAGGACTAGTGACGTCTCGCCGCCTCGAAGTTGGCTACCCAACCGAGGGCAACCGCAGGAAGGATAAACCCGGTGGGTTAAGCTTCTTCGGCCTTGCTCAGGGACTTGGAATCTGCGGGGAGGGCGACGACTGGCACAAAGGTATCGGCACCGGCCGGCCCGAATCGTTGACGTTGGTTAAGAACGACTTAAAAGCTATTTATTTTTGACCGAGCCGCTGGCGTATGCGGCTCAAGGACTCCGGCTGCACCCCCAGGTAAGACGCCAGGTGCGCCTGCGAAACCTGCGTCAGCAGCTCGGGCTGGTGCTGCTGCACGTGCTGGTAGCGCTGGGTGGGCGTCAGGAATTCCAGCAATTCCACGCGCTCATTGAGCTGCTGGTACACGCGCTCGGCCATCAGGCGCCCGAAGTGCTCCCAGGCCGCCGACTCACGGTAGAGCCGCTGCACGAGTGCGTAGGGCAAGACCAGGACCTCCGCGGTCTGCAAAGCTTGCCAGTAGTAGCGCGACGGCCGTTGGGTCAAAAAGCTTTGGTAGTCCGTTAGAAACCCCGCGGCCCCGGCGAAGCGGCAGTTGACCTCGTGCCCCTCCGGCCCGACGTAGTACAGGCGCAGAAAGCCCGTGTTGGCAAAGTAGATGGCCTCGCAGACCTGGCCGGCCTCCAGCAGGAACGCGCCTTTCGGGACCGTCCGCGTCACGACGTGCGGGGTCAGCAACGCCAGCTCCTGCTCCGACACCGGTGCTAAGGAGCGAATGAAAGCGCGGAGCAGGTGCATGCCGGAAGAAGGGAAGGCCCGGCAGAACGTCTGCGGGACCACAGTTGACGCCTTACGAAGCGTCCCGCCAACGGGTTTGTTTCCGTGTGGCCCCCCTGCCTGGGCACCCTTTTGCCAGCGCTAGCCGGGCCGTGTTCACCACGGCGGGCAGCAGCCACGGGTCGGGGCCCTGGTTAAAAGATTGGTTTAAAAGCCAATCGGACGCTTTACCAGCCGTTCGTTTCACTGAACAAACGGCTGTGCGACACGGAGAGCAGCGTGCCACCGGCCAGCCCTAGAGCGAGGCGCTACCCCACTAACTCCACGGGGTGCGGAGGGGAGGCGCAGCCGTAGGAGGCAATGGCGAAGCCACTAAAAGAAGCCAAGAGCCATCTATTTTTCAGGGGTTGAGCCGCCGAAAAAAGTCATCCAACTGCTCGCGGCTGGCCAGACGGCGGACTTCGGCCGAGGCGTAGCCGATTTCTGTTTCGCCCGCCGCCAGGCGGGCCAGCACCGCGTCGGCGAAGCGGTCCACCGGCTCACCCGGCGGCAGCCCAGCCCCGCTGGCCAAGTCGGTCTGGACGATGGGCGGCACCAGCTCCACCACGGCTACGCCCAGGGGGGCGGCCTGGTAGCGCAGCGACAGGCTGAACGAGTGCACGGCGGCCTTGGTGGCGCTGTACACGGGCGCGGCCGCCCAAGGCGTGAAGGCCAGGCCCGAAGAAAGGTTGATGACCGTGGCCCCGGCCTGGTGCTGCAGGTGGGGCAGCAGCAGCGCCGTGAGGTGTACGGGGGCCTCGAAATTAATGGCGATTTCCTGCCGGGCCTGCTCCCAGTCCGCCAATGAGGCCCCCAGGTCGGCGACGGCCACGCGGCGGAGGATACCCGCATTGTTGAACAGCACATTCAGGCCGGGGTGTTCGCGCCGCACCCACTCGGCCAGGGCCACGCGTTCGGCGGGCTGCGCCAGGTCGGCCCGGTAGGTGAGCAGGCCCGGCACGCGCTGCTGGGCCTGCTGGAGCTTATCGGCGCGGCGGCCCACGGCAATGACCTGGCTGCCGGCCGCTTGCAGGCGCTCGGCCAGGGCCAGGCCGATGCCCGTGGCCCCACCGGTGAGCAAAATGATGTTGTTGGAAAGATTCATGCGACAAAAAGATGGGGAATGGAAATCAGCAAAAAACGTCCGGCCAAGGGCGCAACGAGCCCGTGCCGGCCGGCGCTAGCGCCAGAACGGCTTGGTGCGCACCTGCTGGGGCGGCAGGCCCCACTGCTCGCGCAGCAGGCGCGTGAGGGCCACGCAGGTGGCCGGGTCGCCCGTGACGTAGGCCACGTCGTGGCCGGGCGCGGGTGGCAGCAGCTCCCGCACGCGGGCCACCACCTGCTCGGGGCGCAGGGGCCGAAACACGTGGTGCGGCAGCGGGTAGCTGCCGTCGAGGTCGGCGTACAGGTCGGCCTCGTCGTGCAGGTACACGCAGCCCACGGCCTGCTGGTTCAGCCGCAGGTTGCGGTGCAGCTCGTAGAGGTGGCTCAGGGCCGTGGCGTCGCCCAGCAGGTAGTAGGTGTCGTAGCCGTCGAGCAGGGTGAGCTTGCCGCGCGGCGGCTGCAACAGCACCGGCATGCCCACGCGCAGCTGCTCCCAGCGCGCCCCGGCCCCGGCCGAGAACGTGCAGATGGCCAAATCCAGCAGTCCAGCCGCCGGCTCGTAGTTCCAGACGGAGTACTTGCGGTGCGGGGCGCCGGACCCGCCCAGCAGCACATCAACCGTATAGCCGGGCACGTACGGCAGCTGGCGTAGGGCTTCCCCCACGAGCCGCACGTGGTAGGTGTGGGCCGCCACGCGCCGGTGCGCCACCACGCTCGCCGTCAGCTCTCCACCAAAAGGAGCGGCCAGCAGTGTTTTTACAGGAGAGAGGATATCTCGCATACTAAATAAGAGACAGAAAAGAATGCTTGGTTCGTTAAACCTTTGATTTCAAGCGGCTCAGGGTTTCCTGCGAGAGGTTGAGGTAAGACGCCACCAGCTTGTTGGGCAGTCGCTGCACCACGGCGGGGCTCTGGGCCAGCAGTTGCTGGTAGCGGGTGCGCGCGTCCAGCGTCAGGAAGCTGTGCAGCCGGGTGGTGTTGGTGACGTAGGCCCCCGCCAGGTAGTGCCGGTAAAAGGACTCCCAGACCGGCACCGCGTCGAGCAGGTGGTAGAAGTCGGTTCGGCTGATGTAGAGCAGCTCGGTATCTTCCAGCGCCTGCATGTATTCCAGCGAGGGCGTACCGGTGATGAAGCTGACCAGGGCCGTGGCAAACTGGTTTTCGAAGGCCAGGTAGCGGGTGGCTTCCTGGCCGTTGTCGGACTGGATGAAAAAGATGCGCAGGCAGCCCTGCACGACGAAATACATGCGCTCGGACAATTCATCGGCGCGCAGCAGTAATTCGTTGCGGCGGGGGGTCAGCGGGCGAAAGCAGGCCAGCCCGGCGGCCAGCTCCGCGTCGGAAAGCCGGGGGGCCAGCGTGCGAATGGCGGCGGTGAGTTGGGCGTGCATAGAGGAAGGCTGCTAGCTAGCTGCCGGATAAAGCTGCGGCGGCAATCCGCCGTCAGGTAGTCCCACCAGGCGGCGGAAAGCGGATTGGTAGTACGTACCCACGCGGGTTGTCCGGGGCTGATTGCATTCAAAGCGAGCCAGAAAATCAGCGCAGCAAGCAGCGGTAACCGAAGGTATGCCATCGCAGCGGAGGTGGGTAATTGCGGGCACAAAATTCCGGCCGGCCGCTGCACCCGGCATTGATGTAGGTCAAAAACGGCAGGTAGTACTGCCTCTTTTTTGGGCTGGCAGATGCACCAGCTACTGGATGGTCAGTATTTTTCGGAGGAGGCCCAGCGCGCTATGGTCCAGGGGCTGACGCTGGCCGCGCCGGCCGCCGGCCGGCACCCGGTTAATTACCCGGCCGTATACGGCCGCAGCAACGGCACCAGCAGCCGTGAAAACCCAACCCGGAAACGATGGAAAAAGAAGAAGAAGTGTTGACCCTCAACGACAACGACCCGAGGGTGCTGGCGGCCCGCCAGGCCGAAAAAGAACTGTTCGACTTCTACGGGCTGCGCGCCACGGACCACTACATCCGGCTGCCCAAGCAGGGGATACGGGTGCGGGTATCCGAAATTGGCAGCGGCGAGCCGTTGGTCATCGTGCCCGGCAATACGGGCATGGCGTTTCCGCTGGCGTCGCTGCTGGCTCAGCTGCCCGGCCGGCGCCTCATCGCCATCAACCGCCCCGGTGGGGGCCTGAGCGAAGGCATCGACCACAACACCGTCGATATCCGGCAGTTTGCGGTGGAAACGCTGGCCACCGTGCTGGCCGCTTCCAGCCTCGAAAACGTGGACGTGGTGGCCCATTCGATGGGGGCGCACTGGAGCTTATTGCTGGCAATGGACCGCCCGCAGCTGGTGCGCCGGCTGGTGCTGCTCGGCAACCCGGGCAACGTGATGCAAGGCCAGGCCCCGCTGGCGCTCCGCCTCCTGGTGAAGCCGCCATTTACCTGGCTATTCTCGCGGCTGCTACCCACCCGCAAAGACCAGGCGCTGCGTTTACTCCGCAGGATGGGCCACAGCGCCCACACGCTGGCGCAACAGCCACCGGGCCTGGGCGATAGCTACTTCTATTTCCAGCAGCTGCCCAACTACCTCATCTCCACCATCAGCCTGCTGCAAAATATGGTGCCGCAACTGGAGGCGCAGCAGTTGAAAAGCGTTTCGCAGCCGACCCTGCTCCTGCTGGGCACCAACGATACCTTTGCCTCCATCGAAACCGGGCAACGCATCGTGGCCGCGCTGCCCAACGGGGAGTTTCACGCGATAGCCGGCGCCGGCCACCTGCCCTGGCTGGAAAGCCCGGAAGAATGCGGCCGGCTGATACAGGATTTTCTGGCGAAGGAGTAGGCCACTCATGCCCACCGTTTCCGCTGGCCCCCCCGGCCAATAATCAGGCCCCAACGCCCTCCTTAGCCAGTGGCCGGGCCGGATAGCTGGGCGGCAGCGCTACGGCGACCACTGCCCCCGTCGCAGCTCCGGGTTTTGACTTCTCTTCGCTACCTTATCCCATCGTCAGTAGCCCCCGCCCCTGCGCATCATGACTGAGCTTCCGACTCCTGCCAGTGCCGTGCCGCCTAGCCAGGCGATACCCTTGCCCGCCCTGCCCGCGCCTGCCCCCGCCGACGTGAATGAGCGGCTGTTTCCAGGCTTCGAGGCGCAGGTCGTCGCCACCAGCGGCGCCAGCATTTACGTGCTGAAGGGCGGGAGCGGGCCGCCGCTGCTACTGCTGCACGGGCACCCCGAAACGCACGTGTGCTGGCACAAAATTGCCGGGGAGCTGGCCAAAGCCTACACCGTCGTGCTGCCCGATTTGCGGGGCTACGGCGACTCCAGCAAGCCCGCCGGGGGCGAGCAGCACGCGAACTACTCGTTTCGGGCCCTGGCCCAGGACCAGGTGGAGGTAATGCAACACTTTGGTTTCGACCGCTTTTACCTGGCCGGCCACGACCGGGGCGGGCGCGTGGCTCACCGCCTCTGCCTCGACCACCCGCAGGCCGTGCTTAAAGCAAGTGTGCTCGACATCGCGCCCACGCTGACCATGTACGCGAACACGACGCAGCTCTTTGCCACGCGCTACGTGTGGTGGTTTTTGCAGATTCAGCCCTACCCCCTGCCCGAAAACCTGATTGGCCTGGATGCGGCGTATTACTTAAAATACCATCTGGCCGTGCAAAATAAAACGCCGGGGGCCGTCACCCCGGAAGCCTTGCAGGAGTACCTGCGCTGCTACTGCTGCACCGGCACCATCCACGCGGCTTGCGAAGACTACCGCGCCGCGGCTGGTATCGACCTGGCCCACGACCGGGCCGACGACGCGGCCGGGCACTACGTAACAGCCCCCTTGCTGGCGCTCTGGGGCGGCCTGGGGGTGGTGGGCCACCTCTGGAACGTGCTCGACACCTGGCGCGCCAAGGCCAACCGGGTGTCGGGGCAGGCTCTGGACTGCGGCCACCTGCTGCCCGAGGAGCAGCCCGCCGCCGTGCTGGCGCAGTTCCAGGCCTTCTTTCAACCCTAAGCCACGTGCGCCCCGTGCCGCCTCCCCTGCCCCCGCCGGACCCGGCCGCCCTCCCCGCGCCAGAAGACTTGCTGCTGCTGACCGCGCGCATCCTGCACGAAAACGGAGAGGAAACGCACGGCACCCTGGCGTCCGTGGAGCGCCTGGGCCAGCAGCTGGGGGTAGCAGCGGTGCTGCGCCCCGCGTGAGGCGAGTTGCTGCTGCATTTACCGGGGGCCGGGTTCGGCTGGCCACGGCCACGCCCACCAGCATCAACATAGCCCGGGTGGTGGCCGCGCAGGAGGTCGTGACGGCGTTCGGCGCGGGCCGCCTGGGTGCCCCGGCGCTGGCGGCGGCCGAGCGGATGCCGGAGGCTGGCCCGGCGCTCTTTGCGCTGGCGTGCGCGGCGGGGGCCGGCGCGCTGGTTGTGCTGAATGGGGCCACCCAAGCGCTGGTTATCGGGCTCGTGATGGGCACTGCGGGCCTCGGGGCGTTGCTGCGCCGCGGGCTGGCGCGGTGGCTGCACGCCAATTCGTTTTTGCAGCTGCTGGCGGCTTCCCTACTGGCGGGCCTGGTGGGGGCGGTAGCCCTGCGGGCGCAGGTGCCGTCGCCGCTGCGCCTGCTGGCGCTGGGCCCCCTGCTCGTGCTGGTGCCGGGGCCGGCGCTGCTCAACGGCGCGCTGGACCTAGGTGCGCAGTGGCTACCGTTGGGCCTGGCGCGGGTAGGCTTCGGGCTGCTCACGATCCTGCTGCTGGCCACCGGCGTGCTGCTCGGCCTGGGCCTGGGGGGGCCACACGCTGCCCCCACCGCTGCGAGCCCTCCCCTGCCGCTGGGAGTGGATGTGCTGCTGGCGGGGGTAGCCGCGGCGGCTTACAGTGTCTTCTTTACCTTGCCCTGGCGGCTGCTGCCCTACCCCGTGCTGGCCGGGATGCTGGCGCACGCCGTGCGGTGGGCCGGGCTCACGCACGGGCACTTGTCCAATGCCTGGGCCGCGGGCCTGGCCTGCCTCGTGGCCGGCGCGCTGCTCGCCCCGCTGGCGCAGCGGCGGCACCTGCCTTTTGCCGGGGTCGGCTTCGCGGCCGTAGTTTCCCTGGTACCAGGCATACTCCTTTTTCGACTGGGCGGCGGCCTGCTCCGGTTGCAGCAGCTGGGCGCCACCGCGCCGCCCACCCTGGTAAACGAACTGCTGGCCGATGCCGCCACGGCCCTGGATACCGTGATAGCCATGACCCTAGGGTTAGGACTGCCCCGCCTGGCCTACCGGCGCTGGCGTGCCCGCCGTTCGTAAGCACCGGCCCAGAGGCGGCCCCAAGTTTTTGGCACAAGAAATAACTTCAAGAAGCTGAGGCGAGCGGGCCCCGCTGGTTAACTACGGCTTTGGCGGCAGCAGGCCCAGCTGCTTGCCCATCATCCGGTCGACCATGCGGCTCGGAAGCAGCGAGGGCAGCGTCGCGTTCAGGAACTTGCCTTTTACCAGCGTGTAGCGCGTGCGCGGCTTGGCCACCGTCAGGGCCTGGGCAATTACCTGGCCGACGTAGGCGGCGGTAAGCCCTTTGCGCCCGTTCTCTATCATCCAGGCCGTAAACTTCTTGAAGGGTTCGTACCTCACGGTGCCCGCCAGGTGGTCGAACGTAATGGTTTCTGCCTTGTCCCAGATGGCGGTGACGACGGAGCCGGGGTTGATGAGGATAACGTCGATGCCCAGCAGTTGCAGCTCGCGCCGCAGGCTCTCAGAAAAGCCCTCTACGCCGTGCTTGGCGGCGGCGTAGGCCCCCAAAGGGCACCCCCATCCGCCCGCCCACCGAGCTGATGTTCACGATGCGCCCCTTCGGGCCGGTTAAGGCCGGGTCGGCGCCGAGCAGTGGGGCGAAGGCCCGCGTCACGGCGAACACGCCCACGAGGTTGATTTCCAGTTGCTGGCGAAAATCGGCGACGCTCTGCACGAGCAGCGGGTCGGAAAAGGAGCTGCCCGCGTTGTTGACCAGCCCATCCAACGTGCGGCCGCCCAGGTGCCCGCGCACCTGCCCGGCCGCCGCCAGAATGGCTTCGTTGTCCTGCACGTCGAAGACGAGGGAAATAAAGGCCGCGCCCAGCGCGCGCTGCAAGGCCTGCCCATCGGCCTCCCGGCGGACGCTGCCGAATACCTGCCAGCCCTGCTGGACCAAAACGGTGGCGGCCCCCCGGCCGATGCCGGTCGAAACGCCGGTGACTACTACGCTCTTCATACGAACTGTTTGCAGGTGGTTTATCCGGCGACTTGCCGGGGAGCAAAAGTTGCCCGGCTTTTCCTCCCCTACCAGCCCGAAACCACCAATTCCTAGCCCAAAACCGGCACCTGCCGCAGGGCCGCCGCCAGAAACGTTTTCGGCTGGCGGCCGAAGTGCTTGGCAAACGCCCGGCTGAAGTGCGTCAGGTTGGTGTAGCCCACGGCGTACCCGGCCTCCGACACCGAGTGCCGCCCGCCGGCCAGCAACTCCTGCGCCCGGCGCAGGCGCACGTACTGCGCGTACTGGCCCACGGTGCGCTCGAAGTATTGGGCAAAGTACCGGGTCAGCTTGCTGGCGCTCAGGCCGGTTTCTTGCGCCAGCGCGGCAATGGTGGGCGGGCGCTGGTAGCGCGCCTCGAGCTGCGCCCGCACCCAAAACAGCCGCTCCACGTCGGGCCGCAGCAGCCGGGTGGCGGGGGCCACCGCCCGCTGCGCCACTTGCTGCATCAGCAGCGCCAAAAAACCTAGGGCCCGGCTGTACACGGTCAGCGCATCGAGCGGCCGGGCGCTGCCCGCCACCAGCGGGCGCAGCTGCTGCTCCATGTCGAAGCTCAGCTCCTCGAACACGTGGAATACCTGCCCCGGCGCAAAATAGTCGGCCCGTACCCGCGCCGGCAGCAGCGCGGCCAGCCCCTCCCGGGGGAAGGTCAGCCCCACCAGCCGGTACGTGCCCGGCAGCTGGGCCGGCTGGGTGAGGTGGTTATCGGGCGAATAAAAAAGCACGCCGCCCGGCGAGTCTTTGCGCAGCGTCACCGTTTCGTGGCCCACCGTTTTGGTCATCGCCCCGGCCCCCAGGTTCACAAACACGCAGTACAGCCCACTGTCGGCCGGGTTGAGCGTGTCGAAGTGCAGCGGCTGGCCCAGCTCGTACTCGTAGGTGTACACCGCCAGGCCCAGCGGCAGCGGGTAGTGGCGCAGCACCCCCCGGCCCAGCTCGTTACGGAACGCCCACTCGCCCTCGACGCTGGCCGACCGGTAGTGGGCGGCCAGCGCATCTACTTGGTTTTGGTGCGCAGAAAGCACCAGGCTTAGTTGTAGCATCGGCAGGCGGGCAAGATGGTCAACTGCCAAAACCGGGGAATCGGCTGGTAGTTGCTTATCCAGTGCTAAACGCTCCAGCAAGCCTGCGGTGGCGCACTTGCCCTACACGAAAAAATGGCCGAGCCGCTGGGCCATCCACTCGGGGTTATCCTGGGCGAAGGTATGGCCACTGGCCGGGACGAGGTATGCCGTTACCCGGGCGGCCACTTGCTGCGCCCCGGCCAGCAGCGGCGCTTGCGGCAGGCCGTACTCGCCGTTGAGCACAAGTACGGGCATGGGCAGCGGGGCGGTCAGGCGCGCCCGGTTGTGCTGGCCGTCGGCTACCAGGTGCTCGTAGTGCCGGAAGCCGGCCCGCATGCCGCCCGGCGCGGCGTAGTACGGCAGGTACCGCTTTTCGGCGACGGCCGCCGCGTCCGGCGAGGTCGACATCATCATCAGCGTGGGCAGCAGGTAGGCCGCCTCCTTGCCGGCGGTGAGCAGGGTGGCCACCTCCACCTGCATGTGAAAGCCGAAGTGCCAGAAGCCCCCGGTGGCGGGGTTCATCCATTCTTCCAAGCCAAAGCCGGGCAGCAGCGATTCGGCCAGCACCAGCCGGCGTACTTCGGCCGGGTAAGCGGCGGCGTACGCATAGGCCACCATCGTGCCGATGTCGGTGCCTACCAGGTTGATAGTAGGGTAGCCCAGCTGCCCCACCAACTCGTGTACGTCCTGGGCGACGTTGGCTTTGGTGTAGCCAGCCTCCGGCTTGGCCGAGTCGCCGAGGCCGCGCAAATCAGGCGCGATGACCGTGAAGCCGGCCGTGGCCAGCAGCGGCATCAGCTTGCGCCACAGGGCCCAGGTGTAGGGCCAGCCGTGCAGCAGCACCACGGCCGGGCCCTGGCCGCCCACCACGTAGTGCAGGCGCGTGCCATTCACGTCGGCATACGCGTGCCGAAAGCCCGCCAGGTCGGTAACGGGGCCGGCAGCCGGGGCCGGCGGGGTCGGATGGGAAGTCGCTGGCATGCGCGCTGTTTTTAGAGAAGAGCAAAAAATTAGTATCGGAACAGAAATGACAGTTGGTCGCCCCGCGAGCCGGGAAGCAAAGGGCTTATTTTTCCGCCAGCAGGGGGGCTTTGCGCAGGAAGGTGTCCGTGCTCAGGCAGTCGACCATAAACCTGGCCAGCTGCCGCCGGCTAATGGCGAAGGGCGACGGCGTGTGGTCGTAGCGCACCACCAGCCCGCCGGTTTGCTCCTTGTTGTTCAGGGCCACGGGCCGGGCAATTATCCATTCCCGGTCGGACTGCCGCAGCAAAGCTTCCTGGTGGTTGTGGTCGGCAAATACCAGCTTGAAGTTGGTGAGCTTGATTATCAGCCGCATGTACCACGGTGCGTAGGGCCGCGAGTCGCCGGCCCCGATGGAGGACAGCGTCACGATGCGCCGCAGGCCCAGCTCACTCATGGCCGTGAGGGTGTTGCGCATCGTCGTTTCCAGGGTGTGGGGTGGGGACAGCTTCTTGCGCGAAAACGACTCCGACTCACTCAGGGCGCTGAGGGTGCTGATGACGAAATCGCAGCCGGGCATGGCCCGCCGCACATCGGCCAGGTTCGTGGGCAGGCCGCGCACCACGGTCAGGTGCGCCGCCTGGCGGGTGAGTTTTTCGGGGTTGCGCACGAGCGCCGTCACGGCGTAGCCTTGTTGCAGGGCGTACTCGATGACGAGGCCACCCGTGCGGCCCGTGCCACCATATACCAGGATTCTTTTCATGGGGAAGGAGAGGTAAGCCAACTGCTAAGCCAAACCAGGCAGCAGGCCAGCGCTGTGTTAGTGCCCACGGCTGCTCAGTTGGCTAATGCAGCGGCAAAACTACCGGGTGGCTTGGGTAGCTTTGTTAGCAATTACCGAAAGGATACCGGTTACCAAAACAATACCATCATGCTCGTTTGCCCCGGCTCCGCTGCCAAAAGCCAACACCAGGCCGTGCGCGACACCCTCGACGTCATCAGCGGCAAATGGAAGCTCGTCATCCTGGCCGTGCTGCTGGCGCGCAAGTACCGCTTCAAAGAGTTGAGCCGCGAAATCGGCATTTCGCCGCGCATCCTGTCCAAAGAGTTGCAGGAGCTGGAGCAGCACCAGCTCGTCAAGCGCACCGTCTGCGACACCCGCCCCGTGACGGTAGAGTACGAAAGCACTCCCCACAGCCAGACCCTGCTGAGCGTAGTGCGCGCCATGAGCGACTGGGGCTACCTGCACCACGAGGCCGTCGTGGGCCAGAAGCGCGCCGACGACCCAGCGGCCGGGGCCTAGCACCCCCGTGGCAGCCGGGCGCACGGCCATCCGCAACGGGCGCTCAGGCCATCCGGTGCATTGCCGCCGCGGTGCGCTCGGCTACCAGCAGCACGGTCAGGTTGGTGGGCGTGGAAATGGCCCCGGGAAAGATGGCGGCATCAGCCACCCGCAGCCCCAGCACCTGGCGGACCCGGCCGGTGGCATCGACCACGACGGCGGCCGGGCCAGCTGGGGTCCTCGTTACAACGGGGCGAAAAATTACGGCTTGAGCCAAAGGTCGCATTTGCCGGCGACTGCAGTTCCCTTTTTGCCAAATGGCAACTACCGCCCCCACTGCACCCGCTTATTTTGCGCCCATGGATGACCTCTTCGCCTATCTCTTGCAATTTGGGTCGCTCAATCAGCGGCAACTGGACTTGATTGCGAGCAAGACTGCTCCCTTGTCGCTGGGTAAGGACGCGTATTTTTTAGAAGCCGGGCACGTATCCCGGCGGGTAGGATTTCTGTTGGAAGGTGTGCTACGGATTTGCTACTACGACAACCAGGGCGCGGAGATTACCCGCAATTTTATCGACGAGCTGCACCTGACCACCAACTTGCGCGGCCTCGAAGACGGACTAGCTTCCGCCGAATACGTGCAGGCCGTGACCGATTGCCGGCTCCTGGTGTTTGCCAAGCACGATTGGGACGAACTGGCCCACACGATTGTGGGCTGGAGCGACATGGTGTACAAGATGACCTCGAAGCACCTGCACGAGAAGCTCGCGCGCATCAGTCCGATGGTCGTGCAGGATGCAACCACCCGCTACCTGGCGTTTCTCGGCAACTACCCACAACTGGCCAACCGGATTCCGCTGTCTCATCTGGCCTCCTTTCTGGGCATCACCAAGTCGTCGCTCAGCCGGATACGGAAAAATATTCGCTGACGCGCTTTTTGCCAAATGGCAACTGACGGCCTTTTTAAGTGGGGGAGCTTTGTGGAGTAAATCAACCGCAACGTTCATGAAAACCGTTCTGATAACCGGGGCCAACAAAGGCATCGGCTTTGAAACCGCCCGCCAACTCGCTCAGCAAGGCTACCACGTTTACTTAGGCAGCCGCGACCTGGCCAATGGTCAGCGGGCGGCCCAACAGCTCCGCGCCGAAGGGCTGGCCGCGGTGGAAGCCATTCAGCTGGACGTCACCAGCGCCGACTCGGTGCAAGCCGCCCGCGCCGAAATCGGCCGCCAGACGCAGGTACTCGATGCCCTCGTCAACAACGCCGCCATCACGGGCGGGATGCCGCAGGCGGCCCTCGGGGCCGCGGTCGCCACGTTCCAGGAGGTGTTTGCCACCAACGTGTTTGGGGTGGTGCAGGTCACGCAGGCCTTTATCGACCTGCTGCGGCCCGCGCCCCAGCCCCGCATCGTCAACGTGGGCTCCAGCGGCGCATCGCTGACCTTGAGCAGCGACCCGACGTGGAAGTATTATCACCACAAGGGGGCCGTCTACCCGGCCTCGAAGGCGGCGCTGCACATGTACACCATCGTGCTGGCCTACGAGCTGCGCGACACGGCGTTTAAGGTGAACGCCGTGGACCCCGGCTTTACGGCCACCGACCTCAACCACCACCACGGCACGGGCACCGTGGAAGAGGCCGGCACCCGGATAGCCAACTACGTGCTGGTGGGGGAAGACGGCCCCACGGGCCAGTTTATCAGCGAGGAAAACACCCCCGTGACGGGTGAAATTCCGTGGTAGCCAACCAGATGGCCGACCAACCTATTTCGAATACCGGGGGTACTATGCCCCCGGCCGTCCTCTCCATCGGGCCGGTGGTGCTGGTGGCGCCCGGCCGCGTCGTGGACCTGCACCTGCGTATTTCTGCCCCCCGGACCGGGCGCAACTTCCCCATCATCCTGCTATCGCACGGCCAGGGCGGGTCCAACCGCCTTTCTTCTTCCCTGGGCTACGGCCCGCTGGCGCAGGCGTGGGCCGCGCAAGGCCTTGTCGTCATTCAGCCGACCCACCTGAGCTCGAAAACGCTCAGCGGCGACAGCCACGTAACAGCTGCTCCCGGGGCTCCCCTGTTCTGACGGTCCCGCGCGGCGGACATGCGCTACATCCGGAGGAGGACAGGACGCGGGTGAGCCTGGCCGAGCCCCAGATTACGGCGGGGGCGCTGCTGGCCCCGCCCGGCAATGGCGGGGCGGACCTGCACCCGGCGGTGGCGGCGCGCATGCCCGCCTTCCGGCACCCCAGCTTTGCCGAAATGACCACCCCGACCCTGGTCGTGGTGGGCGATGCGGACGTGTCGCCGCACTTCACCCCGCGGGGGCCGGACTGGCACGCCGACCCCTACTTCCTCAGTTCCGGCCCGAAGGCCTTGCTGACGCTCTTCGGCGGGGGGCACCTGCTCGGCGGCGTGTCGGGCTACGATGCGGCGGAAACGACCGACGAGAGCCCCGCGCGGGTGGCCCTGGTGGCCCGGCTCACCGGGGCTTATTTACGCAGCGCGCTCTACCCAGGCGATGCCAGCTGGCACCTGGCGCCCCAAGGCGCTGGGGGAAAACCCCAGCCCCTTGGGGCGCGTGGAATCCAAATAAAAACGAACAACCGGCTTAACCGTCCCCCATCCCCATGCAAGTAGTACAATTTTCTGAATACGGCGAGGCCGAAGTGTTGCAGCTGGTGGACGTGCCCACGCCCCGGCCGGGGGCGGGCCAGGTCCTGCTGAAAGTAGCCGCCGCCGGGGTCAACTACGCCGACATCTGGCAGCGGAAGGGCAGCACGCCCACCCCCCTCCCGTTGCCGTATGTGCCGGGCTACGAGGTAGCCGGCACCGTAGCGGCGCTGGGCGACGGCGTGACGACGGCCCAGGTGGGCCAGCGGGTGATGGCCCTGCTGCCCAGCGGCGGCTACGCCGCGTACGTCGTGGCCCCGGCCGCGCAGGTGATTCCCTTGCCGGCGGAACTGGGCGACGCGGCGGCCACGGCCCTGCTGGCCCAGGGCCCGACGGCCGTGGGGTTGCTCAACACGGGCCCCTACGCGTCGGTGCTGGTGCTGGCGGCGGCCGGCGGCGTGGGCTCCTTGCTGGTGCAGGTGGCCAAAAATCGGGGCCAGCGGGTCGTGGCCGCCGTGGGCAGCGCGGCGAAAAAAGCCGCCGCGCAGGCCAGCGGGGCCGACGCGGTCGTGAGCTACGCCGAGGCCGACTGGGTGCAGCAGGTGCGCGCGGCCACGGCGGGCCAGGGCGTGGCGGCCGTCTTCGATGCCGTGGGCGGCCCAGTGGGCACGGAGGCCCTGCAAGCGCTCAGGGCCGGGGGCACCAGCGTCGTGTACGGCGCGGCCAGCGGCGAGCCGACCCGGCTGGAGGCCCAGCAGCTTATCGGGCAGCGGCAGGTGGTACGGGGATACACGGTGTTTGCCGAAATGGCCCGATTCGGGGAGTACACCGACGAACTACTGGGCTACTTCCGGGCCGGCAAGCTGCACCTACCCGTCCAGACCTACCCGGTTACGGCGGTGCAAACCGCGCAGCGCGACCTGGAATCGCGCCGGACACAGGGGAAAGTGGTGCTGCTTTTTTGAGGCCCTTTGGGACTAAGGCACGAGTCGGTAGCCACGAAGAAATTCTGACTCCCCGTTCGAGCAATACGAGCACTGAATGGAACAGGTCGGGTATCGCCGGCGCGGAGCCGGGTCAGCAGCAGTTGGGGTTGCGGTCGGTCTTTGGAGGAGGAAGCTTTTTCCTGCACGATGCCGGCGCAGCCAGCGGCCTGCAAGGCACCGACCTGCACATGCAACTACTGGTCCTGGGTGCTGACGCGGGCATAACCGATTTGCATGAGAGAAGGGGCAACTTATCTCGTAAAGTCACGGGGGCGAAGATGCGCGAATATAGTCTTGTGAGATAAGTAAAGGTAAGATAAGTAACCGAGATGATTTAACGGGTAGCTTGGCGAGGCTTTTCGGCGTGGCCGGCGCGTCGTTGGAAGACAACCGTATTTAAAGAGTAGTAGCCGGGTCGCCACAGCTACGGCTGGTAGCGCAGCCGTCCAGCTAAGCTGCGGCAAAAGCAAGTTGACTTACAAGCAGATACTCTTTGGCGCGCTGCTTACTGAAAGGTGAACGTGCTATAGCAAGCGGGATTAATTTCGGCTTGCTACCCCCGGGCTTGCTCGTGGCGGAGTGCCTTTAAGCGGTCTGCGGCTCAAACCAGCGGCGGCAACGCGGGCGAAATTGGGACGGCCAGCACCGTCGGGCCGGCCTGGCGCAGGGCCGTGCGCAGGGCCTCGGCCAGGGCCGCGCGGGTGGCGACGCGGTAGCCGGCGCAGCCGTAGCCCTGGGCCAGGGCCACGTAGTCGAGGCCCGGAATGTCGAGGCCCGGCACCTGGGGCGTGTTTTCGGCCTGGGCGAACGACTTGAGAATGGCGTATTCGGCGTTGCAGAGCACCAGAAACACCACCGGCAGCCGGTGCTGCGCGGCCGTCCACAGCGCCTGGATGGAGTATTGGGCCGAGCCGTCGCCGAGCACGGCGATAACGGGCCGCTGCCGCCCGCTCGTGCGCTCGCCCAGGGCTACGCCCACGGCCGCCGGCAGGCCCCAGCCCAGCCCGCCGCTGGCAAAGGTGAAAAACGAGGCCGGCTCGGTAATGGGCAGCCACTGGTGCAGCGCGGCCAGGTTGGAGGGCGACTCCTCCACCAGCACGGCGTGGGCGGGCCGCACGTCTTGCAGGGTGGCAAACACCTCGGCCGCCGTGAGCGGGCTGGCCTCCGGGGCGGGCAGCGTGTGGTCTGGTTGGCGCGGGGCCACGGCCGGGTACTGGCCGGGTTGCACCAGGGCCAGCAGCGCCGCCACGGCTAGGCCCGCGTCGGCCAGCAGGCTGTCGCCCACCGGGGCGCGGGCGGCCTCGGCGGGGTCGTCGGTGATGTGCAACAGCTGGGCGCCTTCGGGCAGGTAGTCGCCGGCCACGTAGGGGTAATAGCGAAACACGGGGGCCCCCACCACCAGCACCAGGTCGTGGCCCTTGAGTTTATCGCTGAGCGGGCCGATGGCAAACGGCAGCGCGCCCTGGTAGAGCGGGTGCGTCTCCGAGAAAGCGGGCCGTTCCGAGGCGGGCGGGGCCCACACCGGCACTTGCAGCTTCTCGGCGAACTGGCGGGCGGGCTCCCAGGCCCCGGCCCGGTCGAGGGCCGCGCCCAGCACCAGCACCGGGCTTTTGGCCTCGCTCAGGCGCTGGGCAAAGTCGCGCAGGCGGTCGGGGTCGGGGGCCACGCGCCGGGCCACGGTGCGCACCACGGCGGGACCCAGCGCGGGCTGGTCCCAGTCGTCGAGGGGCAGGGCCAGGTACACGGGGCCCTGCGGCGGCTGCAAGGCCGTGGCGTAGGCCCGCATGAAGGCGGCCGGCACGTCCTGGGCGCGGGCCGGCTGGTAGCTCCACTTCACCCAGGGGCGCGGCAGCACGGGGGCCTCCACGTTGGTGAGCCAAGGTTCGAGCAGCAGCATCTCGCGGGTTTGCTGCCCGGCCGTGACGATGAGCGGGGTCTTGTTCTGGAAGGCCGTCACCAGGTTGCCGAGGGCGTTGCCGGTGCCCGCGCCGGTGTGCAGGTTCACCAGCGCCGGCTGGCCCGTGGCCTGGGCGTAGCCGTCGGCCATCGCCAGCACCGAGGCCTCCTGCAAGCCCAGCACGTAGGTGAAATCCGGGGGAAAGTTCTTGAGGAAATTCTCCTCCGTCGAGCCCGGATTGCCGAAAAAAGTGGTCAGGCCCAGCTGGCGCAGCAGGTCGTAGGTGGCATCGTGAACGGTCATGGTGAATGGGGGTTGAAGTGGAGTGAACGGTAGAAACAGCGGTAGTAACGGCTGCCCCTGGGTAGCCAAGCTAGTGGGGCAGCAGCCAGCCGATGAGGGCATACCAGGCGGGCAGCGCCGCCACCATGCCCAGGGTCGTGAGCAGCAGAATGGACGGCAGCTCTTTTTCCATTGTGCCGTAGCGCGAGGCCAGCAGCACTTGCAATACCCCCACCGGCAAGGAGCCGGCTAGGACAGCGGCGCGGGCCAGCTCGCTGTGCACGTGAAACACCAGCAGCAGCCCCAGCAGCAGGGCCGACTGCACCGTCACCCGCGCCAGGGCGCTCGCCAGCACCAGCCGTGAGAAGCTCAGGCTGTGGGCGGCCAGCGTCAGCCCCACCGCAAACACCCCGACGCTCGTCGTGGCCTGGCCCAGCAGTTGCAGCGGGCCGAGCAGCAGGGCCGGCATCCGCACGCCCAGCAGCACCAGCGCCACGCCCAGCACGGGCGCCAGCAGCAGCGGCGAGGTGAGGGCCGCCCCCAGCGCCGCCCCCACCGTCGTGCCCGGCGGGCTCGGCGGGGCCGCGCCCGTGGCGGCGGGTGGGCCAGCCGGCGGCGGACCCGCGGCGGGTTTGCTGGCACTGGGGTTGGCGGCGGGCGGCGGGCCGGCGGGTGCCCCGGCAGGCTTCGATTTTTGCAGCATAAACAAAGCGGTGGGTACCAGCAGGTTAATAACCAGCGCTACCAGGCCTACCGCCCCCACGCTGCCCGCCCCCGCCACGGGCTTGAGTACCACCGCGCCGTACACCGCCGTCGAGGACGACGCCAGGGCCAGGGCCAGCAGAATGACCGCCGTGAAGCTCAGCCCAAAGCGCCCCCGCAGCAGCAGGCAGATAACCCCAAACAAGCCCAGGTGCACCGCCAGCAGCAGCAAGAGCAGCGGGCCCTGCTGCACCAGCAGCTGCCGCTGAAGCTGCACCATATCCACAAACAGCGAAGCCGGCATGGCGAAGTTGGTGGCCAGCTGGTTGAAGCCCGTGGCCTGGTCGGCGCTGAAGCGGTGGTAGCGGCCGGCGGCGTAGCCCAGCAGCAACACGAAAAAGGCGGGCAGCAGCGCCGTGGCAATCAGCTTTAAATTCATGGCCAAGCAAGTAAAAGCACTACGTCACAAAGGGGGAGCAAGCGCGGGAAAGGCAACAGAAGCCGCGGCCGCTTACCATGGCGGGGTCGTTACCGGCTCCAGGCCCGCGGCCGCGACGACGGCCGCCGCGGGGTGGGCAGCGTGCGCCGGGATGCCGCCCACGTACACCGAGCGCCGCTCCCTTTTTCGTGCTGCGGCGCCAGCTGCTGGCAGGCCGGCGGGACGCCGCCCGGACTGACCACGTGGCCTTTCGGGGGAAGGGTAGATATGGGGTGAGTTATGAATTGAAAATCAATTGCCGGTCATCGCAAGCGCAGCGAAGCAATGACGGGTTGACACCTCAGCGCATGAGCCGGTCGATGGTTTCGCCCGCAATGCCGAGGTAGTGGGCCGGGTCCATGATTTTCTCCAGCGCGGCGCGGTCGAGCTGCTGGCTGACGGTGGGGTCGGCCACCAGCAGGTCGAGCAGGGGCTGGTGCTCGTTGGTGGCCTGGGTGCAAAGCGGCGAGAGCAGGTTGTGCTCCTTTTCGCGGCCGATTTTGGGGCCCAGCGCCATCATCACGGCCTCCGACATCACCAGGCCCTGGGTCAGGTGCACGTTGGCGCGCATTTGGTCGGCGTGCACTTCCAGGCCGCTGAGCAGGAACTTGGCCTGCGCCAGCGCCCCGGCCGCCGCCGTGCAAATGGCCGGCAGCACTATCCACTCGATTTCCCAGGGGCCGGTGGCGCGCTCGTGGTCTTCGGCCATCGCGCCCAGCAAGGCCGCCACGTACTGGCGCACCACCGCCGCGTTGGCCGTGATGTAGCAGCAGGAGATGGGGTTGCGCTTTTGCGGCATGGTGGACGAGGTGCCCCGGCCCGGCACGAAGGGCTCGCTGGCCTCGCCCACCTCGGTTTGCATCAGCAGCTTGATGTCCAGCGCCAGCTTGGCCAAGGTGCCGGTGAGCAGCCCCAGCCAGCAGCCGGCCTCCGCGATGCGGTCGCGGTGGGTGTGCCAGGCCGTCTCGGGCACGGCCAAATCCAGCTCGTTGGCCAGGCCTTCCTGCACCTCCAGCCCGCGCATGCCCAGCGAAGCCAGCGTGCCGCAGACCCCGCCAAACTCCAGGGTGAACAGGCGCGGCTTCAGCTCCTGCAGGCGGGCCTGGTGGCGGCGCAGGGCGGCCAGCACTTCGCCCATCTTGAAGCCAAACGTAATCGGCACGGCCTGCTGCAAATTGCTGCGGCCCATCATCAAGGTGTCGCGGTGGCGCAGCGTGAGCGTGGCGGCGGCGGCAATGGTGGCGGCTAAGTCGGCTTCGAGCACGGCCAGCGCGTCGCGCAGTTGCAGCACGCTGGCCGTGTCGGTGATGTCCTGCGTGGTGGCGCCCCAGTGCGACCACTGCCCCAGCCCGTCCTGGCACAGGTTGGTGAGCTGCTCCACCACGCCCAGCACGGGGTAGACCACCAGTTCGGTGCGCTGCTTGAGCAAGCCGAAGTCGATGTTCTCGGCCCGGCACTGGCTGGCAATCTCGGTGGCCGCGTCGGCCGGAATGATGCCGAGCTGCCCCTGCGTTTTGGCAAGGGCGGCCTCCACGTCGAGGTAGCGCTGGGTCCGGTGCTCATCCGACCAAATGCGGCGCATGTCCTCCGTCGAAAAGATGTCGCGGAAAATCAGCGAGTCCGTGATGCTGGCCGTAACGTTTCGGTTTTCAGGCATGGCAGTAAGGGGAAAGTGGCGAGTTGGGGAGTGGCCGGCTGCCCGGTGGGCTGCTTGAGGCTCGGCTAAAAGCCGGCTTTTCAGGGCTCGATGGCGGGCGGCAGGGCAAGCCAAAAGCGGCAGCCGGGGGTGGTGTCGAGCGGTGGCTGAGGAGATAGTCCGAGCCTGGGTTGCCCAATTCGGTGACAGTCCTAAAATTACTTCATTCTGGCGACACGGTGACTGGCGGCTCGTAGTAGTTTTTCCAGCGCCGTTCCAGTGGTCCCAGCTACGGTGCGCCTCGTGGGAATTTAGCGTAATTTTTCGCCCCGTTGTAACGAGAACGTTATGTATACTAACAATTTTCGAAGCGGCGGTAACGTAATTTTTCGCCCCGTTGTAACGAGAACCCCGCCTATAAAACAACCGGCCGGCTGGGCAACTGGTAGTAGTTGCCCAGCCGGCCGGTTGTTTGCTAAAACCAGGGGCCAGGGCTTAATCCTGCACCAGCACGTCGGCCACAAACCCGATGGGGGCCGCGCCTATCAACTCGGTGACCCGCTTAATCTTCGCGTCGTGCTGGTAGGCAGCCAGGACCGTGTTGGCCTCGTCCTGGCTGGCCCACTGGGTGTTCACCATCACGTGCCCCGGGTCTTTGACGTCCTGGATAACGTCGTGGCCCTCGTAGCCGGTCAGCGGCAGCATGTCGTGGCCAATGGCCTTGGCCAGCGTCAGGCCTTCTTCGCGGGCCGCCGCCGGAAACTTGAACTCAAACATCGATTTAACAGACATGGCTTACTAATCAAGGGTAAAAGAGTGAATTTAGCCGTTCGGGTGGCCCACTAGCTGGCTGGCTTGGCGAACGTTGGACAAGGGCTGCTTGCCCTGGCAAAGGACCGGCCTCCCCGCCAGGCGGGCAAGGACTACTTCCGGGCAATGCGGGGACAATTCACTGTTTTTGCTGGCGAAACGCGCCGGGGCTGACGCCCGCCTGTTTTTTGAAGAACCGGGAAAAGTACGGGTAGTCGGTGTAGCCGAGCGTGGCGGCTATCGCCTTCACGTCCAACGTGCTGTACACCAGCAGCCGCTTGGCTTCGAGCATTAGGGCGTGGGTTATCCAGTAGCTGACGGAAAAACCTGTTTCTTTTTTGAGCAGGGCGTTGAGGTGATTGGCGCTCACGCACAGCTGCCGGGCGTACGCCGACGGGCTTTTCAGCGTCTGGAAGTGCTGCCCCAGCAAGCGCCGGAACTGGTAGGTCAGCTGCCGGGACCGCGCGACGGCCGCGCCGGTGGGCGGCGGCTGCGCGTACGCGCCGGCAAACAGGCCCACCACGGCCTGGAGCAGGGCCCTCGTCACCAGGTGCTCCAGGGGGAAGGTGCCGTCGGGGGCCGCCCGCTCGTGCAGCATCGCCAGCAGGCTCCGGCAGTGGTGCCGCTGCGCCACCGGCAAGGCCAAGGGCGGCTGGAGCGCTAAACCACTTTCGAACACTTGGTGAAACTCGCTGGGAATCAGCGCCACGTCAACCTCCAAAAACCAGCCCTGCACCTCATGTTCGCGCAGGCGCTGGTGCACCTGCCCCGGCAGGAAATAGTAAATGCTCCCCGCCCCAAAAGTCACGGTCTGCAAGTCTACCATCGCCGTGGCCGTGCCGCTTTCGTAGAGCAAAAAGCTGTAGTGCGGGTGGCGGTGTACCGCCACCGTTTCGGGCGGCGGCACTCCAGCCGCAGCAATGCGCATGAGCGCGAAGGGCACCGGGAGCTGCCGGGGCAGCTCGTGAACGGGAATGGCGGGCATCCGGCAAAAATAGCGGGGCGGCACCCCGACCATCCCTTCACCGCTTTTTACTTACCGCACTACCAGGTAGCGAACACCCGGCTTCAGCGCCGATTGCTCTTGCTTTACACATCCTGCTTGGCAGGCAGCTAACCGCCGCTAGTAGGCCAAATTCTTCGCCTCTGTTAAGCGGTTTGACAGCAGCGTGTTACTGTGAAAATTTGTCTTTTGCAG
Organism: uncultured Hymenobacter sp.; assembly: GCA_964242665.1. GTDB lineage: Bacteria > Bacteroidota > Bacteroidia > Cytophagales > Hymenobacteraceae > Hymenobacter. The sequence goes on from CAXTBA010000038.1 coordinate 24,906, forward strand.
CGTCGCTCGCCACCGCTAAGGCCGCATAATTTTGCAGTTGGTGGCGGCCGAGCCGTCTAGCCCAGCGACTAATGGTGATTTTCGCCCTGCAATTAGTGTTTAGCCTGCCATGATTTCCTCCGAATCCTTTGCCGATTTTCACCGGGCCTACGTGCCGGACGCCTGGCCCGTCACGCCGCAGTTGTTCAGCGTGCACAAGATTGTGCCGGGTACCGAGACCCCGTACGTCCCCTACAACCGGCGGGACTTCTACCAGATTAACTTATACACCAGCGGCACCACCCACCTCACCTACGCGGGCGAAACGATGCTCGTCCACGGGCCCGCCCTGGTGCTTTACCATCCGTTGGCGCCCTACTCGTGCGCGGCCCAAACGCCGTTGGCGGGCTTCTTCTGCCTGTTCACGGCCGAATTTCTGCACGGGCCGGGCTACGCGGGCGCGGTCCAGGAATCGTCGCTGCTGCAGCTGGGGGCCCACCCCGTCACCGCGCTCACGGACGGGCAAAGCGCGCTGCTGAGCCAATTATTTCAGCAAATGCTGGCCGAGGTTGATTCGACGTACCGCCACAAGTACGACCTGCTGCGCACCTACGTCCAGCTCGTGCTGCACGAAGCCCAGCGCTTGCGGCCCGACCTTCAGCACCCCGCCCACTCCCGGGCCGCCAGCCGCCTGGCCGCGCAGTTCTCGCACGTGCTGGAACAGCAGTTTCCCATTTCCTCGCCCACCCGGCCCTTGGCACTCCACAACGCCGAGGCCGTGGCCGCGCGCCTGGGCGTGCACGTCAACTACCTGAACCGGGTGCTGCGCCAGGTAACGGGCCGGACCACCAGTGCCTTGCTGGCCGAGCGCGTGGCCCAGGAAGCCAAGGCCCTGCTGCGGCACACCGACTGGTCCGTCGCGGACATCTCCGATAGCCTGAGCTTTGCTAATCCGACGTATTTCGCGCACTTTTTTCGCAAGCACGCGGGCACCTCCCCCAAAGCTTTCCGGCAGCAGGCCGAACTGGCACCGGCCCTGGCGTCAGAATAAAGCAGGTTTGATTTACGGGCATAGAAAAGCGCAGACTAATTTTTTAAAGGAACGAGCAGGCCGCGCCTGGTTTGATTTTTACAGGTAAAAGTTTGATGTCCGTTTTAAAGGGGACGTTGGGTGCAGGACCTTTGTCAGGAAATCAAGCAGCCCTCAGCTGCTGATTCCCTACCCCCCTTTAACGCACAGCAAACCTTCGCCACTCATGGCTGACTTTCTTACCGAACCCGTTCGGCCGGGTTTCATGCGCCGCTGGATAGTACAGGCCGGCGCCACTTCCCTAGAAAACCTGCTTTTGCAGGAAGCCCCCATCCCCGAACCCGGCCCCGGCGAGGTGCGCCTCAAGGTCCACGCCGTTTCCATCAACTACCGCGACCAGATTATTCTGACGGGCCAGCTGGGGCAGACGCTGACCGCCGACGTGGTGCCCCTGTCGGACGGGGCCGGCGAAGTGGACGCCGTGGGCCCCGGCGTTGAGCAGTGGGCCGTGGGCGACCGCGTGACGAGCCTGTACATGGAAGGGTGGGCCGACGGGCCGCCCATTCCGGGCCTGGGCTTCGGGCTGGGCTCCAACGAGCACGGCGGGCTGCTGGCCGAGTACGTTATCTTAAAAGCCGACCGGGTGGCGGCGGCCCCGAAAAGCCTGAGCCTGCTGGAAGCCGCGACGCTGCCGTGCGCGGCCCTCACGGCCTGGACGGCGCTCAACGGCGACCGGCCCTACGCCCGGCGCGTCGGCCCCGGCGACCAGGTGCTGGTGCTGGGCACGGGGGGCGTGTCGCTCTTCGCGCTGCTGCTGGCCCAGGCGGTGGGGGCGCGGGTTATCGGCACGTCGAGCCAGCCCGACAAGCTGGACCGGCTGCGGGCCCTCGGGGCCATTGATGCCGTGAACTACCGCGAAACGCCCAACTGGGGCGAAGTCGTGTTTGCGCGCACGGGCGGCGTGCAGCGCGTGGTGAACTCGGCGGGCGGCTCGGCGATGGACCAGGCCATCGCGGCGGTCGGCTACGGCGGCGAAATTGCGTTCATGGGCCTGTTCGACCGGGCCACCACGTCGCCCCCGCTGCTGTTTTTGATGATGAAGGGGGCCTCCATTCGCGGCACGGCCGTGGGCAGCGCCGCCGCCTACCGCGACCTGCTGCACGCCATCGACGCCCACGGCATCAAGCCGCCCATCGACCGGGTATTCTCCTTTGCCGAGGCCAAGGAAGCCTACCAGGCGGCCGTTTCCCCCGAGCTGTTCGGCAAAATCGTGATTAAGCTTATTGACTAGCAGTGGCCTGGCTGGGGCTACCTCCCACGTCTTTTCAATTTTTCATTTCCATGACTTACTCGCTTGCCCTCGACCCTGAATTGACGCCGGTCGTCGAACTGATGAAGCAGTACGCTCGGCCAGCTGACGTGTCCTTGTCCACGTGGCTGCGCCAGCAGCCGCCCCTGCCGGCTGCCGAGCCCAACCCGGCCGTCATTATCGAAAACCGCCAGGTGCCCGGCCCGGCGGGGGAGCCGGCCCTGCGGCTGCGCCTCTACTCGCCCCGCGAGCCCGCGACGGGCCGGGCCCTGGTGTACTGGATTTACGGCGGCGGCCTCATCAGCGGGGTGCCCGAGCAGGACGACCGGCTGCTGCAAAGCTGGTGCGCGGCCCTGCCGTGCGTTGTGGTGTCGGTTCAGTACCGCCTGGCGCCCGAAAACCCCTACCCCGCCGGCCTCGAAGACTGCTACGCCGGGCTGGTCTGGGCCCACGCCCACGCCGCCGAGCTGGGCGCCGATCCCGGGCGCATCGCCCTCTGCGGGGCCAGCGCCGGGGGCGGACTGGCGGCGGCGGTCGCGCTGCTGGCCCGCGACCGGCAGGGGCCGCCTTTGATACTTCAGCTCCTGACCTACCCGATGCTCGACTACCGCAACCAAACGCCGAGCAGCCACGAGATTACCGACGTGGGCGTGTGGGACCGCGCCGCCAATGAGGAAGCCTGGGCCGACTACCTGGGGGCCGCGCCAGCAGCGGTGCCCACCTACGCTTCGGCGGCCCTCGCCACCGATTTGCGCCACCTACCGCCCGCTTTCCTGGCCGTGGGCACCCTCGACTTGTTTCGGGACGAGGACATTGCCTACGCCCAGCAGCTGGCTGCCAGCGGGGTTCGTGCCGAGCTGCACTTGTACCCCGGTGCCCCGCACGGCTTTGATATGCTGGCCCCGGCCTCCGCTTCGGCTCAGGAGTTGGAAGCTGCGCGCCTCGGGGCCCTGGCGCGGGCCTTCCGGTAACCCGCTTGACGGCTCGGCGGCGGGCGGCGCACCCTGGCTGGACGTGCTCGGCGATGCCGGCCGCTTAGGTCGGCGGCCGCTCGGGCTTAAATCTGAGCCGCGCCGCCGTCCACGAAAAGCCCGATGCCGTTCACGAAGCTGGAGTCGCTGGCGGCGAGAAACAGCGCGGCCGCGGCAATTTCTTCGACGCGGCCCATTTCGCCCCGCGGAATCAGGCTGCGCAGGTACTCCCTCACCTGCGGACCGTTCCCGGCCACGCCGGGCGTATCCGTCGGGCCGGGACTCAGCACATTGACGCGAATGCCGCGGTCTTGCAAGTCAACCAGCCAGCCGCGGGCGAAGGCCCGCAGCGCCGCCTTGCTAGCCCTGTACACGCTGCCCGCCGGAAAGCCCTTGCCCGAGGCACTCGACCCGTTCAGAATAATAGACCCACCGGCGGCGAACAGCGGCAGGGCCTTTTGCACGGTGAAGAGCGTGCCGCGCACGTTCAAGTCGAACATCTTGTCGAACTGGGCTTCGGTAATGGCCCCGAGCGGCTCGAAGCCGCCGTACCCGGCGCTGGCCCGCAGCGGGGCCATGTCGCGCTCGGTTTTTGCCAGTCACTTCAAGCAACTGGTGAGCGAAACCCCGCTAACGTACCTGACCAACTGGCGCCTGAGCCTGGCCAAGCACCTGCTGGCGACCGAGAAAATCAATGTGGGCGAGGTGGCGGCCAAAGTCGGCTACCAGTCGGAAGCGGCGTTTAATCGGCTGTCCAAAAGCAAGACCGGCCGCACGCCCGCCGCGCCGCTACCGCATGGGGGGCTAGGCGGTCCAGTTGAGCGCCTGGTCTGCCTTAATTAATCAATCAGTCCGTCATGCTGAGCATGACGGACTGATTGATTTTTAAACACGTTTTACTATTTCTCATTGCCCGTTTTCAGCTAGACTATCTGGCTGCTCGCCAAGCTGTTTAGACTCGGCGGCTACGCTTTGCATTAGCTCGTTCCAGGCGCTGTGCATAGCCGATGGGTCGGAGAGGGCTGCCTGCTCGCCGTGGATGCTTAGCTCGGCTTCGCTGGTCATGCGCTGAGCTTCGTGGGCGTAGGTGTACATGAGCTGCTCGTAGGCCGTGATGGCCGCTGGCAGGTCGGCATATGCACCGTTGGTCAGGCAGTCGGCCAAGTGCAGGGCGTCGAGCAGGCCCGTATTGACACCGACCCCGGCGAAGGGCGGCATCAGGTGGGCCGCGTCGCCGACCAGGGTAATGGCCTGCGTCACCGGGCGTTCCGCTACGACCGGCACCACGTAGAGCGGCAGGATGCGCCACTCGTCCACGGCCGCGAAGCCTTCGTGAAACAGGGGTGCCCAGTCGGCCAGCAGCGTGTGCAGCAGCGCGCGCACCGTCGCCGGCTGCTCGCCGCTGATGCCTTGCGCAGCCAGCCCGCCTTCCGGCACCCGCACGGACACGCCCAGTTCCAGGCTGCCATCCGCCTTGGTGTGGCTGGCCAGGGTATTGCGCTCTCCCAGCACGACCAGGTTGCCGCCGTTGATGAGGGCCGCCAGCGCGGGGGCCTTGGCGGCCAGCTGGTGCACGTCGCCCTGGATGTACGCCGTGCCAGAATATTGCGGCTCCGTGCCCGTGGTGTAGTGGCGCACCCGCGAGCGGCCGCCGTTGGCCCCAATTACCACATCGGCCACTTGGGTGGGCTGCCCCACGAAGTGCAGCGCGAGCCGCCCGTCGGTTTGCGCATCGAGGTTGGCGAACTGCTGCCCCCACACCACGGTGCCGGGTCGCAGGGCCCCCAGCAGCAGCTGGCGCAGCTCGGAGCGGTCAATCTCCGGCTTGAAGTAGGCGGTGGCTTCCTCAAGCAGGTCTTCTTCGATAATCGTCCCGTCGGGCTTGACGACCCGCTCCGCGGTGGGCCGGGCGACCTTATACAGCTCGCTCAGAAGCCCGGCTGCTTCAAAGGCAAGCTGCCCGCTGTTACGGTGAATGTCGAGGGTGCCGCCCCAGATGCGGGCATCGGGGCCCGCTTCGCGCTCATAAACGGTGACGTGGGCCCCACGCTGCTGTAACAGCACGGCCGTCATCAGCCCGGCAGGGCCGCCGCCAATGATAGCTACTTGCTTGTCGGTCAATAAATTCATAGTTGTATGGTAGCGCCATTTTGTTGATGGCCCCTTCATTTAGCAAATGAAAATTTTTCTGTTGAAACCGTTGAAAAGTCGTCAGCCCCAGCTACCTATCTATAAGCGTATTGGTCGACCAACGCACGTAAGCAGACGTTAAAATTCATGCCCTCCCTGCGTCAGCAGCTCATTCACGGTGCTCAGTGGCAGCGCTTCCCCGGCCGCGTCGCTTTTCGCGTGCTGGCTCACCTGCCGCATCAGGAGCACGCTCACGACCGATAAGCCGGCCACGGCATACCCGATGATTTCGTAGTGCTCCAGCGGGCTGCTCTTGGTTTGCTGCGTGACAATCAAGCCGCTTACCACCGCCGCTACCCCGCCGGCCAGCTGTTGCAGGGCGGCGTTCAGACTCATGAAGGCGCCCCGGTCCTGCGGCGCGGGTAGCGCCGTTAGCAGGGCCATCGAGGGGACGATGCGCGCGGCCAGCCCGGCGCTAAACGCCACGTTGAGGGCCAGCACCAGCCAGAATGGCCCGGCGGTCAGCCGGGTGTACAGCAAAACCACCAGCAGCAGCCAGCCGGTGGCCAGGCCGAAGAGGGTGAAGCGGTCGTGGGTATCGCTCAACCGGCCGACGAGCGGCATGAGCACCAGCGAGCAGCAGCCGGCGGCCATAAACAACAGCGGCAGCTGCTGCGGGGTAACGCGGAGGTTGTTGATGACGAAGATGCTGTTCCAAGGAATGATAAGAAAGCTCGACACCGTCAGCAGCGCCGTGGTCAGCAGGCCCAGGGCGTACCGGCGCTGCCGGAGGAGGCCCCCCAGCTGGGCGGCGACGGGCACGCGGGTCGTGGCGCGTAAGTGGTCCGTCACGGGCGGCAGGTAGTGCCAGAGCAGCGCCGCGATGCCCGCGCTCAGCCCGGCCAGCAGCCAGAACGGCGCGTGCCAGCCCAGCCCGTTGGCCAGGTACAAGCTGAGCGGCACGCCCAGTAGCTGGCTGCCGCTGATGCCCATCTGCGTGTAGCCCGTCACCTGCCCCCGCTGCCCCAGGAGAAACAAATCGGCCACGATGGCGAGCGAACTGGCACTGATAACGCCGCCGAACAGCCCCGTAAACACGCGGGCCGCCACCAGCAGCTCATACGTGGGCGCCAGGGCACAGCCCAACGTGCCCACCCCAAAGCCCGAATAGAAGAACAGCAGCACCTGCTTGCGGTCAAACCGGTCGGCAAAGCCGGCCGCCAGCAGGCCCGATGCCCCGGCGCTGAAGGCATACGCCGATACGGCCAGGCCGAATTGCTCCGGCCGCATGGCCAGCGCTTTCAGCAGCCGGTCGCCCAGCGGCGACAGCACCATAAAGTCCAGCACCACCGTGAATTGCGTCAGCGTCAGCAGCACGATAATCGTCCACTGCGGCCCGGTGAACCCGTCGGAAATCCGAACGTCTGAATCAGTCATAAGTACGCTGGAAATGGCTTGTCGCGGGCAAGCGGCTACTCTCTGTCCGCCAGCCACCCACCCGACCGGTACTACCCCTAGTTGGAGCGGACAGCACCTGAATTGCGACAGCAAAATTATTCGACCGGCGACACCGATAATTGGATAAATCGGTCGTTTTCGTTGCGCCGCAGCGTGGTGGGCGGCACGCCCGCGTACTGTTTCACCTCCCGAATGAAGTGGGATTGGTCAACGAAGTGGGCATCCGGCAGCAGCTGGCCCTGGCGCAGGTGGGCCACGGCGCTGGTGAAGCGCAGGATGCGGCAATAGGTCTTGAGCGGTAGGCCGTACTGCCGGGTGAAGTAGCGATGGAGCTGCCGGTTGCTCCAAACCAGCGTGCTGGCTAGCTCATTGATGCTGAGCGTACCATGACTGATAAAGAGCAGGTCGAACAGTCGCAGCTTGCGCGGGTCGAGCTGCCGGGGCAGCAATTGCCCCAGCTGCCGCGTGGCCGCCTGGCAAAACGCGGGGAAATCAGGCAAGGCCGCGGCAACGGCGGCCCACTGCGCAGCTTCCAATGGTTTGCTCGCGTTCACGAGGTCGGCCACCGGCTCGCGCAACAGGTACTCGGCGGCCAGGGGCTGGAAGCTGATGGCCGAAATGCGGGTGTGCGGGGGAATGGCCGCCTGCTCCGGCTGGCTCCCCAGCCCAAACAGCACCACCCGCAGCGGAAGCCCCGGAGTTTGCATAAAAAACAAGTCGAGCCGACCGTCCGGCAGCACCGTGACCGTCTGAGCGGCTGCGCTAGCGTTATAAAGCTGCCGGAAGCCGGCTACTAGGGGCGCCAATTGCCCCGCCGGCGAATAGAATTGATAATCAAGGTGTCCGAGGGTCATCAGCTGAGTTGACGGGCTACTGTTCAGGACACTAAACGCACGAACCAGCTGGCTACTTTACGCCGACCAGCATTTTTTCGGCCAGCTTGGCCCTAGACTCCCTAGCCGGCCCGGTAAATAGCTCAGGAGGCCAGAGTGTGTGGATAGGATAAAAAAAGACCGTCATGCTGAGCCTGTCGAAGCATCTCTACCGTTCCGTTAGGCTAAAACTGTTCGAGAGAAATGCTTCGGCAGGCTCAGCATGACGGTCTTCTCAACCTGAAAAGCCCGTCTGGGCTACCTGTTCACACACCCAGCCAAGCTGCCCGGCCCTAGGGCGGTACCACGTAATCCGGCTTGAATTCGGTAACTTCGCCCCATGCCCAAGCCCGAAAGCCTGCCCGAATTTTACCAGCAGCACT